>NZ_CP124613.1:0-668202 GCF_029958905.1 Vibrio sp. YMD68 | reverse complement strand
ACCGTTCTTCTTGGTTTAAGTAAGGGTCGTGACAAGAATTACATCGTTTCACAAGCGAAAACCGTTGGGCTTTACCTATTCATCGCCATGTGCATCACCTTTTTCATTGGTGCTTCTGTTTTGGAGTTGTTTAGTATTTCAATTCCGAGCTTACGTTTGGGTGGCGGGATTATCATTTGTGCGATTGGCTTTAACATGCTGTTTCCAAAACCAGAAAGCATGGATAGTAGTGTCGGACAAGATTCCATCGCATTGGTGCCGCTTACCATCCCATCGCTGTGCGGTCCCGGAACAATGGCACTGATCATTAGCCTTGCCGCTGAAATCGCATCCAGTGAAGAAGAATTAGAAAAAATTAGTATTTATACTGGGGTCATAGGTGGTTTTGGGGTCGTTAGCTTAATTGCCGCTTTTATTCTCAGCATGGCTTACCCGTTACTTAAAGCACTGGGCCAAAATGGGATTAACGCGTTTACTCGAATTATGGGTTTTCTGCTTATCTGCATGGGTGTGCAGTTCTTTACGATCGGTATTACTGAGATCGTACAAGACATCGGCGCATTGCTTTAATTCTGTGTCATCTCCCCCACGCTGTAGATTGAGAGCCTACAATGTGGGGCCATTTAATATAAAGAGTCCCTGTTTTCGTTCCAACGACCACGATGCTTACCCCTATTAATTACACCCAATCATTTTCCAATAGCCCGCTTGATCTTCATTCCTGCCTGAAAACTTACCTTTGCTCACGCATCAATTGCCCATAAGTTGGCACTAAATTATCTGACAAAACGTATTACCTACACATCTGATTCAAAAGTACACAAATGAAAAAGCTGATACCTACATTGTTGGCATCAGCTTTATCTATAACAACTCTGGACGTTCTTTCCTAATGAGAGGTATTAAACATTGACGTGTTAACGATAGCTTACTCGGTACAGCAAAGCATAAATCACAGGCAATACAACTAACGTTAGTAATGTAGCAAACCCAAGTCCGAATATGATGGTCACCGCCATCGACTGGAAGAAGGCATCAAACACCAGTGGGATCATGCCTAGCATGGTAGTAATTGCCGCCATGCACACAGGTCGCACGCGACTCACACTGGCATCCACAATCGCACGGTTAAGGTTTGAACCTTGGTCGGTTTCGATATTGATTTGCTCCACCAGCACAATACCATTCTTCACAATCATGCCTGATAAGCTCAATAGTCCTAGCAATGCCGTGAACGAGAACGGAATATTCATTAATAGTAAGCCCGCACTCACACCAATTAATGCCAGTGGTACCGTCAACCAAATCGCCAAAGGCTGACGAATGGTGTTGAATAACAATACCGTAATCAAGAACATGATCAGGTATCCCATTGGCAATGAACCCATTAGGTTGTTGGTCGCCTTTTGCTGACTTTCATATTCCCCCCCCCACTCAAAATGATAGCCTAGAGGGAGTTCAATCGCTTCGATTTTAGGGGCGACCAAACGGCGCAAAGATTCAGCCGTATCATCACCAAATGGCGTCACATCGGCCATAACGGAAATCACCCGCTTAAAGTTACGACGAACAATTAAGGAATCTTCCGGCATCAAATTAAAGTCGGAAACGACCTGTGTTATTGGAATATAACGGTTTTGATCTTGGCTCCACACTTGTAGCTCAGGTAATCTGTCGATATCAAAGCGTTCTTCATCTGGCGCGCGCATCACAATCGGCATGATATGACTGCCATCTCTGAACAAGCCGATTTGTTCACCATTTAAATTGCGTAACAAGGTTCTATCAAGATCACTCTTGGTTATCCCAACTCGCCTTGCTGCTGCACCATCAAGTTGCGGTTCAAGTACTTGAGTTTTTTCTCGCCATGAGTGACGAACTGCAGTTGCTTTTGGCTCATTACGCATGATCTCATTCGCTTGAGCAGCAAGTTGTCTCAACACCAGTGGATCCGCACCATAAAAGCGTGCTTCTACTTTAGCGGCAGGTGCAGGGCCCAAATCCATTAACTTAAACTTAAAATCAATATCCGGATGTAGACTTTCAAGTCTTGCTTTCATCTGGGGTAGCATCGTTTCGATCGCGGCTAAGTCTTTCGCTTCAACAATCAATTGCCCGTAACTGCTGTATGATTTTTCAGGTGCATAAGTCAGAATAAATCGCTGAGCACCCGAACCTACAACGGTCGTGACATTATGAACGTCATTAAACCCGCTCACGGTACGTTCAATTTGCTTTAGGCGTTGTTCCGTTTCACGCACGTCAGTGCCTTGTTGAAGCCATACATCCACATAGAAAATTGGCGTATTCGATGGTGGGAAAAAGGCCTGTTTTACAGAGCCAAACCCGATCACAGCAGAAATAAGCAAGACCAGAGTGATGACCATAGTCGCGACACGGTTTTTTAGTGCGGTATTAAGAACCGTGCGATACAGGGTAAATATCAACCCTCGATAAGGATCGATATGCACTGACTCACCTTCGGCGATTTCTTCTTTAAACATCAGTTCGCAGAAGAACGGCGTTAACGTGATAGCAAGCACCCAACTTAGTAATAAAGAAATCGCTAATACTTGGAATAAAGACCCTAAAAAATCCCCCGTTGCGTCGGCAGACAAGCCAATCGGGGCAAATGCAATAATACCAATCAGTGTTGCACCAAGCAGCGGCCACTGGGTCTGTTTAACAACGGATTCAATGGCTTTACGTTTGGTCAATCCACGCTTCAGGCCGATTAAGACACCTTCAGTTATCACTATCGCATTATCAACCAGCATTCCCAGTGCAATGATCAAAGCACCAAGTGAAATGATTTGAATCTCAACGCCTAGAATACTCATTCCAATAAAGGTGCCGAGGATAGTCAGTAATAAAATAGCCCCCATTAAAATGCCTGAACGCAAACCCATTGCAAATAACAGCACGACAATAACAATCAATACCGCTTCAACTAGGCTCATCACAAAGTCAGACACCGATTTATCAACCGCATCGCCTTGGTCGTACACTTTGTTTAATTCAATGCCGATTGGGCGAACAAAATCAAGTTCAGACAATTTATTACTGACACGTTCACTCACATCAACCACATTGACGCTGTTCGCAAACGAGATCCCAAGAGAAATGGCTTGTTCACCATTGTTACGATACAAGGTATAAGCTTTATCCTGAAACTGACGGCTTACCTCTGCGATATCACCTAATTGGATCAGGTCATTGCTTCCCGGCGGGCTAAATTTAAATGATTTTAACGCTTCAATTTCATTAAACTCACCAGAAGAATGGATTCGGATCGATTGTCCATCAAGTAGCAAATCACCACCATTAGACACCATGTTCTGATTTTGAATCAAACGAGAAAGCCAAGCAGGGTCAAGGTTCAACGTATTAAGATCTTGCTGAGCAATCTCAATCACAATGTGTTCAGAGACTAGCCCGGCCAAGTTAACTTTCTTTACCCCTTTAATGGCAAGAAGCTCACGCTGAAGATATTCACCGTAATTTTGCAGTTCGCGATAATTGTATTCGTCACTCGTAATGTTGTAGAGAATGCCATACACATCGCTAAAATCATCAATGACTTGCGATGGGTTCACTCCCGGCGGCATGCTAGGTTGAATATCATTCACCTTACGGCGTAATTCATCCCATACCTGAGGTTGTTGTTCTGCTTGTATGGTCTCTTTTAATATCACCGCAATCTGAGACAACCCAGCACTGGTAAAAGATTCTACATCTCTAACATATTCGAGCTGAGAAATCGCACGCTCAAGCGGTAAGGTGACTTCTTCTTCTACCTGCATTGCCGACGCACCAGGGTACGTTGTATTAACCATAGCTTGTGGGATAGGGAATGCTGGAAATTCCAATTGCCCTAAACCACGAAAAGAAAGCACACCACCCACCAATAAGATCGCAACCACTAGCCAGCTAATGACTTTATTTTTAAGTGCGTAATTAGTCAGGTTCATTATAAACCTCGCTCACGAACGATGGGTGATACTCTCATTCCATCAAATAATTGGCTGACACCCGCGCTCACCACATAACTATTCTGAGAGAGATCTCCTGAAACAATCGCACCACGTGACGAAACACCTTGAATGGTGATATCTAACGGAGAAACTTGCCCGTTATGAAATACCCAGACCTGAGACTGACCAATCATGTCATTGTCTAGAATGGCGCTAGCAGGAACGACAAAGTGTTTCACTTCTTGTTTATCGATAATAACTTTATCGAGGTCGAGGTGAAGCGTTGCTCCCATTCCGGGGTATACCGTATGATTATCTGTTGGCGCGACCAAAGTAAAGGTTACTTCATAGCTTTGTGTACCAGTTGTTGCTTGCGTCTTGTGCTGCTTGTAAATCACAGGGTAAGAAACCGACGAACCGTTAAACGTTGCCAATGGTTGGTAATATGGGTCAATTCTTTTAGCATTCATCTGGCTAAGAATGCTCTCTGGTAGCTGGATAGTAAGATCAATCATTTCATGATCTTGCAGAATCACGATACCTTGGTGAGCTTGTATTTGTTGATGGTTCTCAATGTGAGTCGTCGCAATTCGGCCACTGTAAGGGGCAGTAATGACCGTATCTTTCAATCTATCTTGGGCAAGTTGCAAAGCACCTTGTGCGACTTGAAGACGAGCCTGAATACCATCAAACTCCGCTTGAGCCAATAGATTCTGATTCATCATTTGAGTCGCTCGATTGAATTCCCTTTTGACTAAATCAAACTCCGCTGTTTTTAACACGACTTCAGTTTTAAAATCTCGCTGATCAAGTCGAGCAATGACCTCTCCTTTCGTCACTCGTTGAGACGGTTTTAAGTTAAATTCGACCACCTCCCCACCCACTCTAAAAGCGAGCTCAACTTCCTTAGATGCAGAGACCTGAGCAGGAAAACGTCTTATCTCTTGATGACCCACAGGCTGGACTTCAGTCAAACGGACAGGGCGAGGCGTATCACCTATCAGTGGTAAGTCTTCGGTCGAACACCCGGTCGACATAAGTAAAAGAGAAAAAGAAAGAAGTATGCGTGAAGGACTAACATGAGGCATGGATATCTCCAAAGTAGCTTAAATATTTTGACGCTACTTTGGAGTAAATAGAAGGCAAACACGATGAATTAGAGAAATTCAAATTAGCGATAATCACCTTAGGGTAAAGCTTGTTTAATTAACCATTCCCATTTGCGCGAACCGCTGAGTTTTTCGCTGGGTATATAATACTGTCTTTAATTCCATCTTTAAATTCATAGCTAAAGTCAGGAAATGGGTAATTATTATTATCTTGCCACTGCATTACGGTTTCGGTCGCTTTCTCTTTGAGTTCATCATCAATAGGTTTAAGTGCCTGAGTAAGTTGATATTGGTTAGAAAATGCCAATTGAGCCCCTACCACCTCAACTTGCTGCATCACCGAAAACATCACATCTTCTTGCACAGCAAGAAACTCGTCATGATCTTTGCATATGATATAGGCAAGTATATCAATGTGTATCGCAAATTCACCGACGCCAACAAACCTTGCTCTCACAGGATCGTCATCGAGTTTAGGGTGTTGTAACAGCAGTCGCCTGATACCAACGACAAGAAGTTTGAGTTGATCTTGCGTCAACTCGGAGCGCAACTTCAAGCGATGATCCATCCGACGCTTATCACGGCGCTCTAGGTTATCAATCTCCATATTGGCAAACTCGGAATTAGGGATGGTAATTAAAGAACGTTCTAGCGTTCTAATTCGCGTAGAACGTAACCCTATGCTCTCAATCGTCCCTAGATTGTTACCATAACGGCACAGTTCACCAATTTTTATTCCACCATCAGCGTACAAAGTTAATCCATTAATCACATTTTCTAAAACCGGGCGAATGGCGAGAGCCACCGCTAAACCACCCACCCCTAAACCCGTGACAATTGGGGAAATTGAGAAGCCCATAAAATCAACTAGATAAATACCTAGAATAACGATTGTGAGACCACCAAAGATGCGCGCGAGTACCGTTATTAAAGAGGCGTCGACATATTTTCCTTCATGTTTGTTAAACACATACAGTTCAGCGAAGTAATTGAAGATGGTCATGATCAACCAGGCCACAAAGAAAAACTGCCCTATCAAGAATGAAGTCGACAGAAACTGATAGATTCCTCCGGTGATCCATATCCCGTCATCAATCACTTTTCGGGTAATAAACAGGATTAACACGACCCCAACCAGAGATAGTTGCCGACCGACCTGCCATTTCAACCCATTCCTATACCAACGTAAGTTCCAACGTTCACCAAGAGAAAAGCTAACCTTAATCATGAATCGACATAACAAAAATACACTGACTAAAGCGAACCACTGCCAGAGAGGAATCGATGCGTATAAGGTATTAAAGCTTTCCGGTAAAGACTGGATTAAAGGTGTTGAAAACAGTGGGCCAGGACGAATTAAAAACTCATGGTACAAGTCAACCTCATGTTCACTTTTCTCCGTAGACGCTAATATCAAACGATACCATTTGGATAAACTATTAACGGAAGTGGTCGTAAATAGATATTGGCCGACTTTATCACCATCTATTTGCTTGGCAATTAATATGTCAGTATTTCCTAAACGCCACTGGCTCGAGGAGTCATCTGTTGACGATGTAATTACTGAAGAATGTAATTGAATGTCTTTACCTAATCTATCTAGAATCTCATGCAGCAAAATGATTCTTTCCATCACGACCACAGTTCGACTGCGGTTAGGAAGGTTTGACAAATCTATTGTTCGAATGACTTGGGCATAAGCATGTTGGGCTTCGGGTAAATGAAGTTGTTCAAGCTGCCAATACTTGATTACGAGTTCAGAATACGTAACAAAACCCGACAAAGTGCTTTCAGGCGTCGCGGTGTCCACAAAACCGAGCTTATCTTGGCTATAAGCCAATGAACTATAAAAAACAATGTGGATAGCAAAGAAAAGAGTTAAAAGTCGAGTTACCATCATTGGCCTTTGCTTTAGTAAAGAGATACGAGCTAGGTTCATATAAATTTACTTCCTTTCAACTCAATCCTTCCATAGCAAATAAAAAGCCGCACATGACCAACACATAAGAAGACAAGAAAAGGTAGATATATTTGAATGGCAACTTCCCATAAAGAATTAATGGTTGTGAGGTTATTTTTCTCATGTATCTAAACACCTATGGTTAAACATTTAATCAACTATTTTTAGTTTCTAAGAATCACATTAAGGATGTGTAGGATCACCACCTTCATCTAACAAAGTGGCGTTGGGCTTATAATGCTCTGATGCAAACCGATCCGTTATTGTTGTACTGATCACCGCTGAAGGCCAAGTCCCTAGGGTAATCCCTGTAAGCCACCTTTTGAGGCTCACTGTCATAAATAAGCTTGGTTTTTGCAGAAGCGTCTTTCAGCATTAAGTTCGAAGACCATGCAAAACGTGAGAATAAGCCACTCACAATAAGGGAGAATAACAAAAGCTTTTTGTTTGATTTTTTCATAGGTTTAACAACTGGGTATTGAAGCTACTTAGATTCTTTTTTGAGCCTATCTCCTTTGCTGTATTGAGTTTCCTTTCCTAGGAAACCTTGAATGCGGTGATCATAAATAACCAACAGCGTTCTGAATACGGTTTACAGAAATTCAAAAATGACTTGACCGATTCACATTTGAATTTCTCGAACGCTTTGAGCCCCTAAATTAAGTAAAGCAAACTCAATTCAAACTGCATTGAGTTGATACTTAACCGTCTAATCCCAACTAAACACTTTCATTTTGGTGGATTATTTCAACCTAGAGATTTTTCATGGAAATAACGAAAAAAGCCCCAATTTAGCCTCAAAATTATTTTGGGCTAAATTGGGGCTTCTTAAAGGGAAAATAGAGTAATTTTTGACATTTATCTCATTTTGCAGCTAATGACGGATCACTAAAGCGTCCTCTAGCTTTTCACCTACTCCCAGTCAAGGATGACCTTACCAGACATACCAGAACGCATCATATCGAAGCCTTTCTGGAAGTCGTCCACTTTGTAGTGGTGCGTGATGATTGGTGACAGGTCTAAACCTGACTGAATCAAAGAGGCCATTTTGTACCAAGTTTCGAACATCTCACGGCCGTAGATGCCTTTAATAACCAAACCTTTGAAGATCACTTGGTTCCAGTCGACTGCCATGTCGGACGGCGGAATACCAAGAAGAGAAATTTTGCCGCCATGGTTCATGTTCGTTAACATGCTGTTGAACGCTGATGGGTTACCCGACATTTCTAAACCAACATCGAAACCCTCAGTCATACCGAGATCAGCCATTACATCTTCTAGCTTCTCTTCCATCACGTTAACAGCGCGAGTCACGCCCATTTTCTTAGCCAAATCTAGGCGGTATTCGTTTACATCAGTAATGACAACGTGACGAGCACCAACGTGTTTTGCTACCGCTGCCGCCATAATACCGATTGGGCCAGCACCCGTGATCAGAACGTCTTCGCCGACGAGATCGAAAGATAGAGCTGTGTGTACTGCGTTACCAAACGGGTCAAAGATTGAGGCAAGATCATCAGAGATTTCTGCTGGGATCTTAAAGGCGTTGAACGCTGGGATCACTAGAAACTCAGAGAACGCACCAGTGCGGTTTACACCCACACCTGTTGTGTTTCGGCATAGGTGAGTACGACCGCCACGACAGTTACGACAGTGACCACATGTAATGTGACCTTCGCCAGATACACGGTCACCAAGCTCAAAACCACGAACTTCTTGTCCAATACCAACCACTTCACCCACGTATTCGTGCCCGACGACCATAGGAACAGGGATAGTGTTTTGTGACCATTCATCCCAGTTGTAAATATGCACGTCTGTACCACAAATGGCGGTTTTCTTAATTCGGATAAGAAGATCGTTATGACCCATTTCAGGTTTTTCAACCTCAGTCATCCAGATGCCTTCTTCAGGTTTTAGTTTCGATAGTGCTTTGATTTTCATAATTATTCCTCTCGCCTGATTAAGCGATGATCCCCATCTCTGTACCGACTTGGATAAAGGCATCAATGGCCGTATCGAGTTGCTCGCGGCTGTGCGCTGCGGACATTTGAGTACGAATACGGGCTTGTCCTTTTGGCACAACAGGAAATGAGAACGCGACCACATAGATGCCTTTCTCTAGTGCTCGTTCAGCGAACTCAGCCGCGACTTTTGCATCACCCAGCATAATAGGGATGATCGCGTGATCAGCACCACCCACTGTAAAGCCAGCCGCTTCCATACGAGTACGGAAATGTGCTGCGTTTTCCCACAGCTTAGTACGTAAGTCGCCAGACTCTTTAAGAAGATCAATGACACGGATAGAAGCCGAAACAATCGCAGGCGCAACTGAATTTGAGAACA
Organism: Vibrio sp. YMD68; assembly: GCF_029958905.1. NCBI lineage: Bacteria > Pseudomonadati > Pseudomonadota > Gammaproteobacteria > Vibrionales > Vibrionaceae > Vibrio > Vibrio sp. YMD68. The sequence continues at coordinate 658,813 of NZ_CP124613.1, read as the reverse complement.
GGTATGGACGAGAACGCTGACGCAACCAATCAATCACTTCTTTCTTTCCAGAAGTGTAACCGCCTGAAGCGCCACCCATTGCTTTGCCGAGTGTTCCGGTAATGAAATCAATGCGGTCGATAACATCATGGTGCTCATGAGTTCCGGCACCATTTGGGCCCATAAAGCCAACGGCGTGTGAATCATCAACCATCACAAGCGCTTCATATTTGTCAGCCAAATCACAAATAGCAGGAAGGTTTGCAACCACGCCGTCCATTGAAAAAACACCATCAGTGACGATCAATGTATGGCGAGCACCCGCTTCTTTCGCTTCGATTAAACGCTCTTCCAGTTGTTCCATATCGTTATTGGCATAACGGAAACGCATCGCTTTACACAGACGAACACCATCGATGATAGAGGCGTGATTGAGTGCGTCTGAAATGATGGCGTCTTCTTTACCTAGAATCGTTTCAAATAAACCCGTGTTCGCATCAAAACATGATGTGTAAAGAATCGTGTCTTCTTTACCTAGGAACGTGGATAGTTTTTGCTCTAGCTCTTTGTGTGAATCTTGGGTGCCGCAAATAAAGCGAACCGATGCCATGCCAAAACCATGTTCATCCATACCAGACTTCGCCGCGTCGATTAATGCAGGGTGATTAGCAAGACCCAAGTAATTATTGGCGCAGAAGTTAAGAACCTCTTCCCCAGTAGAAATAGAAACAGAAGCCTTTTGAGCCGAAGTAATCACACGCTCAGACTTGTAAAGTCCTTCTTCTTTCACTTCGTTAATTTGATTTTGGATTTGTTGATAAAATGACGATGACATCAGCACTATTCCTTACTCGTTCTTATGGTTAAACAAGCATAGTTGTTTATGGTAGGGGTTTGACATATTAGCCATGTCAAACTAACTCGTCATAGTGTAAACCAACTCTATCTCGACCATTATCCTGCGACATGGAATAGCATTCATGAATTACAAGCATATATAGTGTAAAAATAATGCTGAAAGTTGGAATAAACTTCATAACTTACAATCATTAATCTTTTCGATAGAAAATTTCTATGAAAATCAACACTCTTGATTGGTGAATATTGATCTCATTATCTATAATTTACCCAAATAGCGTGCCATACTTACTGATATGCATCACATTCATCATACTCACGGAATAACCTCATGAATCGTTTATCCATTTCCCAGAAAATCAGCATTCCATTATTTACTATTTTACTCGTGTTTATTGCATCAACCTTGCTCTCTGTTATTCAAGCAAACAAGCAGGAGGCAATGAATTCTCTTCTAAGTGAAGAAGTACAGCCGGCGATGATGAGTCTCGAAGAAGCTTATCGAGATATTTTCCAAGTCATCGTTGCCGCCGAGGGAGTCGCCACCAGTCAAAGTGAGCAGGAAACGCAGTACCATATCGCAGAATTCAAGGATGACGCATACAGCATCATCCCCCGGATGACCAAAGTGAAACGACTTTATGATATCGATTTTTTGTCCAGTAACAGCGCTGATGAATTTAAAGAAATGCTCTCATCCAGTGAGCGTTGGATAAAGCTTTATGAAGTCGCCATCAATCAGCCAGATAATGCCGCTGAGTATCTTTCACTAAACCAGAATAAGCTGGACGCTGAGTTCAAAACAATCCGAGCCAACCTCAAAGCGATCAGCAGCCAAATTAAAGATAAACAGGCAGTTTTAAGTCACGATGTCGACAACTCGATTACCACCGGTAAACTGACGGTTGAAATTGGTTTGGTGATTGCATTAATCACAGGCGCTATCGCTTTTTGGATGATCAAACGATTCGTCATTACACCGCTTAGAGATATTGAAAAAGCGATGGCCGAGATTGCACAAGGCGATGGTGACTTATCGAAGCGCCTGGAAGTAACAAGCCAAGATGAACTGGGCCGCGTTGCAAACTCGTTCAATCAATTTGTCGGGAAGATTCATGTCACGGTTGAAGAAGTTATTATCTCTTCAAATGCAGTTCGTGCAGATATGGAAAACATTAAGTCTCTCACTCAAAGCATTGCTCTATTTAGCTCCAATCAACAACAAGAAAGTGAGCTTGTGGCCACTGCAGTACATGAGATGCAAGTGACCAGTTCCACAGTGAGTGACAATGCCAATGATGCCGCTCAAGCAAGTAGCAGTGCAAATAATGAAGCTGACCAAACCAGTGCTATTTTGGGCCAAACGGTCGAATCAATTAAAAACCTATCGACTGAAATAGATAATGCTAGCCAAGTGATTCATACATTGGATACCGACGTTGGTAACATCGTATCGATCCTTGATGTTATTCGTGGTATCGCCGATCAAACCAACCTACTCGCCCTCAATGCCGCCATTGAAGCAGCACGTGCTGGAGAGCAAGGAAGAGGATTTGCCGTCGTGGCTGATGAAGTTCGTTCACTTGCGAGCAGAACACAAGAAAGTACCGGTGAAATTCAATCCATGATTGAAAAGCTGCAAGAAGGCGCAAAACAGGCCGTTAGTGTCATGGATGCGAGTAAAAACAGCAGTAATGCCACCATCGATACCGCTGGCTCCGCGGCGGAATCATTGGATAAAATTCGCCATTCCATTGCACAAATGAACGAAATGAACACCCAAATTGCTTCAGCTGCGAGCCAACAATCTAACGTCAGTAATGAAGTCAACGAGAACGTTCAGCGCATCGCTGATAATAGCTACCAAATGGTTGAGATGGTCAACAGCGCTGATAATGCCTGCATGAGCTTATCTGAGCAATGTCAGAAGCTGGATAGCCTGGTTGCTGAGTTTGAAGTCTAAGCTCTAAGCTCTAGGCTCTAGGCTCTAGGCTCTAGGCTCTAGGCTCTAGGCTCTAGGCTCTAGGCTCTAGGCTCTAGGCTCTAGGCTCTAGGCTCTAGGCAAATGGTTAAAGCCATTGCGTTGAAAACAAAATGCTAAAAACAAAGCATTAGAACCAACGTAATACAACCAATGTTATACAACCAAAGCGTTGAAACTATAAAGCCACTGCCTTATTCGTTAACAAGGCAGTGGCTTTTTTCTATTAGATTGAAAACTGCCTGTTTAAACACCAACTCTACAAAATCGGTGAAAACAGGCAGTAAAGGGAGTGAACTCTGTGCTCGGTAATTCCCTATGCCATGAACGCATCTGTGTCATGAATTCATCTATATCATGAACGCATCGATATCATGAATCCCCTTACACAATGAACTTGTTAAGAATGGCGTCTTGCTCTCGAACATTTTCTGTTTGCACCAGCATGGCATCATTGGCACTTGATGCCGAGTCTGAAACTTGAACAGAAAGGTCTTTAATCTTAACGGTATTATTGTTAATTTCTTCAGCCACTAAGCTCTGTTCTTCAGCAGCAGAAGCGATCTGAATGTTCATGTCACTGATTTGCTGTATCGCCTCACGAATTCTATCTAGGGCGCCATTAGCTTCCTGAGCACGCGCGACTGCATTAATAGCGGTCTCTTTACTCTGGTTCATGGCATTCGATACCGAACTGGCCCCCGCTTGGAGCTGTTCAATCATATTACGAATTTCAGTGGTGGATTCCTGAGTCCGTTGAGCAAGCGTTCTTACCTCGTCGGCCACGACTGCAAAACCACGACCAGATTCGCCAGCACGTGCCGCCTCAATCGCCGCATTGAGGGCAAGTAAGTTGGTTTGATCAGCAATGTCGTTAATGACTTTTAGTATCGTCTCTATGTTGTCAGTGGCGGATTCGAGTACTTGCACTTCTGAAACCGCTTCATCAATTCGGGTTGACAGTTCGTCGATAGCACTTGTCGTATCGTTGACCACGGCAGTGCCATCAACGGTTGCATCATCAGCCACTTGAGCGGCTGAAGCTGCCCCTTGAGCATTAGAAGCAACATCGGCGGACGTGGTTGCCATTTCATGCATCGCGGTCGCCAGTTGTTCTAATTCATGCAGCTGTTCTTGCATTGCATTCGCTGATTGTTGCAAACCACTGGATGTCATTTCTGAACCGCGCAGTATTTCAACGCCAATCGCTTTAGATTGACTGATCAGTTGCTGCAAGGTCCCAGTAAAGGTATTAAAGCCTTCTGCCAGTTGAGAGAATTCTTGGTCAGTATTGGTATCTAAACGTTGCGTTAAATCCCCTTCACCAGAGGCCACACCTTGAATCGCGGTATTGAGTACATCCAAAGGTTTCATCAACGCTTTAATCAAGATGAGTAACAAGGCAATACTGATCAATAGCGCCACAAGGGTATAAAGAATCGAACTATTGCGCAGGTCGTCAATGGAAGCGTAAGCAATGCTTTCATCAAGCACCACACCAACAAACCAGTCTTCCCCGGGCACAGCTGCAAAATCAAGCGTATACGCAGTCTCATCAAGTACAACTTGCTGAGGCTCCTCTAGAATACTGACATTTGGCATGTATCCAGACATTGGTGTGCCATTTTTCTTCGCATCTGGGTGCGCGATGGTAGTACCGTCACCCGCGACAATGAAAACGTAACCCGCGCTGAAAAGTTTAACTTGGTTAACCAGTTCAGCAAGACGAGCCAGTGACACGTCATAAAAGATCGCCCCAATGAAACGGCCGTTATCTTTCACAGGTGTCGCAATAGACACCAAAATTTCGTTAGTGGCTGAATCGGCATAAGGTGCGGTAATAATAAGTCGGTTAGCGTTCTTGGCATCTTTATACCAAGGCCTTGCTCTAGGATCCCAAGTCGGTCCTGGGTTCCAATTTGGGTCGTTATTGATGTTTGAACCGTCACTCTCAAACCCTAAACCAGCGAGCAAAAATGTATCTTTTACAATTGGTCGTGTAATGACATTCGCTATTCTCTCTGGAGAGAGATCCGATTCAATCATACTGGTTGAGTAGGCCGCGATGGCTTTACGACCATTGATCTCCGCAGCCACCGTGTTTCTCACTCCATCGACAATCTCAGTAACACTGGCTTCCACCTGTTGTTTGAGTTCCTCTTGCATCGTGAAGTATTGCTTAGCGGTGAGAGCTGAAACGGTTACCAGAAGGAGCAAAGAGGACGCCGCAACAATTTTGTGGCTAAATTTCATAACTATTCCTTAGTTAATTTTTATAATGTTACTAATAGTTTTATAGTTAGTAACCCGCCGTTTATCCAGTTGAAAGGCGTAATTAAATGAAGAAATAACATTTGACTGCTGCGTTACTATCAGAAACCAAAATACACAATGAAATTAAACGGGTAAGGTGGCAGAAATACGCACAGATGAAAGGAAAGCCATTAGCTCAACCAAGAGTTTACTGACTCGATTGTCGGCAAGCATGTGCTTGAAAGTAACATGTTCCAACTAAGCAGCGAACTCATGTGATCAGTCAGAGGGGGACGAATAGAACACCTTCACCTTTTGTATGAGCGATTTTGACGAAGAAAAACCGTCGGCGAACATGTTTCTCCACTCCGTAAAGGTCACCGTCCATGGATTAAAGCTCTTGATGGGTTTGGATATCCCGTAGCGAACGGGTTCTATCTCTGGTTCAAACGAACCAAATAACTTGTCCCATACAATGAGCACACCTGCGTAATTTTTATCAATGTATTGAGCGTTCACGCCGTGATGAACACGGTGATGGGATGGCGTATTAAACACATACTCTAAAAAGCCTAAAGTACGCACCCACTGCGTATGAACAAAGAACTGCAAACCAAGGTTAAGCAATACCACAAAAATTACCCAACTAGGCTCAAAACCGATCACCACTAACGGCACCCAAAACAGCCACATGCCAGCTAAAGGGTACATTAAGCTCTGACGAAACGCGGTGCTAAAGTTCATCCGCTCCGAGCTGTGATGAACAACATGCGCTGCCCACATCCAGCGGATACGGTGACTGGCTCGGTGAAACCAGTAATAGAAAAAATCTTGTAGAACCATGAGTAATATGAAACTGGCTAGGTTCATATCAATATCAAACATTTTCCAACCAAATAGCCAAATATAAAGATTAGCAATCAGAAGGCCCGTCAGTAAATCACTCAGCTGATGCATCCCGGCGAGTGTAAAATTACACAGCACTTCTTTGAGGTGATAGGAGGAGTTCTCAGGTAATCGACCCCGTTTTTGGCCTAAATAGTACTCAGCCAACATGCATAATAGAAATACCGGAGCTAAAACGAGCAGTAGCGATTCAGGGTGAGCAATGAGTTTAGAAATGTCCATATTCATCCTTACCAGCGAGCAAAATGGTCTTCAGTTAAACCAAGGCAATTGACGAGTTGATAAGCGTTGCCCGAGGAATCTTTTATCGTCCCATTGAAGTGACCGATAAACTGACGAAAGTTGCTTTTTAGTAGCCATAGATTGAGTTTTTCACTGCGTTTATTGAGTGGAATGAACGTTAAGTTAACTTGCCCATCATGGGAGTAAATTCGCCAAGGCTTCTCTTGGTTACTACGATCGAATTCAAAATGCACAGGCCCAAAGAAGTGACGAATGCCATCAACCCACACCACATTTTCACTGCTGCCCGTTTCATTGACACCCGCGGCTAAATTGAGCCCCAACTTAACTGGACCCAACATGGTATTGATGCTTGCCCAACGCCAGCTGGTCTCTCTTCTCATGTAACCGGACGAAAAGTCGTAGCTAGCAAGTGCAGAATCCAAGCCGACCTCCTCTCCATCGATGCTAAGCTGCCCACTCACAGACAGCGCATTGTGTTTTTGAGTGTAAGTCCAGCCGGAATACCCTGTTGGCGTGCACATCGACAACGGTAAGCTATTTAACTGAGGTGTAAAAAAGAGGTCTGCGTGAATCGCGTTGTTGTTGATCACTACTCGCCACTGTTGCTGCTGAATATCGAACTTAATCGGTTCGCCATTCAGTGTTGTGATGCCATTGCTCGGAGAGTTTGTTATCGTAGAAGCGATGCCGAGAGGTTTGATCCAGCTGACTTCTGATAATTGGTCTTTTTGAATGTCATAAAGATAACAGAAGGCGCTTGTCACATAGCGAATATCTGCAATGGCCAAACCGATGACATAATTTTCTGTCACAATGCTCGTAAATTGAAACTGCTTATAATGAAAATACTTAGCCCACTTCCCCGCTTTCTTATCCATTTCTGTGCTGTAGCAAAAGTGCTCTACCCCAAGTCTTAAAGGAGCACCATCAAACTGGCCAAATATAGGCTGTCCGTCTTGTCTAATAAGCGACTCTGGCGCAGGGATAGTATTGAACATAGGCTCACAGTTAACAATTTAATAACATACCTCTAGTGTGCATCGTTATTGCTTTTATTTGGAGGGTTATTAACCGACTTTTCAACAGTGAGCTCACAATTAGAGTAAAAACTTTGAATTGACGACATGTTAGAGTCAGTGAAGAAATCCACCTCATCGTTATTAATGATGACTCGATGGTTTTTTTCAGCAATAATCAGCTTTATGGCTCGATTGTTAGAACATTCTATTCCTTATGCTCAATCCCAAACTGATAGCTCTTCTGCCCGACTTAGCTTCGTTCATCTTAGTGGTGAATGAAGGCAGTTTTACGGCCGCCGCTAGAGTACTCAATGTGACCCCTTCTGCATTAAGCAAGTTGATCACACGTTTGGAAAGCGCTTTGAATGTAAAATTGTTTGAGCGAACAACTCGCAAGTTGATCATCACTCAAGCGGGGCAAAAAATTTATGATCAAGCCGTTATTATGGTGAATGCCGCGCAGCAAGCCGTGGAAGTGTCGACCGAAGATCATAATGAACCATCAGGCACGTTAACCGTGGCAGCGCCTGAAGCGTTTTTGAATTCAGTGTTACAGCCTTATGTCGTGCCCTTTCTGCAACAGTACCCATTTATCCAACTCAAGTTACGCGCGGCTGATGGTGAAATCGACCTTTTTAAACAAGGTATTGATGTCGCATTCAAGCTCACTGATAAGCCCGATGAAAAACTGGTGTTGAAAGAAATCGGCCAAACTAATTTAGTGTTGTGTGCAAGTCCCGATTATATCGCTAACCGAGGGCTTCCTTCACACCCGACTGAACTTGTTGAGCATGATTGTTTATATCTTGCGGAAACGGAACAAGACAATATTTGGGATTTCTTAAAAGATGATGAGTTTCATACGCTGACAATATCTGGCCGATACGCGGTCAATCACTCTCAGATGCGTTTAAATGGCGTAAAGAGCGGGCTTGGAATCGGCATTTTTCATGACTTTGTTGTAAAGGATGCACTTCAAGAGCAACAGGTTGTTCCCGTATTACCAGATTGGACAATAAAGAGTAGCTACCACGGTGCAATCGCGATGCAATATGCACAAACCAAGTACATGCCGACAAGATTACGTGTGTTTATTGATTTCGCGATGGCTAACTTAACCAACAAGCTTTTTGATGAGACTGCGGGTTCTGATGGTGCTGCTCGTTCTAACGATAATGTGGGTAACGCGTAAATAAAAAGTCGCCCCCACAAGGAGCGACTCTCTTCTAATACGGTTATGGCGGCTGTCTTTTGTTAAACCCAATACGTTTGTTAGCCTCAATACGTTGATTGCATCAATTAGCCAAATATTTTAGACCAGATACTAGGGTTGCGTTTTCGGTGGTACTCTACTCGTAAGTCATCTACTTCACGTAGCTCTTTTTTGGCTTGGTCTAAATCACCCTTAGCAAGATAGGTTTCTACAGTATCAATCGCGACGGTTAATTTGTTAAACCCTTCATTGTACAGTTCGCTTTTTTCTTGCGGGTGGTCTGCATTAATGGCCAGCTCAACTAACTCGGAAAGGTTAGTCACTGCCACTTGCATCACTTCAACACTTTCAGCTTGATCGGCTTCTCGAAACTCAAAGCCCATTTTTTTCATCGTTTCAGTCATATTAAAATCATTGGCTACTGCGCTCAATGAAACGACATTCAGTGCCAGAGATAAGCCAAGAGACATCAGAAATTGGTTTTTCATCATTTTTAATTTTCAGTCGGAGAGTGAACAGAATTGTAATCGATATTGTATAAAAATCAGAGCGGAAAAGTGTTTCAATTTACCTGAAAGCCAAACGTATTGAACACTTTTCCTGACATTGTGCTTAAGCTTATCCCTAACAATATGCTGAGTTAAAACGTTCTGGATTAGAGATGGCTGAACTCTTTGATTGTAGGGCGACCTCGCAACTCTAGGAAGTCTAAGAACTGGCGAGGTGTACTGGTGATAACCTTACTAGGGTCTATCTGAACAGTATCAAGTAACTCGCTCACTAAATTCAAATTACCTACATCTAAACAAAAATGAGCATCACTGCCTGTCGTTACATAAGCGCCATAGTGTTTCGCTAACCGAGCAATTTCCTGGCAGCGTTCAATACTGCCAACTCGGCTGTTCCCCGTTAGTGATGTGTTGTTGATTTCAATCGCGACATTGTGCGTTGCAGCGCTTTGAATCACTTCATCAAAATCAAAGTCAAAATTAGGATTGCCTAAATGACCAAGTGCATCCACTCTTCCACTCTTGATCACATTGAGTAATGTGGTGGTATGAGTTTGACTATCTACAGGGTTAAAAACGGGCTCATGAAAGCTCGCTAGCACCCAATCTAGGTTTTGATCAACGGAGTGAGGAATATCGATCTCACCCTGTGGGTTGATGATGTTCACTTCACATCCTCTGAGTATACCGACCCCTTCCAAAAATCGAGGAAGAACTCGCTGATTAGAGAAAAACCAGTAATGAGGAGCACCGGGCATCGATTCTGCGTGATCGGTGGTACAAAAAAGAGCCAATCCGTTTTCATTGGCAGATTTCGCATTTTCAATCAAAGTACTGTAAGCATGCCCACTTGCGTAGGTATGCGTATGAGTATCGACACAAAGTTTCATGGTTTGCTCTTAGACGGTGGTTTCATTTAATGGGCAGTTTATCAACATACCGAAAAATAGTCTTGCTCAGTGCTATGTCTGTTTCAACACTATGTCTGTTTCAGTGCTTTCTTCTGAAAACTCTTTTTAGTTTTAAGACTGTTCACAGAGTGCTTTAATCTTCGGCAGGGCCTTTTCCCATCCATTATTGAACATTGAAACGAAATCGGGATGGGTTGTTACTCTCACCTGAATCACAACCGAACCTTCCAAAGGGGCGATGTGAAAAGCTTCCGAAGAACCAATCCATTTGTCTGCGACATCGCTGTCAATATCTTGCTGATGCTCTGGAAAGAAAATCGCGACATGATGATATTCAATCGCTTCATTCAACGATATTTTGTCAATTCTGGCCCTTGTTCCTCCAAGATTAGGATCAAAAAAGAGCATATCTTCGCCTTCACGCCATATCCCCTCAAACTGAGACTGGGGAGAAAATGCCGTCGCCCATCGCTGATAGTTATCCTGCTCCGTCAGCATTTTCCAAACTGTTTGTGCATCCGTTTTAATTTCAATAGCATAGTTAAGCGTTAACATGATAAGTGTCCCATTAAAAATCCCTGTTAACACTTATAGAAGAGGTTTCTGTCATTTTGATTAAAAACCCATCGATTACGCGATATTAGACTGATTAAGTGACCGTTTTTAGAACAGACTCACAGAAGCTTGGGCAGTTACACTCACCAGTGAGTAGAAATTTTATCGACCAGAGCTTGGCAATCTAAATTGACCCAAACATGAAAATATTCAATGCTCAGCGAACTCGTTGAAAATTGAAGTCGCTGCATATCGACATTGTTTTCTTCAGCAATAAACTCGCCACTATGCTTATCTGCAAAAACGTAATCGACCCGATTTTTGATGAGCTGCTCAAAGCCTTGCTTTAATGAGTTCACTTCTTGTACTTCGATTTTATTGCTCCGAAATAAAGCATTGAGACCTTGTTTCGAGTATGAACTTAATAAAGCGACAGAAACGCCTTCTAAATCTGAAAGCTGTTCCCATGTAAATTCTGACTCTTGTCTTAAACGATAAAACCCTAGCGGTATCTCCTCGTCAGATAACACCCACTTACGAACATTCGAGCTGTTTGGATCTAGCGGAGGGTAAAAGCTCAAACACCAATTACCCACCAACAATCGTTTACCAATTCTATTAGGGGGCAAAATAACAACGGATAAGTTCATGTCCAACATCGCAATGTGCTGTCGTAGCTTTTGTACGGCAAGGCCGCCATCTGCTTTGTACTCAGTCGTGTAAGGAGGAAATTCAATCGCTAACACATCGACTGACGATGTTGAATAACTTGGGGAAGCAAACATTAGTGCCGCTCCAAGCGTAAGCCACTTTTTCAATACTCGCTTCCTATCCATGACAATGATGGTGGACTATGTCGTTTAATCTAGACGATCAGTATAGCAAATCCCTCATCCTAGTTTTAATACACAACCATATCTCATCCTATCTACGCCACCGTTACCTCCAATCTCAACTTAATGGCCGCTAAATTCATACTTTTATCTACACCGTCTAAACTTTAAAAGTGGTGGATGTGCACTCCGATATAAGACCTTATATTTTTGACATTAAATTAGAAGGTGATCGATATGACGACGAACAAGTATTTTGTATTAGACCGAAAAAACTCTGTGGACAGCAAAGCGACTGAACGATCTCATCAATCAGAGCAGGAGCAGCACCGCCAGAAATTGGTCAAAGACGCCCAGAAAAAAGGCGGATTCTAAGTCTGGATTATTTAGCCGCAAGCTTTGAATCGCTGTTTTTAAGTGGCTATTTTTAAGTGGCTGTCGTTAAGTTACTGTTGTTAAAAGAACAAAGTATTGCGGCAATGATATGTCGAGAAGAAACTGTGTAGAGACAATACAACAGGTTGTTCGCAAAACGAATGTTCACAAACAGGCTAAAGTGATCCGAAATAGACAATAATAATGAGCACGTTCAGTAACGGCTCTTTAAGAGAACAGGAAGAGTTTGTGTCTGCGGCCGATTTATTTGAGTCTGATTTCAGCACTTCGCAGTTTCAGCTCTGCTGTAAATGTCACTTGAGTTCCGACTTGTTCCTTATTGATGAGCGCCATGAGGCGCTGAACCGCGACTCTTGCCATCTGACTGATCGGAAAGTGCACTGCGGATACCTTAGGATACAAAGCCTCGCATAAGTCGACGCTGTCAAAGCTCATTAAAGAAACTTGCGCCGGAATTTGAATAGAATGTTCGTGCAAATACTGAACGGCACCACCGGTCATCTCTTCACTGCACGAGTAAATAGCCGTGAGGTCGGGATGTTGCTTTAATAGTGCCTCTGCCGCTAAATAACCGCTTGCTCGGCTGTAGTCCCCTTCGGCGATAAGTGATTCACTGGTCGATAATCCAGCTATGCGCATCGTATCGACGTACCCCTCTTTTCTTTGGATGCTATTAAATCGAGAGTTAGGACCTGAAATACAACCTATCCGCTCATGTCCAAGATCAATGAGCCTCTTTACCGCTAAAGCGCTGGCCTCGTAATGATTGAAAGTCACACATCGTTCTTCCAAACCTTTGACTTCTCGGTCTAGTAACACAAACGGCGTCGATTCCTTTGCGAGTTCTCTTAGCTCGTCATCCGTTAAATGGCGACTGTGTAACACGTAGCCATCACAACGTAAGTCATGGAAACGACGAATCGCTTCTCGTTCACCTTCTGCGGTATGGTGACCTTGGGCAGTAATCAAAAACTTGTTGTGTGAATCAAGTTCTGCTTGAACCTGGTTCATCATCTCTCCAAAGAAACCACCGGTGTAATAGGTCACCAGTAAACCCATCATGTTCGAAGAGGATGTTGCTAATGAACGTGCTATTGCACTGGGTCTGTAGTTCAATTCCGCCATTGCACGTTCAACTTTCATTTTTGTTTCTTCGCGAAACTTGCCTTCCCCATTAATAATTCGCGATACCGTGGAACGATTGACGCCCGCCAGCTCTGCTACATCTTTAATTCTAGCCATAATTGCGTTGAGTTCTCATAGGTTTAAAAAGCATAAAGTGACAGCCAGTCATGCGAAAGGTGATCTAGGGGGATCGCTACTGGCTGCCTTAATCATACACAGTCTTTATGATGCATAAAATCTAACTCAGAATAATCTGTGATTTTTATACCACGAGTAAGCAACCTCTCTTTTAAGCGAGGATCGGTTAGGATGGTTAATTCCTTGTGTCTAGGCTCTCGGTAACTACTGACTTGCTCTAATGCATCATCAACAATCGCTGGGTGACACATCACTTCGACTAAATCATAGGTCCCTTTCAAACTTAATAGGTGAACAATGAGCGTGTCGAGATCGACCTGATCTCCATAAAATTTATCGGTAAAAAGGTACCGACAACCGTCTATTTCGATACCCATACCTCCAAAACCACGAACAGGAACGCCATAAAGCTTGGCAACTTTCTCCACAACCGGGCCAATTTGAGGATGGCTATGCGCATGGTGGTGGCTATCAATGTGGCTCAATGAAAGGCCCATCGATAGAAAGTATTCCACCTGTGCGACCACTTCATCATGCACGGCATTCGTCTCGAAATCTTGTTTATCCCAAAACGTGTCCAAACCGGGAAAGTGGCCATCCTCGCCATAAAGGCAAGCATGGTTGGTTAATGGGGCGCCCATTGTAAATCTTAGGTGTAACCCCACTTTTAAGTTTGGGTATTCTCGCGATAAAGTCAGTGCATGCTCCTCCGATGCAACACCGACCATCATGGTTGTTGAATTAACGACACCATTTCGATGAGATTCCACAATGCCGTTGTTGACGCCTTCCGTCAGCCCAAAATCATCAGCATTAAATATAACTTTCATATTCCCCCCGAGAAAAACGACATTCACTTACCCCAGATTATTTTCTTAGCCAGATTGTTTGTTTTGACCAGGTGACTCTTGTTTAAACTGAGGCAGATAATCTGAGTTTTCCTTTAAGATATCATTCAAAATCGCTTTGGCTCTCGTAATATCAGGCACTAACGGATTCGCTGCTAACGCCATTAACGCTTGATTTTTATCACCATGAACGGCGGCTTCGATCGCCAATTGCTCGTACGCTTTTACCTGGTGTAGTAACCCACTAATTTTAGGCGAAAGATTGCCCACCGCTAAAGGTTTCGCTCCCCAACTTCCAACAACAGCACTACACTCAATGACAGCGTCATGCGGTAAGCTACTGATGGCTCCATTATTCAATACATTGACAACGTGAATGCCGTTTTTGTTATTGTAAATGGCATCGACAAGGTTGAGTGAAGCGTCCGAATAATAAGCACCACCACGTTCTTCTAGCTGCTTAGGTTTCTCAGCCAAGCTTTCATCTTGATAAAGCTCAAACAACGCTTTTTCTGTGGCCATCACCTGCTCTGCTCGAGTGCCTTGCTCTTTAGAGCTCTGTTTTTCTTCTGCTAGCATAGCATCGGTTTGATAGAAGTAACGATGGTAAGGGCAAGGTATCGCCCCAAGTGCCTCAAGAAAATCAGGGTCCCAAGGTTCTTCGAAGATGTTCGTCATACTAAAGTTCGCGCCATCACCCACTTTTTGCAAAACCGTTGCAGTGATGTCTTCGCCTTTCAGCCATGCTTTATTTACCCAAACAAGATGGTTCAAACCTGCAAACTCCAATTGCAATTCGCTAGGCTCACATTCCATCATTTCTGCAATCATCATCTGCATTGAAACAGGGACATTACATAAACCAATACTTTTGACTTTGCTGTACTTGGCAATGGCTTCCGTTACCAACCCCGCAGGATTAGTGAAATTGAGCATCCATGCATTGGGTGCCAACTCTTCGATGTCTTTACAAATATCCAGAATGACAGGAATAGTACGCAACGCTTTAGCAAACCCACCAGGGCCCGTGGTTTCTTGCCCAATCACATCATACTTTAATGGAATGCGTTCATCGCTGGCTCTGGCGTTTAGACCACCCACTCGGAACTGAGTCATAACGAAATCAGCATCTTTGATCGCTTCTCTACGGTCGAATCCAGCTTTTATTACAATGTTGGCATTAACCTTTGCCACCATTCTTTTTGATAGCGATTCAATGATCTCTAGCTTCTTTTTACCTGATTCAATATCAACAAAGTGGATTTCTTTTACAGGCAAAAATTCCAGTCTTTTCAATACACCTTCAACCAACTCGGGCGTATAGCTACTGCCGCCACCGATGATGGCGAGTTTTAATGATCCTTTAGCCATGATTGTTCCTTACTTAGCGATTAATTTATGCAATGCGACCATTTCTGTTGCCATTTCTTGGGCCAGAATGGTGGTCATCAGATGATCTTGAGCGTGAACCATCACCAATGTCATCGCGACTTTGCCTTCCCCTTGATCTTGTTCAATCAACTGAGTTTGCGTTAAGTGCGCTCTGTTTAAACACTCTTTGGCTTGAAGCAGTGTTTTTTCTGCTCCTTCAAAGTCATTCTCTCTTGATAAACGCAGCGCTTCATAACAGAGGCTTCTCGCCTCGCCTGCGTTACAAATAATTTCCATTACCACTAATTCTTGATCCACGATTCTCTCCCAAATTTAAAAGTTGGCTGCCTTCATGCTTAAGTCTTCAGATCTAGGTTTTAATCTCTAGGTTTTAATCTCTAAGTTTTAATATCTAAGTGTTCAGGCTTAAGTCATCCAGCAGCACAATATTGTTTATGCTGTTGCCGCTTTACCGACTTTCGATGACGAGGTTTTACTTTCAGTCGCGGCCTCTTTTTCTTGTTCTAAGAGCTGCTTTTCAAACATTTTGAAAAATGGCAGGTATAGGAACAAGTCAAGGATCAGCAACCCGATAACAAGAAGAACAGGAGCAAATGTCCAACCAGATCCCCACGACGCACCGATAAGCGCTGGCGTTGTCCATGGTGTTGTCGCCACACCCATACCCACAAATCCAACATGCACAGCGAAGTACGCTATCGTTGCGTTGATAATTGGAGCGAAAACAAATGGAATGAATAGGATTGGGTTCATAACAATCGGGCTACCAAAAATAACCGGTTCGTTGATCTGGAAGAAACCAGGAACAGCACTCATGCGACCGATACTTTTGAGGTGAGCAGAGCGGCTGAATGACATCAGTATGACGAGGGCTAGAGTTGCACCTGAGCCACCAATGAAAATATAGAAATCCCAGAAAGGTTGAGTGAAGATGTTTTGTACTGGCTGATCGTTAACAAACGCATCAATGTTCGCGCCAATATTGGTTAAGAAAATAGGAGACAGTAGGCCAACAACAATCGCGGCACCATGAATACCAGCAAACCATAGCAGTTGACAGACCAACAAAGCACCGATGATAGCAGGCAGCGTATTAGATGCACTGATCAGAGGTTTAAACATGGCCATCACAGCATCGGGAATCAGCATGTCGAATTCTGCTTGGACAAACAGGCTGAGTGGATAAAGAGTGACGAAAATGGCTAATACTGGTAGCAAGACTTCAAAGGAACGAGCAATCGCTGGTGGAACCTGCTCTGGCATGCGAATGGTAATATTGTGCTTCTTCATAAAGCGGTATAGCTCTACAGAGAAAAATGCGCACATTACCGCAGTAAAAATACCCGTTCCGCCCATATGAGACATAGACAATGCCCCATCTGTAGCAGGAGAAGCAACCAGTAAAAAACTCATTAGTGACAACACCGCACTGGTGATGCCATCCATTTTATAAGCTTTCGCCAAACTGTATGCCACGCCTAGAGACACAAATATTGTCATTATGCCCATCGACATATTAAACGGCATCATAATGACATCAAAGTTTTGGGTTGCAAAATCAAGCCAGACTCGGCCAAACGCATTTTGTGTATCTTCACCAAACGGAGGAAAGGCAAAGATTAAAATAAAACTGCCGACAATAATAAATGGCATTGCCACAATAAACCCATCTCGCATTGCTCTAACATGAGGCTGGTTTCCAACCTTAGCGGCTAATGGCGCGATACGTTTTTCAACGAACCCTATTATCGCATCATAAAGCTTCATAGTATAAATCCTTATATATTTTGAACGAACGAACCCGCACTATATTTTTTAATATAGTGTTAACTATTATTTTTTTAATTATTGAGTCTATTTAGTCAATTAAACTTAAAGCTTGGTCTAGGACTTCATCACCCTTCATCATCCCGTAATCTTGTGGCGATATCGCGGCGATATTCTTCCCGTGCTCGGCGGCAGTTTTACTCAGCTCTTCCAGCTGGAATCTCACTTGTGGTCCGAGTAAGCAAACATCATAATCTGCGATTACCTCATTGAAGGCGTTGACGGCTAGCGCTTCTATTTCGCACTCTATCCCTCTTTTAGCAGCGGCTTGTTCCATTTTTCTCACCAACATACTCGTTGACATACCAGCACTACAGCACAATAAAATCTTTTTCATTTCTTACTCCATTTTGATCACTTGTCAGTATGGCGAAACTGTATCAAAAAAAAACAACGCACAAAAGCACAACCGGTTGCGTTAATGCAACCGGTTGTGCTATTCGTGAACAATCTCTCATATTTGTCGCTTAAAAATACACTGCATTATAGAAAAACGCGGGGGTACCCCGTTTGGACTGTACTGAATTAACTCTAGATAGGGCGTTTAATAAATATTAAATTTCGATTATTTTCTAGCAGAGTAAATATTAAAAAAATGGAAACTAATATAATGATTAAATTATCATTATATTAATCCGAGTGTTTTCAGTTTTCGATAAATAGTATTTCGACTGACTCCTAATAACCTCGAGGTTTTACTCACATTGCCTTTCGTTGCTTGAAATGTTTCAAGCAATGTATGATCAAGCGTCGTCTTGAGGTCTTTCGTGGGAAACGCCTGCTTCTCAGTATTGTGCTTTGCGTATCGCAGCAAATGTTCAGGTAAATGCTCTTCTGATAGCACATTCTCATCACTTGCAAGCAACGTCGATACTTTCAATACGTTATCAAGCTCCCTGATATTGCCAGTCCAATTATGGTTAAGTAAAAGTCCCATCAGTTGTTCACAAATCGTTTGTGATCTTGGCGCATACTTAAGATGAATCAACTCGATCAATGCTCGCTTGTCCTGCCGATCGCGCAAGGCTGGTAAGCTCAAGGTCAGTCCATTCAAACGATAATAGAGATCTTGCCGAAAATCACCCTGCTCTACCAAGGTTTCAACATCTTTGTGTGTCGCCGCGATGACCTGAATATCAACCTTATGGCTCTGAGTAGAACCAATAGGGACAACCACTTTCTCTTGCAGTACGTGTAACAAACGGCATTGTGCTTCTAGGGGCATGTCAGCTATTTCATCCAAAAATAGGATGCCTTTATCCGCTTGTCGAACTTTACCTACAAACCCTTTATTGTTCGCCCCTGTAAAAGCGCCTGCTACATGGCCAAAAAGCTCAGATTCAATGAGGTCTTTAGGTAATGCACCACAATTTACGGTGACGAGTGGTCCACGCTTTCTAGCACTTTGCTTATGCAGCAATTTTACGAATTCACTCTTTCCGACGCCTGTTTCTCCTAAAATCAGCAAGCTGATCCCTTTATCAACAATCTTGCTTGCTTGTTGCCATGCATGCTCTATTTGGCTATCTCCATGATGCAATTCACACGAGGCAGAGACAGTTCGTACATGGCGCTTTGGCGTTTCTAAATGCTGTTTTTCAAAAACCAACCTTGAAGAACAAGACGATGAATCCAATATCTCGCCCAATGAATGGCCCACCACTGAAGGTTGGGCAAGAAGCTGCAATGCGACACCATTACTCGCCAGCACTTGCCCCTCATCATCGGCAATCAGAATACCTTGCCAACCGCTATGAAGTAACGATTGTTCGCACGCGAGATCAATTCGAATTGCTCCTTGGGGGATATGGTTCAACAAGTGATTTTCAACCCGTTGAATCATGTTCTGAACCAAAACCTGAGTGGAAATGTCATGCTGCTGTTGCTCGCTAGTAATGTCTAGAACACCGATCATAGTTCCGAGGTGATCAAATAGCGGGCTCGCTGAGCAGCTAATAAACTGATGCTGTTTAATGAAATGTTGATTACCAATCACTGAAATCGGCTTCGCTTCAATAATCGCAGTGCCGATCGCATTCGTCCCTTTGAGTCTTTCAAGCCAGCACGCTCCACTTCCCAATGCAATGCTGGTGAGCTTTTCCTTAAAACGGGGCTGACCCCAACTAGAAAGAATAACGCCTTCCGGATCAGTTAAGATTAATCGGCTATCGGACCTGGCGAACATTTGGTTAAACAGAGGCAAAGCAAGTTGCTCCACCGCTTCGATAACCGTTTTTGTTTTGCGTCTTCGTTCACTAAGTAGCCGAGACGATAGGCGAATGTCTTCAGGTAATCGTCGCTGTTTTAAACCCGCATCGCTGCTTCGATTCCATGAAGAGCTCAACCACTCTGGTTTCTCATTCGTTTGAAGTTGCATGTTAAAACCCTTCATCAGTACTTAATCAACATACCCATATTCTGCTCTACGTAAGTGTTCCATTTTGTAACAGTCGACGCGTACCAATATGGAACACTTGAACACACTCCAACTCGCCTCGTTGATGACATTCGAAATACGGATATTTACATAACAGTTTTGCAATCATAGTTTTACATACCATTAACAACAATATTTTATTTGTTGGCGTGTGATTTGCGTTTACTTGATGGCACAAAAAGAAAAGTACCCACATGTTTTAAACACAAACCATGAACATTCAACAGAAAATGAAGGAACGAATTATGATTTATGCGCAGCCTGGTGACCAAGGGTCTATCGTTAATTTTCACTCACACTACAACAACTACATTGGTGGAGAGTGGGTCGCGCCTGTGGAAGGACAGTACTTTGACAACAGCTCTCCAGTCAATGGGGAAAACTTCTGTAAAGTAGCCCGTTCCGGGGAAGCGGATATCAACTTGGCTCTTGATGCGGCGCATGCTGTTCGCCAAAGTTGGGCCACGACAAGTGTTACAGAGCGGTCCAATATCCTGCTAAAAATAGCAGATAGAATCGAGGAACATTTAGAGGAATTGGCGGTAGCAGAAACATGGGAAAATGGAAAACCAGTACGCGAAACCCTTGCCGCAGATCTGCCTCTTATTGTTGATCACTTCCGCTATTTTGCAGGGTGTATTCGCGCTCAAGAAGGGAGTGCAGCAGAACTTGATACCCACACAGCAAGCTACCACTTTCCAGAGCCGATTGGCGTTGTTGGTCAGATAATACCTTGGAACTTCCCAATGCTTATGGCGGCTTGGAAACTTGCACCAGCGCTCGCTGCGGGCTGTTGTGTGGTGTTAAAGCCCGCAGAACAAACCCCTGTCTCCATTCTGGTTTTGATGGAAAAAATTGGCGACTTAGTACCTGCTGGTGTCATCAATATTGTTAATGGATTTGGTAGTGAAGCGGGTCAAGCATTAGCGACAAGTAACCGAGTCGCCAAACTCGCATTTACTGGATCAACAGAAGTAGGGAACCACATATTAAAATGCGCCGCAGAAAGTCTTATCCCCTCAACGGTTGAGTTGGGTGGGAAATCACCAAACCTTTACTTTGCCGATATTTTTAACCATGAAGACAGCTATTTAGACAAATGTATTGAAGGTATGTTACTCGCGTTCTTCAACCAAGGTGAGGTCTGTACCTGTCCATCTCGTGTGCTTATTCACGAATCAATCTATGACAAATTCATCGCGAAGGTGATTGAACGTGCAAAATCGATTAAACAAGGGAACCCTTTAGATACCGACACTCAAGTTGGCGCGCAGGCCTCTAAAGAGCAGTTTGACAAGATTCTGAGTTACCTTGAAATTGGCAAGCAAGAAGGAGCAGAAGTCCTGGTTGGAGGGAAAGTGGCTCAGCAGCAGGATAACCTCGGGAACGGTTACTATATTCAACCAACGATGCTCAAAGGCCATAACAAAATGCGAGTGTTCCAAGAAGAGATTTTTGGCCCCGTCATTGCGATTACTACCTTTAAAGATGAAGCTGAAGCCCTAGAGGTTGCCAACGATACGGAATATGGCTTAGGTGCTGGTGTATGGACACGAGACGCAAATTTAGCTTATCGAATGGGTCGCAATATAGAAGCAGGCCGTATCTGGGTGAATTGTTATCATGCGTATCCTGCTCACGCTGCGTTTGGTGGCTACAAAAAATCGGGGATTGGCCGTGAAACTCACAAAATGATGCTCGACCATTACCAAAACACCAAAAACTTATTAATCAGCTACGATGTCAATCCTTTAGGGTTCTTCTAAGCCAACCTTAATAAGCATGTAAATCATCAAGTCGACGGCATAGACATTCGATTATGCTGATGAAAAAAATCCCCCGTTATCTCTAACGGGGGATTTTTATAATCTATTGAGCGATTCTATGTTTCGCTACTCAATTATGATTCGCTGCTTGGAGTGCGACGGCCATGGCCACGTTCGCCACGGAAATTGCCACGATTGTCACCACCACGGTTGCGATCGAAACGACGTTCGCCGTCACGTCCGCCTTCGCGGTTTGCATCACGAGCACCATCACGGTTGCCACGGTAACCACCGCCATTGCCACCATTACCAGCGCCAGCAGGACGACCTGCACCACCATCACGACGACCGCGATGACCTTCACCGCCACGTCCACCTTCACGGTTTCCACGGTAACCACCGCCATCACGACGACCAGCACCACCATCACGGCGACCGCCACGTGATTCACGGAAATCATCAAAGTCACAGACCACTGCGCCCACTTCTTTTTGACGAATACGAAGCTTCGCTAGCTTTCCTGTTGTCTCTGCGTTCATTGTTTTCGGTAGCTGAACGTAAGTTTCGCCTTGCGCCAGTTTGATAGCACCGATAGAGCCTTTAATCAGGCCAAGCTCGTTTGCTAATGCGCCAACGATATCTTTAACTTGAACACCTTGGTCACGGCCAACTTGAAGCTGGTACGTATCCCAATCTTGAGTATTGAAGTTACGACCGCCTTCACGACCACCTTCGCGAGGATTATCACGACGTTCTTTACGACGAGCTTTATCACGCTCAACCGCTGCGATCATTGGGTCAGCACCAACGTAGAATAATGGACGCTTACCTTGTTGACGCTTAAGTAAGATTGCCGCTAGTGTTGCTGCATCAATCTCTAGAGTCTCTTGAAGCTTCTCTACTAGCTCTGCAAATTTCTCTACGGCTTTGTGTTCTTTCTCGGCTGCTAGCTCAGCACCTAGCTTAACAAGGCGAGCTTCTGCCACTTTATCACGCTCAGGAAGTTGAATTTCTTCCATTGATGACTTAGTAACACGTTCGATAGTACGCAGCATGCGGATTTGGTTAGGGCGAACTAAAAGAATCGCTTTACCTTTACGTCCTGCACGACCTGTACGACCGATACGGTGAATGTATGATTCAACATCGAATGGAATGTCGTAGTTGAATACGTGTGTAATACGCGGTACATCAAGACCACGTGCAACAACATCGGTTGCAACTAGGATATCGATAACGCCTTGCTTGATGTTGTCTACGGTACGCTCACGTTGAGATTGTGGAATGTCACCGTGAAGTGCTGCTGCTTTAAAGCCGCGAGCCAACAACCAATCCGCTAGACGCTCAGTGTCTTGACGAGTACGTACGAATACGATTGATGCATCCGTTTCTTCCGTTTCTAGAAGACGAGACATCGCTTCGTCTTTCTCGATACCTTTAACAACCCAGTACTGCTGTTCTACTTTATCAACGGTGTGGTTTTTACCAGCAACGTCAACATGCTCAGGGTTACGTAGGAAACGCTGTACAATGTTTTTAAGCATTGGAGGCATTGTCGCTGAGAACAATACGCGTTGCGCAGTTTCTGGCGATTTTTCCATGATCCAAGTTACATCATCAACGAAACCCATGTTCAGCATTTCATCTGCTTCATCAAGAACGAAAGTTTTCACTTCGTCTAGGTGCAGGCGGTCACGGTTGATAAGGTCTTGAACACGGCCAGGCGTACCAACAACAATGTGTGCACCAGATTTTAGAGCACGCATTTGATCAACGATAGAAGCACCACCGTAGATTTCTAATACTTTTAGGCCACGAATATTTTTACCTAGGTTCTTCACTTCTGCAGCGACTTGAATAGCAAGTTCACGCGTTGGTGCTAGAACAATCGCTTGAGGCTTACGCTGGTCAAGGTCTAGTTTGCTTAGAAGAGGAAGAGAAAACGCGGCGGTTTTACCTGTACCCGTTTGCGCTTTACCTAGTAGGTCGCGACCTTCGATAAGGTGAGGAATCGCTGCTGCTTGAATAGGCGTTGGTGAAACAAAGCCCATTGCGTCTAAAGCAGAAAGGATATCTTGGCTCAGGGCTAATTCACTGAATTTAATTTGAACTTCTTGGTCTTTTACTTGGTCTTGCATGTGGATCCCACTATATTAATTAACAAAAGGTCCCACGAGCTCTACCAATTCCAAATCCAATCCAGTTTTGAGCTGATTCCATTCAGATGCAGATAAGCTTTAAAATGCATCAAGCCGCTAGGGACGACAACTTAAGGGACGCGGATTATTCCCTAAAACCATAAAAAAATCCAGAAAAAATTGAAATACATCACAATTTTCTCTCATCTTAGGTCGAGATGGTCACAGAAGCGTCACTATCTTAAGTTAGTGCTCTTAAATTGAGCGGTTTCAATCTACCCTAGCCCACATGATAGCGACGCTTTGTTATGGAAAAACTCCCTTTCAATGATTATAGTGTCCTCAATCAAACTCTTAAGAAGTGAAAAAATGCTCCAAGATAACCCCCTACTCGCTCAACTAAAACAGCAGATGCAAGAGAGTCTTCCTAAAAAAGAAGGCACAATCAAAGCAACAGATAAAGGTTATGGCTTTTTAGAAGTGGATAACAAGACGCGCTTTTTTATTCCGCCACCGTACATGAAGAAATGTTTGCATGGTGACAAAGTGGTCGCGATTATCCGTACGGAAAACGAGAAAGAAGTCGCCGAGCCTCAAGAACTAGTAGAGCAAGGGTTAACTCGGTTTATTGGTCGAGTAAAGCTTCATAAGGGTAAGCTGAATGTAACGCCTGATCACCCTCAACTCAAAAAGCAATCTTTTAAAGCAAAAGCCCAGAAAGGGCTGAATCCAGAACTGCTTGCGGAAGGAGATTGGGTTGTTGCTCACCTGATTCGTCATCCTCTGGCTGGAGAGAACGGATTTTTCGTCGAAATCTCTGAAAAGATTACCGACGCTGACGACAAAATTGCACCTTGGTGGGTCACGTTGGCTCAAAACGATTTACCTAACAGTGAACCCGAAGGTATTGAAGAGTGGGCATTAAAAGACGATGTGGATCTTGAACGTGTTGATATGACTCACATCCCTTTCGTTACCATTGATGGTGCATCAACCAAAGATATGGACGATGCACTGTATGCGAAAAAGAATGATAACGGTGATTTTGAATTAACCATCGCCATTGCTGATCCTACCGCTTACATCACGCCAGACGATCAAATGGATAAAGTCGCACGTGAGCGTGGCTTCACCATCTATATGCCTGGCCGTAATATTCCAATGCTGCCTCGTGATCTTGCTGATGAACTTTGTTCATTGATCGAAAACGAAGAACGTCCTGCCCTTTGTTGCCGAGTTACCGTCGGCAAAGATGGCGTCATTGGCGACGACATTGCGTTCTTTGCCGCGAATATTAAATCCCATGCGCGTTTGGTCTACGACCACGTATCTGACTGGCTGGATACTGGCAGCAGTGACGCTTGGACGCCCTCTGAGGAAATCGCGTCTGTGGTTCGAGATTTATTTGAATTTTCTCAATCACGCGCAACTTGGCGAGCAACTCATGCCGTCGTCTTCCCTGACAGACCTGACTACCGCTTTGAGTTGAGCGAAGACAATGATGTCGTCGCGATTCACGCTGACTTGCGTCGTAGTGCTAACCGACTGGTTGAAGAGGCGATGATTACCGCCAATATTTGTGCAGGCATTACGCTGAAAAACAGCTTCAATACGGGTGTATTTAATACCCACGCAGGATTTAAACCAGAAAAAATTGCCGATGTGATTAAGTTAGTCAATCCAGAGGGTGATTTGCCGTTTAATGCAGAAAGCCTAGAAACGCTGGAAGGATTTGCCGCGCTGCGTCGTTGGTTGGCCGAACAAGATACAAGCTATTTGGATAATCGTATCCGTAAGTCTCAAGCATACAGTGAAATGGGGAATCAGCCGCTTCCTCATTACGCAATGGGCCTCGATATCTACGCAACTTGGACATCTCCTATTCGTAAGTATGGCGATATGATTAACCACCGCCTGTTGAAGGCACACATTCTAGGTAAAACACCAGTACAGACTCCCGATGACACCGTTGGTGAAGAAATGGCGCTGCACCGTAAACATCATAAAATGGCTGAACGCAATGTCGCAGACTGGCTATATGCGAGAACATTGATTGACGAACCCGCGAAGAAAACGGTTTATACCGGTGAAATTTTTGATATTAACCGTGCAGGTATGCGCGTTCGCCTACTAGAGAATGGCGCTGCCGCTTTCATTCCCGGCTCGCTGATCGTGAGCGACAAAGAACGTATTGACTCTAATTCCGAAAACGGGACGCTATCGATCGATAAAAATATCGAGTACCGACTAGGGGATACCTTTGAGTTAGTGTTGGCTGAAGTGAATTTGGAAAATCGAAACATTGTTGCGAAACCAACCCAAGATTTTCCTGCTGAAGTCGTTGCCTCTGCGGAGAAAACCGAAGAATAATCAAAGAGGTGACCGACTATCTCTTATTGATTAAAACAAGGTGCTCCTGTGAGCGCCTTTTTTATTCCCAAATATACGATTTAGGGTCTTTTTCTACTTCTCGAATAAGTGCCGTCAAGTCCGAGCTTTTAAACAAATAAGGGTAAGGGATCCATTGCTCTCCTTCCTCACTGGGGATCGTGAGTTCCCACTGTGCTAGGTCACCATTCCACAAAATTCTAGCGACACAACTAGAGTAATCACAATGGCTTGAATCCAACAAATAGTGCAGCTTAATGAACTGGACACCATTCATCATAGGCTCATACCCTGATTTCCCCAGTTCAACAGGCAAGCTTCGATTTCTATTTTGGCAAACAGCCTGAGCACGAACTTCAACTTGTTTTTGCAATAAATTAATTAAGCTCATTCAACCTCCCTACGCTGTTCCTATTATTTTAGTCTACAGCCATGGTAGCCATAAGTTAAATTTTCATCTTGGCTGACTTTCACAAAACTGTCATCAATGAGACATAAGATACGTAAAATTTCAATATTGCCACGGAGTCTACTACCATGTTTCGAATTGCTTTAGCCGCGCTTCTTTCTATCACCTTTCTACCCAACGTTACGCATGCCAATGAGGTCAACATTTCGGGTTCAACCTCGGTCGCAAGGATCATGGATGTGCTGGCTGAAGAGTTTAACCGAACCAACCCTGATTCATTTATTGCTGTGCAAGGCGTAGGGTCGACGGCAGGGCTGACATTACTCGACAAAGGAGCGATTGAGATTGGGATGAGCTCTCGCTATTTGACTGAAGGTGAGCAAAATGAAGATCTAACCGTACTGCCGATTGCGTTTGATGGATTAGCGGTCGTCGTCAATAATGCAAATAGCATCGAAAATATTACTCGTGAGCAACTCTACGATATTTACAAAGGTAATGTAACCAACTGGAAATCACTGGGCGGTACTGACCAAGAGATTGCTGTGGTTACCCGTGAGGCTTCTTCTGGAACTCGATACAGTTTCGAAAGCCTACTAGGACTGACTAAAATAGTGAATAAACGTTTAGTGTCTGATATCAGCAGTAACAATCTTGTGGTCAATAGCAACAGCATGGTCAAAACGATCGTCAACCATAACAAGCAAGCGATCGGTTTTATTTCAGTAGGCTCGGTTGATAAATCGGTCAAAGCACTCCAATTTGAGGGTTCACAACCAACCAGTAACAACATTGCTTTAGGTAAGTATGCTTTGTCACGACCATTTCTCGTGGTCTATCACCAAGAAACCGTTAGCGATCAAGGTCGAGGTTTTCTGAATTACATTAAAACCGAAGCGGCCAAAAGCTTGATTAAAGAATACGGTTACACACCAGTAAAGTGATTGAATTTAAAGTATCTTTCGCAAGTTAACGCATCGACAGTAAATATAAGTATCAATAGAAAATAGAAGTATGAATAGCAAAAAGGAGAGCTTGAAGCTCTCCTTTTCTAATTGGGTATCGTTAGATTAAAAATGCACCTGAATCACAGAGATCACCACACAACCTGGTCTGCGAATGCCTTCTATCTCAACTTTGATCTCTCGCTCAATCTCTAAACCTTTTTTGATCGGCGTAACTTTAGCCAATCGGCTGATTGCGCGAACATTATTACCCGACTTCACAGGGTATGGAAAACGAACTTGATTTAGGCCCAAATTAACAACCAGTTTAGCGGTTGGGAAAAGCGTGTTCTTTTCATCGACGCTATCGGTTAGCTTCGGCAATAAGGCTAAGGTCAAAAATCCGTGTGCGATTGTCGTTTTGAATGGCGACTCTTCTTGGGCACGTTGAGGATCGGTATGAATCCATTGCATGTCCTCGGTAATTTGTCCAAATTGATTGATCCTTTCTTGATCAACAAACAGCCAATCGCCAATGTGAATCACTTCACCCACTTTTTGCTGTAGGCTCTCATAGACTCGTTTCGCTTCTGGTGTTAATACAACAGGTTCAGCAATCGGCGCATCTTCATTAATTGCAGGTTGCTGGAAGTCTTTCATCCATGACAAAATTTGGCTGTTATTTGTCTTATTCAGCAGTTCCTCCCAGTACATACGTACTGTAGGGGACATCCACTGCAAAATTTCTGCATGGTGCTTAGAAATAGACTCACCACGATGCTTAAAAAGATTCGCGACTTTCATAAAAACCTCAAAGATTCACTAAGATGCACATTAACTCCTTTATTTTGAACCACTTCACACTTATGTGCAATTACTTTTGAGCGTACATCTGTATTCTCATGGGATTAAAATACATATAAATCAATGCGTTAATAATAAAACAATATTTTATTAGACCCTATGGAAATCCCTCAATACACAACGCTATGCATTATTATTACGTGAACTTCATCACCATAACCGATTTCGACAATCGATGATTAGTTGACCAGTCAAACCATAAGTAGCAATTTATACTTTACAACATTCGTGCCAATACCTATGATATGCGCCGTACGGAGAGATGGCTGAGTGGTCGAAAGCACCGGTCTTGAAAACCGGCAAGGGTTTGTAGCCCTTCTAGGGTTCAAATCCCTATCTCTCCGCCACTTTTAAAGATTAACCGCTGTTTTTACAGCGGTTTTTTCGTTTCTATACCTCAAAATTCGACAAATACAAAAGAATGATACAGATGTATTTGTTGAGACTTCCAAATAGCGTGTATTACACACGTGTGGCAACTCCCCTTTCTCTTCGCTCAATGGGTTACCCAAAAGAGATCCGTTTCTCTTTGTTTACACGCGAAAGACGAGTAGCGTACTTAAGCACACCAAGCTGATCTTTGCTCTTTTCACTGATGCTGATTCCCAGCAGCTTCCTTACAACACATTTAAAGCTCAGTTGAATGAACAGGTAAATCAACTTCGGCAACAATTCCAGCAAGAAAGTAGTGTGGATATAGCACTATGCAAGTCTCTACCTATCAATAAAGAAACCAAGCCAAATAACACTGCGCCTCAGGTGGATGAACAGACTCTAGATAGATTTATTGCGTCTAAGGCGTTAGAAAAAGTGACGAACTTAACTCTTAAACAACTTCGGCAACGCTGTAGCGATTTCTTAGCTTTTTTAAAAAAACAAGAAGCGGCCAAGATTTCTAGCTCGGTTGCCATAGCATATCGTGACGAATTGCTTTGCCGTGGGTTAAGCCATAAGACTCTAAAAGATTACTTGGCTGCTAATAAATAATTTCTCAACTGGTGCGTAGCGCATGAACTCTCACAGAGTAACCCTTTCACTCAAGTGAAGCTCCCAAGTAGGTCAGGTTCGGCTTCTTCCCAGCGTACTCGCTGGGGTATTTCAGAGTTAAAGCGTCTATTTAATAGTCAATAATTTAAACAACAGGACGAGTCTTTCCGTTGGGCTACCATGGTTATGTTTAGACATGGTTGTCGTGATGCTGCTGCTCTCATAACGTTCGAGAAGAGTTTCCTATTCTTGGTTTGTGCGTCGAATTGCCATTTAAAATCTGCTTGTGGTTGGAGACTTGATCTTATTATTCGCGCAGAACGATTAGAATACGGAGTTTATGAGGCGCTTACCCCCTTGCTAAACTGCACATTAATCTTTTAATAGCCAATAGTTTAGCCATTTTTATGTCGCCAAAGAATAGCAATTATTGCTTAAACAACAAACAAAACATTACTACTAGACTTGTAAAGTCTGGAATAAATCTAGCCGTTTACGACCGATTCAAGCATGTCACGCCCGATTAATTGTGACCAAAAACGACTTATCGGGCATTTTCGGGCATAAGCCACCATTTAAGTGATCGATATCACTCTAATCAATAAGTTTAAGTGACAAATTACCCACCAATTAGACGACTTATTTATAGAAGACCATGAAAGCAGCAGCAAGAGCAAATCATATACTAAGGATAATTTCTGAGTTTGGTCAGGCATCTGTTGCGGATCTCACCGAAGAACTAGACGTTTCACCAGAAACAATACGTCGAGACCTAAAGAGACTAGATCGTTCAAAGGATCTAATCCGCGTTCATGGAGGGGCCGTTAAAAAGAAAAGTGAAGATATTGGCACTTCCTTTAATAAGCGAGCTGGACACAACGTTTGCGAAAAAAAATCATTAGTCGATCAAGTAATACCCTATCTCTATGAAGGGGCTGTAATTGGATTAGACGCAAGTTCATCAAGTTGGTTGGTCGCTCAATTTTTGCCAGATATAGAGTGTACAGTAATTACCAACTCACTTAATAATATTACAGCCTTAGCAAATAACACCAAAGTCACCATTATTAGTCTCGGCGGTGTGTTTTCAGAAAAATATAAAGCTTTCTATGGAAGAATTCCACAGAAGATATTATCAGAACTATCTTTGGATATTTGCGTAATTTCCTGCGAAGGGTTCGATGAGATAAGTGGTGTGTGGGATTCTAATGAATATAACTATGAAATAAAGAAGTCACTACTATCTTCATCGAGACAATCAATTCTAATAGCAGATAAAAACAAATATAAAAAGAAAAGCTTAGTGAAGATATGTAATTTAAATGAAGTCGACATTTTAATTACGAACAAAGACTAAATAAAAATTAATAATATTCAATAGCCCTATACTTCCTAATAATTATTAGGAAGTTGGACTCCCTACATCAAGGAAATAAAATGACAGATATATCAATAATTAATGAAAATGACAATAGAATGGACGAAAGTAGCAAGGTTATTCCTAAGTCCATTCTTATTCCCTTTGTGCTATTGACCTCATGCTTTGCATTATGGGGCTTGGCAAATAATATGACAGATGTATTAATCGCCCAATTTAGAAAAGTATTCACACTGACTGATATGCAGTCTGGCCTAGTGCAAACCGCATTTTATGGAGCCTATTTTGTACTAGCGCTACCAGCGGCGATGTTTATCCAGCGCTTTAGCTACAAAGCAGGCGTCTTGCTTGGCCTAGGCTTATTTGCTTTCGGGGCGCTATTGTTCTACCCCGCAGCACAAATGATGGAATACATGCCTTTCTTGATGGCTTTGTTTGTTCTTGCGGGTGGTCTATCCATTCTTGAAACCAGTGCAAACCCATACATTATTGCTATGGGACCACAAGAGACTGCAACGCGCCGACTTAACATTGCTCAAGCGTTTAATCCTGTTGGTTCTATTACCGGTGTACTTATTGGTAAGTTTTATATCCTGTCTCAGCTTAACCCTGCAACGGACGCTGAACGCGCAGTGATGTCAGCAAACGAGCTCGATGTCATTCAAGCCGCTGAGCTTAACGCTGTAATGTTGCCTTACCTGGCTGTGGCCGCCGTTATTGTCGTCGTTTGGTTGGCTATCGCCTTTACTAAGATGCCGCAAGCAAAAGATCAAGTAATTTCTTCCTGCGTTGATAACTCACTGTCAGCAACGTTTGCACGCCTAGCGAAGAAAAAGCACTTTGTGCGTGGTGTTATCGGTCAATTCTTCTATGTTGGTGCGCAAATCTGCTGCTGGTCTTGGACTATCCGTTATGTCATGACGCAGGTTGGTGGTACTGAAGCAGAAGCATCAAACTTCCTACTTGCTTCTATTGTCGTGTTCAGTGCATTCCGATTTATTTGTGTCGGCCTGATGAAGTATATCTCACCCGAGAAGCTATTGGCTGCATTAGCATTCGTCGCTGCTGCATTGGTGCTGGTGTTGATAACGGTTGGCGGTATTGCAGGTGCTTATGCTCTAGTGGGTATCTCAGCTTGTATGTCTCTGATGTTCCCAACTATTTTTGGTCTTTCACTGCAGGACTTGGGTTCTGACTCTAAGTTCGGTGGTAGCTGCTTGATTATGGCTATTCTAGGTGGCGCGGTTCTTACTGCTTTAATGGGCCAGCTATCTGATTCGTTTGGTATTCAAGCGGCGTTTGTTATTCCGTTTATCGGCTTTATTTACCTTGTATATTTTGGTCTTAAAGGCCACAAAATTGAAAAATAATTAGTTCAACTACTAGAGAAATGTTATGAGTAACTTAGTTAAAATTGGTATCCGTCCTACCATCGACGGTCGTCAAATGGGCGTTCGCGAGTCTCTCGAAGAACAAACCATGGGCATGGCGAAAAGAGCTGCAAAATTCATTGAAGAGAATATTCGTCATGCTAGCGGGGAAAACGTTGAGTGTGTTATCGCAGACTCTTGCATTGGCGGTGTGGCTGAATCAGCAGCGACTGCGGACAAGTTCAAACGTGAAAATGTCGGTCTGGTGTTAACGGTAACTCCTTGCTGGTGTTACGGTACTGAAACGATCGATATGGACCCTCATACACCGAAAGCAATTTGGGGTTTCAATGGTACTGAGCGCCCGGGCGCTGTGTACCTAGCTGCAGCAATGGCTGGTCACTCGCAAGTTGGTCTTCCTGCTTTCTCTATCTATGGTAAGGAAGTACAAGACGCAGGTGATGAAACTATCCCAAGTGACGTACAAGATAAAATCTTACGTTTCTGTCGTGCTGGTCTAGCTGTCGCAACGATGAGAGGTAAGTCTTACCTATCAATGGGTAGCGTTTCAATGGGCATCGCAGGTTCAGTTGTTAACCCAGAATTCTTCCAAAAATATCTAGGTATGCGCAATGAATATGTAGATATGACAGAGATCAAACGTCGAATTGACCGTGAAGTTTACGACAAAGAAGAGTTTGAACTAGCGATGTCGTGGGTTAAAGAGTACTGCAAAGAAGGTAAAGACTATAACGGTACTCCATTCTCAGAGGAACGCAAAGCAGAAGATTGGGAAACCGTGGTTAAGATGACCATGATCATGCGTGATCTGATGCAAGGTAACCCAAGACTGGCAGAGCTTGGTTTTGGTGAAGAGGCGATGGGACGCAATGCAATCTTGGGCGGTTTCCAAGGTCAACGTCACTGGACAGATCACCTACCAAATGGTGACTTTTCTGAAGCGATTCTTAACTCATCGTTTGATTGGAACGGCATTCGCGAACCTATTTGTATCGCAACAGAAAATGATGCCCTGAACGGCGTTAACATGATGTTTGGTAAGTTGCTAACAGGCGAAGCGCAAGTTTTCCATGATGTTCGTACTTACTGGTCTGAAGACGCAGTAGAACGTGTTACTGGCACTCGTCCTGAGTCAGGTTTCCTTCACCTAGTTAACTCAGGCTCAGCAGCTCTTGACGGCGCTGGTAAAGCTAAAGATGAAGATGGCAAACCAGCAATGAAACCTCACTGGGAGCTAACGCAAGCAGACGTAGCTGCGTCACTGGAAGCCACAAAATGGTGTCCTGCGATCGAAGAATACTTCCGCGGGGGCGGCTTCTCATCACAATTCTTAACTGAAGGTGGAATGAAGTTCACTATGCACCGAGTGAATATCATTGACGGCTTAGGTCCTGTACTTCAGATTACAGAAGGTCACTCAATTGAGCTACCAGAAGACGTTCACAATATTCTGAATGAGCGTACTAACGCTACTTGGCCAACGACTTGGTTCGTTCCGCGACTAACGGGCGAAGGTGCGTTTAAGTCAGTTTACGATGTAATGGCGAACTGGGGTGCAAACCACTGTGTGATCACATCAGGTCACGTTGGTGCTGATCTGATTGCTCTGGCAGCAATGCTACGAATCCCAGTATCAATGCATAACGTTGATAGCAAAGACGTGTTCCGCCCACATACGTGGTCTGCATTTGGTCAAGATGTTGAAGGTCAAGACTATCGCGCTTGCCAAAACTTCGGCCCTATCTACAAGTAAGAAAAACCGTTCTCGCATACCCGTCCATTTGGGCGGGTATCTCTAAGGAATAATCTATGTCTATTGTCATTATCTTAGATTGTGGTGCAACTAACGTACGTTCAATCGCTGTCAATGAGCAGGGTGACATTGTTGCGTCCCACTACATTGCGAATGAGACTCTACAAACAGGCACTCAACACGTTTGGGATTTTCAGCAAATTTGGCGAAAACTGGTGAAGTGTTGCCATAACGTGACGGCACAAATCAACGCCAACGACATTGTTGCGGTCTCTGTAACGACCTTCGGTGTAGATGGTGCTCCATTTGATAAAAATGGTCAGCAAATCTACCCCGTCATCTCATGGAAATGTTCTCGCACAGCTCCAATGATGGAAAAAGTTGCCAAAGAATTTGACCGCGGTGAGCTGTATAAAGTGAACGGTATCGGCGATTACTCGTTCAACACACTATTTAAGCTCAAATGGCTAAAAGAGAATGAACCCGAAGTCTATGCTCGCATGGATAAGTGGGTATTCATCTCATCTATGATTACTCATCAGCTTACTGGTGAATTCACAACAGACCGTACTATGGCGGGAACGTCCATGTTAACCGAAATGGACAGCGGGGTTTGGCACCAGGAAACTCTAGATTACTTGGACCTTACTGCCGAACATTTCCCACCTATGGTAAATGCGGGTGACACGGTTGGCGCTCTTCGTGAAGATATCGCTTACTCACTGGGCATTCCAAAAGATATTCCAGTGGTATCGGCAGGCCATGATACTCAGTTCGCGTTATTTGGATCGGGTGCAAAAGAACATCAACCCTTCTTAAGTTCTGGAACTTGGGAAATATTGATGGCTCGTTCTCCCAAGCCAAGTCTTGACTCTAGTTACCTAAAGCAGGGCATGACGACAGAGTTAGATGCAAAACCTGGTTTATATAACCCTGCCATCCAATGGCTATCTAGTGCGGTGATGGAATGGGTTGCTAAGACCTTCTTCATCGATGTTATTAATCAAGACAATAAATATGCGGTAATGGTTGCAGAAGGCGAAGCGGCTCCGCTTGGCTGCAATGGAACCACATTTGATCCCGCTTTTTTATTGGATGGTGAGCAAAAAGGCCACGGCGCACTTCAGGGACTTTCGATCAACACCACTCGCGGCGAGATCTATCGCGCGGCGCTTGAGGGGCTAGCATTTCAACTAGCACGTAGCTTAAAAACACTATCAGAGATAAGTGGTTTTCACCCAGAAGGTTTGATGGTGGTTGGCGGGGGTTCAAAGAACGCTTTGTGGAACCAGATCCGTGCTGATGTATTAGGGCTACCAATCTACGTCGTTGATCAACCGGAATCAACGGTTACTGGTGCGGCAATGTATGCCTTTGCAGGTGCAGGGGTTTTCCCTGATGCCAATGCAGCACAAAATGTAATGAAACCAACGTATACCCTTGTTCATCCTGGGAAAAATCACGCTCAGTACCAAACCATTATGGAGAACCACCATGCTTAAAGGTATCCACCCAGCAATTAGTCCAGATTTACTGTCTGTATTAAGTCGCATGGGACATGGAGATGAAATTCTCTTTTCAGATGCTCATTTCCCTGCCGAAACTTTTGGCAAACATATCGTCCTAAGAGCGGATGGCTTGAGCATCGATACACTTCTTAAAGGCGTTATGTCCCTGTTTGAGCTAGATCAGTACGTATCACATCCACTTGTCATGATGGAAGCGGTATCAGGTGACCAACTGGATCCTTCAGTTGAAGACAAATACCTTACCGCCATCTGTTCGACAGGAACAGAGCAACCGGCCATTGAAAGAATGGAACGGTTTGAATTTTACCAACGTGTAGAGCAGTGTTTTGCAGTTGTCGTAACCGGCGAAACTGCAAAGTACGGAAACATTATTTTAAAGAAAGGCGTAACGCCTGTTAGAGGAAAATAAGATGTCAGTAGAAAGATCAAAACTAGCATTAGAAATCATTGAAACCTGCCTAGAGATGAACCGTCTAGGACTAAACCAAGGTACAGCTGGTAACGTTTCGGTTCGTTATCAAAATGGTATGTTGATCACTCCGACTGGTATCGAGTATGACAAACTAACACCAAACCACATCGTTTTTGTTAGCGAAGACGGTGAGTTTGAAGAAGGTAAAATTCCTTCGAGCGAATGGGCCTTCCATATGACTTGCTACAAAGCTCGAGAAGACTGCCAAGCAGTGGTTCACAACCATGCGATTAACAGCGCGGCTGTTTCAATTCTAAACCGTCCAATTCCGGCTATTCATTACATGGTTGCAGCATCTGGCACTAATGAAATTCCTTGTGTGCCGTATGCTACTTTTGGTAGCCCAGAGCTTGCTGGTTATGTTGATGAGGGTATCAAGCAAAGCAAATCTATCTTGCTGCAACACCACGGCATGATCACAGTGGGTGAAAACCTTAAAAAAGCACTTTGGCTTGCTCATGAGACGGAAGTCCTTGCTGACCTTTACCTGAAGTGCCTATCTGTACAAAGCGAGATCCCAGTTTTACCAGAACAAGAAATGAACCACGTATTGGACAAGTTCAAGACGTATGGTCTACGTGTAGAGAAATAATTCTCGCGTAATTATGAGCCTGTAGCATTTTCTACAGGCTCTATCTTCTTTTTTAATTTGTTTTTGTTTTTGTTTTTGTTTTTGTTTTTATTAATCATTTATGAGGAAAATAAGATGTCTACATTTGCATTAAATTTGCCAAAACTGACTCTATCCGGTGTCGGTGCAGTTGCCGAATCTGTTGCAGTGCTTGATACCAAAGGGATTCAGAAGCCACTGATTGTGACTGACAAGAATCTAATTGAACTGGGCGTTCTAACATCACTGTATGAAGCGCTGGATGCTAAAGGTTTCGAGTATGAAACGTTTGATCAGGTGACGCCTAACCCGACAGCAACACTGGTTCGAGAAGGTGTAAACTTTTACCAAGAAAATGGCTGTGATGGCTTTATCGCCGTTGGTGGCGGTAGCCCAATCGATTGTGCCAAAGCCATTCGCATTATAATGTCTAATGGTGGTGATATTTGTGATTACTCGGGTGTTGGTTTGGTAAAAAATGATGGTGAGTTTTTTATCGCAATTAACACTACAGCTGGAACAGCAGCAGAAATGACGTCTAACTCAGTCATTACTGATGAAGAAAATCAAGTCAAAATGGTACTGGTTGATCCTAAGCAGATTCCGGATGTATCGGTGAACGATCCTTCATTAATGGTCGGTTTACCTGCTTCAGTCACAGCGGCAACTGGTATGGATGCCCTGACGCATGCTATTGAGTCAATTGTTACACCTGGAGCGCATCGATTAACACTACCAACCGCTCTCGAAGCTGTTAGGTTAATTACAAAATGGCTCCCTATCGCTGTTGAAGATGGTCAAAATATGGAAGCTAGAGCTAGCCTAGCTGACGCCCAATTTTTAGCTGGTATGTCATTCAACTCAGCAGGCTTAGGAGCAGTTCATGCTCTTGCGCATCAACCTGGGGCGACACACAACTTACCTCATGGTGTGTGTAATGCAATCTTACTACCGATTATTAGCAAATTTAACGCAGAAGCTGTTCCAGGAGCGTTTAAAAAGGTTGCGGAGGCCATGGGTGGTGATACTCGCGATATGAATGATGAGCAAGCGGCAGAACTTGCTATTTCATTGATTCAAAAGCTGTCTGAAGAAGTGAAAATTCCTTCTGGTTTTTCAGAACTAGGGATCGAAAAGTCAGACATCGGTGGTTGGATTCAAAAGGCGCTGGATGATGTTTGTATGGGTGGCAACCCAAGAGCGATGGACGCAGCTCAAGTTGAAGAGTTGTATTTGGCAAGCCTATAGTTAACAAAAACCTAATTAAGCTTCGGTTGCAAGAGGAGTCGGCAAATCGCTGACTCTTCGAATAAGATGAGCTCCCTTTTCCTTCTTAGTCTCTATGACGCCACTTAATCTTTATACCAACCATTGACCTCGATATTTGACTGCTCATTAAGTGGGTACATGAAAGGCGGATAATTTAACACATAACTAGGGATCGATCATAAACGCCACCAAATTTACACCCATATCACCGAGTTTATTGGCCGCCCGTTCGTTCTCATACCTCGTTATGACTGAGAGGTTTTATTTGTAAAAATATGGAAATAAAGACCATTTGGGTTTGGTTGCGCATTTTTATCACTCCTACACCCTAGGTGAACTTTAGCCCAGTCACTCAATCAGCATGCTATGACTGTTTCCCCTGAGTATTCAAGCAGTATTAGTGAGCGGTTAATGTAGGTGTCTGGATGTAGTAGAAAGGCATAACTAGGGAGCGATCGTAGAATTCACGACGGTTCCCACCTATATTATAGATATCATGATCGTTCGTACACCTCGTTCAAATTGGAAAGTGATATTTACTGATATTATATAAAACAATAATTTACAATTAAAAATATGTAATCAATCTTAAACCTTAGAAGCCTTGGTAGGCTGAAATTTTCCGGCTCCTAATTTAATCAAGAATGCTGTCGATAACTCGTTAATCTTAGTTTGCCAGTGGAGGATAACAGTGCCTTAATGGTGCATTGAGATAGAATAGCTGTTTATACAATCGATAAGAAATCATTTAGTGAATGACTAATTGATAGAACAGCAATTAATTCACTGTGCTGCTATGCTTTCCCGTCAATTGATATACCGCGTTGTTACATGCATCTTCAATACAACTATTTGTTAGAACTGGTGCTGTGAGACTGCGCAGGTGTATAAACTGCTCTCTCTTAAGTGAGTTTTTTGGATAAAGAATGATATTTTTTTACAGGAATATCGACTCATATAATCGATCCAGCTCATTAAGTAATCTGGTATTGAGTTGCCAATTCTAATGCACAGCACTGTCGCTGTGTTTAATTGAGAAAGTAAAACGACACAATGATAGATACTCAGGTCTGGCATCTCCTTGGAGCGTATCTGCTGATGTAGCTCACCACATATAAGCATATGATTTTATTTGTAAAGCCTTCATTTCGGCTTTTGTTGGAGAGTGTACACTGCCAAATTGTATGAATAATACCCTCGACCTGATCGCCCCTAACAGTTATGGGGGGTGCATAGACATTGTGCGCTCTCTGCGATTCTAGTCTCAAACTCTGGCGACCCAGCACAATTCCAGGGGTTCACCTCAAGCAATCCATGGGCTTTTTTGCGTCTATTACTTCCCAATAAAGATACGCCAGCTCAATTAAGACACGCCTAATTTTGCACAAATTGATAACAAAAGTGTGCAACAATGAATTTCGTGATCAAATGTTGAATACAAAAGACGATCATGACCTACATTGTAGTGAGTTACTCACAGACAGGATAAATTAATGACTAAAGAATATACTCCACCAAAGGTTTGGCAAGAAGATACGAAAGGCGGCGGTACTTGGGCTAGCATCAACAGACCCGTATCCGGAGCGACTCATGATAAAGATCTGCCTGTCGGTCAGCACCCCTATCAGTTGTATTCTATGGGGACACCTAACGGTCAGAAGGTCACTATTTTACTTGAGGAGTTATTAGCGCTTGGACGCACTGAAGCTGAGTATGACGCCCACTTGATCTCCATCGGTGATGGGAACCAATTCTCAAGTGGCTTTGTGGAAGTCAACCCAAACTCGAAAATCCCAGCATTGGTTGATCGCTCGCAAGCATCCCCAGTCAATGTTTTTGAATCCGGTTCAATCCTTCTTTACTTAGCAGAAAAATTTGAACACTTTATTCCGAAGGATGTCACCTCTCGCACCAATGTATTGAACTGGTTATTCTGGCTACAAGGGTCTGCGCCATACCTAGGTGGCGGTTTTGGTCACTTTTATGCGTATGCACCTGAAAAGTTTGAGTATCCGATTAATCGATTCACCATGGAAATAAAACGCCAGCTCGACTTATTGGACAAGCAATTAGCTGATCATTCTTACATTGCAGGGGAAGAGTACAGCATCGCCGACATCGCAATCTGGCCTTGGTACGGTAATCTTGTTCTTGGCAATATCTACGATGCGGCTGAGTTCCTTGATGTATCAAGCTACAAAAACCTTCAACGCTGGGCAACGTATATTGAGCAAAGACCCGCCGTTCAACGTGGACGTATCGTTAACCGAACATGGGGTGAGCCTTGGGAAGCCGTTGCAGAACGCCATAGTGCGGCGGATATTGACCAAGCACTTGCTTTGAAACCGCAAGCCCAAGACAGTTAGATTCCTAAGGCAGTTAACTCATAGAG
This sequence comes from Vibrio sp. YMD68, assembly GCF_029958905.1. Lineage (NCBI taxonomy): Bacteria > Pseudomonadati > Pseudomonadota > Gammaproteobacteria > Vibrionales > Vibrionaceae > Vibrio > Vibrio sp. YMD68. The sequence continues at coordinate 619,097 of NZ_CP124613.1, read as the reverse complement.
TGACCGCATCGTGATTTAACCAGTGGGGCGCAATTTCGCACCGTCTTCTAGATTGGCGGTGCAAAATACTTGCGGAAGCGCACAATACTCGCAGAGGTGCCAATGCTTTCTTATTTGCTGGTTTCGTTGTTTGCGTTGGCTTGGTGAATGATTCAAAAACCTCGAACACCAAACCAAATGAGAATTACCTTGGTTTGTCACAATGAACCTGCGACAATCGAGCCCGTTCTTTCAATACCAAACGGTTTATTATGAAACTTTTAGTCCGCAACCTCGCTCGCACAACAACAGAACATGAAGTTCGAGTATTATTTTCTGCTCATGGTGAAGTAGGTGAATGCACTCTTGTATTAGATCAGGAAACTGGCCAGTCTAAAGGGTTCGCTTTTGTTGAAATGCCAAATGAAGCAGAAGCTAAGGCCGCCATTACTGGCCTTAATCTAGCTGACGTTGCTAAAAGCAAGATTCGTGTAAAAAGAGCCAACAGCTAACTGGCCCTTTCTATACTAAAAAGCCCGCCTAATCGTCTAGGCGGGCTTTTTGTTTTCTATCTCACTCAAACCAGAGCATCAGCTAAAATGACTAGCTTCTCGGCTTCAAATCGAGAACATGAAGCAATCTTTCCGGTGTACCTTCCCATACCATTGGGCGACCTTTCGGATTGTCTGCATTCCACCAGCCAGTAAATCGTTTGGTATTGTATTGGTAGAAATTTGGCCCAGACAAGACAGGCACAGTGATCTGATTTTTTGCAATCAACGCTTGAATTTGATGAGCGATCTCTTTTTGTTCAACGCTATCGGCTGTTTGGTAAAAACCATCGAGTAGCTCATCTAGCTGCTCACTTTTCCAATGGTGCATTGCAAATCTAGGCATTCCAGTCGACGCTTGCAACCTAGAGTGATAAGCACTGTCCCAGTATCGGTGCGGTGTAGCGCCATGGAAGTAGTTGGTATAAGCCACATCGTATTCTGCATTAGCCATCGCCTGATTATAAAGTGAGAAATCCGGAGATCGCGCTTTGACCTTAATCCCAACTTCCATCAACTGTTCAACCGACAACATCACCGTATTATTGAAATCTGTCCATCCCTGCGGTGACTGTATTTCCAACTCAAAAGAAGCACCGGAAGGGCTCTCTACATAGCCGTCGCCGTCTCGATCAGTATAACCAGAGTCTTTCAACAGCTTGCGAGCACTTTCAGGAGAATAGGTCATAAATGGTTGATACTGTTTGTGGGTTTTTTCATCTGACCACGCCTCAAACGCATAACCTAAACCAGAAGCGAAATCATTCACGACACCATTTCCGTAGTTAGCAACATCAATCAGGACCTGTCGGTTCAGAGACATTGAGAAGGCACGACGAAAGTTTACATCATTCATCACTTCATGCTTGACCGGATCTTTCGATTTGTAGTTAAACATGAAAGCTTGTGTCCCCGCTGGTGGGTACCAGTAGCCATGATCGGTCGACGCTTTCAAAAAGGTTTGGTCGATATCTGGCACGAATGACCCAGCCCAATCGATTCTGGAGTTCATTAACTCCCCTAAAACTTGGTCATTGTGGTTCATCTGAGGGATTCTCAAGCAGTCCACATCCAAGTTTTCGCTATCCCAGTAGTTCGGGTTTTCACATTGAAGAAACAGCGTTGAAGTGAATTGAGGGAACTCGGTAAACGGGCCTGTTCCAACAGGATATGGATTGAGGAATGTCAGAGGATCTTTCTCTTTAGACCATTGATGCTCAGGAACGACCGGAACTTGCACGAGTTCATATGGAATATTGGTGTTCACTTCATTTAAAAAGAATCGAACCTGGTGATCGTTAACCTTCTCGATTGACTTAATATTGCTGCTGACTCCACGGTCATCAAATGCCGGATGCTGTCTGATCAACTCAAAGGTGTAGATGACATCATCCGCATTGAACGCTTCACCATCAGACCAAAGCACACCTTTTCGCAAATCAAACGTGACACTAAGTAGATCGCTACTTAATGCATATCCCGTCGCTAACCTGAATTCAGGGATATTTCCTTTCAATTCGTTGAAAACCACCAAAGGCTCAAAAATAAAATCTCTTGCTGTATGCATACGAGAAACAGAAAATGGATTAAAATTTCGAATCAGTGACGCGTTGTGATTGGGAATAATAGTTAACTGGTTCTTGTCGGAAATATCAGTAGCATTTGTCATGGGAGAAAGTGCTAATGAAGTCGCTAACGTGCTCAACAATAATGTTTTATTCATAAGTGGATCCTAGTGAGTAATTTCAAGCAACGTAACCAGAAACGCCCCCCTATTCAACCGCGCAAATCTGGCGTAATACGATAAAATATCACCTATTAATAATAGTGTTATTAATTTGACAGCAAGGCACTGATTTTAAAACAAATTAATCAAAAAAACGTGAGAGTCCAATCGAAAAAAATGGCCAAAAACTCGTAATATTACTACACACATTCATATATGTAATAATTTGTTACTTGTTCTATTTTGCGAGTCAATCGAGATCTGAGAATAACAAGGCCTATTCCCCCTTTTTATACACCCCTATTTATGTCCTAGATAGCCACCAAATTACACGCCAAAAATCCGAATAATATTGAAATATAAAGTCGATATTTTTTCATAAAATATAAATAATTACCGCCGCTAGACTTGGATGCTTTGAGATTAATATGGCGGGTTTCCCCAAATTCGTTTGAAAATATGTTAAATTTATAACATCACGTTATGTGATTCGTCATTTGAGAACCCACGGTTGTCTCATTTCGACAACCCCAAAAATGAGAAAGGAACCTCTATGAATATGAAACTGGCAGCGCTGTTGTTATTGGCTACAACGTCAACGGCTGCAAACGCCAACGAATGCGGTTCAGTCACTATCGCTGACATGAACTGGTCTTCCGCAAGCCTTATTGCAAACATTGATAAATTCATTCTAGAACATGGTTATGACTGTGATGCCGAGCTCATCCCTGGCGATACAATGCCAACCGGTACGTCCATGATTGAAAAAGGCCAGCCTGATATTGCTCCTGAGTTTTGGAGTAATGCGATGAAAGAAGCTTTAGACAAAGGTGTGGCAGAAAAACGTTTACGCTACGCTGGAAAATCTTTAGTGAACGGTGGTGAAGAAGGCTTTTGGGTACCGCAATATTTAGTCGATAAACACCCAGAAATGGCCACTATTGAAGGTGTTATCAAGCACGCGAAAATGTTCGAGCACCCAGAAAGTAAAGATGTGTCTGCGTTCTACAGCTGCCCAGCTGGTTGGAACTGTCAAATCAGTGCGGGTAATTTATTTAAAGCATTGAAACTTGAAGACGCGGGCTTTGAAATTGTAGACCCAGGTTCAAGTGCTGGCCTTTCTGGTGCGATTGCAAAAGCGTATGCGCGTGAAGAAGCTTGGTTTGGTTACTACTGGGCACCGACTGCAGTACTCGGCAAATACAACATGGTAAAAGTTGATTTTGGTAGCGGCGTTGACCTGGAAGAGTTCGTCGGTTGTACGACTAAAGAAGAGTGTGAATCACCCAAGCCTACCATGTACCCACCTTCTCCAGTACACACAATGACAACCGAAGCCTTCGCGTCAAAAGCACCGGAAGCATACGCGTATTTAGGTAATCGTGGTTTTACCAACGAAAAAATGAATGAGTTGTTAGCATGGATGGAAGACAACCAGGCTGACGGGGAAGAAGGCATGTATCACTTCCTTTCCGAATCACCTGAAATCTGGCACCCATGGGTTTCTGCCGAAATTGCGAAGAAAGTAGAAAACGCGCTCTAGTATTTTTGGGGCCCTATGTTTGAAACTGTAAATCTGAAACGACCGTTTTTAAGGCGTAGTTTATGAGACCTTAGTTTATGAGACATAGTTTATGAGGCATAGTTTTTAAGTGATGTCTTGGCTCCAATATAAAAGTTAGATGTTCACACGTTAACAAGTACTGCAACGTAAAAAGCGTACGACTTGTTGTAACGACGTAGGACACGTCGTGTTAAGTTGAAAACCGAGGCAAACTCATGAGTTTGCCTCGGAATTAAAAGGAAAAAACAATGGCTGACAGTAATTGGCTGAACAGTTTCCCAGAAATGGACCGTTCAGATCTACGACTCATCCGCAAAACATTAGATGGCGCCTATCGCGATTTTTCTCGTGAATACGGCGACATGATTGAATCATTTTTTGACCCACTGCTTACTTTTCTCGTCTGGTTTGAAAAGCTCCTATTATCCACCCCTTGGTTTATTGTTTTAGTGCTCACGACAGGGCTAGTGTATGCCGCTAGTCGCTCGTGGAAATTGGCACTTGGTGGGCTTATCTCTTTCATACTGATTGGCTACTTTGGTATGTGGGAAGATACAATGCGAACGCTCAGTATCATTACCGTTTGTACCCTGCTCGCGATCTGTTTAGGCATTCCTATAGGGATAGCAATGGCGCGTTCCAATCGCGTTCAATCGGTTGTTACCCCCATGCTCGATGTTATGCAGACCATGCCAGCGTTCGTCTACCTTATTCCTGTAGTGATGCTTTTAGGCATTGGTAAAATCCCTGGATTAATTGCGGTTGTTATCTACGCTATCCCACCGGTGATTCGATTAACCAATTTGGGTATTCGACTGGTCGATAAAGAAGTACTGGAAGCTGCGACAGCATTTGGAGCAAGCAGCAAACAACGCTTATTTGGTGTGCAGCTTCCGCTGGCGATGCCAACCATCATGGCCGGCATCAACCAAACCATCATGATGGCACTTTCCATGGTCGTTATCGCATCAATGATAGGTGTAAAAGGACTAGGCCAACCTGTTCTTAAGTCCATTACCAATCAATATTTTACCCTCGGGCTTCTCAACGGTTTTGCCATTGTGGCTCTTGCTATTCTATTTGACCGAGCTTCTCAAGCGTATGCCAAACGTACACAAGCACACCTTGGAGATCTAAAACATGACTAAACCACTCATTGAAATCCGTGGCTTATACAAAATTTTTGGACCGAAACCTCAAAGTGTTGTTGAACGTGTTAAAGCGGGCATGAGTAAAGATCAAATACTCGAAGAGACAGGACATACCGTAGGTTTAAAAGACATCAATCTCAGCATTAACAAAGGCGAAATATTCGTCATTATGGGCCTATCGGGTTCCGGTAAATCCACTCTTATCCGTCACTTTAACCGATTGATCGACCCAACCCTTGGTCAAATCGATGTCGAAGGTACGGATGTCATGACGCTGCGTCAGAAAGAACTTGAACAGTTTCGCCGCCAAAAGATGTCGATGGTCTTCCAACGCTTTGGTTTAATGCCACATCGTAAAGTCATTGATAATGTCGCTTATGGGCTTGAGATCCAAGGCGTGCCTAAACAGCAACGTTTAGAGAAAGCGAATGAGTGGATAGAAACCGTTGGCTTGAAAGGGTACAACGAGCAGTATCCGTCTCAGCTTTCTGGCGGTCAACAACAGCGCGTGGGCCTGGCTAGAGCACTCTCGACCGATGCGGAAATCCTATTGATGGACGAAGCGTTTTCGGCATTAGACCCGCTAATACGCAGTGAAATGCAAGATCAACTGATCGAGCTGCAGCAAAAACTGCACAAGACCATCATTTTCATTACTCACGATCTTGATGAAGCTTTAAGACTGGGTGACCGTATTGCCATTTTGAAAGATGGCGAACTGGTTCAACAAGGTACGCCAGACGAAATTTTACTTTACCCTGCTGATGAATACGTTGAAGCATTTGTTAAAGATGTCAACCGCGCTCGAGCACTGACAGTGGAAACGGTTATGCAACCACCAGCGTACCGTATTACCGCTGAAACCATTGAAGAAGCACTATCGCTGATGAAAAAGAGTAAACATGACTATGCATACCACGTCACAGAAGATGGGTATCAAGGCGTGCTGACTCAAGAAGGTTTGCAAGAAGCTTCAGATGATGCTTCTGTCAGTGAATTTAGTGATGACATCTACGAGGAAGTTCCTTCCGTTTCCCCTGGTGCCGCCATTGAAACGGTTCTTCCTGAGACTATGGGCTGTGATTATTCACTCCCTGTTGTCGATGAAGATGGAAATCTCAAAGGTGAGCTAGAGCGAAGTGCCGTCGCTGAGATATTTGTTGATAGCTCTACAGAACCGGAAGAAAAAGTAGCGGAAAACACGAAAACGACGGCTTAAGTTTAAGCTTAAGTTTTCCTATCCTCCGCTGTTTTATTGACGGTTTTCTATCAAAACTTTCCGACCACTGGTCCTGAAACATAAAAAGCACTATTGAACGATTCAATGGTGCTTTTTAAGTATCAGGCTATGTTTAGGTACCAGATTAAGATTAAGTATAACGCTGTGTGAGTATAACTCGACAGGAGTACAAGACTGAGTACCCCCCATTAAGTTAGCCGTCTAAGACGTTATTTATAGAAGGTTTCACCGCTGTTTACATCCAAATAGATCTTGTCAGCTTGTTTCATCCCACCACAATACACAAAGTAAACGTCTCGCTCACTGTATCGAATTGACCGAACCCAACCACCAAGCTCTTCAAAATCGCCGGGCGTACAGGTTTCATCTTTTAACAGTGCGTCCGTTGTGGTTAAAAACATCACCTCATGGGTATTAAAGTCATCAGAACTGTCTATGTAGGCGGTTAATGTCTCTTGCCTTTCCTCTTTGGTAATCACAGGCGCCTCTTCCACTAACCCTTCCATTGGGATCCACTCTGCGATTTCTTCACCACCGTCTTCATAGACGTAGTAAACCGAGATACGTCCCCACCCATCACGCTGTTCTAAGATTTTAACGAAAGCGCCACGATATAAAAGACGCTCAATAAACGCTTCGTGATCCGGGCGTTCCCTTACGCCCAGCGTAGGGGTATTCACGTAATAGTCGGTAACCACTTCTTGAATGACCTGCGGCGATGCCTCTACAACCTCATCTGAAGGCGCTTCCTCTGCGACTGGGGGCACGTCACCGCTCTCTTGCATCGGTAACCAATAAAATAGGTAAAACCCCGCGCCAGCACCCGCTAAGCCAAGAACAAGCAAAAGGATCATTATTACTTTTTTCATTAATTAACCAAACCTACATTCAATATTGAGTGTTCATCATTCATCTTAGAGCCAGCCTCTTGAAACCGTGACCATCCAACGACCAATAAACTTCCTATAATGTTTAAAGGCGCTCTCACTGTATGAATTCTATGCGACGACATTGGGTATCAACCATTATAACGGCGACTTTGCTGATCTCTTTACCACTAAAGGTCAAAAGCCAACACTGCACCGAGGATCAGTGGAACCAAGCTCTCACTGAACAGCACAATCTTGACCAATGGTATAACCAAAGGGCAACTCGCTTTAATCGTATTTTAGGGCAGTACCAGCAGCACATTTTTCTGCATAGGGAGTTCACTCTAGCCGAACTTATTTTGTTATGGCGGTCAGACGCCACTGAATTTCGTACTTTGATGGAGCAGCAAATCACGTCTTCACGTCACTATGTAGACATTATTAACGAAGAGAAAACGTTACTGGATAACACCCTACCGCAGATCAAATCACTGCGCCAAATGTGGCGTCAAATGGGTATTCACTGCCAAGAAATAGACTTAAATGTCAATGCCCTTTCTAGTCATCAATACCACAATACGAATAGCACCTTACTCAATGATATCAATGCACTGTTAGAAAAGTTAAACACACTGCAAGCACTTTACTCTACTGAGATCAGGGCTCTATTGACTGCAAAAGAGCTTGTAAGTGCAAAAGAGCTTGCTAAAGACTAATCCAAGTCCAGCTCATCACATTTTGCTGCACAAACAAAATCGTTATTATGTAAACCGCGTATAGAGTGGCTCCACCATGTCACGGTCACTTTTCCCCACTCCAGCAGAATAGCGGGGTGATGCCCCTCAGTTTCCGCGAGTTCAGAGATTCGATTCGCAAATGCCCAAGCCTGTTTATAGTTCTTAAACTTATAAGATTTATCAAGTTGTGGAATGCCCTCTTCGTGTTTTAGCTCCCAACCCACCAGCTGGCCCAATAATTGTTGCTGTTCTTGTTCCGTCAGTGAAATAGAATCAATGCTGCACGCTTCACATTTCATGTTACTTAACGATTTCCGATTACTTAACATCGCAGGTTTCCTTAGGTTCAAATAAAGCAGGGTAAAGCTCTAAGCCGATTGCATTATCGACATCTTGGATGATGTTCCGCTGACTTAAATGGTAGAGCTGTTTTAGATCGTTTAATACAAAATAAATCGGTTGCATAATGTCAATCCGATAAGGCGTTCGCAATACTCGGCTCACATCGAATGGCTGGCGAATCGCAGTGCCATCGTCTAGTGCGTATAACGTTTCTCCAGGAGAAGAGAGTATTCCACCCCCATAAATTTTGTTAACGCCATGCTCTCGAACCAGACCAAATTCAACCGTAAACCAATACAAGCGCGCTAAATACACACGCTGTTGATGGCTAGCATTTTTCCCCAGTTGCCCATAGCAATGAGTAAAGTGGGCAAAGTCAGGGTTGGTTAACATGGCGCAGTGACCAAATACTTCATGGAAAAAGTCAGGCTCTTGCAGGTAATCAAACTCTTCCCGTGAGCGCAGAAACGTCGCCACCGGAAACTTCTTATTCGCAAGTAATTCGAAAAATCGGTCAAAACTAATCAGAGCGAAAACCGGAGCAAGACTCCACCCAGTCTCTCTGAATAAAACATCATTAATTTCATGAAGTTGAGGGACTCTGTCTGTGGGCAAATTTAGCATAGCGAGCCCATCGATATAGGGCTTACAGGCTCGGTCTTCGACCAAAGGCCGCTGACGAGCATAAAGCGCTTCCCATATCTGGTTTTCTGCTGAACTCCATTCAACACAACCCCGACTGTCCACTTGTTTCGACTGATACTGAGTCATCACACATACCTGATTGCTTTCCTAGGTTTATCCTATTTCCTAAGCAAATGCATGCCAACTGTCGGTCACAAATCAACCACCTAATTTGTGTAACATTTTATTTACAACTTGATTTTTTACTATAATATTCAAAATCCTGCTATCGACCTTATTTGACTAATAGCCGATCGCAACCAACACTTAAAGAGTCAATTTCTGATGTGGAAAACTGAGAACAATATGTCAAACCATGATCCTATTTGGGTGCCAAGTACCCAAAGAATTGAAGAGTCTAATCTCCATCAATTCATTCAGCATATCAACATGCAAGGTGAAGCTATTGAAGACTATTCGTCATTGCATCAGTGGTCCATCACCGAGACTAAGCAGTTTTGGCTTGAAATATGGCAATATTGCGATGTTATAGGCTACCGCGGTGATTGCATATTTGGAGAGGGTATCGCCAAGTGGGGCTCTTTCTTTCCCAGTAGAGATACCATTTGGTTCCCTCAAGCTCAGCTCAATTATGCTGAAAATCTCCTTTCCTTCGCTTTCCAGAAGCCCAGCGAAATTGCTATCTGGTTCAAAAATGAACAGGGGAAAAATACACAAATGACCTGGCAGGAGTTGTGCGATCAAGTGTCAATCGTTCAGCAATGGCTTAAACAAAACGGAGTGGAAAAGGGAGATATCGTCGCTGGCTACTTGCCATATATACCAGAAGCGGTCATCGCCATGCTCGCGACAACAAGCCTTGGCGCGATTTGGACATCGACTTCTCCCGATTTTGGAAGCGACAGCGTCATCGAACGTTTTGGTCAGGTAAAACCGAAAATTCTTTTTTGCTGCAATGGTTATCAATTCAACGGAAAATCATTTTCACTGCATGATAAAAACGCGATGATTGCCCAAGCGTTACCGAGTATTGAAAGCATTTGTGAAATTGACTATGTTCGTGTCACGAATGACGAATACGATTACCCCCAGCAGTATTCCGATTGGGAATCTATCCTCGCCAATTACCTGCCTAAAGGGCTGCGTTACCAGCGTGTCGGATTTAATGACCCCCTGTTTATCTTGTACTCTTCCGGCACCACGGGCAAACCGAAATGCATCGTACATTCGGTTGGTGGAACCGTGCTTAACCACCAAAAAGAGCACCAGCTTCATTGCGATATACAACCTCTGGATAGAGTGTTCTATTTTACGACTTGTGGTTGGATGATGTGGAACTGGCACGTCTCAACACTGGCAAGTGGCGCAACTCTGGTGATTTATGATGGCAGCCCAATGTTCCCTTCAGAAGACAGCTTGTGGAAGCTGGCTGAAGAAGCACAGCTGTCGTTCTTTGGCACATCGGCTAAATATCTACAGGCGCTGGAAAAAAGCTCACTGATCCCAAGAGAAAAATACGACCTTACCGCACTAAAAACCGTTTGTTCCACTGGATCGGTACTATACCCAGAGCAGTTCGATTTTGTCTACGACGGTATAAAATCCGATCTGCATTTAGCGTCCATCTCTGGTGGCACGGATATTTGCGGGTGCTTTGTTCTTGGAAGCCCAATTTCACCTGTTTTCAGGGGGGAATGCCAAGTGAAAGGGCTCGGGCTTGATGTCGCGGTATTCGATCAACATGGTCACTCGGTCGTTGAGCAAAGAGGCGAACTGGTTTGCTGTAATAGTTTCCCGAACCAACCGATTGGGTTTTGGCAGGATAACGGCAGTGGGTATCACAATGCTTATTGGACGGTTTATGACAATACTTGGCACCACGGTGATGATGTTTGCCTGAGTGCCCATCAAGGAATGACCTTCTATGGCCGCAGTGATGCCACTCTTAATCCTGGAGGCGTACGGATTGGAACAGCGGAAATCTATCAGCAAGTGAATCAACTGGACTACATTCAAGATTCCATCGCGGTAGGCAAAACCGTCGAAGAAGATGAGCGAATCATTTTATTTGTGCAAATGACCCATTCAACACCGCTTACCGAGGCGTTATGTGAAGAAATTAGACAGCGACTCAAAGAAAAATGCTCTCCTCGTCATGTGCCTTGGAAAATATTCGCCATTGCTGATACGCCAAGAACAAAGTCTGGAAAGTTAGTGGAGCTGGCCGTTAAACAGAGAATTAATGGGAAAGAAGTGAAGAATATGGAAGCCATTGCTAACCCAAGCAGTCTTGATGACATCGCACAGCTCGTTCATTTCTAACAACGTGTTTCGCTTTACAATGCCATCTTTTTAGCCGGTTCATCATTGAATTGGCTATTTTTTCTGCCCAACACCCATAACGACAGATTGTACTCCGTGCTCAGTTTTTATCTCGAATGCTTTAGAAACTGTGACACTGTCAAACCCAACGCTGGTTAGCACTTGCTCTACTTTGGTGTGGGTTAGACCATAATCTTCATCTTGTTCTGTCAGCCAATCCCAGTGAACAAAGATACCTTCACTGTCTAAAATCGAATAAATAACATCGGCTGTTTCAGAAAAGCTTGGTAAAAAACCACACACCGATGAGGCGACAACAACATCGAACTGATTACGAAACGCAGGGTGCTGCGCGACAAGACCTCGGGTAAGCTCATCAACGACAGGCTCGACATTAACGAGCTCTTTCATATCCAGTTGTTCGATCATCGCTTCGGAGGAGTCAAGAGCAACGATATCTTTGGCAATGGATGACATTTTATGACTAAGAAGGCCTGTTCCACATCCAAAATCAAGGACATGCTTGCCTTTAAGGTTCGTCAATTGAGTTAACTGTTCAAATACGTGAGAGGCAAACTCAGAAGTCGCTTGTTCGTTTTCCCAAGTTTTCGCGTATTTGTCCCATTCGTTCGCCATCATGATCTCCCTGTATCATCTTTCATTTGGCAATAGGCTCAAGAGTAAACCAAAATGAAGCACGAAGGTATCTCTTAGACAGACAATTTCACAATATTTGTATATGATTTATGGACTCGATCCCGATTGTACAGCAAATGAACTTATCTCAAATTGAAGCTTTTTGTCGTGTCGCCGATGTTGGTTCTGTTTCAGAAGCGGCGAGACAACTTGAATGCAACCGCACAAAACTCAGTATGTCGATTAAAGCGCTCGAAAAAGAGCTGGCAACTGAGCTCTTTATTCGCAGCGGTAACCACGTCACCCTTTCTGAAGCTGGAAAAGCGATTTACAAAGATTGTGAAAATTTAATTGTGACGGCTTCACGAATTAAGCAAACCTGCGTTCAAGCCTCTGGTGAATTCAATGCGGAAGTGTGGATAGCACGTGACGATTCTTTGCCCGATGATCTATGGCAAGATCTTGCGCACTCCATGAATAAGCAGTTCCCCGCCACGTCGATTAATATTGTCTTGGCCTCAAGTGGTGATTTATCCAACCTGGTCGAAACTCGACAAGTGGATTTCGCATTTGGTGTCGATTATGAACGAGCAGATGACCCTCGCATTACCTACCAACCTCTTGGCAAGATACGAATGATGTCGGTATGTAAGCGAGATCACGCTCTAAGTAAGCTAAGCCGGGTTTCAGATGATGTACTAAGAGATTCAATGCAAGCTGTCATGGTTTATTTGAACGAAAAAGACAACCCTGAACTTCAACCGTTTTCTCTCCGACACATTGGCTTCTCTAGTTTTGATTTCATGCTCGCGACGATTTTAACAGAGAACGCGTGGGGAGTGCTTCCTGAGCCTCTGATTCGCCACCACTTACGCCAACAAGAATTGGCGGTGATTAAGCACACTTATGGTCTAACACAAGAAGATTATTGTATGTTCACCGCCGCAGGGATGACTGAGCACCCCGGTATGGTGTGGCTCGCAGACAAGCTCAGTGACTACTTATTTGATTTTTAAGTATTAAGTGGCTCTTTATGGCGGTAGCTTCTTATTTATCACTCACTTTCTGATGATAAATCAGCCACCGACAATATAATTGACGCAAGATTATCATCCCAACCAATTGATTAATAAGAATATTACTATTCTTTCAGGTTGATTGACCTTTTAGGATGTTTTTAAACATTGCTATAATTTTACCCTAAGCCAAGAATAAAGAGGTGTTTATAACGAGTAATAATGTATGTGCGCCCAAACAAACCAGAACGAAAAACGAGTTCTTAGCTTCTCAGCCCTTTTAGCACTTGGATTTGCTACTGGGGGGCTAACACTTGGTTGGTTTGTCGGCTCTTTAGTCATCATGTTTGATGGTGTTTATTCCCTCGTTAGTTTGCTGTTAACTTTATTGTCACTAGGCGCTTCTCGCTATATTCAGACCCCTTCTGAAGGCACTTTTCCTCTTGGTAAAGCGATCATTGAGCCTCTTGTTATATCCATTAAAGCCATCACTATTCTTGTCATCGTCGGCTATTCACTCTACTCAGCAGGAGTGTCCATGTTCAATGGAGGGCGAGAAGTGGATGTGTCTATTGCCACCGCGTTTGGTGTCGTTAACGTGATTGGTTGTGGCTATGCGTGGTGGTATATCGCCAACAAAAGCAAACGCTTTTCTTCTGGGCTAATAGAAGCAGAGTCGAAACAGTGGCAAATGGATACCTTGTTGAGTGTCGCGGTGACATTAGGCTTTGTTGCTGCATGGTTGATAACACTGACTCAGTTGTCTCATTACGCGGTATACGCCGACCCTATGATGATGCTACTGATGTCGTTTTATTTCATTAAAGTGCCCGTTGATATGTTGAAAGGGGCGATGAAAGAGCTTCTTACCATGGCACCGAATAAAGAACTTTGTGCAACCGTGGATAACGACGTCATCGCTGTCGATAATGAAATGAAGCAAGACTTAGGTATTGAGCTGACGGCAGTAACCAAAGTGGGCAATGAACTTCGTGTGAGCGTTGATATTCATTCAAACAGCGCACAAATCAAAACGAGTGAACTGGAAAAAACTCGAAAAGCGTTAACCAAACGTTTGTCTAAATTACCCTTGGATCTTCAACTTACCATGAATCTCGCCAGTTAAATTCAAAGGGCAAAACCTGTATCGGTTAGCGCGAAGTCGATGAGTTTCGTGACAATCGACTATCGGCTAAGGGCTACCGGCTACCGACAATGAGAATACAACGCCGATAATTGCTTTATTGATCTCGCGTAAACCACCAACAGATCAAAGAGCCGCCCGTCACCATCGCAACGCCTTGCCAAAAGGCTGAAGTTAAACTGACACTTAATATATAAGATGAAATTAATGTTGCCAGAACGGGGGTAAAGTAAGACAGTGAAGCGAGTAACACCATGTTGCCTTTGATGATCGCAACGTTCCACAATGCATAACCGCCCCCCATCACCACACCCGTAAGAAGCAGATATAATGTAGGTGCAACACCAAAAGTCATGCCTTGCTCATCGCTCACAAAATATTTAACCCATAACGTCACTGCGGTCAAAATGAAGAAAAGAACAATGGCATTTTGCCCGTTGGCTAACCGTTTTGTCACATTACAATAAATCGCCCAAATAAACGCACCAACAAACGCCATACTGTACGTTGCTGGATTGGTTGCGACATTCGAAACCAGCTGAGCGACCGTTAACTCCCCATCACCAATCACCGCCCAAACAACACCAAACAGCGCCATAAAAATCCCAGGATAAACCAAACGATGAGTTGGTTTTTTGCTGACAACCACCGCAAGTAATACGGTCAAAGCAGGCCAAAGATAATTGATTACTGCCATTTCAAGTGCTTGGTGACGATCGTTGGCCATGCCTAACGCTAACGCTAAACAGATTTCATAACTGACAAACAGAACCGAGCCGACAAATAGGTAACGCCGGGAAAACTGCCCAATTTTGGGAAGGCCCATTGTGAGTATTAAAAATGCTGATGCGATCGTATAGATAAGCGCAGCGCCACCAATAGGACCAAAATGCTCCGTGACGGTTCGGGCCAATCCAATCAAACCACTCCACAGCAATATTGCGGCAACACCAGACAATGTATATTTATGATTCATTGGGTATTTTCACTTCAATTTAAGCGCTCTTAATGCAGGCACAATACCATAATTGCCGGATGTTCAAAGCCAATTAGCAAAATGGTTTTGCCTGAGTGATGCTTCATTAAGAATAATTAATGAATACAAAACGCCTCCTTAATCCTTTGTCACTTACCCTACTCAAGTTAACCACTATAAAGAGGATGTTAAGGTGAACATACTAGGATATTTACAGAAGATCGGTAAAGCACTCATGGTGCCTATTGCCGTACTGCCCGCCGGGGGCTTGATGCTCGGTTTAGGTTATGCCATTGACCCTGCGGGTTGGGGAGCCAACAGCGCATTAGCCACCATATTGGTTTATGGCGGTAAAGGCATTATGGACAATCAAGCTTGGTTATTTGCAGTGGGAGTTGCATACGGCTTGGCCAAAGACAACAATGGTGCTGCGGCGCTATCTGGGCTGCTAGGGCTACTCATCATCGAAATGATCGTCGGCAACATCAACGTTATTTCCCAGATCACAGGCGTACCCGTAGACCAAATGAGCAAAGCCCAGGTTATCGCCTCTGGCGCTGCCGTCAGTGCATTCACCGGGATTATGATGGGTATCATTGCCGCCACACTTTACAATCGCTTTCACACCATTCAGCTACCCGCGGTATTGGGCTTTTTTGGTGGGCGACGCTTTGTCCCCATTGTGACCTCACTTGCCGCCATTACACTTAGCCTGGTTATGGTTTACATTTGGCCTGTTGTTTATGGATCGTTAGTCAACTTCGGTATCGCTATTTCCGAACTTGGCGCGACAGGCGCTGGCTTATATGGCTTCTTCAACCGATTATTGATCCCTGTTGGGCTTCATCACGCACTTAACCAAGTGTTTATTTTTGACCTTGTGGGCATTAACGATATCTCGAAGTTCTGGTCAGGCACCGGAGAACTGGGAATTACCGGTATCTACCAAGGTGGCTTCTTCCCAGTTATGGGGTATGGGTTACCTGCTGCCTGTTTGGCCATGTATCACTGTGCAAAACCTGAAAACAAAAATAAAGTCGGCGGTATTCTTGGTGCTTCTGCCTTTACGGCAATCCTAACAGGCGTCACTGAACCCATTGAATTCGCATTTATGTTTGTCGCGCCTGTTCTTTTCGTTATCCACGCACTGTTAACTGCATTATCACTCTATGTTGCAGCGAGCATGCAATGGATAGCCGGGTTTACCTTCAGTGGTGGGCTTATCGACTTTGTACTCTCATTTAACCTTCCACTTGCCGTAAAACCGTATATGTTGATTCTGCAAGGATTG
Organism: Vibrio sp. YMD68; assembly: GCF_029958905.1. Lineage (NCBI taxonomy): Bacteria > Pseudomonadati > Pseudomonadota > Gammaproteobacteria > Vibrionales > Vibrionaceae > Vibrio > Vibrio sp. YMD68. The sequence continues at coordinate 602,908 of NZ_CP124613.1, read as the reverse complement.
TGCTTCGCAACCCTTTACTACTGCGTATTCAGGTTTGCCATTTTAAAGTTTGATCTTAAAACTCCTGGCCGAGAGGATGCGGAAGTGGCGAGTGTAGAGTCAGTTTCTTCTGATATCAAAGCTGCCAAGTATCTAGAAGCCCTGGGAGGACACGCTAACATCAGTAGCATTGATTCGTGTATCACGCGTCTAAGATTAACGTTAAATGATGTTTCAATCGCAGACGAAAAAACACTCAAAGCGATTGGTGCCCTTGGGGTCGTTAAAATCGGTGGCAATAACCTGCAAGTGATCGTGGGGACCGAAGCAGAGCAGATCGCTCATGCCATGAAGTTAATACCTGCCAGTGATCCTGCACCACAATCACCCATAAAAGCATAATATTGACTGCTTACCCCCAATAAGAGCCAGATTCATACGTTGGCTTTTATTGGGTCATCTAATGATCAACATAGATTCTCGCCCGTAACCCTGGGTTGTTATCCCGAAATATCAATTTTGCGTGATGCCTTTTCACGACCGCATCAACCAATGACAAACCCAACCCGTTACCTTGCTCACTCCTGCTCTTATCCGCACGGTACATTGGTCGGCAAACGTTCAGTTTATCGGCGTCTGAAATCCCAATCCCAGAATCGACGACGACAACACCAAATTGATCAATCACCACCGATACCTCACCATGGATTGGCGTATACTTCACCGAGTTCTCAATGAGATTGAACACAGCACGAAACAGTAAAGAACGATCCCCCATGATTGAGCAATGTTGGTCCTCGCGAAAACACAAAGTCAGCTGCTTTTGATCCGCGACTGGAGAAATGAATTCCAACGCGTCTTGTGCAATCTTTCCTAGGTCGACAAGCTCTGTTTGTATGGAGAGTTGACCACTATTCAGCTTGGCTATTTCTAACATACTGTTGAATGAGGAAAGGATCAGTTCAAGTTCGTCGTGACAGATCGCCAATTGGTTTTGGTGATCATCGCTGATATCCGCTTGAGACAACATATCTTCTAATCTTAATTTCAAGCGAGCCATTGGCGTTCGCATGTCGTGTGCCATACCAACGGTCAACGATTTAAGCGAAGCTTCATTGAGCGCCATTTGCTCAATCATAAAATTGAGATGGATAGCGATAACATCAAACTCATCATCTTGTTCTGATACCGCTATCTTCACACCTCGCTCACCGCATAGCACTCTATTCATCGCCTTGTTGATCACCTCGATACGCTTTTGAATAACCAGAGTGAAAAAAAGAGCAGCAACGAGCATCACCGCAATGGGAAGAATGATTCCGGAAAGCACGATGGGGATGAGTGACTGCCGAAACGCCTCTACCGTTTCTGGGTCAACGCCAATCTCTATTTGGTGGCTTTCACCAATTGGAATAAACGTCTTGTGGTTTTTAGGTAGAGTAACGATGGGATAAAAATTACCGCTGTACACTCGGTCGGCTTGCTCTTGCAAATGAAAATAAAATGGCGTGTTCGTCGTCTGTTTGGTCTGTAAGAGCCGTTCTACTTCCCCTTTCCCCTGCGCCGCGACAAATCGAAATTCCATAATTTCATCGTTGAGCTGTTTGGTCAGCTGCAGACGATGAAATTCGTCTGAGTCTATGTACACCTGTCGGAGCACAACCATATTGACGACGGCAATAAAAAGGAATAACCCAACTAACGTTTTGAATATCGATGATCGCGTTAACGTATAATCATCGGCGAAGGACATAACCCGCCCCTCTTACCGTATGCAAAAGATCGTGACATTCTGCCCCTTCAAGTTTACGCCTGAGGTTCGCCATATGAACGTCTATCACATTTGTCTTAGGATCAAAGTGATAACTCCAGATACTCTCAAACAAGCGCATTCTGGAGACAACTTGTTCACTATGCTCAACAAAATATTGCAATAGTTGAAACTCTTTCGGCTGCAAGGTCAGCTCCTGACCATTACAGGTCACTCTGTGGGCCTTAAGGTCAACCTTAAGACAATCGTAGCTAAGACTGTTTTCTACCGGGATTTGTCTTTGAGTGCGGTGAATAATAATATCGACTCTGGCAATCAACTCCGCTAGCGCAAACGGCTTGATCAAATAATCATCACTGCCAGCCTGAAGCCCAACAACGCGATCTTCAACACTGTCCATTGCACTTAGGATTAATACTGGCAACTCTTTTTGTGTTGCTTTAATCGCAGACAGCACTTTCATCCCATCTAAGTACGGCAACATTCTATCAAGTACCACTAATTGGTACTCACTGCTTAGGGCCATCATCAATCCTTGACGGCCATCTTCGGCTTCATCAACTGAATACCCATGTTCTTTTAGCCCTTTAGCAATGAATTCTCTGGTGGTTAGATCATCTTCAATAATGAGTATCTTCACTGCATCTCCTTATCCATCTCCTCATTAATGTGTTAGTGAGTATCCTATTCATTTAACGCTAGATATAAAAATGGCTCGCGTGACTAATGCGAGCCATAACGGTTTAGGGGGTAAACCGCGTGGGTGTCCGAAAGGACGGATCGATTATGACAAACCTAAAATGAAGATTGGGTTGTTAAAACATTAACAATAATTAACGTAGTGATGCCCACCGGCACCTTAAACTTCCCTTGGCCACTAAATATGGTTGGGGAATGATAAATAGTGCTTGGTCTCAATAGTGTTTGAAATCGTTAAGTGATATTTGAGCTCACTGCGTGACGCAGAACTTTACGCCTACCGCTCATCAAAAAAGGCATGACGAGCAAAGTGAACCAACCCAATGAACCACCACTAGAGCCACTCGATGCACCTGCGGTTGTATTAAGTGCACTTGGGTCATAATTTTGAATTAAACTTCGCACACTGTTAGTCGTCTGAACGTAGTACTTAGGCTCTTCCAGCCCGTTGATAACCGCATTAATCCAGTTTCTATAATCATACACTTCAGTGAAAGCAGCGGTATAGTTTACGTTTGGATCACCACAGGTATCGGGGCCAAAACTTGTGATACCAATTTGCACATAACCACCACCATTGTCCCAATATAGGGGGCCGCCGGAATCCCCTTTACAGGTCGAGTTTTTAAGACCGCTGTTCAATGCTCCGGTAAAGCAGATTTGGCTATCGGACAAACCACCACTGCACGTTGAACTATTGACTTGAGTTAAGGTGGTTTCAAGAAGCCGATTTCCCCCAGAAACATTGGTAGAAATCTGCCCATGCCCTATTGCAACCGCGCTACCTGAATACGAACCATTGGTGCTCGTGTTTAATAGTGATGAATAGTCACTCACATTCAACGCCGTTTCTAACTTTAAAACGGCGATGTCGTTGGCCCACAAATCTCGCTCAGAATCCGAATAATTATCTGGGAAGTAATATTTCTCGACACGCGCTTTTTCGACCGAACCCAATAGATAGTCTGACTCATCTTCAAGGCCATGGGCAACGTAAAAATTCAGCATGCCATCTCGGTCGCCATAAAAGCAGTGTGCGGCAGTCAAGACATATTGAGAGTTGATGACCGTTGCCCCGCAATAGTTGCCATAAGACGATCCATTGTCATAAAAGAGGCTGGCAAAACTCGGATAATTGGATATATCGGCGTTATTGCCATTCACAATATACGTACTGAGGCCCGAGGCGAGTGCGTGCCCATTTAGAAAAGCAAAGCTCAACACTAAGCTGCCTATTCGAATCGTATTTTTGTCCACTAAGCAATCCTTCTTAACTGAACATGGATTTTTGGAATAGAATACCTAAGTACTACTGATAAAGAAAATGACTCTGTTTAAAGAAAAGTGCTAAGAATAAAAAAACCCTCGAAATGAGGGTTTCTATTCAATTCTTATTATTCAGTATAGGCTATCCGCGGAAATAGCGTTGGGGAACAAACGGCATTTTCTCGACGGTCATTGGCAGCTTCTTGCCTCGTACTTCGGCAAACAACTCAGTGCCCACGGCCATAAGGTCAGCTTTCACATAGGCCATTGATACCGGCTTGCCCGCATTAGGACCAGCAGTACCGCTTGTCACAATGCCAATTTTATTACCCTCTGCATCGAAAAGCTCCGTGCCTTCGCGCACCGGGGCTTTTGTTTGACCAATCAAACCCACACGCTTGCGTGTCACCTCTTTCGTTTGGATCTGACTTAAGATAATGTCAGCTCCAGGGAAACCACCGGCACGTTCTCCGTCGGTACGACGAACTTTTTGAATGCCCCACAGCAGACTGGCTTCCACGGGCGTTGTTGTTTCATCAAGATCATGACCGTATAAACAAAGACCACACTCTAAGCGCAATGAATCGCGAGCGCCTAAACCGATCCATTCGACTTCTTCAAACTCGGTTAACTTACGGGCTAACGCTTCTGCGTGCTCAGAAGGCACCGAAATTTCATACCCATCTTCGCCAGTGTAACCACTGCGGCTGATTATGCATTCAACGCCATCAAGAATGAGAGTTCTCACATCCATAAAGACCATATCGGCAACCGCAGGCTGAATCTGTGAGAGTACCGTAACCGCTTTCGGGCCTTGTAAAGCCAACAACGCACGGTCGTCGATAATTTCCAGTTCCACACCGTCAGGCAAATGCGCTTGAAGATGAGTAATGTCTTGTTCTTTACACGCGGCATTCACGACAACAAAGAGATGATCGCCTAGGTTGGCCACCATAAGGTCATCCATAATGCCACCTTGCTCATTGGTGAAGAATGCGTAGCGCTGGTTACCTTTTGGCAGATCAATGATGTCAACCGGTACCAATGACTCTAAGAATGCTGCCGCACCTTCACCATGTAGACGCAACTGCCCCATGTGTGACACATCAAAAAGGCCTGCTGCATCACGAGTGTGAAGATGCTCTTTTTTAACACCAAGTGGATACTGCACTGGCATGTCGTACCCAGCGAACGGGACCATTTTTGCACCTACTTCAACGTGTAAAGCGTGTAATGGGGTCTTCAACAGTTCTTGATTCAATGATTCTTGAGACATTTTCTTCTCCGTTAGGCCAGATACAGACTATCGATTAAGTACACCAATACCTTATCGATGCATTGCATTTGGCGGCTAATAATGTGGCAATGAATGTAGTACTCGATTGCAGTGGTCTATTCCATGTAGCAAACTCGCATGTAAAAGAACTAGCATGCAACGAACTAGTATGTAGCGATCTAGTATGTGGCAATCTAGTATTTAGCGTTCTATTACTGCCTATTGCTGCAATACGTAATAGCACCACTTCCGTGAGTTTTCCGATTGGGAAATCTTGTTTCTTATAATAAACAAGCACGATGACTTTTCCAGCTTTAACCAGTTTCCTACCGCTCAAAGTGTGACATTTAACATACTAATTACAATTGCACCGCCCAAGAAAAAGCGACTATTCGATTCTATTGAAATCAAATAGCCGCCTATTTACTAAAATATCTCAAAAGGAAAACGGTTGCTTTCACTATAGGAAATTTAAACGGGTCATAAATATCATTTCAAATGACCTTGTTTACTTCACTTTACTTCGCGGTAACCCATAAAATATGTGCGTCTTCTTCGCTGGTCGAGATCAACATGTGGCCCATATTCGCATCATAATACACACTGTCGCCTTCGCTCATCGACACCGGTTCATAGAACTCTGAATAGAATAAAACGTCGCCAGAAAGAATCAGTAGAAACTCTTCGCCATCGTGCCTGACCCAATCGCCATACTCTTCAAAATTACGCGCGTGAACGCGACTTTTAAACGGCATCATTTTTTTATTAGATAATTGCGTCGCAAGGAGTTCATGCTCGTAAGTCGGCGTTGGGTGTGGTTTTCCTTCCCCTGAACGCGAGATATCGCGCCGACCTGTCGCCACTTTTTTTCTAGGCGGCTCAAAGAGTTGCGGCATATCTATCTGCAATCCACTGGCCAATTTCTGCATGGCTTGAAACGTTGGCGATATTTGCTCATTTTCAATTTTACTTAATGTTGAGCGAGCAAGACCCGTTCTTTGGCTTGCTTCTTCTAAAGTAATCCCAAGCTTGCCACGAATGTCTTTAATCCGTTCGCCAAGCTTTAAAGGCTCAATATTTTGATCCACTGATTCTTTCGCCAAAGTTAAAGACGGGTACTCATCATAGATGTCTTCAGACATGCTTGTCCCTCTATTATTTTATGCTTCTTTTCTGTATTTCACATTGTTGCATGAAGCGACTTATTGATTAAAGAGTCGACCGTAAAATAAAGCGTGCTCTTGGTAACAGAAATGGAAACTAGGTTTCCTATAGGAAATTTTTGATTGATTGTTTTTATGACTGGGGTTATGTTATCGACTTGTTAGATGAAGAGATGCCGTTTTTGGTTTAGTTCCAGTTCCAGGATTCGTTTAAGGATTGGATATTGAGTTAAGCCAACTTTGCCCATTTTAGGGATTTATTCGCGCTGTAACACGCTCTTATGCTGGTGATCTGATGCAGGTTAAACAGTCGAGCGTTTTACAGTTACAAACGAAAGCCTTAGTAAGCAACAACAATAACGCAAGCTTACTAATAATTTGGAAGATACTCTGCCATGAACAACGCTTACTCAAATCACAGCCTAGACAGTTTTTTCACCACTAACCTTGGCGCAACCGACGATGCTGTATTCGCAGGCATCCAAGCGGAACAGACTCGACAAAACGAGCAAATTGAATTGATCGCCTCAGAGAACATTGTTTCCAAAGCGGTGATGCAAGCTCAAGGGACGTGCCTAACCAATAAATACGCCGAGGGTTACCCTGGTCGCCGTTACTACGGTGGCTGTGAACACGTTGACACGGTTGAATCCATCGCGATTGAACGCGCAAAGAAACTCTTTAATTGTGGCTATGTAAATGTTCAACCTCACTCCGGTGCTCAAGCGAATGGCGCCGTTAAGCTCGCACTTCTTCAACCGGGCGATACCATTTTAGGCATGTCTTTAGATGCAGGTGGCCACTTAACTCACGGTGCTCGTCCTGCAATGTCAGGAAAATGGTTTAACGCCGTTCAATACGGCGTCGATCGTGACACACTCGAAATCGATTACGATGCGGTTCTAGAACTCGCTAAAGAGCACAAACCAAAAATGATCATTGCCGGTGGCTCAGCGATTCCTCGTACCATCGATTTTGCTAAGTTCCGTGAAATTGCCGATGAAGTCGATGCGATTCTAATGGTCGATATGGCCCACATTGCTGGCCTAATTGCTACAGGCGCACACCCTAGCCCTATCCCACACGCACACGTGGTGACAACAACGACTCACAAAACATTACGCGGCCCTCGCGGCGGAATGATTCTGACCAACGATGAAGCGATCAACAAAAAGATCAATTCAGCGGTATTTCCTGGTCTACAAGGTGGCCCATTGATGCATGTTATTGCAGCAAAGGCCGTTGCATTCGGTGAAGCATTAGGCCCTGAATTTAATACGTATATCGACTCTGTGATCAGCAACGCCAAAGTACTGGCAGAAGTGCTTCAATCGCGTGGTTGTGACATTGTGACAGGGGGTACTGATACCCATCTAATGCTGGTTGACCTTCGCCCTAAAGGTTTGAAAGGAAATAAAGCAGAAGAAGCGCTAGAGCGTGCCGGGATCACATGTAACAAAAATGGAATTCCATTTGACACAGAAAAACCTATGATTACATCGGGCATCCGTTTGGGTACACCAGCGGGAACGAGCCGCGGTTTTGGCAGTGAAGAATTTAAGCAGATCGGTGAGTGGATTGGTGACGTACTCGATGGCCTTGTAGACAGCCCAGAAGGTAATCCTGACGTTGAGCAACGCGTTCGCAAACAAGTGAAAACGCTGTGCGCTCGCTTTCCGCTATACCAGTAAGAATTAAACAACTTTTAAAAACTAACAGTTATTTTTGGAGATGAAGCAATGGATAACACACTGAAGTTTGCAGATAGCCACGAGTGGGTTAAAGACAACGGTGACGGCACAGTAACGATCGGTATTTCAGAGCATGCACAAGAGATGCTTGGTGATGTCGTGTTTGTTGACCTGCCAGAAGCTGATGATGAAATTGAAGCGGGCGAAAGCTTTTCTTTGGTTGAGTCGGTAAAAGCAGCCTCTGATATTTATGCGCCAGTTACGGGTGTGATTGTTGAAATTAACGAAGAGCTCGAAGACAGCCCGGAGTTAATTAACGAAGAGTCGTACGAAGGTGGTTGGATTGTAAAAGTGAAACTTTCTGACCCCTCAGAGCTTGATAATCTAAAAGACGCGGAAGAATACCTGAACTCTATTGATGATGAGTAATTAGGAAAGGACATGAAAGCTGCTCATTTGTTACCCCAACAAGAGCAGCTTTTTTTAAAGATGAATATTGATAACCTTGGCATCCACAGTTAGCCATATTTATCTGATTAATAAGGTAAAGGAACAATGACTGAATTAACTCAAAGCCCGTTACTTGCAGATCTGGGCACTCAAAATGAATTCGTTGCACGCCACAACGGGCCTAATAAAGCAGATCAACAAAAGATGCTCGAAGCGATTAACGCTGCTAGCTTAGACTCTCTGATTGATGAAACAGTCCCGTCACAGATTCGCATTGAAAAGCCAATGACACTGGCTGCGCCAAAGAGTGAAACGGATATGCTGGTCGCGATGAAAGCGTTCGCCAACCAGAACCAAGTTAAGCGTACCTTTATCGGCCAAGGTTATTACAACACCTTCACCCCAAATGTCATTTTACGTAATGTTTTAGAAAATCCAGGTTGGTACACAGCGTACACACCTTATCAGCCTGAAATCTCTCAAGGTCGATTAGAGTCTCTACTGAATTTCCAACAAATGGTGATGGATTTGACGGCAATGGATATTGCCAACGCATCACTGCTTGATGAAGCTACCGCCGCTGGCGAAGCCATGACACTTTGTAAACGTGCAGGCAAAAGTAAAAGTAAAGTCTTTTTCGTCGCAGACGATGTACACCCTCAGACGCTAGAAGTGGTTAAAACTCGCGCAGAATACATCGGCTTCGATGTGTTGGTTGGTGAACTCGAATCTCTGCCTCAACATGACGTATTTGGTGCTTTACTTCAATACCCTAGCACCACAGGTCAAGTACGTGATCTAACGGATATTATTGCCGCCGCGCAAGCCAACAAAACATTGGTTACCGTTGTCACTGACCTACTCGCTTCCACCTTATTAAAACCTGCCGGTGAGATGGGCGCTGATGTGGTCATCGGTTCATCACAACGCTTCGGTGTTCCTATGGGTTATGGCGGCCCTCACGCGGCATTCATGGCAACGCGTGACAAGCACAAACGTACCATGCCGGGGCGTATCATTGGTGTCTCCATTGATTCACATGGCAATCAAGCACTGCGCATGGCAATGCAGACACGTGAGCAACACATCCGCCGCGAAAAAGCGACTTCCAACATCTGTACCGCTCAAGCTCTGCTGGCTAACATGGCTTCGTTCTATGCCGTGTACCATGGCGCAGAAGGCCTTCGCACGATTGCTCGTCGCACCCACCACATGACGGCTATTTTAGCAGCAGGCCTAACGAAATCGGGCTTTGAGCTTACTCACAACAGTTTCTTTGACACCATCACATTAAACACGGGTGATAAAACAAACGAGCTTTATGCAAAAGCTCAAGCAGCCGATATCAACTTGCGTAAACTTCCAAGCCAGATCGGCATCAGCCTAGATGAAACAACGACAACGAGTGATATAGCGGCACTGTTTGCCATCTTCAATGTCAATGAAGACCTGAATGCCCTATCCAATGACATCGCCGCCAATGAGTTTGCAGCCATTCCAGAAAACTGTCGTCGTGAATCAAAGTTCTTGACTCACCCTGTTTTCAACACGCATCACAGCGAAACGCAAATGATGCGCTATCTAAAACAGCTAGAGAACAAAGATTTCTCATTGACCCACGGTATGATCCCACTGGGAAGCTGTACCATGAAGCTCAATGCCGTAGCGGAAATGATTCCGGTGACTTGGCCAGAGTTTGGCGAGCTGCACCCATTTGCGCCATTAGAACAAGCGGCGGGTTACACGGCTTTAGCTCAAGATCTCAAAGAGAAACTGTGTGAAATCACCGGCTATGATGATTTTTCACTTCAACCTAACTCTGGTGCTTCTGGTGAATACGCAGGCTTGATCGCGATTCAACGCTACCATGCCAGCCGAGGTGAAGGCCACCGTAACGTGTGTCTAATTCCAACATCGGCTCACGGGACCAACCCTGCAACCGCTTCAATGGTTTCAATGAAAGTGGTTCTGGTTACCTGTGATGATGATGGCAACATCGACATGGCAGACTTAGCGGCTAAGATTGAGAAACACCACGATAACCTTTCAAGCATCATGATCACTTACCCTTCAACACACGGTGTTTACGAAGAGCAAGTAAAAGAAGTGTGTGAAATGGTTCACGCCGCAGGCGGACAAGTCTACCTAGATGGCGCAAACATGAATGCACAAGTTGGTTTAACCTCTCCTGGTTTCATTGGCTCTGATGTATCCCACCTGAACTTGCATAAAACATTCTGCATTCCACACGGTGGTGGTGGCCCAGGCATGGGACCAATCGGTGTTAAATCACACCTAGCACCTTTCCTTCCTGGTCACATTGAAAATGGCTCTCAAGGAACAGATTACGCGGTTTCTGCTGCTGATTTAGGCAGTGCATCGATTTTGCCTATTTCTTGGGCTTACATTGCAATGATGGGTGAACCAGGCCTAACCGAAGCCACCAAAGTTGCGATTCTGAACGCGAACTACGTGATGGAAGTGCTTCGTCCTCACTACCCTGTTCTTTACCGTGGTACCAATGGACGCGTCGCGCACGAATGTATTATTGATATTCGTCCGCTAAAAGAAGAAACCGGCATCAGTGAAGAAGATATCGCGAAACGCTTGATGGATTACGGCTTCCATGCCCCAACGATGTCATTCCCTGTAGCGGGCACATTGATGATAGAGCCAACTGAATCTGAAGATTTAGAAGAGCTTGATCGTTTCTGTGAAGCGATGATTGCGATTCGCCACGAAATGACCGCGGTGAAAGAAGGCGCATGGCCTCTGGATAACAACCCACTTGTGAATGCACCACACACACAAGTGGATTTATCGAGTGAAGATTGGGATCGCCCTTACTCACGTGAATTAGCGTGTTTCCCATCAAAGGCAACGAAACAATCTAAATACTGGCCGACGGTAAACCGCGTTGATAACGTTCATGGCGATCGTAACCTGATCTGTTCATGCCCAAGTATCGAGAGCTACCAGTAAACCGTTGAGTTTTTGATCACAGATAACTAAGTTGGAAACTGTGATAACCGAGTTGGAAACCGATAACTAAGTTGGAAACTAACTGAATAACAAGAGGCGAACCGCTTGGTTCGCTTTTTGTTTAAATCAATCGTATTTCTTCTTTCAAAAACCAACCAGATTCCAAGCTATTTTAGCTCTATTACATATCGCATAAAAAAGCTTCTCGTTCTCACAATTATCCACCTCTTCTGTCAATTAAGGCGCATATATCGCACCCTTAACTTCTCTAAAGTTATATTGATTACTTTAAATTTAATTCCGTCAATATTCCTCATTTGCTGATGTGATATCAAAGTCACTTGGAACTTGAGGTAGGACGTAAACGTGTGGCTATCACAGAACCAGCGACAATTTCCCTCACTCGAAAATCATGAGCTACAACTTCTACTAAAAAACAACGCACCGTTAAATCTTGATTTTCTGGAGAGCAATATATGTGGCAATAGTTAGGATAAGATAATATATAACCCTATGTTTTGACGATACTTTTATTATGAGATAGTATGTAAAGTAGTCGGGGCTTATTCCATTCAAGGTAAGCGCTCCATCACGCTACATTTCTCTTTAGGGAGTGTTACTAGATTGGCAGATAAGCTAAGGCGCGCTCAGGTTAACGATACAGTTAAAATGAGCCTACTATCAGAAGTTCAGAGCAAGTGTCCCCTTTGCCGAAAGAGTCTTATCAAGCGAAAAGCAACTGACACTAAAGTCCCTGTTCGAGTTTTTGATGTAGCACATATATATCCATTAAATGCTACTGAACGAGAACTTGAGCTTTTAAAGAATGAAGAGCGACTTTGTGATGAGATCGACTCAGAGGGTAACTTCATCGCACTCTGCAAAGAGTGCCATAAAGTGTATGACACCCAAAAAACAGTTGAAGAGTATCGACAGCTAGTTGAAATAAAAAAATCCGCGAACAAGATTCGAGCTCTCACGGAGACATGGGACACTCAAGCATTGCATAAAGACATCTTGATCGTTGCACAAAGAATTGGTCAGCTCAGCAAAGAAGATCTGAACAAAACAAAGCTCTCATATAATGCGCTAAAAGTTTCAGACAAGACAGATGACACTTTTGATCCAGTAAATGAAATAAAAGTGAGTACGTTGGTATTGACCTACTTTGCGCACATTAAAGAGTCTCTAAAACGTATCGAAATGGAAAGAAAAGCCAGTACGGTATTTATCTGCAACCAAGTACGCTCATATTACAGTTTGTTATTACTAGAAGGGTTCAATCAAAGCGAGATTTTCGAGCAGATGTGTGAGTGGTTCATGGTTAATACTGGTATAACAGAGAGAACAAAGGCGGAAGTATTGGTTTCGTATTTCATTCAACACTGCGAGATATTTTCAGATGATAGTTCCGAATAAAATTATATCTATCGACGAAAGTGTTGTCTTTAAAGCAGCAAAGCTTTTATCAAAACTAGATAACACTAATGATGTTTTAGAGCTGTATTCTAAGAACAAAAAACTCTTTGTAGACTTACCAGATTATATTGAAGCTCTAGACGTTTTATTTATATTAAAAAAAATAGATTTAGACCTAGACAACGGGATAATTAAAATTGCTTAAATCAATAAGTTGCGAAAAGCTCGTTAAAACAACTTTAACGTTTCAAACAGGTTTGAACTCTGTTGTTGGTGCGGATGATGCTCATAATTCTATAGGAAAATCATCAGTATTAATGTTGATTGATTTTGCTTTTGGTGGCAATGACTTTCCTGACAAATGCGATGATGTAATTAAAAACGTCAGTAACTTTGACGTGGGTTTTACCTTTGAGTTTGATAAACCATACTCGTTTGTGCGTAATACAGGTACGAGTGACTGTGTTTATCACATAGAAGACAAAAATTTACTCACTATAGATGAATATAGAAAAATCCTAAGAGATAAGTATGGTACCGATAAATATGACCTCAGTTTTAGAGAATGCGTAAGCGCATTCTTCAGAATCTACCAAAGAGATAACTGCAATGAAAAACGCCCTCTGGACATAGTACCAAAAGAGGCGTGGTTAGCTATCAGAAAACGAATACTAAAGCTATTTGATGAGTATCATGCCATCTCAAAACTTGAACAAGAAAAAAAGGTAGAAACAGACGTACAGAAAAATATTAAGGGTACGTTTAACACTGGCGCGATAGTAAAAATCACTAAAACTAAATTCAATAAGAACCAAACGGAGCTTGAAAGTCTACGAGAGCAAATATCTACTCTCAAAAATGCACTGGAGGCGAATGTTACTGATATCAGGTCAATAATCAGTGCTGAAAATGCAGAACTAAAACGCAAGAAAGACAGTTTATTCGATTTAATGATTAGATATGAAACCAGCCTAAGCAGAACAGAAGACAGCATATCAAAAACGAAACTTAAGAACAGTAAAGGCTTCAATGAGTTAATTGATTTCTTCCCTGAAATAGACCGAGATAGGTTATCACAAGTTGACTCATTTCATTGCGGTATCAGTAAGATAATGCGGAATCAACTAAACGATGAAAAGCGTACACTAACTTCGACTATCAGTGAGATAAAATCTGAAATTGATGGTATCGATACAGAGCTATTAAAGATCGTAAACTCAAAAGAAGAATCTGTTTATTTACTTGAAAAGCTTATTGAACTAGATCGCCTTGAAAAAGACCTATCTCAACAAAATAATTTCTGGGAAAAAGACGATGAGGTTAAGCAGAAGCTCAAAGGTCTTAAAGATGATATAAAAGAGCAACTCGTTGACTCAATTGATAATATCCAAGAATCTATTAATCAGGGTCTGAGTAAGTACATCGGTAAGATCTATCTAGATAAACCGATCAGCCCTAAGCTGTATTTACTAGACACTGACTACAAGTTTGATGGAGGCGATGATAGAGGTACAGGTAAAGGGTTCGCCAACATGATATCTTTAGATTTAACCTTTTTAGAGAAAACTGGTTTACCTTGCATCATCCACGACAGTCTGTTGTTTAAAAATATGGATGTGACCTCGATAGAAAGCCTTATCTCTACTTATGCAAGCTTCGAAAAGCAAATTTTTATATCTATTGATGAAGTATCTAAATATAAATCATCTACGAAGAGACTAATAGGTGACTCTGAAGTTATTAATCTTAATAAAGACCGCGTTGCTTTTTGCGTGAAGTGGAAAAACAAAAAAAGTTAATGGGTTGTTGTTTCTTTACTAAAAAGAGAGGCACGTTTAGCATATCAGTTAACAAACGAAGTCCATACTACTTCCAGAATAGGGACTAATTCACATCCTGCTAGTATCGAGTATGACTGGAAACAGGAAATTGCTTACATACAATTTAAGCAGATTTTATTATATAAACGAATAGTTCATTCCTCATTTTAAATCCTTAGTAACTGATTGTTTTTAAGCAAAATTAGATTGATATCATAGAGTCGTAGAATGGGGCGCTCGTAACCTGAGCCATTTGATAAATGGCTTCTTTTTCTAACTCGAACACACTTAGCAAATTTGTTTCGTTTCGGCAGGTTAATAGTGACCGCAACCAAAACGTCTCATGACATTCCAATGGTGCAAGAGCTTCTGCATTCTTAAAAATGACAAGTGTCTTACGTCCACATAGCTCTAACAGACTGACCAAATCTCGGTTCTCTTCAGCAGCGAAAGCGATTTTAGGAGATTCATACAACGCAAAATCAAGGGTATAAACCGCGATGCCATGCTTTACTGCCGCCACTTCACACCTATCGAGATAATCAGCGGGAGTAGTTTCTTTAGTGAGCGAACAAATCGACAGCTCTAACGTCCATGCCATTTCAATAAAGCGTTCTGGTGTAACCATTCAACTACTCCTAATTTATGTTGAAACCATAATACCAATGTAGACCTACCGACAGAAAGTAACAACGAGAAACAGTTACCACACTAATTATTTATTCCAGAATAAGATTCCCTATGAAAAATACACATCGGTTATTTGATCGCGATCATAAAATTAATTAATAACACTTAAGGCACTGATATATATAAACACTCTCAATTCCATTTATTTAGGTTATATTATTAGCACAGATACAGCTTATTTTATAAGTTATAATATATAATTCCCAACCAATTGATTTGGAATCAAAAAATGACTAAATAGTTTAAAAACAAGAAACCATCCATATTATTATAACCAATAAAAATTGCTTAAAAAACAACATCTAACAAACAAAAAACGTTGGACAACAATTTAATTCACTGCTATTAATAATTACATTCAATAGTTAGGTTATATTATGAAAAGAGTTAAACAGCCTGAAATAACAGAGCGCGAATTAAATAAAATAGAGCGACATCAGAAATCCATTAGCTCCGATGGATACAAGCCATATATTACTGTTAGACAGTCGAATAGCGTCGGTTTGTGTAATATTATATTCAGTCATAAGACAAATCGCAACGTTCATTTATTAAGTCAAGGGGAGTTGTCTTTATTTTTGCATTTAGAACATCAAAAGAATGTTGTTGAAATATACGAACAATACCCTCTACCTATTAATCAAACACTGCGCTGTGCAGAAGAATTAAATATATATCATCCATCTAGGTATAAAGAGAGAGACCACCAGACTAAAGTTATTCCAGCAAACACTATGACAACCGACATGGTAGCAATCACACGTGATATAGATTCAAATACAGATAAAATTCAACCATATAACTATAAGCCATCGAAAGCACTAAGCGCTAAACACGAGTCAGCTCAAAAAGTTAGTCGTACACGACAGAAATTCCAAATAGAGCAACTCTATTGGCAAAAACAAGGTTTAACCTTAGTGCAAATGACTGAACAAGATCTAAACCCAAATAAGACATATAACCTAAAATGGTTAAGGGAATGTTTTTTAAGCCCACTACACCTTGAAGTTCCCCAAGCGTTGTACACATCGATGGTACTGACACTGATTAGAAGCTTAAAAGACAAGCCTACCGACACTCTAAAGACCCAATTAACGTTCGTTGCCGAAACACACAACATAACTTTAGACCAAATGTTTAGGTTGTTTCAGTACGCCTGCTATAACGATGATCTTCCTGTCGACCTAAATACAAAAATTGAGCTGTACCGCCCTTTAGCAATGAATGAGACATTATGTAATGCGTATTAATCAACGTATCGTCTCGACTACAGACCAAATCGACTACTTGATAGTTGATGTCTGCCACGAACAGAAGTTAATTGCAGTTACCGATCTTAAGAAAAAAATACCCCTTCGTCCATTCACGCTTGGCCTAGACATGCTAGCGACACAACTTAGAAAAAAAGCTTGGCAACTGGAAGAAAGTGCTCACTCACTGCTGTTGTATTCTAGTGACAATGAACTCACAAAAAAGTCGAGAAGTCGGGCTAAATGGCTCAAAAAGAGAGACGAAGCTTTCGATGTTATTTCTCCTCTAGTTTTGGATCCCCAAAAAAAATATCAATATTTATTCGGTAATAGTAGTGGGATGCTTGAAGAGTTAATACATAAATCAGATCGTGAACGTAAATACGTATCACAAAAACTCAACCGCTACTGGTATTTCGGTTCACACAAAAATGCACTCCTACCACTTTGGAGGGAATGTGGAAGCAATCAAACTCTTCCTGTTAAACCAGATATAGACGTAAAGGGGAATATTAAATTGAATAACAAGTCTGGCCCTAAAACTAAGTATGGAAACCCTGTAGTGGCATAGTGAATTTGGTCACTTAGTTAGAGGTGATATCATCACCTCATAAGTTAACAGGTGACACTATGACAAAACGTACAAGACGACTATTTAGCGCAGAATTTAAGTTAGAAGCAGCGCAGTTAGTCCTAGATCAAAATTACTCAGTGCATGAAGCAGCCCAAGCCATGAATGTGGGTAAATCCACGATGGATAAATGGGTTCGCCAACTTAGAGGAGAGCGCCAAGGGAAAACACCGAAAGCCTCTCCTATGACCCCTGAGCAAATAGAAATTCGGGAATTGAAAAAGAAGTTGGCTCGCCTTGAAGAGCATAATGAAATACTAAAAAAAGCCACAGCTCTGTTGATGTCGGACTCACTGAACAATTCTTGATCATCAAGAAACTCAAGCAGAGCTACAGCGTAAAAACATTATGCGAAGTCTTCAATGTTCATCGAAGCAGTTTTAACTATTGGCTTAAACGCCCAACGGTAATTAATGTTGAAATAGTAAAACTTCGCAGCTTGGTTAGTGAGGCGCACACTGCAAGCAATGGCTCTGCGGGAGCAAGAACCATTGCAGATATAGTTACAACCCAGGGCGTAAAGCTGAGTCGTTACCGAGCGACAAAACTGATGAGAACTCTTGGTTTAGTGAGTTGCCAAGAGCCAAAGCATCGTTACAGAAAGGCTTCACAAGAGCATATTGAAGTTCCAAATCACTTAGGTCGTCAGTTTGCTGTTACCGCCCCAAATGAAGTCTGGGTTGGCGATGTTACGTATATTTGGACGGGTAATCGGTGGATGTATTTAGCGGTCGTTATCGATCTTTTTGCTCGTAGAGTGATTGGTTGGTCGATGTCTTTATCACCTGATAGTCGGTTAACAGGCAAAGCTTTGTCGATGGCTTATGAGTCTCGCGGCAAGCCAAAAGGTGTCATGTTCCATAGCGATCAAGGTAGTCACTATACAAGTCGTAAATACCGCCAATTACTGTGGCGCTTTCAAATAAAACAGAGTTTATCTCGCCGAGGAAACTGCTGGGATAATGCGCCAATGGAGCGCTTCTTTAGAAGCCTGAAAACGGAATGGGTGCCAACAGTGGGTTATCGTAGCTTTTTTGAGGCTCAACAAGAGATCACTCGCTACATTATCGGATATTACTGCCAACTCAGGCCACATCAGTATAACGGTGGTCTGACTCCCAATGAATCAGAACGATTATATTGGGAAAGCTCTAAAACCGTGGCCAATTTTAGTTGACCACTACAACCATACCGAGGTATAACCGAGCAAGACCTCAAAGCAATAGAAAAGTTTTCAAAAAAGATCCCTTCGGGTTCTAAAGTTAGATTGAGCTACTTGTATGAAGAGTTTTGCCGAGAATACCTCTACCCAACGGTTAAACCTAAGCTTGAAGGCTCAGCACCTCTGACAATAGGACTTCCAAGAAATCATTTGATATCACCAGAAAGTTTCAAATATCACTTAAAGAAAGCTGTTGGGCCTCTTGTATTTATACGAAAAGAAGTTGGCGAAATCAGCTTTAAGAAAGACAAATCAGGTAAACCTGGACTTGCAAGACAAGATCTACGTGGGCCAACAGATAGATACGAAATAGACGCGACGATGGTCGATGAATATATTCTGTTTCCATATGACAAGGAGCAGCTATTATCTTGTGGTCGCCCCATTGTTTACTTAGTAGCTGACACTTGGTCTGGGATGATAGTTGGCGTTCATGCGTCTTTCAGCGGCCCCAACTGGAGTGGTGCTAGCCAAGCTCTTTTTAACGCACTAACAGATAAAGTCGAGTTTTGTAAGCAGTATGGCATTGAAATCCAGGAAGAAGACTGGCCTTGTCACCACGCTTGTAATCAACTCGTGATGGATCGGGGCTCTGAGTATACCGACAAAAATATCGAAGCAATCATGAAAGGGAAAATTGGTATTAATCTCGCGGGTTTCACGGCATTCCACAGAGGCGACATGAAAGGAACCGTGGAGCAAGCATTTCGAATTTACCAAAATACAGCCGTGAATTTTGTTGCTGGGCAAGTATTTAAAACCCCAATGAAGGAATCTCAACATGCTTCACGCACGGTCGCTATGAGTTTCGACGATTTCATGAAACGCCTAATTAAAACAATAATGTACACGAACAACAACCGTGCGCGAGTGAATAACCACAACTTCGAAATGTCACGAGATGATATAGGCTTCACGCCGAGAGAGCTGTACACCTATGGACTTAGGGAAATGGTTATTCCTCCTGCTACCGTACCTGTTAATAAATTAAGGTTTGCTCTGTTACCACCAGGAAAAGCAACTATCCGTCCTCAAGGTGTGTATTTCCAAGGACTATATTACAGTTCAAACGAAATAGTGAGCAGGCAATGGCTTGATCTTGCAAAAAATGAGGGAAGAATAAAGATAGAAGTTCGTTATGACGACAACTCTACAAACTACATTTGGTGGCAAGACGAAGCCGATGGCGAAATACTTCAACTTGAATTGACTGATCGTTCAGAAGCCTACAGAAATCAAATTCGAGCAAACGCACTACACCAGCTTGAGTTAACTAAACACAAGTTAAGTTTCCATAAAGAGAAAGAGCATTCAGAGAAAATTGATTTATTGAATGAACTTAATGAAATAGATAAACAAACTCTGGCTAAAACCAAACACAGAAAAAAATCTCATGCAAAAACCATCCAGCCTGGGATCAAAATTCGAAATCAGATCGTCGGAGATATAGAGAAACAACAACGCTCAAAAGATATCAACAACATTCTAGGTGATAAACCACCTCAAAAGCCCCGCAATAAGCAACAAAACTTAGACGAACCAGATCCTTTCGAGAGTGAAGAATAATATGACCGTAAAGTATGCACCGCACCCTAATCCGCAACTTCGCGGAAATCCATTGGTTGAAGCCCTAGGTTTCCCGATGACATCTAAAGAGTTTATTCATCAGTGTACTCTGGAGCCTGACGTTTCATTAGACCTATCCGATATTCCTCTAGAGCATCAAGGGTACTACCAGCGATCTGGCATAGACAATTTAAGTAATGGATATGTTGTACAAGATGAAGCACCGCGTTTATACGACACCATGCGCCGAATGATAGAAAATGGTTACATATATCGTAATCCACTCACTTTCGGGGACTTTAAAACAATAGCCCTAACGGAAGACACAGAGTCAAATAGGACACAGCAACTTGCCTTGCAACAGACTGCTTCTCAAAGCAGCTTTCTATTGGCAGGACTCAGTGGGAGAGGCAAAACAGCAATGACTGAAAGTATTCTCAGTACGATTCCACAGATCATTACGCACAGAAACTATAAAGATCAGTCTTTCGCTTATGAGCAAGTTGTGTGGTTGAAAGTTGACGTTCCGACAATGAAGGGGCAGCGAGCATTACTTTGGCGCATCTTGGATGCACTGGACACCGTAACAGGAGAGCAATATTACTCATCTCATACCAAAAGCAATGTCACCACACTCATGATGGCTGTGCGAAAAGCGTTAGTTCTACATGGCGTCGGCATCATAATTTTAGATGAAGCTCAAAACCTATCCAAAGCAACTCAAACAGATAAAGTTGGCAACAATGAAAACGCAACTTTGCGGTTCATAGAGGAGTTATTCAATAAAGTCGGCGTTCCGCTTTTCATGGTCGGCACACTAACAACATTAAGCCTGTTCTCACAAGAGATGACAGCAGCGAGGAGAATCGGTAAGAGTGGTTCGTTGATCCTTGAGCAATGCGATGTAGATAGCTCGTTTTGGAAAAGGTTTATAAAGCAGATGTGTCCTGTTCAATTACTGTCTAATCAACAAACTGATTTAGATACTTTGACTCGGCACATTCACCACCTAAGTGCTGGGATCCCAGCACTTGCATCTAGTCTTATCCGCTCTACTATGTCATATCTCACCTATCTCATCCCAGAAAACCAAGATCTCAGTATAAAAGCGCTTGATAAAATATTTAGTGAGCAATTTAGCGTAATAAGTGTAGCCCTTCGAGCACTCAAACAAGGTAAATTTTATCAATTTGAAGATTGTGCTCCGCTAACACTTCTGCATGAAAGTGAAGACTACTTCAGAGCAGAAGCATTCGAAAAAACTAACTCAATAAAACCAGAACAAAAACCAACCTACAACAAAGGGGCTGGTCAAAAAAAGCTAAACGACAAACATTTACAAATGTTAGATAACATGTCTCCCAAATCGCTATTAAAAAGAGCAAACAATAGTGAATAACACACTCTACTTACTTCCGAACGAGCATATTAGAAGCTATCTATTTCGAATTCACCATCAATCGCCATTTGGAACCTTTTCTACAACGGCAAAACGTTTCGGACTCGATAATTTCCGTGCATCTTCAGTTACCACATTTCATAAACTAGATGTTGATTTGTGTTTACTACTATCTGATCCTCTTTTTAAGTTCTGGTTCAGCAACTGTGGGGGCAATTACATGCTTCCATTTATGACAAAGAGCGAGGTCACAGAGATTCGTAATTCCTTTCAGAAGAAAGAAAACCAGTTTTCCACTATTCATGCTCGAACACTCCACAATAATGCTTGGCGTTATTGTTCAACTTGTAGAGAGCACGATCTCGATAAATACGGTGTGTCGTATTATCACCACGCTCATCAAGTGCGGGTGTATTCCACTGCTATAAGCATAAGAGTAGACTGATTACTCATTGCTCTAACTGTGACTACAAACTTTCAAACTTATCCAGAGTTCCTGTGCCACCAGCGGAAAATAAATGTCCTGCGTGTGGGCATGAAATGGAAGAAGACTTAGGCTACTTTGATGATTTCATGGCTAGCGTCGAATCATTTTGCTTATCAATCAACCAACACGTTGCGCAATTCAACCTCAACGATATTCAAAACAATAATCTAACTTACATCGGGTTTTCAGATAACGAGAGCAATACGTTGGCGTTTAAGCGAAGTGTCTCGCGTTGGAACAAAGAGTTATGGCAATCTCTTGGAAAAGAACGGTTACAACGGTACTTCAACAATACGAAAAAATTTAACGGGATAACGATGTCACCGACACTCAGAACTCCCAGATATTTCCTAAAGGACTCTAGCTTTAAGTTCAGTCCACCGCTCGTATATATACTTGCAATGCACGCTACAAATACAATTCCAAGCAGCCATGTTCTTAAAATGGATTGAAGGCGAATCAGTTTTTGGGCTTGTCGCACGTCATCACGCGACTTGTCCATATCACTCGCTGCGCAAAAAGAATCGAGTGTTACTCGATCGATCTGACATAAAGCTTAATCCCCAATTACCCTGCTCACTAAATACAATTTCTTGTAAAACAGGTTTTCTAGCCGACGAGTTGTTGTATAAAGGAACTACGTACCCACTAGTCTCCGCGACTATTCGAAACGTGAAAGACCAAGAGAATCTGAGATTAGCCATGCTTTCTGATTGTGGGACATCTGTGATGGCTTTAAGCAGACTTGTATCTAGTCGCTTAAACTTCGGAAACACCATCAAATATTGCCCCAGGTGTCTAGAATCAGACCAAGTCAACTATGGTTATGGCGTTTGGTATACCAAGCACCAAATCTCGGGAGTCACCGTTTGTCCGAAACACTTGACGTGGCTTACGAGCATTTCCCTTGATGCAGACGGTCTCAACAAACGAATTGAACCACCACCAACATGCATAGTTGGATTCAGGTCAAGTGATGAGCCCCCTTCAAGTGCTGCTATCAAGCTCTCTCAGTTCCTTTCGGACTTTTTTTCACTAAGCCAAAGCAATAGCCGTTTAAACCTTTCTGAGGCGCATTTGAGCGCATTAAATGAGAAAGGCTACCTAACACGGTTTAAACACATCAGGTTAAACAAACTTTCATGCGACTTTAATCATCATTGGTCTGGTTTACTTGAAACTGGATTGCTACCAAAAGAACTGTCTAATATTTCCTACGTCCGAAACCTAATAAAACCAGATACGAATCTGCATTACGTTAAGCATGCCCTACTAGGTGCATTTTTCGTAGACTCTCCGATTGAATACTTTTCGCGATACCCACTAGATTCAACCCAACCGAGTCGAGCTCTACATAGCAAGGAGCAACAACTTGAAAGTGATACGAAGGCTATTACCCTGCTACAACAAGGACAATCGCTCCGTTCTGTCGCAGAGGCGACAGGAAAGTCAGTAGGTTACATTACAAAAGTTGCATCCCAACACGATATTAAAATCAAACATCGATACAAACAGCTAACGGATGAAATGGCCTTCAAAATTATTAGACTCGCTTATCGCGGAATACACCGAAAAGATATCGCTAAGGAATGTGGCGTTGGTATAGGGAGTATTGAGCAAAAAATTGAAGGTCAGGAAGGTCTGTCTGAATGGCGGCGAAAATTACGATATTTTGAAGCACGAGCCAAACACCGCCTGTCACTACTTAACTATAAGAATTCCCACCCTGATTGTTCAAGAAATGAATTGAAGAAAAAAACTAATGATTATCTTTGGCTATTCAAACACGACAAACAATGGCTAATTAGTCATTTACCTAACAAAATGAAGCCGAAATTTTATGGTGCGAAAGACTGGGACAGTATCGATGAAGCCTTAGTAAAACGAATCCATATGGAAATCACTCAAACCAGCTCTCTTTCCGATATCGATAGGCAACTTATCGGTGCGCCTTCAATTAGAGCCAATAAAGAGCGTCTACCGTTGGCCTATTTAGCAGCATTGAATTTGATTTCTCAGGCTTAGCCATTTGATTACTTCTCCGAATCAAGGCGAAGTACCATAGTTAAACGTCACTGATTAGAACTTTGTTAAACTAATAACCCACCCTAAGAACTTTGACCGCTTGTATAACGCTAAGTAACAAAGTTCTTAGGACTCATCTATAACTAAGACTTTTTTGTATCGGAGTTACTTGGCTGTTTACTAGGTGTTAATTGCATACGTGGCACTTCTGCACTTCCTGAAACTTTCTTTGGTGCTGTTTGCATACTTGGTACTTCCGCACTCTTACCACCAGAAACTCTCTGCATTCTCGGAACATCGGCGCTATCACCTACAAATATACGAGTTGTTGTGTTTTTTTGGTCTGACATTTGTCTATCTCCATTCACATTAACCATTACAAATATCACAACGAATGTTATTGCTATGGCAAAAAACACTCCTGTTGCTTTGTTTAGTTTTCCGTTGATTTCACTGTATTTGTTCTTCCTGCGAGAAGCTGTTTCATCGCCATTTATGTAATAGTCCTCGGCATTAAGCATTTCTTGGCCCAAAGCCTTGTTGCTTACTCTATAGGCTAACAAGGAGCATATAATAGTAGCTAAAAGCAATGCCCACCCAAGATTAAGCAACCACATGTATGTAGCAGTTTCTAGCGGAACAACAAACTTTATAGCTGTCAAAGAAAAACCTAAACTAGCTGAAGATAAAGATAGTATCGCTTTATCATAACCTTCAGAGTTTGACTGCTGTCGTTTAAGCAAATCATCCCTGTACTTGTCATGAATTTCATTGCAACGCTTTTGCTCTTCTTCCGTTCTGCTCTCTGACATCTATAATCCCAATACGAGAAAAGCCCACTACTAATCAATAGTGGGCTTCAGTTCGGTTTAACCTTTAGTATCTCTTGGGTCATTCCCATAGGAGTGTTTAGCACGGATTTGTCCGTTATCCCCTCTGTGAATTGATACCTCGGAGCCTTGGTTCCTTGCGTACTCTCTAGTTTGCTCGAAAGCACCCTGTTGAGTTTCGGATACTACACTAGCTCTACTAGCATCTTGTCGCTTACCTCGCCACTGACCGTCAGCACCTTGGTATACGTTATAGTCATTACCTGACATATTCTGTACCTCACGTTTACAATAATATTGTTTACACGAGAACAGATTGAAAGTAGTATCCACGCCTTAAAGATGTTAGTGACATGAACAAACCGTTCAACCTGCTTCCGCAGTAGTCACTTAATGGAAGAACGAAAGTCGATTGTGGTGGTTGACCTTCGTTTTTTTTCGCCTAAACGAATAAACCCCGCCATTAAGCAGGGTTATAATAGTGCTATTACACTCGGCAAGTCAACACACAGGATGCAACTTTAACCAGATATTTAACTATACATCCACAATCAACATAAAGATGTGATTCAAATCACAAATTATCAATAATTATCGTATCCTGGGTGTTTTACGTAAATCCTCTATTGACAATTACCAATTGCACACATGGCGTATATAGTGTAATAATTAAGACTCAATCACTATATATTGATATTTGCACACTATCTCTATAATTGCTTCTTACTTCGCTCCCGAATCATCTTAAATCCACTAAGCAACTTTTTCTACTTCTATAATTCTTCGACGGCGTGTACAAAACGTTATTGATGTATGCTGTGAAAAGTCAAAAGCATTCGGCAATTCAATCCCATACATTTTCAACTTCCCGACAACCTCTTTTTTATTTAGCACTTTCAAATCTAATACCACCAGACTCATAAACTCACCATCACCAATCACCAATCACCAATCACTATTAAAATATATAGATATGAATCGCCACTACAGGGAGTAATTAGCTCAAAGCACTTTAACTTAACACCTATTACCCTGCTTAATTTAAGCAATAATAATTCATTAAAATCAACGCTTTAAATTAAAAATCAACTGGACAGATAGTAATTGGCCTGCTATCTATTAATAGATATACGAGGGTGACAATTATGACTACTACCATACAAGCATCGATTACTAACCGCGAGTTTAAAAGAATCAAAAATCTACAAAATCAGATATCGAATGGCAGCACACGTTTGTTTGAAATAGATAACTCTAATAAACCGTCTCCCCTATCTCACATTTTACTTAGCCATAAGACCAACCGCTACCACGAGCTATTTACATTGGAAGAGCTCGCTCTTTTTTTACACCTAGAGCATGAAAGGAATGTTCTTGATATCAAGGAGCACTATCTACTGCCTTATGAACAATCACTACAATGTCATACTCAATTAAGCTTGTATCGTCATAAGGAAAGCAGAATTGTAGAAGCAAAATCACATCTAGGTATAACGACAGATTTCGTCATTGTCGAATACGATGAACTGTGTAGCAGCCTGTACCAACAAGCGTTCAAATGCGTACCATCTGATGAATATAGGAACACAGTTTATTCATCTGATGATGCTATTCGTTTACATCATAGAAATGAAATTGAGCGCTTATACTGGGAAAAGCAGAACATTGGAGTAATTCAAGTCACTGAAAAAGAGCTTAATCCAATCAAGACCTCTAACCTCGGATGGCTGCGAGAAACCTATCACCATGTTCGAAATCTTGATGTGAACGAGTATCTAAGCCAGATCATCACCATGACCTTACATGAGCGCTTTTTAACACGACCAACTGCAACCCTAGAAGAGCACCTTAGGTATGCCGCTTCAGTTCATAAAGTGTCTATATCAGATGTACTTGATACCTTTAAACATGCAGCCTATTCAAAACTTATTCCGATTGACCTAAATAGGATTATAAATATTTATAACCCAGTAACTACGATTCCTTAAAGCTTAACATGCGGAAAGAGGCTTTATGTCTGGGCAGTCCAATTACAACTAGTCACTGGTCTATAGGAGGTTGGATAATTTAATAATACATGTTCAATATCTCTCGAAAAGAAGTGCACTCTTAAACAAATCTAAACAATTTCAATTGACTACAATAACAACAAATACCAATATGCATCATGTTACATTTATTCATATTGCATTAATGTGTTTGTTTTTGAGGAGTTGAAAATGGGGATGTTAAACGAGAGCTTAATAGGCAAAAGTCAACTATCTTGGCTACCATTGGCAGATAAAAAACTTTCACCTGAAGAAATCCATACATCATGGTGCGAGAACAATTTCATCTTTCAAGAAGAAAACTTAGCTCTAAAAACCCCAGGATTACGCCCTCCTCAAATCGGTGGCATCTATGCAGCTCTTGGGTACGAAAAATCTGAAGCTACTGGTGCTGCGACTATCGTTATGCCAACAGGCACAGGCAAAACTGAAACTATCTTATCCATAGTTATTGCTGGTAGATTCCGCAAAACGTTAGTCATTGTTCCTTCTGACGCTTTGCGCGAACAAACCAAGAAAAAGTTCTTAGAATTAGGGCTTTTAAGGCAGCTAGGAATGCTTAATGATAACTTCGAGAACCCTATTGTTGCGACCATAAAAAATGGCGTTCAAGATATTGGCGAAATAAAACAACTGTTACAGTCAAACGTAATCATTGCAACTGCCGCAGCATTATCACAGTTCCATAGTGACGCCTTAAATACCTTAATAACAGCATGTTCTCATTTAGTGGTGGACGAAGCACATCATGTCATAGCGACCACTTGGGCACGAATCAAAGCACAATTTTCCGATAAACCAATTTTTCAATTTACGGCCACACCTTTTCGGACGGACAGCTCCAGAGTAGAAGGAAAGATTATATTCAACTACTCACTCAACAAAGCGCAAGTTGATGGGTACTTTAAGCCAATCGAATTCCACCCCGTAAAAGAGTTTGTAGAAGAAAAAGCAGATAAAGTGATAGCTAAAAAAGCTATTGATTTACTTAAAGCCGACTTAGGGAACGGTCTCAATCACATAGTGATGGCTAGAGCAAACAACATCAAGAGAGCGACACAGGTATTTGAATACTATAAAAATGAAACCGAACTCTCTCCTATATTGATTACAAGTAAAGCAAAACGTAAAAACGAAATTCTTGAAGCGATTAAAGCAGGAAAACATCGAATAATTGTATGCGTAAATATGCTAGGAGAAGGATTCGATTTACCTCAATTAAAAATCTCAGCAATTCATGACCCACATAAAAGTATCAATGTAATGCTCCAGTTTACTGGGCGTTTTACTAGAACAGTACAAGGGGTTGGAGATGCAAAATTTGTCGCTAACATTGCCAACCCTAAACTGAACGACTGTCTTCAAGAACTGTACAATGAAGACTCAGACTGGAACTCTATTATCAGTAACATCAGTAGTGATAAGGTAACGTCAGAACTAAAGTATCAAGATTTCAAAGCAGGCTTTTCAGAGCCCAGTAAATTGCTGGATTTGGGCTTAACACCAAGTATTAGTACCACCGTATTTAACTTAAGAGCCGCTACTTGGAAACCTGAAAACTTCCATAAATTTGGTAACAAGCATTTTCAGATTCATGACTCCATTCTAAATGATGAGCAAGATACTCTTATCTTTTCGGTCAAATCTTATGCTCCTGTTGGATGGTCAAGCTCTAAAGAGCTTTTTGACGAATCGTGGGATCTATATATCGCTTATGTGGATAAACGGAACAAGTTACTTTTTATCCATTCATCAGCAAAAGATGGTCTCGTAAAACGATTAGTAAAATTAATCGCGAATGGAGCTCCTCAAGTAAATGGTGAGCGGGTATTTCGTGCACTGTCTGGGCTCAAAAGATTAAAGCTCCAAAATGTTGGTCTAAACAAGAACAAAAAAGGTCTACGTTACTCTATGCATACAGGAACTGAAATCAATGATCAGATTCCAGACATTGAAGCAAAACGTTCTATTAAATCCAATATTTTTGGTAAAGGGTATGAAGACGGGAGACTTG
Organism: Vibrio sp. YMD68; assembly: GCF_029958905.1. Classification (NCBI taxonomy): domain Bacteria; kingdom Pseudomonadati; phylum Pseudomonadota; class Gammaproteobacteria; order Vibrionales; family Vibrionaceae; genus Vibrio; species Vibrio sp. YMD68. The sequence continues at coordinate 574,230 of NZ_CP124613.1, read as the reverse complement.
TTAGTGTCGGTTGTTCCTACAAGGGTAAAGTCTGGTCGATGGACAGTGATTCTCTAGAGCAATGGATCGACTGGTGCAAAAACGTTGGCGAAAAAATCTTAGATGAGTCTATCGATACTAACAAAGTATTAAAAACTGCTATGCAAAGTGAAGAGTTAACCGAATACCCAGATCTTAGATTGCTCAATATCGAATGGCCAATTGAGCTATTACGCAAGAATGACCGAAAAGTATATCTAAGCGATGGTAAGTGGGAAGAGACATTATTCAACTGCGAGCTAACTTTGTCCGATAAGACTATTGATAAAGGGAACGTCAGGTGCTTTAACATCTCGACTCCTCTTGGATTATTTTGTGTTTCAGCAACCATTGTAGTGGCATAGTGAATTTGGTCACTTAGTTAGAGGTGATATCATCACCTCATAAGTTAACAGGTGACACTATGACAAAACGTACAAGACGACTATTTAGCGCAGAATTTAAGTTAGAAGCAGCGCAGTTAGTCCTAGATCAAAATTACTCAGTGCATGAAGCAGCCCAAGCCATGAATGTGGGTAAATCCACGATGGATAAATGGGTTCGCCAACTTAGAGGAGAGCGCCAAGGGAAAACACCGAAAGCCTCTCCTATGACCCCTGAGCAAATAGAAATTCGGGAATTGAAAAAGAAGTTGGCTCGCCTTGAAGAGCATAATGAAATACTAAAAAAAGCCACAGCTCTGTTGATGTCGGACTCACTGAACAATTCTTGATCATCAAGAAACTCAAGCAGAGCTACAGCGTAAAAACATTATGCGAAGTCTTCAATGTTCATCGAAGCAGTTTTAACTATTGGCTTAAACGCCCAACGGTAATTAATGTTGAAATAGTAAAACTTCGCAGCTTGGTTAGTGAGGCGCACACTGCAAGCAATGGCTCTGCGGGAGCAAGAACCATTGCAGATATAGTTACAACCCAGGGCGTAAAGCTGAGTCGTTACCGAGCGACAAAACTGATGAGAACTCTTGGTTTAGTGAGTTGCCAAGAGCCAAAGCATCGTTACAGAAAGGCTTCACAAGAGCATATTGAAGTTCCAAATCACTTAGGTCGTCAGTTTGCTGTTACCGCCCCAAATGAAGTCTGGGTTGGCGATGTTACGTATATTTGGACGGGTAATCGGTGGATGTATTTAGCGGTCGTTATCGATCTTTTTGCTCGTAGAGTGATTGGTTGGTCGATGTCTTTATCACCTGATAGTCGGTTAACAGGCAAAGCTTTGTCGATGGCTTATGAGTCTCGCGGCAAGCCAAAAGGTGTCATGTTCCATAGCGATCAAGGTAGTCACTATACAAGTCGTAAATACCGCCAATTACTGTGGCGCTTTCAAATAAAACAGAGTTTATCTCGCCGAGGAAACTGCTGGGATAATGCGCCAATGGAGCGCTTCTTTAGAAGCCTGAAAACGGAATGGGTGCCAACAGTGGGTTATCGTAGCTTTTTTGAGGCTCAACAAGAGATCACTCGCTACATTATCGGATATTACTGCCAACTCAGGCCACATCAGTATAACGGTGGTCTGACTCCCAATGAATCAGAACGATTATATTGGGAAAGCTCTAAAACCGTGGCCAATTTTAGTTGACCACTACACATTACAGCCAAAGGTGAGGTAAGTTACAGTTTAGATACACCTCTATACATAGTTATAGGAAGTGAAAAGCACCTAGTGACTGATTTTTTTGATGAAAATCCCCCAGCTTTCTTTTTGGAAGATACTTCTATCATCGATGGTGGGTATAGGTACTACTCGAATGAGGAATATGCGTACTTATACTCACTGAGTAATATTGACGATTGGTCGTGGGATGGAGTTGATATTTCGGTCGAGTCTCAAACACACCTCAAGCTCCCACATTCGATTCAATACCATACCATCCAGCAAATCAGAGATAACTACGATCTAGTTTTCGATGACGATGGTAGCGGAGAGGTCGCTGATATTGTCGCCATCAAAAACAACAATGATTCCGAGCTAATTATAGATTTATATCACTGCAAATATTGTACTAAAAAGAAAGGTGTAGCCAAGCCTGGAGCACGAGTAGACGACATCTATCAAGTGGCTGGGCAAGCTGTGAAAAGTATTAAGTGGTTTGCTAATAAAGAAGCTCTGATTAATAGGTTAATTGATAGAGAGCGAGTGAGATTAAGCCAAGAGAAGACTACTCGTATAGACAAGGGAACGCTAGAGCAGCTTTTCCACCTGTCAAAAGTCGCTAGATATGCTTCATTCAGAGTTGGCGTAGCAATTGTTCAACCTGCTATTTCAAAACCTGTCATTTCTAATGATATTCTTTCGGTTTTAGGAGCTACAGAGACTTATATCGATGAAATATCAGGTATTAAATTGAGAGTCATAGTTAATAAGTAGATAGAAAAACTGCTATCCAAAAACTTACAAATAACTAATAGGATCATTAATGAAGTTTCATGTTATCGAGCGAAACGAACAAATCCCTCTTAACTGCACAAGCTGTCAACTGCCGCAGAATATAAAACAATCTAGATTGTTTATGCAATGTGATTAACCGTTGGTAAAGCGTAAGGAATAACGCCTATGGACAATTTAGACAAACAAGTTACTCAGGTAAAGACGCTGTTGTCTTTACCTCAATTAACTATTCCTGCCTACCAGCGACCTTATAAGTGGTCGCAAGAAAACTTGGCTGATTTACTCAATGATTTAAAAGTGTATCGAAAAAAGTCAGCTTACCGTTTGGGTTCTGTAGTGTTTCACAAACACTCAGATGGATACTCAGAAAAGCTTGATATTGTTGATGGACAGCAGCGCACACTAACGCTGGTGCTTCTGGTAAAAGCCCTGTTAGAAGAACGCTTAGCAGGCTTAAAGCGCCAAGATGTTAAAGAAACACTTACCTCCCTTAAAGAACCTGTAAATGCGTTTTTAAAACGACAAACCTTCAATAGTGATATTTCACATCGAAATTTGCATCAAAACTTTATGGCGGCAAAACGTGCGATGGCACGCTGTGATTTTACTGAAGCAGATATTGAATTTCTTTTGAACCGCTGTGAAGTAGTTACCTTTGTTCTGGAGGATATATCTGAAGCGTTTCAATTTTTTGATTCGCAAAATGCCAGAGGCAGAGATTTAGACCCACACGATTTATTAAAAGCCTTTCACTTGCGAGAGTTTTCGCAAAGTGAAGCGGATTTAAAGGCCGACTCAGTGAGCCATTGGGAAAGCTTGGAGAGCGAGCAATTAGCACGGCTGTTTGCCAACTATTTGTTTCGTATTCGCAACTGGGCACAAGGTAAATCGGCACAGTATTTTAATAAATCACAAGTGAGTCTATTCAAAGGGGTGAACCTTGATCAGGTTGGGCTTTACCCTTACGTAGAGCCACTTCGTATTTCTCACCATTTTGTTGATGAGTATAACGGCCAGTACCAACGTTATATTGACCATCAGCATATGAGTTTTCCATTCCATCTTGACCAGATGATTATCAACGGCAGACGATTTTTTGAAATGACCAGTCATTATCAACATAAGATTACTGAGATAGTCAGTGGTGAGCGTAACTATTCAATAAAAGAGAAAAATATAGATTCAAAACAAGCTATACGCATATTAGATCACGACCTAGAGCCTTTAGCTTGTCAGATTCTACATACTCTTAATACCTACGGTTCTCGCACCCGCACGGGTGATGGTTATGTTCGTACTCTGTTTGATTGCGCGGTGATTTTCTATTTAGACAAGTTTGGTGCACATGAACTCTCACAGGCCATAGAAAAGCTATTTATTTGGGCATATAGCTGCCGATTACAAATGCAGGTAGTCGGTATAGAGCGAATGGATAAACATGCACTCACGCAAAATGTGTTCGAGCGCATCAAGCAAGCGGTGCAGCCAAGTGATGTTTTAAGTTGGCCGCTAATGACACTTAAGGCAACAGATTGTAAGGGAACTAAACTTGCTGAGATTACCGAACTGTTTAAGGAAATGAAGTACTATGAGTAACAAGCAAACGCCACAAATGCAGCGCAGTAATCAAAGCACTAGTACAGTAATTAAAAACTATAACGTTAAAGCACTATTAAGTGATACTAGCCATTATTTAGTACCTATGTACCAACGTAACTACGCTTGGGGTGAGGGTGAAATCAACCAGTTAATACAAGACGTATTGGACTACCAACAAAATAAACCTAATCAATCCTATTATATTGGCACTTTAGTGGTATTTGAGCGCAAGGATGGCAACTTTGAAGTGATTGATGGTCAGCAACGTTTTACCACGCTCACTTTACTCATTTTTGCACTTAAACGCTTATCTTCCGCAAGTAAAACTGTTGTCGATATGAGTTGGTATGACGTGGCAAACCTGAATTTTGAGAGCCGTCAGAAATCGTCAGATACCTTTGCAAGCTTAATACAGGGTGTGGCCTTAGAGTACTTGAAAACCGATGACTATAACCTTGATGTAGTAAATGGTTACACACTTCTTGAGAAAGGGTTGATAGCTTTAGGTGATAAGCTTCAAGGATTCTGCAATTACCTTTTCGAAAAAGTAGAAATAGCACGTGTTTTTGTTCCTAAAGATACTAATTTGAACCATTACTTTGAGGTTATGAACAATCGTGGTGAACAACTTGAAAAACACGAAGTAGTTAAAGCAAGGTTAATGTCGGTGTTAAATGACATTGAAGACCAAGATGAGAGAACACAGCACGTACTTCTACTCAGTAAAGTGTGGGATGCAACCGCCAATATGGAACGTTATGTTCAGTATGGTTTTAGCCCAGACGAGAGGCATAATATATTTGGTAAAGACGATTGGGGGCAATTTACACCAACAAACTACGCTGAGTTAGCTGCTATTATTGAAAATGTAGCTACAAAACAAAACGAGCAAACTAAAAGCGTATCGCTTTCGCTCAATGACATACTAGCCAAGCCACCGCTGTCGCCTTCTGGTACTGATATTACGCTAACACCAGAGCGGTTTAATAGCGTGATTAACTTTTCAAACTTCTTGCTCCATGTTTTGAGGGTTTTAACCGAGCAAGATATCGCGTTAGACGACAAACGTTTGTTAGAGCAGTTTGATGCCTATTTAAAAGATAATAATAACAAAATCAACGCAGTAAAAGACTTTGCATTTGCACTACTCAAGTGTAAATACCTATTTGACCAATACATCATTAAGCGCGAATTTAGTGATGGCAAAGATAAGTGGAGTTTGAAGAAGCTACACTTTTACAATGCTAAAAGCCAAAGCTATATCAATACCTTTGATGACAGCAAAGAGCAAGATGATGAAGATGGTTTTGAAGGGATAAACCGTCAGGTTTTAATGTTGTTAAGTGCATTACACGTTTCAACACCCACACTCGTTTATAAGCACTGGCTAAATGGCGCACTATTCCATTTATTCAGTATGGACAGAGTTACTCCTCGCCTATACTTGAAGAAACTAGAAAACCTAGCTCGCCAGTTTGTATATGGTCGATTTTTAAGTGTGGAACCCTCAGATTATTACCACATGATTTATAAAAATGAGGGCTACTCTGAATTTGATTCGACAAGCCAACCAGCAATGAAAAAGCTACACTATGGCGTGATTGAAAATAACTTAGTGTTTAATTATCTCGATTATTTGCTTTGGTGTGATGGCATACGAAATGCGATGGATAGTGTTATCTCCCAATTTGAGTTTACCTTTCGAAGTTCTGTAGAACACTTTTATCCACAGCACCCTCTTGATGGGCATCGCGTCCTGCCTGGTAATGATTTACATCGTTTTGGTAATCTGTGTTTAATTAGCCACAGTAAAAATTCAAAATTGAGCAACTTACTACCAACTGCTAAACGTGATCATTTCAAAGCCGCTATCGTAGATAAAAGCATTGATACCCTTAAGCTGTATGAAATGATTAAGGCAATGAATAACGCTAACGAGTGGAGCGAAACTCAAATTTCCGCACACGAACAAGATATGTTAAGAGTCTTAGTTGACGACTCGAAAAAGGAGTTTAACTATGAGTGATGTAGAGAATCGTCACAGACTTAATTGACTCCTTTTAGATAGACAAACAGGCTATCAAGTAGGAGTTAATTAATCGTAGAAGCTTCACCTGAAAATGGTCATTTCAATATTCTTCGCCTCAATCATGGTTTACAAGCGGGACTTTAGCTACAATAGGCTTAGGTAAGAGAAGGATTAGTCGAATTGAAAAAGCCCTTCCACCCGCTCTATCGCCGAATTAATGTAGGTACTTCGGGAGAGGTTTAAAGTTAGAGCGACTGCGAAAAGCGTATATACAAAAAGGTAATTCGGTGATATCACGCCCTCACTTATGGGGGCGTTTTTTTGTTTACAGATTTTGATCTCTAATGTAAGGAAGTTAGTTGATTCAAGTTTATCTACTTTTCTCAGCATGATGTTCTTTGTTAACAGCCACTTGACCAACATTTTTGAATATAGTTGCGTTAAAAGTTCGGTTGCCAGTTTAATTTCACTCCATAGCTAAGCATCTTGAATCAGATCCAGTAGAACGTAATCCTTATCTAAAATTGAATACGTTGATCTAGAAGATTACGAATAACCAATGTTCTATTAAGAGGCAGTTCAATTCAGATCGTAATCAATTGTTCACAGAGTCTGCATAATGTTGTTTTTACGAACATAATTCCAATTAAAAGGCTACCTTCGAAGGTGACTAGGTGACCCGAAATCTAACTAATGCTCTGCTCCAGTAAGGCTAGTCAATCATCTTAGCGACAGCTAGTCTCTGGTCTAGAGGGGCTTACTACTAATTCAGCATCCAAAACTCTTTTCTTATGATCATTTCATGACCACTTAATGAACCGAACTAGCAAAAACACCAGATTAATAGGCTAACTTTCGAAAAACATCAGATTATATGCATCCAAAGGGAAAAGTATCAGATTAAGTCTGAGCCAGCACAGATTAAGGAGTTTGAAATAACATATATAACGATACAATCAACTCTCAAAAATTCTTTTTCCTACTCATTATTTGCCTTAGATAGCTCCCCTAACAAGTAATGTTTACCGAACGCTTTCCTCTTATAATATCCCTGTAAGCTTACCATCCAGTCTTGTTCTATATGGAAGTGCTCTAATAGAGCATACCGTTCTACCAGTAATCTGTATTTATAAAATTCGTCTGCTGAATTAGAGATACAATTGAATGCCAACAATTGGGTTGTTTCTTTATCAAGGAAAGATCTAACTATATTTGAGTAGAACTTTTCTTCCGCTGTTAATCTCCTTTCTATGGCTTCATCAAAATCTTTTGGTTTATTCTCAGCATCAAAATTCATTACTATGTACTTCAATAGGTGATAGATAATGCGAAAATAATGGTTACATTCGACAGAATTTATCATCATAGCTTCATGGCAATTGGGCACTTGTTGAGATGAAGGACTATCGTGAGATTTTAGCTGAGAGGCTTTAATTACTGTATTATAAAGCCTTTTTAACTTTGACCTTTTTTTAGTGTCATTTTGCTCTATGGATTTGAGTTCAACACTCACTAAGTTCATCTGCTCAAGTAATGAGTAAAATGAGCTTTCAAATCTCTGTCTTTCTAAAGTCTTAGCCTGCTCCTTTGTTGCTTTCTCCGTTTCCGCTAACACCTTCTGAGTTTCAGATAATTCTTTTTTCTGGATTATTACGGAGCGGGTTAACCAATAAAACGCAAGGTAAGCTATCACTGGATTAAGTATTCCTCCAACAAAATCCCCGAATGCCCCCCAGACAGAACTATCTGTAGATAAGGCTTGCTTATTAAAACCCCAAAACCATGCTAAATAAGAACACACTACTAACGAAATAAATCCAGAAGCGAACCTAATCGACTTATCAACATCGGCTTTGACATTCTCAGAATCTAAAGCTGGACTAAACCAACCTTTTATTTTGCTGATGGAAGACATAGAACCCTTATATACGCGATAAATTAGTTCCATCTTCAAGCATCATACCTTGTGACCCATCTTCTAATGTTATAGCCGATACGCTCATCCCTGTTGAAGTGATAAAGGTCAAACCTATTACCCCACTACCTTGTTTTTCATTCGCTATAATTTCGTAAGTATTACCTGTAGACTTATCTATATATTGACCTTCAAAATTTTTCGTCATTTCCATTGTTCCTATTCTAGTCACATTTAGGTCTCAACCTTACACCCGACTTATCCCTCCTGTGTGAGATTTCCGTCACAATCTGCCATATGAAATAGGTCTACTCTAATATTTCGCCAGATTAAAAGAAGAAGATGAAAGTAAAAAAATTGGGACTTTCAAAGAAAAAGAATTCGAGTATTAGGACTACCCAGACGCTGTGAACAGTGGTGCCTGATTACATCTTGGATACTAAAAGCTATCTATAGTTTAGAAATCAGCCCATTGCCGTAAATTGAAATTGTCCGAAAGTTAGTTGAAGAAGTCTATTGGTTAACCGACTGTACAAATTAGTCGTAACTTACTAGCGGATGTGAAAGATTCAGAGGCTCTTGCACAAATGGGCTTCCTGTCAGATACAACAAAGTCGTTCTTTAACTAGGCTACTACAATTAAAATCGTGAAAACGCCTCGAAGAATATGCTGTATTAGTTGAATTAATAAAGTCTTTTTTCAAAAATCAGCATACCTATCTCATCGCCAATTGTCGGGATAGATTCGATAACCTCTGATAGATTAGCTTTTAACTCTTGATGTAAATCAGCACATGTCACATGGTAGATATCTTGAGATTTCTGCCCAAATACAGGCTCACCCTCACCATCATCTAGGTCGTTGTCGTAACGTTGTTCAATTATGTTATTTTTCAATTGTTCTAGATCTAGTTCACTGTCGATGAGTTGGTCAACGATACCATGCCACAGTTCTTCAACATTCTCACAAAAGAAAGGAATTTCATGCAAGTCGCTGGAAATAAAGCACGCGTATTCTTGTATAAAGTCGATAAGTTCTTCTACTGGATAATCAGCTATCAGCGAATGCAGATCTACTAAGTCGTCGTAATCAAAATAGTTGAGTTTATCAATTGAAACAATGCCAAGTTCTACAACCAAGAAGGCCGACATTACCTCTTCAAGCACAGATCGGATAGTTTTCTCTATTTCTTTCTCTTTAGCTTGGTGGTTTTCAATAGTATCGTCAGACGTTAAAGGTGAAAGCTTCAGTTTGCTACAAGTCTTAAAAAGCTGTTTCTGATAATTACATTTTTTTAGATGTAGAGTTACTGCATCTTTGGTTTCAGCAAGTTGCTCAAAAACTTGTTCGGCTACACCTTGCGCGTTGCCAGTAAAGTGGCAAATCAACTCATGATTACGAAAGTTATCTCTAGGCGTCCTACCATCAAATTTTGTTAGTAATTTGTCTTCAGTAAGGCCGTCTGCTGTTTGACTTAGGTTCATTGAACCAATCATCAGATTATCATCAAACTGAAGAAGCTTTATATGGTTATCAGTAGTCACAATTACTTCGATACTAGTGGACTCATAGATATCTTCAAAGAGAGCTCTAAAAGCTCCGATCAAGTTATTTATATCCTTACGTGCATAGTGAGCATTAGGATTGTTCCCTGACCCGTCAATGAAATTGAAGGCGACTTTTAGATTTAAGTTGGGTGCAGCATTTTTTACAAGATGTAGCAAAGATTGAGAAAACCCTTTGCCCACTCTATACGTAATAGCAATAATCTGTTCAGAGGCGACTTGGGAAATGACTTCACTAGAATCAAAGTTTTTGCGACGAAAAAGTATCCTTTCTAACTTTAGTTTGCCAAAATCAATCTCGGTAAAGCCCAAAGGTAATGCTTCAATTTCATTGGGAACACTCTCAGCTTCCGAGTATTCAAGTGATTCTAAATAGCGCTTTGTTTGTGACATTATTGAAACTGTAAATTACAAAGATTATTCTTAATTATCCTATAGCTAGTACCTAAATAACAATACAAATTTGATAGTTAGCTACGCTCTGTCAAAATCACTAATACACTTCTGTCCAACGACGTGTCAGCTCATCCGTACCTTCACTTTCAGTTGTTTTTTATACTTATAATGGTCTACAGCCTTGACTTCATCGACTTTAGGGATAGTTGAAAACGAACTGAATCGAGTTCCAAAAACATTCTCCTCCGATTATCTCGTGACCACTTAATGAACCGAACTAGCAAAAACACCAGTTTAATAGGCTAATTTGTGAAAAACATCAGAGTAAATGTAGCTAAAGGGAAAAGTATCAGATTAAGAAGCTAGTTTGCGAAAAACATCAGATTAAATGCAGCCAAAGGGAAAAGTATCAGATTAAGAAGCTAGTTTGCGAAAAACATCAGATTAAATGCAGCCAAAGGGAAAAGTATCAGATTAAGAAGCTAGTTTGCGAAAAACATCAGATTAAATGCAGCCAAAGGGAAAAGTATCAGATTAAGAAGCTAGTTTGCGAAAAACATCAGATTAAATTCAGCCAAAAGGAAAAGTATCAGATTAAGAAGCTAGTTTGCGAAAAAAAACATCAGAATAAGAGTTTTGAAAGAGAGTGCCACAAAAAAAAGAAGCTCTAGCAGGGCATTTCTCAATGATGTTTAACTATATAAACAGTGGCGGTTCGCTGTATGGAAGCTAAAACAGACTAATCACTACTACCCTCCTAGTTTCCGTTTTGGTTATCGCTACGAAGTTCAACCAGACTTCCAAATTACCAAAAGTTTCCAACTTGGTTATCCTTAACGTGATTTCCAAACGATTGATACAGAAAGGTAGCGAGTTTCCATCTTAGTTATCTATGATCAGTTTTGATCACAGATAACCAAGTTGGAAACTGTGATAACCGAGTTGGAAACCGATAACTAAATTGGAAACTAACTGGAATAACAAAAGGCGAACCATTGGGTTCGCCTTTTTCATTTCCATTCAGTGCACCCTTTTTTCCTACTGCACAATACCAACGGCTCCACTCATCTAGGGTGTCAATCATATGAGCACGAATGGGGATGAGTAGAATAGAGCGCTCGATTTCAAGCAAACGGAATTCTTTATCAACCAATATGACCTTGTATCGACCTTGGTAGAAATGGCCAGCATACTCGCTCCTTAGAGGGCTACTCGCCTTCTCACCTAAACAACAGATAAAATCCAGGACTGAACCGTAACTCACTGTTAAGAATCGAGTTTAAATCAGTCCGCATTACATTCACTGGCCTTATTCTGTGGTTTTCCACTGATTAGTGAGCCACCACAAAACACAGAATATGATAAGATAACAATAGCATTTGGGACCAAAGGGAAAGTAGGTATGTATATCGGTGAACTAGCAAAGAAATCTGGGGTAAGCATCAAGGCGATCCGACATTATGAAAGCATAGGCTTAATTAAAACCCCAATCAGGCAAGGCCAGTATCGAATTTACGACACAAGCTACCTAGATGTTTTAGCCATGATTAAGCAAGCCAAGCAACTTGGCTTTACCCTTGCAGAATTAAAAGAGATAGCACAAGCCAAAACTCAACAAGGGCTGGTTCCAATGGATTTATTGGTGACTAAAATTAACAGTAAACGCGTCACCCTATTAGCACATCAAGAGCAGCTACAAGCAAAGCTACAGGGGTTAACTCAGCTTGAGCAAAGTGTCGCGCATTACAACGCTTGTTTGTTAGAAAACTTATCAGGATAAGCAGAATTATCTATCCGAAAACTATGAGTCGCTTCTGGTAAGCGGAGATTCCCTCGCCAGTACCATTTTGGATAGGGAAACTCTGTCAACCGATGAACCTAGCTTGGCACGGATTAAACAATAAGTGCTGCTGATGGCAACGTTAAATATTCCGCATCGCCTGCTGATATATCTTTAGCACCATGGTGCGAGGCAAAACCCGATTAAGAAAGATGTAGAATTTGTTTTCACATAAGGGGATTTCACGAAGTTTACCGCTGAACATCGCTTTTAACCCCAACGTGGCAACTTGCTCTGGTGAAGTGCGGTTTTTACCAGCAAAGGTTCCTTTTCCTAACTTCGAGCTATCTTGTCCATCAAAGGTAAAAAAGGCGGTATCGGTGCGTCCTGGTGATAGGCAGGTGACAGTGACGTTTTGCTCTTTCATTTCAATCGCTAGAGACTCAGTTAAACTCGCTACGTAAGCTTTACTAGCGGCGTAGGCGGCCATGTAAGGCTGCGGCTGATAGGCTGCTGTAGAGGCGACATTCATAATATAACCATGACCTTGCCGTACCATGAGCTCGGCAAAGAACCGACTTAGTTTGGTAACCGCGACCATATTTAAATGGAGCATGGCGTCAACTTCCATTTCATTTAAGCTAAGATGTTGTCCATACAAACCAAAGCCAGCATTGTTAATGGCGACATCGATATCATCTGGATATTGGCTTAACTCAGTAAGTAAGTGTTTTAGGCCTGTGCTTGTAGACAAATCGGCACTGATGGTTAGCGTGGCGCTATTTAAACTGGCTTGCAATTTATTAAGCCTGTTTTGATCACGACCATGTAAAATTAAATTGTAGCCTTGCTCGTGCAATTGTCTTGCAAGTGCCAAACCAATGCCTGAAGTCGCGCCGCTGATAAATGCTGTTTTCATCTTTTTCCCTTATGCTTTGTTGATGTTTTAACACTTTAAAGCCTCCCCTATAGGGGAGAGTCAAGGGGCTTTTTTCAAAAACAATCAATAAGGCTATTGGTAGGATTTATATAATCTTATCAGAACGTTACACCAGGGCTGCTGACGAATTTCGTTCAAAAAAAGCACAAGCAAAGACACAAGGCGCAAGTCTTGCGTTTTGCTTCCAACGAGTAAAATTGGAATAGTAACGTCTTCATCTTATTCACTAAACAAAAATAGCCTAGCTAAAAAGCTAGACCATCCTTATCAAAGACAATAGGCAAAACCTGACCCTGTAGATCTTTATTAGAGAACGCTTTTGGCTAGGGGTGACTGCCTTAATCGAAGCAGTCACCCTAGTGATGACACATTTAATGCTCACAACCTAAAAGGATGAGCAAAGCATCATTAACTAAATATCATTAGCTGGCTCGATAAACTCCAACTTTCTTCCCTCAGTATAAATCGCGGGTACGATCTGAGAATTAAGAATATAGCTCTTACCCTGTCTACAGCTTCGACATGACCAATCTTCCATACTTTCTACACTTAACGCTATAGCTTTTGGAAAACTAGGTATATAAAGCAAATAACCTTCAGGTAATTGGCCGGTCAAATCAAGTAAAAACTGCTCATACCCATCAACCCCTTCATAACCAATCACATCACCATCAATAAAGCTTTTGAAATTGGCTACTCCTCCAAATACTTTGGAATCTCGTACCGAAACATATTGCTGTTCGTAGGGTACTAAATTTGTTTTTCCTAACTTAAACTCCCCTTTATCATGGTAAAACTCTGATTCATACAAACCAAACAGTCGCAAGCTATCGTTCAGTACGTAAGCGGTTTCTGGGGCTATCCTCGCACCTGTCAAGGTAGCCTTTCCTTCTTCTCTGAGGAATACTTTAGTCAACGTATTCCCTTTTTCTTCAAGAAGTTTTATCGCTGTCATTTGAATGGTATTGCTCGCATGGTGTTTGGCTTCTAAACCATCACTAAATTCTTTAGCGTTTAAAGCAACAACCCATTGGGAATGAGCGGCTACATGATTACTATGAGCCATCTCAGCGGCAGCTCCACCCGCAACATCGATAGCCCCGATAAAGTTGCCGGTCAATATATTCATGGTGCCAAAAAACAATGACGCTCCGCCGCCAGAAGAGCGCGATAGCGAGGTTTTTACATCTTCAATTTCTTGTTGTGAAAAGTCTTTAAGAGGGCTCTTTACCGTATCGAAGCCGTGTTTATAAGACTGGGTTAGAAAGGTTTGGTTAGCTTTATTCAACGCTTCGCTTTGAGAGTTGTTATAAGCAATAGGAACAATATCAACGGGTTTGTTTGTACACCCTAAGAGCAACAGCCCCGATAACGGCAGTATCATTTTCCATGGTTTCATCTTAGTACTCCTTGATCTAAGCAATTCAATCCAACATCATGAATTGGAGAAAACAAGGTACACAAGTAAATGGCGAGCGCCTGTTATCTAGATCATATTTATGATTGTTAGATATTATTCAACAACTTAGTTGTTAATCAGGTGTTACACGTATTGCGGAGGTTAATACAAACCCTACCAATCGTTGCTAGCATGTCTACTTAATCGTAAGTACATACAAGTTCATATGGGGTCAGGTCTTGCGTTTTGCTTCCAGCGAGTAAAATTAGAATAGTAACGTGTTCATCTTCTTCACTAAACAAACATGGCCTAGCTAATGACTGGGCCACTCTCTTTGAAAAGGCAAAAGGCAAGATCTGACCCCATTCATTTTATAAATCTAGGTAAGTTTCCCACAATATCTAGTTGTTTTTCTTTAATGAGCTGGGACACGAATCGCAACCGCCACCACAAGCGTTTTTCTTTTTAAACACTTTACGGTAAATGAAATACGCCGCGCCTCCAACGATGATAGCGACGATGGCAATATCCCAAAAGTTTATAGTTTGCTCGTACATAGGCATCACGTTATGTTTTTTATTAAGATTTCGGCGGGCAGCATTTTCAGCCTTATCCAATCTTTCAAGCCTAAGAGCAGTAAGAGTATTAGCCCGCTAAAGTAAGTAAGTGTCATTAGTTCAATGCCACTCATATTAAACTTTGTACCCAATGTGTAGACGATTGTTGAGACAGTGAAACCTATCAAGGTGGGCAGAACGATAGACAGTAACATCCATTTATACTTACCAGTTTGTACTTTAATCATCATCACGGTTGCAAGGCATGGAGGATAAAGAATAAAGAATAAAATCAGTGCAACCGCCATTACTTCACCATGGGCAGCCAGCTCGTTTGAGTCGGCCATACGCTCTTCGAGTTTTTTATTACTATCTTCATCTTGTTGAAACAGCACACTCAATGTTGCGACGCTGCTTTCTCGTGCAACAAAGGAAGAGAAGAGTGCAATATTCACTTTCCAGTCAAAACCAGCATACTTAGTGACAGGCTCAATAGAGCGGCCAAAACTCCCCAGCAGTGAGGCTTCCAATCTGCGTTCTTTCATCTGGCGACGAAGCATTTTACGCGTTGATGCCAGTTTTCTCAGTGCTTTGTTGACCGTTTTAGCTTCTTTATCTCCCTTTGCTGGCCTGACAATAGTAAAGAACGCTGCGTTTCGATTAGTAAATGTCTGATTGACTTTCTTTGAACCAGCAGCACCGGAAGCGTTCAGTTTTGCACGCTTATAATCGGTATAGAAGTTAACGAGCTCTGGTAGAGAAGTGTCATCAAACTTCCCTGCATAACTTGTCTTGGCAATTTTCTTTTCAAATGTGACAACTGCACGTTCCGCCTGGGCCTGAAACTCTAACCTCTCAGGCTCTGGAACTCCCGGGAATTGAAGAAGCACAAAAATAACGGTGGATACAGCCAATACTATCGTACCTACCTTACGCACATACATCCATGTACGCTCAAGAGAACGAGTCACCACACTACGAACGGTTGGTAGGTTGTACCTTGGTAGCTCCATAATAAACGGGGCGGTTTCAGTACGGCGAAGTACGGTCTTTGTCAGTAGTTTTGCAACTAGTAACGCGGCAATAATAGAGATAGTAGAGATGTAGAAAGTCATTAGAGATTTATTTTCTACAAAAAATAGCCCTAAGAGTAGAGTATATAAA
Organism: Vibrio sp. YMD68; assembly: GCF_029958905.1. Lineage (NCBI taxonomy): Bacteria > Pseudomonadati > Pseudomonadota > Gammaproteobacteria > Vibrionales > Vibrionaceae > Vibrio > Vibrio sp. YMD68. The sequence continues at coordinate 558,455 of NZ_CP124613.1, read as the reverse complement.
GGTACTTTAGCGAGGCAGTTCATATACGGAACAGTCAGAATCGTCGCCAATCTGGCTCTGTTGTCAGGAATACCTTTGGTTGCCATAATACCAGGTACCGCACAACCGCCAGCAAAAACACCGGCCAGAATCATAGGCAATGTACTTTGACCGTGCAAGCCAAACTTACTTAGCATTTTGTCACAGATAAACGCGATGCGTGCCATATAACCAGAGTCTTCCAGTATCGCAATCATGGCAAATAATATTAGAAAGATAGGGATATAGTTGAGAAGGGTATTGGCAGAGTCTACGAGCCATAAGCCAAGAGAACGAGCGTAAGGGTCATACAGGAACCCCGCTTCAGGAAGTAATCCGGCAATCAGCTCTCTCATTGAGGCAAGGTAAGGCCACCAGTAGTTAGTGAGCTCATAACCGTAAACGATGGCACACTGATAAATAATAAATATCGTACAAATTAGGCAGATTGGTGCCCCCAGTTTACTTAATACGATACGGTCAAGCTTTTGTGTCAAAGTCTTTTCATCAGTATCTCTATGAGTAAACTGGACGCAGGTGGAAAGCAACGCTTTCACGACAAGTTGCCTTTGAGCGATAACGTAATCATTGATACCCACAGTCAGCATGTCTGCGATTTTTTCTCGCTCATCAGATATTGTATTTTGAAGTAATTCGAAGCACCTTTCATCTATCGCTTCAGATAGCCATACTATCGCCTCTCTATCTTGTTCTAGCAACCTCATTGATAGCCAGCGCAGAGCTGGAGCTTCTTTCAGTTCCATTTTTTTTAACAGGGCAGAGATAGCCGTTATTGAACCTTCAAGTTTTGGGTGGGGAATTGTAAAATTGCTATTGGTTACATGTGTGACTGCGTCAGATATTTCAGACACCCCTTTACCTTGTCGTCCGATGCACTTTATGACTGGCGTGTTAAGCTCTTTAGCGAGTTTGGCCGAATCAATACTCAGACCTTCTGACTCAGCAACATCCATCATATTAAGTGCAATGGCAACAGGCAGCTCTAACTCCATTAGTTGCAGAGTAAGATGGAGAGAGCGATGAATATTCGCGGCATCGATGATATTTAATATGACATCAGCATGCTCTTCACGTAGCGCACGTCGTGCCACTCGTTCCTCGAGTGAAAAACTGGTTAGGCTATATGTGCCGGGAAGATCAATCAGCTGATATGAGCCATTTTTGTTGGAAAAATAGCCGGTTTTTTTATCAACGGTGACACCGGGGTAGTTTGCAACATGCTGGCGAGCGCCGGATAGCATGTTAAAGATAGTGGACTTACCAGCATTTTGTTGTCCTGCCAATAAGATTTTTTGTTTGTTCATCGAATACACTCTGACAGGTTTTTTATCTATAACAGTCAACAATTACAGTTTCAGCTTCTTTAACTCTGATCACCACGTTTGTTAAGCCTACTCGTATTTCTAGTGGGTCACCCATAGGAGCATAACGTACCAATTCTAATTCCATTTCTGGTATCAAACCTAGGTCCAATAAGCGTTGCCTCACTACACCTTCCGCATGGTGGGAAAGGATAACCCCCTTTTCACCAGGTTTTAATTCTGACAATTGTATGTTCATTTACTTTAAATCATTAGCCTAAGATTTGTTGATCAGAGTAGCGGACCCATCCGTTAGAATACAGCGCTAATGATAATTATTATCAACAAATTGATCTCAATCAATATAAGTACAAATGATAATAAGAACTACTTTTATTCATATCGGTAATAGTTAGAATAGGTCGCACTTCGGGCCTGTACTTGAGCATTCATACGATGGAATAGAGTGACAGCCAGCAATTTACTATTAAGGAACAACCATGGATAAATTCATTATGCCTCTTATTGCCGCTGCTTTATTTAGCGGTCAGGTATTAGCCCATACCCCTCTATTTTCCTGTTACGACAACAGTGATGGAACCGTTCTTTGTGAAGGTGGCTTTTCAGATGGTTCATCAGCAGCGGGGGTCGCTATGACGGTTGTGGATGCCTCAGACAAGGAGCTAATTAAAAGTGAAATAAATGAAGATGGTGAGTTTGAATTTAACAAGCCACTGGGTGATTACAAAGTCCAATTTAATGCTGGTCCGGGTCATTCGATTGAGATCAGCGGTAAAGATATCGTTGAATAATTGTTGTTAATTTTAGGGAAAAAGAAATGAAAAAAATCGCACTACTTGCAGGTGCTGCTGCACTGACTCTTTCTGCAGCGTCTCACGCACATTTTCAGTTGATGTACACTCCAACATCTCAGCTGGAAAAACCGACAACTCTTGATATGAAACTTGTGTTCGGTCACCCAATGGACAATGGGCATGTCATGAACATGGGACAGCCTGAACAGTTCTTCGTAATGTTCAAAGATAAGAAAACGGATCTTCTAAAAGAACTAAAAAAAATAACCTGGACTGGTCACGATAATACGGCTGACGCTTTCAAGGCTGACTATAAAGCTAAGCGTAACGGAGATTACATCTTTGGTTTAGTGCCTGCGCCATATTATGAAGGTGGTGAAGACATTTATATCCAACAGATCACAAAGCGTTACATCAACAAAGGTGGTCTGCCAACGGGTTGGGATGTTCCAATTGGCCTGAAAACAGAAATCGTTCCTAAGAACAAGCCATATCAAGTTATCGCGGGCAGTACTTTTACAGGGCAGCTTCTTTCTGAAGGTAAGCCAAAATCGGGGGTTGAGTGTGAAATTGAATTTATTAACTCCGATATCGACTCAAAGGCTAACGCATTTAAAGGCAGTTATCGCGAGGCTCCTGCATCTGCTCTCGTAGCGATTACTGACGATAACGGGATGTTCACTTTCGGTATTCCTAAAGCGGGTAAGTGGGGCTTCGCTTGTTTGGGGTCTGGTCCGGATATTGAGTTCAAAGGCAAAGAGCTTTCTCAGGATGCGGTTCTTTGGATTGAAGCTCAAGACTTGTAATTGGTTAATACGAATTATGGCTTAAACAAACAAAGCTGGCCTCTCGCCATCTTTGTTTGTTTGAGGCTAATTATCAGTTGCTAATTTTTAGGTAGAAATAGCAAAACACGTAGGGTCAAATGTTGCGATAATCACATATTCCAATCAGGTTAACGATACTGGACACATTCGCAGTGCTACTGCAGCGGAAGTTTTTCAAAAACCCATTGACCTTACCCCAAGGGTAAGGATTAAAGTGCATTGCTATGACAAACTCGTATGCTATGACTCACTCAATAAAAAACACATTCATTGTGTTACTCAGTATTGTTGCAATATTGATGTCTAGCTATGTGTCAAGTTCGCCGGTCATGGTCACGAGCAATTCGCAACCTACTCATACCATCACGTCCTCAGAAGTTAATCACAACAAACTCGCTAAAATGGACATGATAGGTTTACATGGTGCTGAAGAGGTCAGTGAAAAACGTCATGACGAGAGTCACCATCACGCACCAGATCACTCAAAGTCGGCCGTCGATAAAGAAATAACCTCAGCCCAAAATGACCATTGTGACGAAAACAATAACGGCCCTCATACTTGTTGCCTGTCACTTTGTTCAAGTTTTTCTTACCCGCTCTCCAGTAGTTTATTATTCAGTACTTTTTCACCCACTCTTGCGTTGCACCAGTCCATCCATATTGGTGACAAAATGACGCGATCAGAGACGCTTCTTCGCCCGCCTTCCCTTTAATTTTATAGATCACCACTATTTTCCCTAGTTCAGAGTAACGAGAACCCTGAAATCTTGGGGTCTGTCTATGCGTTTTTTAACGCCCACAATGGATAATGATTGTGAATATAAAATTAAATGGTTTTGGTTTATCCAAAGTCTTTGGCCTTTGCATTACAACAAGCGTAGCGGTATTGCCGACATTAACGTTGGCTCACGAAAATAACCGTATTGAAGATATTGCAGCCTCGACTACACAGCTTTATACGCTCATTAATGCAGCATTGAGTCGAGATGCCAGTCGAGAACAATACTCAGCTCAATCTCAATCGATGCGTGAAACCGGTATTGCAAGCACCACCTTAATGGATCCAAAACTGAAATTTGGGATAGGCGGCATGCCTGTTGATAGTTTTCGCTTCGACGAGGATCCAATGACAAATATATCTGTCGGCTTAATGCAAGAATTTGGACGTGGAGCCACCTTAGAGTTACAGCAAAAGAAAGCGAATCAACAAGCCGATGGTATCGCGCTTAAAGTCACCGCTCGTGAGCTTGAAGTCGCGAATACCATGACGAAGCTCTGGCTAGAACTTGGCTACCTGCAACAAGCCAACCGCGTTCTTTTAGAAAACCAGAACTTACTGCGTGAGATGGAACACTTTATTAAAACCAATTACTCCATTGGTCAAAGTGACGCTCAAGATCTCCTCAATGCTCAACTCCAAGTCAGCCGATTCGATGAAAAACTGCACACCAATACACAAATGCAACAGCGTATCCTGGCGCAATTATCGGAATGGTTAGGACCACAGTGGTTGCGTCAAAATTCGGATGTAGCGGCTACCCTTGAGTTGGATTGGGCATTATTAAATCAGTCTTTAAGCTCAAATAGTCATGCCGAGTATTACCCCCTATTAATGTCGCACCCCATGGTAAAAATGGCCGATGCTCAAATCCATACCAATCAAACCCAAGTGGCGATTGCCGAAGAAGCGTATTCACCAAAATTTGGCGTCGAAGTCATGTATGGATATCGACAAGCCAATGGTATGGGCGGTGAGCCAGCCTCTGATTTAGTCAGTGCTTACCTGACCATGGATATCCCCCTATTTACTGAAGATCGACAAGATCGCAGTCATGCTGCGGCTCAATATCAAGTGGTTGCGGCTAAGTCAAACAGAGACGTCTTGCTCGCGCAAATGAATGCCAAAGTGAACACCCTGCTTGTGGACAAAAATAATCTTGAGCAGCGTCTAGAGCGTTACCAATCCACCTTACTCAATCACGCCAGATCCCGCACAAAAGCCGTCGAACGAGGCTATCAAAATAATACGTCACAGTTTAACGATGTCATCAATGCCGCGCGTGATGAACTCGCGCTCGAACTAGAGCAATGGCGTTTAATCGCCGATATCAATATCACCAATAGTGATCTTGCCTATCTATTGGGTGGATTTGATTATGCCGTTGAACAACCACAACTCCAGCCACTTGCAAACCATGCAAACCATGCAAACCAACAGAAAATATTAGGAAGTCATTAATATGAAAACCGTAAAACTAACCCTAGTAGCATTATTGGTGGGTGGCGTCATTGGATATGCAGGCAGCCAGTATTTGCAGTCACATGTTTCAAACGGTCATGATATGGCGGTTCATGGTAAGACCGATCCTAATGACAAAGTGATGTCAGACTCAACCGCAACAAGCAGCAATGAGCCTTTATATTGGGTAGCGCCCATGGATCCCAATTATCAACGTGATAAGCCCGGAAAATCCCCGATGGGCATGGATTTAGTCCCCGTCTATGCCGACGATGGCACAGCAAACAATGATAAGCCTGGTACCGTAACGATTGATTCAGCGGTAGAAAATAACCTTGGCGTAAAGACAGAGATCGCAACAATGGAGCCACTGGAGCCGCGCATTGAAACCGTCGGCTATGTGGCTTTTGATGAAAGTTTGTTATGGCAAACCAACGTACGTACTGCGGGTTGGGTTGAAAAACTCTATATCAATGCCGTCGGAGAACGCGTTAATAAAGGGGAAGTGTTATTTACGTTTTACTCTCCTGATCTTGTTAAAGCGCAAGAAGAATTACTGAGCGCATACCAATCGGGGCGTCGAGGGCTCGTCAATGGTGCTACTGAACGTCTGATTTCTCTTGGCGTTGATCGCGCGCAAATAAAACAGATCGTCAGCAGTGGGAAAGCGTCGCAAACCATCGACATCAAAGCGGTCGCTCACGGTGTCATCGCTAGCCTCAATATCCGTGAAGGTGGTTACATCTCTCCAGCGCAATCTGTTATCAGCGCGGGGCCCATTGATGAAGTATGGGTCGATGCCGAAGTGTTTGAGCGTCAGGCTGAATGGATGATTGCAGGCAGTGATGCCACGATGACGCTAGATGCAATTTCTGGAAAAACCTGGCAAGGCAAAATCGACTATGTGTACCCCATTCTCGATCCCAAAACTCGAACGTTGCGCGTGCGTTTAAAGTTTTCCAACCCTAACGGCGAACTCAAACCAAACATGTTTGCCAATATTGCCCTTCAGCCCGTGACCAATGAAAGCGTTTTAACGATTCCACGTTCGTCAGTCATTCGTTCCGGTGGAATGAGCCGTATCGTTCTTGCATTAGGCGAGGGGAAATACCGATCTGCCCGTATTGACACCGGACGCGAAGCGGGTGACCGCATCGAAGTGTTAGCGGGATTAACGGAACAGGATCGCGTCGTGACATCAGCACACTTTATGCTCGATTCAGAATCCAGTTTATCTGCGGATTTATCTCGCATTAATGGCGTTGAATCCACGCAACCGACGGTATGGACAACGGGAGAAATTACCAATGTCATGGCCGACCACAACATGCTAACCATCAATCATCAACCCGTACCGGAGTGGAACTGGCCCGGTATGACCATGGATTTCAACCTTGCTCAAACGATTGATATGTCCGCTTTAAAAGTAGGCCAAGGGATTGATTTTGAAATGCAAAAAAACGAGTCAGGTCAATATGAAATCATCGATTTGAACACTACTAGCGCCATCACCATCAATGAAGTTTGGGTAGAAGGTGATATTACGATGCTTATGCCTGATTTTGGTATGGTCACACTCAAACACACGCCAGTAGAAGCGTGGCAATGGCAAGCGGGAGAAATGAATTTCTCTGTAGAAGAAGGCGTTGACTTGTCTGGGTTTATTGAAGGGCAGTCGGTTCGGTTTCTCGTCATTAAACAAGGTTCAGATTACGCGCTCAAAGCGCTAGAGAGCAAAGGAGGCCGACAATGATCAATGCCATCATCCGCTGGTCTATCAGTAACCGGTTCCTCGTTTTGGTGGCAACGGTTGCGCTCACCTTAGGTGGGTTATACAGCGTTAAAAATACCCCCGTTGACGCGCTGCCCGACCTTTCCGATGTGCAGGTGATCATTAAAACCAGCTACCCAGGACAAGCACCACAAGTTGTGGAGGACCAAGTCACTTATCCGCTGACCACGGCGATGTTAGCGGTGCCTGGTGCTGAAACCGTGCGTGGCTACTCGTTCTTTGGGGATTCTTACGTGTATATCATTTTTAATGATGACACCGATATGTACTGGGCTCGCTCACGTGTTTTGGAATATTTGAGCCAGGTGGCACCTAGCTTACCATCGAGTGCTAAACCAACTCTAGGGCCGGATGCGACAGGGGTTGGCTGGATCTACAGCTATGTCTTGCAAGACAAAACCGGACAACACGATCTGGCTCAATTACGCAGTATTCAAGATTGGTTTCTAAAATATGAATTGCAAACCGTCGCCGGTGTGTCTGAAATCGCTACCGTCGGGGGCATGGTGAAGCAGTATCAAGTTCAAATCGACCCGGCTAAGCTACGCGCCTATGATCTGACTCTGCAACAGGTCAACATGGCCATTCAAAATGGCAACCAAGAGACGGGCGCATCGGTGATTGAAGTGGCCGAGGCCGAACACATGGTGCGCACTTCAGGTTACCTCACCAGCATAGAAGACATTCAATCGTTGCCTTTGAAAGTGACCGACAAAGGCACTCCCCTATTGCTAGGCGACATCGCCGACATTAACCTTGGGCCGCAAATGCGCCGTGGTATTTCAGAGTTTAATGGCGAAGGTGAAGCTGTAGGTGGCGTCATCGTCATGCGCTTTGGTGAGAATGCCAGCAAGGTCATTGATGATGTCAAAACCAAGCTGACGGAGCTACAAAATAGCTTGCCTGACGGTGTGGAAATTGTTGCTACCTACGATCGTTCGACACTGATCGATGACGCTGTCGAGAACTTATGGCACAAGCTTGCCGAAGAGTTTATTGTCGTCGCGGTTGTCTGCGCCCTGTTCTTATTTCACCTACGTTCTTCGTTGGTTATCGCTCTGAGCTTACCGGTCGGAATCCTTTCTGCCTTTATTGTCATGCATTGGCAAGGTATCAACGCCAACATTATGTCATTAGGGGGCATCGCCATAGCGATTGGCGCGATGGTCGATGGCGCTATCGTCATGATAGAGAATGTGCATAAACATATAGAGCGCACCCCTTTAACCGATAAGAATCGATGGCAAGTGATTGGTAAAGCCGCAGAAGAAGTCGGTGCTCCACTGTTTTTCTCGTTACTGATCATTACATTGAGCTTCGTTCCGGTCTTTGCTCTTGAAGGACAAGAAGGGAAAATGTTCTCGCCCCTCGCCTTTACCAAAACGTATGCTATGGCAGCTTCCGCAGGGCTAGCGATTACATTGGTACCGGTATTAATGGGTTACTTTATTCGAGGTAATATCCTTCCCGAGCATAAAAACCCGGTCAACCGTTCCTTAGTGGCATTGTATCGCCCGCTTTTAACTGTCAGTCTGACTTATCCAAAAACGATGATCGTTATTGCTATTGCGCTGATGGGCTCGGCGTATTATCCGCTCAGCAAAATCGGGAGTGAGTTTATTCCCCCACTTGATGAAGGCGATCTAATGTATATGCCGACAACTTATCCCGGTATATCCATAGGTAAGGCACGAGAGCTTCTGCAACAAACGAACAAACTGATCAAAACCGTACCCGAGGTGAAAACGGTTTGGGGAAAAGTGGGAAGAGCAGACACCGCGACCGACCCCGCGCCGCTGACCATGATTGAAACCACGATTCAGTTTATTCCTCGCGATCAATGGCGTGAAGGAGTCACACCAGAGTCGCTGCGTAAAGAATTCAATGATCTGATCAATTTCCCCGGTTTAACCAATGCTTGGGTTATGCCCATAAAGACCAGAATTGACATGCTAGCGACCGGTATTAAGACCCCGATAGGCATTAAAATCGCAGGCTCAGATCTCAAGGTCATTGAACAAATAGGCTTAGAACTAGAGCCAATCTTAAATCAAATCAGCGGCACGGCTTCGGTGTATGCAGAGCGTGTTGCTGGCGGACGTTATGTCACCATCGATATCAAACGAAAAGCCGCAGCACGATACGGCCTCAACATCAAAGACATTCAGCAAGTCATCTCTACAGCGGTAGGAGGAATGAATGTCGGTGAAACAGTGGAAGGTTTGGAGCGTTACCCGATTAACGTTCGTTATCCTCAAGACTATCGAAACTCCGTCGTCAAATTGCAAAGCCTCCCTTTAGTGACACCGAATGGGGCTCGTATCGCGCTTGCTGATGTCGCTGACATTCGCTATGAAGATGGTCCTCCGATGATCAAGACCGAAAACGCTCGCCCGAATGGTTGGGTATTCGTTGATATAGAGGGGCGAGACTTAGGATCCTATGTCCAGGAAGCGAAACAAGTGGTTGCCGCGCAGTTAGATTTACCCACCGGTTACTCGCTTGCGTGGTCTGGTCAATACGAATACATGGAGCGTGCGAAAGAGCGCTTAAGTGTCGTCGTGCCTGTGACTCTCGCCATCATTATGTTGTTGCTGTATTTGAGTTTCCGACGCATAGGTGAAGTGTTGATCATCATGGGGACGCTGCCTCTCGCGATGGTAGGAGGCATTTGGCTCATGTACCAGCTTGGGTTTAACTTCTCTATCGGTGTTGGCGTTGGCTTCATTGCGTTGGCCGGGGTCGCGGTTGAAATTGGTGTGATCATGTTGGTGTACCTCAATCAAGCGTGGCATTACAAAAAGTTAGACGCAAAAGAAAATAACCAATCCCTGTCGATGAATGACCTGCTTGACGCTATTCGAGAAGGCGCTGGATTAAGAGTTCGCCCAGTCATGATGACCGTATTAACCGTGATCATTGGTCTTATTCCCATCATGTATGGGGCAGGCACGGGATCCTCAGTGATGCAGCGTATCGCGGCGCCAATGATCGGCGGTATGACGTCTGCACTCTTACTGACATTACTGGTTCTTCCTGCTGTTTTCATGTTGTGGAAACGTCGTGAAATCAGTGACAACACCTAATCAATATTCACTCCCACACACTCGCTTAGTCATACTGGCTAAGCGACCTATATGAAAGGACATTAAAATGAAAACAACACTGAGCCTAGTAGCCATATCACTGTTATTGAACACACCAACCGTATTGGCCGAGACGATGGACCACAGTAAGATGGACCATGGCACGATGGATCACAGTAATATGATGATGGAAGGAATGTCAGCGGTTGGGATGCCCGCTCAAGGTGCAAAACCAGATAAAGTCGTTCATGTTTTACTGGCAGACGATATGACGATTCAATTTAAAAAAGACATCACTATTGAGCCTAATGACGTTGTTCAGTTTGTTGTGTTGAATACCGGTAAAATCGACCATGAATTTACCATCGGATCGGCAAGCGAACAGCTTGAACACCGTGAGATGATGAAATCCATGGGCAGTCATGATCACGATTCAGACAATGCGGTCACCGTTAAACCGGGCAAAGCAAAACAACTGTTATGGCATTTCCACGGTGACAACAAGGTAGAGTTTGCCTGTAATATTCCAGGCCACGCAGAAGCGGGCATGGTTAAAAAAATCACACTCTAATCTCAAATTCAACGCACCATAGATATAAACATAGCCAAAAGCGAAAGCTGTCGTTGCCCACTGAATTTAGCCTCCTCAACTCGGAGGCTTTTCCGTATACGGGGTCATATTTTTACAAGCAGTGAAACAACCTTTGGTGGCTTGATCATAACGTCATCCATAACGTGAGTAAGCGTTCAGGATAGCCTACTTTTTGCATTTACTCTCATATACTTGCCATTAAAATTCACCCTGAATTTCATAATAGTGATGTCAAACCAAGCGTTTTTCCATTCCAAACCCCGTGACGAAAATTGAACCAATTTAACAGTTATTTCACAACTATTAAGAACTTAGAGAAAATCTTTCAAATCTGAGTGACGTCAGCCGCATATAAGGGTGTTTATCCGCAAAATATGCAATAGCTGTGTTCGCAACTGCTAACTTATTTTTAAGTGATTATTTTCTTACATTGATCACGACCTACAACAAAATTTACGTGAAACAGACATAAGAATGAAACAAACTGAAAGGAATATTTATGTTTAGGATGAACAAGATAGCGGCTACCTTAGCGTGTATCGCGCTGAGTGGTCACTTATACGCAGCTGAACCATACGATGTCACTAAAACGTATTCTGGTGGTGCTCAAGTAACGATAGACGGACAAACCTACGAAGCCAAATGGTGGACGAACGCAGGACAAAGTCCAACAGACAACTATGCAAACGAGTGGGATTCTCCGTGGAAACTGATCAGTGGTACAACGCCAGACCCTGACCCTACACCCGATCCTGAGCCCACTCCTGACCCAGATCCGACACCGGATCCAACGCCGGATCCAACTCCCGATCCGGGCCCAGCCGTTGGTATTTGTGCAGAATTCAACGTTTACCCAAATTGGACCCGCAGCGATCACGCTTCAGCCGGCGACATCATGGTTAATGAAAACATTGCCTATGCTGCCAATTGGTGGACATCATCTACGCCAGGAAGTGACGGAAGCTGGGCATTGCACGTAAACTGTGACAACACACCTCCAGGTACTGCGCCGCTGCTTTCACTGCCAAATCCTATGGATCCAGTAAGACTTGAAGTCAGCGGTTGGCCAAGTCACTTCGTCGCAGCAGGCCCAGCCACATTGGATGCGCCAGCTACACAAGCGATTGATACGCTGGGTAGCCAAGACTTAGCTGACACCACTAAACTAACCAATGCCTTTATTGCACTGATTGATACCGTTGATTTGTTAGGCTCAACCTCTATCATCTTAAATGGTGATGTACTAGATGTGGCCACAGCAGACAAAGGACAATCTCTTGGTGTTGTTGCCGTCAAACAAGCTTTAATTGCCGCCATCGACGCCACTGGCAGCCAAATTGACATCAACGAAATCAACGCACTAACTGATGACGTACAAGGTTGGGCTCAAGCACACAATCTCGTTATCTCAACGTTGGCACCCCAAGCCACGTTCGGTTGGTCGTTAAGCATCGGCGATTTCGCTTACAATACCCATTCAGGTAAACGTGCCGTTTGGAATGCTGCGTCTTCATCAACATCGGATCTGCTTTCTAGCTTTGAGCTTTATAAAGCCGATTCACTGACCAAAGCTGATTTCATCGCTTTTACTAAATCAAGTGCTTCTCCTGCATTAAGCGATGAGCAATGGCATTACGCTCTGGAATATGTAAAGCAAGTGAGTGACCATATTCAAACACCTGCACTTCTATCATCAATTTCAACCGAGCAGGCTGCCAGTTACTTCATGGGTAATACGTCAGGCGAGAGCAAAATACGTAAAGCGGCAAGCAGCAATGTCTTCGCTGTATTATTCGATACTGATAGCGCCGATTTAAGCGATAAAATTGCACGCTATCAAGGCGCGACGGTACCGCTTTATTATGTTGGTGAGAATGTGGCAAATGGCCCATTAACACGCCTTACCTCTCTCAACACTGATCTTGCTAGCGCCGAATCAGCAATGAACAATCAAGCGTTCCTCTTTGAAACTGCGCAGTCACAGTGGGTACCTTCTACAGTGTATAAATGGGCCGACTTCTTAGCGGGATTAAACTCAATGCACAATGTTGGCGTTGCAGGCAATACGTTCTGGTTAATCGATGACACAGCAGACGAAGCAACCAACAAAATGTATGCAAAAGTCGCCATTGCCGCGTTCCTTTCTCAAAGTATGCAAGAGACTATTCGTTACAACGCTTGTGATGAGAATAACTGGTCTGAAGTGAGATACGGTGCACCGGTAAACTACCCAATGACAGCAAGCTGTGGTCAATTGGTGTGGGGTGACATTTATTATGAAAAATAAGAGAGGTATGAAAATTTAGGCTCAGACTAGAGTGGGTAAGGCTTAGAACGGTTTAACAGTAGTTACTAATAGAACATTTAATTCTGGAAATTTTTCCTTAAATTCAAAAATAATTTATCACTAAAAGCACCAAAATGATCTACTTTTCTCGCAATTAATTACTTCTTAAATCCCCATTTATCGATCGTTAAATCTGAATTTAATGTGGCTGGAGGGCGCTGAATTCCTCATCGTATTTCGCTGCTGCTAGGACAGGATAATAAGTTGGACAGCTTTCCAACAATGTCAGCCACAACATGATTATAAACTACCCTCAATCACTTCGTAAACTGATGAGTCCTGTAAACTTAGTTTCGAGACAACACTTCCAGATACGACCCCGTTTCCCTTAAAGCCCGTCTTACTCTGATAATTGATATCCACTATCAGCTTTCCGTATTTATTCTTTTGACCTTCTAGTTTAATCACGTAAACCAAAGTTGTTCTTCCTTTTTGGACTTGGCGTTTATCCAGCAATATCGCAACGGCATTGTCTAGTGCTCCGGGAATGTCTTGCAAGACTTCTTTAGGTAGGTCAATCGACTTGGCTCTCTTGAGCTCTCGACTCATTCGCTTTAAGCGCCAGTCATCAATAAAAATCGTGGCAGACTTTGACTGTACTTTCTCAAACGCAGAGACACTCAATAACCCAACACTGGTGGCCTTACCGCGAGCTGTGCCATCAATGACTGGCGTCGACCAGGTGTTAAAGTACTTTGAAAGCTGGCTAATATACGCTTTATTTTGGGATAGAACCTCTTTGCGATACACCTCTGGCATTGACGCAATGTACTCACCGAGTGAATTATCTGGCCCCAACCACACCTTACCTACATTATAGTCCCAACCAACACCAACACCTTCAGCAACTTCCCCATATAATTCCCCTGTACGAGTATTGATTCGCTCGCTAGTTTTTATTTCTGGAGAGTGGCTGATGGTTAGATTTTCACGGTTGATATCATCTTCGGACTTACTCAATACGTAGCACCGACATCCAAAGTCATTGGGAGGCATGTATGTATCCCAAAACGGATCATCAATGGGCAGTGTCAAATATCGCCATTTATCGTGTTCATCACGAACCCTATCATCACCGACAGTCATATAAGTTAGATAAGGGCGATTTTTCTTCTGGCGCTCGAACTGTTGCCAGCGCCCAGCGCTATACGCACTATTTAAATTATTATTAAAAATCACCTTGGTGCGCCAGCCACGCTTTCCGTTATAAGTCCAACCATGAGACAGCACAGTTTCATCAAAAGCTTTTCTAAAATCAGTGATGGTTTTTCCCTGGCTCAGCGCCTCATTCAATGCATCATGAAGGTCCTTTAATAAACTCATTTTTGTGGCTCCAGCAACTGCGAAGCCCCTTGCTCGAGGCGCACCCAACATGTCATCCCAATGTCGGGTAGGAATATTGAGTTTCTTGAGCATTACCTCAGTAGCTTCAACATGAGGCACACTCGCCACGTTAACGTCCGACATCACTCATTCCTTGAGTAAAGTACCTTTCAAATACAGCACTGATAAGACTCTGAGTAGAATCATCGTCCAACTGAGCAAACAGTGTCGGTAAGTCATCCATAAAAGTCTTAAGAGTTTTCCCATCCTTTTCGTAACGAAGCAGCATTTGATAAAGCGGCTCGATATAATCCTCTTCTAGCGTATTATCAAGCTGGCTTGATGGTGTTTGACTCTCTTTTGAGGTCGGTGCACTGAACGCGCTGACTGTGGGTGTCACCATCGATGGCGTGTCCACTTGCAGCTTAACAGTATCTTCACCTTGGTTTGCCTGGCGAATACCGAGCTTGTCATGCACCTCAGAGACCGGGATTTTGTCAGACAGTTTCGCAGCCTGAGTAAGAATACTCGCCATATCGGATGTGGGTTTATGTCTTTTCACTAGCCGCATCGTAGGGGGGGGGACATCTGGACCAATGTTGAATTCGGTGATCCACGAAAACATTTGGTCGTAACTGGCTTCGATAATACGACGGTCTGATTCAGTCACCATCCCCTCGCGCTTTAAAGCCGTTTCTGAGGCCGCTCTAGAGCCATTCTGCGTTTGTTCTGTGGCTAAAGTCTGTGAAGTTAGTGCTTTCGACATCTCACGGTTACATACATCAATAATGACTTTTTGAGGTAACGTGCTACCCGATGCCGTCACTTCCAAAAGCTCAATCTTATCTCCGTCAGGTATAGCGGCTGCACCATCCTCTCGAAGGGTCAGCAGCGCATCAAGCAACTCTTGTTGCTCTTCAGGTAAGGTGCCTTGCGGATATTTACCGATTGGCCAAGGCATACCAAAGCGCTCACAGAACTTATAGAACATCCGAAAGCCACCATGCTTAAACGTATACGGCCAGAAGCAACTACTCAATAAGGCAACCCCATATGGATTATCGCTGTCGTGCATGTGGCGAGTGATCAAAAATCGCTTGTCCGGCACTTCTTCACCTTGATAAGGGTTAGCCCTAGTGAGTAATCTAAGCTCATTGTCGGCGGTATACACCAAGCGGCGATTAGGAACATCAATCACACGCTTAGGTAACAAGTAACCGTCCATGAGCATCCATTCCAACTCATGACCTCGCATACCTCGAAAGACCGCTTCACCCATATTCCAAGTCACATCATTCCATAGCTTGCCAGGAGCTGGGCGTTTTCTCATCCACATCTGGCACAGTTCAAAAGCTTGTTGCGCTTCTTTTGAGTCGTCACCAGGCTTTAGCTGTCTATCAAACCCGAGTAGGCCTGAGCGCACTGCTCGAATTTCACCTATAACATGACTATCAGCCATGATGGCATCGTAGGTTGCCTGTGCTTTGCCCAACATTCGTAATGTATAGTCAGGGTTTGGCATAACACTCAGTCCTGCATAAAAAGCCGGATCATTGCCTCTACCGGACAACAAACCTGCCGACATCACACTGCTCGCCAGTTTGCGTTTATCTTTATCTGAAATCATCTCGGCATCCTGTTATCAATCGTTAATCTTGAGCGACCACCGCTTAACACTCTGGGAATACCTCTGGCTCCGCTCATTGCTAATGTCCATAACATGTGCAGGCAATCGGGCCCATCTTTGTATGTCGATTCTGGGTAATAACGCATTTGTTCAGTCAATGTGGTTAAATTGCGATGCAGCAAGATAAGTCCATTTCGGACATGAGGCTCTAAGCTCATGATGCGTAAGTCTTTATCGGACATTGGTCCTGTTGGCATAACCGCACGCGCTGGGACAGGCACACGCATCTCTTGACCGAGTCCAATCAGTTCAGTGCGCATAAAGTCCTGAAATCCTATCGATTCCACACCAAAAACCATGCAGTGGTACTCTTTTTGAAATTCGATGATTTTGTGCATGGTGACCGTGGGTGTCATTCGCGCTATATCAGCTTCAATGACATTAAGCGTAGGACGCTTAGCGTTAAGGTTAATACCACCTACTAATACTGCCGCGGGGCAGGCTTTTTTGTTTTTTCCAAGTGCTGGGTCACATGCTCCATAAAAGACCCACTGCGGATCGGGATGAACCCAAAATCGAATCTCTTTAAACGGCTGGTCTTCAGCGTTACCTGGCGTGTTTTGAAATTCCGACTCAAAGGCTTCGTGATCTTCACTGCGTTCAAGCATAAGTTGGTAAAGTGAGCGCATCGCTGGCCAAGAAACAATCGCACCTTCATCCATTTCCTTTTTACGTTGGCAATAGAACATCCAAGCTTTGTCTTCACCATCGTCATCATTGAGTAGGATTTCCTCCCAGGCTTCCCATAGATCCATGCGTTTAGGCCATTCAATGATCGCTTTGAAAATCACAGCTCTTTTCTTCCAAGTCGGCTTTTTCATGAAACGATTGAGCACGCTATCATAGTGCAGAACGGTTCCCGCATAGAAAATGTCCATAGAGCCATCGGGTGGACCATACTTGAATGCCGTTTTCTTCAGCCAATTCTCCAGCTTGTCTCGAAACTCTTTAGACTTAACGTTTTCATCATTTTCTAGATCATCAAGAAGAAGTAAATCAGGTCTGTGATGGCCATGATTACGGCCACGTTTCATCTTAATACCACCGGCGACAATCTTGCGGTTGTTGGCGGTGATGATCTCATTCATTGCCCATGTCGGACCTTGGCCAGTGGAATGAGGAAAGTCAGCACCCAGTCTCGGGTTAGCGATGAGCTCAGCTTTAATCTGAGCCAGTTTTTCAGCAGACTGCTCATTGGTCTCCATGATAATGATGGTATACCACTTGAGTTCAAGGAGGGTGCAATAGAGATTAAACAGCACTGTCACGTATGTCGACTTTGCTTCCCCCCTCGGCGCTGCAAGACCCTGCTTTTGTCCTCCAGGGGTATAAACCACAGCGGGAAGGTGCTGAAAACACCACTCATGAAAAGCTGAGGGGTCTTTAGTCATGATGTGAGGAAAATAGGTCATACAGAAGAAACGGAATCCCGTCTCCACATCGTTGCATTGCAGAACGCGTTTTTTGCTCTCAGCCTTGTTGACCTTAAAACTTTTACACTCGGTTTCAATCAGCTGCAGATGAGCTTGGTACTGAGCTTCTAGCTCCTTTTCATACTCACGCTGACTAAGCTTTTTGTATCCCTTCATCCGCCCGTTCCAATATAGCGCTCTGCTATCAGTGCAAACACAACCATCGCCGCTATGAGTTTCCATAGTGTTGGTCCATAGCGTACTAGCCAGGTTGACGTACTTTTCGCACCCTGCACATTGTCATGCCAGGTTTGCAGGGTACTGACTTGATTCGTGAGTTTTTCAACGGAATTCTGGCACCCTGTCACTTCACGAGCGAGCAGTTTCACTGAGGTATTTTGTTCATGTACTCCATAAATCAGCTCTGTCATACGATGTTCATTTTTCGCCAATCGTTCAATAATTTGCTCATGAACGGCTAACCTTTCACTTTGTCGCGCTAGGCTTTCATCTTGCTTTAGCTGATGTCGCCGTATGCTCTCGAGTTCACTCATAATGCTTTCTCATCCTTTCGTACGACAATAAAACCGGACATAAAACCCCAACCAAAACGATGCCAGATCGTATTACGTCATCCATGTCTACCATTAACCATTTCAGAGCGACAACGGTGGTAATAGATAGCAGGCTGGACTTAAGCATTTTCGAAGCAAGGCGACCACTCACAAGGTTAAATAAGGCATAATGCAAACTCAAAGCGTAACCCACAGTTGAAGCTAATGCGTTTCTATCATCAATGAATAATATTCCCATGACGGCCAAGCCAATCGGTAACATCAGTGCTTCATCAAGCAGATTACGCAATAATCCCCACAGAACGAAGATAGCCCCAAGCATTAGAGCAAATACGAATGTCCATAAGGTGGGAGCTTGATAAAGGTGCCGCTCAGAAAATGCAACAACGAGCGTACACACGATCAATAGTGTTAAGCAGTTAGCGGTATGCAGTCCAAATGGTGCTCTTAACATAATAAGATCCTCGGCCCTAGTTGAGCCTCGTTGAGAGTGAGTTGAGGGTCAGCAAAACATGCTGGGCTATACTCGTTACTCGGTGGCGTTCGGCAAAGTAATCCAAGCTCTTGGTATGCTTCTGCCACTAACTCAGAGCAAAACACGGAAGAGAGATCTTTTTTGTTGCGGCCGAAAGGGCCTTTATAGGCCGACTTGATCAGTTGCCAGGTGCTTTTCTCATAAGGTGCACCTTTTAGCTTTTCTCTTAGCCCACTTAAGGCAACGATTCTTTGTAACTCAGGGATATCGCTGGTCAATTGACGAATGCAAACCTCACCATCGTATGAAGCTATTCGTTCTGAGAGAGGGACAAGCTGCACGCCTTTATGTTGACGCCCTAGCTCAACACATCGAATGTTTGATAACGTGGTTGATTCCCATAGCATCACGGTGTCATACGCTGGTAATTTCAATACGATGCCGATGTGTGACCATTTCCAGTTTTTTTCGCCACGATTTCCCATGAAGCGTGCCAGCAGCGCCTGACCCCGTTTAATGCCTGTCGACACGATGCCCTTTCCTGAGAAAAGCACGATGTCCCCCGTGCGAAGGGTTGAACGGATATCTGAATATCTTGCTTTCATGAGAGTCCCTTATTTGTTGCCATAGTGATTGCCTATTTCTTTACCAAAGTGGTGATGGATATTGAGAAACTCGGCATAGAACTCAGGATAATGGCTTTGGGCAAACTCACCGTATTTGTGCATCACATCTAAAACTAAAGACAGCTCCCACGACGACGGGTCAACGCGCCCAGCAGCTTTAGAGACTTTTGCATAAGTATCCGATAGGGAAGAAAGCAACTTGACCTTATCTTCAGCACTAAACTTCGTACTGCGCTCGATGTCGTCTAACGTTTCCTGAAAGATGCGTAGAAACTGAGATAACGTCGATTGAGCAATGCTGTTTTCAGCGGTGGAGCCCATTTGCTGGGCAGTGCGCAGCTTATCCCAATCATCACCAGACTGCTTGGCATCACGCTTCCAACGCTGTGCTGTTGGATAAGTCACAGAGTAGTAAGTGGCAGCGGCGGGCAACGATAGCCCGCCGATATACTTGGCTCGAAGTGCGTCTTTGACTTCTTGACGGTAAGCCATTAAAACCTCGTTCATGCTTGTTTTAATGACTATTTTGGAGAGATTAAAGAGGGAATTCAGTACCCAACTAATTTAGAAGAGAGTGTGTTGTGTGTCGTTATTGGAACGATGTTGGTAGTAAACCATCTCAACCCAGCTCTTGGTATAGTTCAAAGCTTTCGCGATTTTTGCAAAAGAGAGTCCGTCTCTATCGTGCATTTTAATGATCAACAAGTGATTCAGTTTTGGGCATCGCGGTACATTCAACTTGGTGCCACCATATTGTGCCACCAATTTTTTTAGCGCGTCAACCGTTACAATATCACACAGATGATGGGTATCATGCGCCTTACCAGGGATATACACGGGCAATCCACCAAACTCTTTGACCAAGGCAAGCGTATTACCTTCACCGATAAGTTCTATAAGCTCCAGCGCACCATTGGGTAGTAGGTCATTCAAAGTCGTCTCAGCCATTGTTTTAACCCCTCTATACATAGGTTCCACTCGTAAGACGTTGCCTCATCGAGTGAGGTTCGTTCTGATATGAGCCCTAAATGTTTTACGGCCCACGCTTCCATGGCTTGCCAGCGTTTGTTGTCCACGGCACCTTGCTGATGAAGCTCGCACCATAAGGCGTAACACTTTTTGGCCTGACCAGAGTGACTCTGACGCTTTTTACCTTTCGACACGAACTTAATAAAACCCAGGCGCTTGCACTCATGACAAGCCTGCATCAACTGAGCGAGGCTCATTGTGCTTGCAGAGACTCGCTCGCCTTTTTTTTTCGCCCCATAACGAGAGAGAAAAGCTCGATACTCGTCATCATCGGAAAAAAACTTGCTGGCAATACCCAGTTGAACGTATGCAGTTTTGCGGTTCATATTAGCCTCCGTTGTGTTCTAATTTGGTTTGCTCTTGACCATGCATCCCTTGATGAAGGTGCGCATCCTTACCTGATAGATACCCCGCCATTGCTGCTGCATCCTGTCCCCCTCGAAGGTGTTTATTGGATACTTCTCTTCCTTTCGTTGTGACTAAATCTGGGTGTTGCTCTTGACGATAGATTTCAATCTGGCGGCTTTCATCTTCGGTCAAGGCAAATGCGGTGACTTTGTCATGTACGGCATAAACCCAAGCGTTACAAAACACATCGGCTCTGGCGGTTTTAGTACTTTGCTTGTTGCGCTTGTTCAGTGTGGATAAAAACGCTTTTCGCGCTTTCATGAGCTGGCGTTCGAGCACATCATAGGTATAAGCCGCGAGTTCTGGGCGTTCATTATGGCCAGTAAACACCACATTGATCCGTCCAAGAGTTAAATGGCGGCTTATATGAGGATGACAACCAAACGCACTGGCAATCGTTGATATCAGCCCAACGATATAACTTGCTGGCGTTTTGGACTTAATGGCGCTAAATATGCTTTCCTCTTGCACATCACTTAGCTGTGGGCTTTCGCTTGTCAACCCTAGCTCTTTCATCAAGGCTTGAGCACGCCCCAATGCGAGCGCGGCCTCATGCTGATTCGATGACTCGGACAGTTTGAGTAGCTTTTTGATTTTCTCGATCTTTTTTTTCTTATCCATGATTTAAAAACCTCTTGTTGTGCGTCACTGTTTACCAATGTGTTGAGAGCTGACAGAAAGCGAAGCAACGTCAACGTAACGTTGATAAATTTGCTCATTTAACTGTCGAATGCTCGTTGCGATATGGCTATGAGCAATGACGTGCTCACGCGCTTGACGCATTTCAGGCGTAAGGGATTTAGGCATGAAGGCAACGTGCTCGCCTAGTAACGCAAGACGACTCAAGAACTCTGCACGGTCATGCTCTGAGTGAAACGAGATATTTTTTAGTAGTTGGTCAAGGTTCATATTTGGCTCCAGATACATAGGTACAGCACTATGCTCTAGCATCAGTAATACGCGTTCAGTTCGAGTCATAGTGCCTCCGAAGTTAAAGGTATTTGGCCCAGCAACAATCTTTAAACTTATTGCCACTGCCACATGGACACGGTTTGTTTCGCATTCGTCCTTTGCGCTTGTATGGCTCAAGTGGCGCTAACTCAGTGGCTTGCTCTTCTGTGAGCTTTAATAGTGGACGTCGGTTTTGTTTTTCAAACTTGGCTTTAAGTTCAGTGATTTCTTTAGGGTTACCAATTAGTTCAATGAGTCGACCTGTGCTGCAATCCATCATGATGATTTTTCCTTTTGTTTTGGTAAAAGTGCCAGAGACGCTTAATTCTCTGGCGAGTCTTCGTGCGTTTCTTCATAGCTACAGCTTCGAAAAATTGAGGTGTACCTGCTGATAAGCGCCTTCTTCGTCACGTTCGTAAAAGTTGAAGTAACACTTACTGCCAATAACAAGCAGCGCATCCTTGGCTGCCTCCTGCGCTTTAAGCAGAAGGGGGTCTTGAAAACCCATGCCTATGAATTTGATGGTCTGAGCGACCGAGGCATCTTTAACAAAGAAGTCTTGGACCGCTAACAGCACATCATGAGGCAGGTCGTTTTTCTGTGAGTCGTAATAGTCACGAGCCAGTTGTCTGGCTGCATCGTGCTCTGGGCCTAATGACTTTAACTTATCGGTCTTGTACGTGATTTTATACTTACCATCAAAGCTGAATGCCGTGACATTCTCACCAGAGCCGCGAGAGTGAAGTTTCGTATCGTACTGCTCCAGCATCTCTTCTCTGAACGTTTCAAATGCTTTGATAATGTCTTGTTTAAACACCTTTAGCTTGTTGCTGTGTTCTTTTACCTGTGCCACTAAACCTTTCACAAAAGCATCTTTGCGAAGCTCTGATGCAGGGATGTTTTTCATTGCAATCAGGTCACCGTCGGCGTTGTACACAAACCCTTCAGGTGCTTCTGGACGTTTTAATTTTTTTGTTTCGGTTTCTTTACTCATGAGGCTTTTCCTCGTTGTTGTTGATTGGAAGTACAACGCTCAAACCAACGGGCGCTGCATAGATAAAAAGAGACTTCATACCAGCGCACGACGGGTGTTTCGCGTAAAACCTGCGCTTGATTGATAAGCCATAAGTGGCTTGGCTTTTGGATGTACACCACAGGACACCGACCTCTAGCTGCGATACGAAAGCCAATGATGTGAGCATTGAGCTTTCTCAGCTTTTGCAGGGCCTCGGATAATTGATGACTTTGCTTGATGCTCATTAGCGCACCTCCTGAACACTGCGGCGAACGCCACTGGCAGGGGCAAGGTTGAGTACCTGTTTGGCTATCTTGTGAATAAGCTCAGCGTTCAGCTCCTGCCCCTTACCGTGAGCAAATCGCTTCACATGGGGGATAATGGCTTTGGTTAACTGACGAATTGAGCCCGCGCTATAGGTCCACATTGCATCAAGAACCTCACTGTCTAACTCCCCTTTGAAACTGGCCAAGGCGACCTGGTCGGCATCGTTGCGAGTGATGCCGCGAATGGTTGCAGGCTTGAATGTGATACGAGAGCCGATTTGGTGGAAAATGGACGACTCTGGCATCACCTTCCCGAGTAGGTCTTCAGTCCCTGCCAGAACCACGCCCACACCAGTTTCATCATGTAAGGTGCGGATGTAGTGCAGTGCCATATCCGTGATGTTTTCTGCTTCATCCACTATCAACAGTGAATCGGTCTCTGCCAGCGCATCGATGAGCGCATCAAACTTGTCATCAAGCTGTGCACCTTTGTCGATGTGTGTACCTGTTAACGAGATAAGGCGCTTGATAAGTGCGGGCGCATTGAGTCCACGGCGACCACGCAACATGTAGGTGTTCGGGTGGGTAGAGACATAATGCTTGAGCGCGAAAGTTTTTCCTGTACCAACAATGCCTGTAAACGCGCCCATAGTGCGGTCAGTACGAACAGCGTTGCAGCAGAGCTGGGCTAGCTTAAACACGGAGGTTTGGACGACAGGTACACGTTCTTCGGTTTCTTCAAAGTGGGTGATAGTTTGGTGCATCTTTACGATGTGAGTGGTCGGTGAAGAGCCGCGCTCATTACCGTATTTGCCTTTGAGTACCTGGTTCACCAAAGAAGCACTCATTCGCGCACGCTTGGCTAGCCAGCTCTGGCTCTGCTCACGACTCTCAATCCAGCGTAAAATAGTTTCACACATAGCCACATCGTCACTGTTGTAGTGCGTTGGCCAGTTAATATCGATTGGGTTTGATTCTAGGTTCATCTTTCATTATCCTTATACTTCTTACTTGGGGATGGTGTCGGGGGGGCGTCCCAAACTATCCTGTGGGTTGTGGAGGGGGCTTAGGCCCCTTTTTTTTATTGCTCGTCCATCCAAAGTGCGAACAAGTCATCGTCATCGCCTTGCACTTGGCTATCGTCTTCGATAAGTGTGTAGTCACCTTCAATGGTCAACTCATTAATATGATGAAGCTGCTCATCGTGAGTCAGCGCTTGACGATTGCGCGCTTCTATCTCACCAAGTTTCACTTGTAGACGGCGCGTTTGACCGACTAACTGCTTGTCTTTGGCATCTTGCATAAAGGAGGTCGAGACAACGGCAGCGCGTTCAATCAGTGGTGCATCACACACCAGTACTTGCTCTGAGGTGCGGATAGTCACTTGCTCATCGTTCCACCAATCAAAGGCCACAATCACTTCCTGACCGTTGTGGGCTAAGAGTGCCTCATGGCGATAAACACGGTT
Source organism: Vibrio sp. YMD68 (assembly GCF_029958905.1). Lineage (NCBI taxonomy): Bacteria > Pseudomonadati > Pseudomonadota > Gammaproteobacteria > Vibrionales > Vibrionaceae > Vibrio > Vibrio sp. YMD68. Next base: position 534,182 of record NZ_CP124613.1, on the reverse strand, counting down.
GTGCAAACGCACCATGCCGCGTGCCACCTTACGCTTTTCCTGACGCTTCATGAGCTCGCATAAGTCCGTGTTAACGGGCGTGCGACGTAACGAGTCAAACATTGCAGCGGGCGTGGTGTGTTTCAGCTCTGGGTGTGGCCTGTTGTGATACTTGGTGAGCCAGTGCTCAAACTTCTCTCGCCACTCGAAGATGGTGGGCAGAGGCGATGGTTTACCTTGCTTGTTGGCACGCTTGACCTCCATCACCAATCGAGTGCGCACTTCATCGGCTTGGTCAGCGCCGCAATAAAAGCGAGGAAACTCCATTTTTGAGAAGTCCTCCTCCATAGTGCGAAACCAGCGTTCAATCTGGCCTTTGGCTTTTGCGTTGCCAGGGATAGCAAACAGCACAGACAAATCCATTCGAGCGTATAACCCTGCTGTAGCATCACACACAAGGCGGTTTTTATAGCCGCAGCCGTTATCGATATAAATCACTGCGGGCACATGGTCATGGTTGGTGAGAGTGCGCACCAATGAGTTGAAGGTATTCGCGGCACTTTCAAAGTCAGTCAGCTCCCAGCCCACAATGAAGCGGCTGCGCACGTCCATCCAGATAATCAGCTCAGCACGCCATAAGTCTCCAGTCTCAGGATGAGCGAGATACACATCCATCGTGTGACCATCGGCCATGTAGATGTCACCCACCTCAATGCCGTTTGTGGTGCGGGGCTTATAGTGGGCATGACTGCCGTTATACAACTTGCGACCTAAGCGGTTTGGGTGTTGGTTAATGCTTGGCAAATTGTTTAAGTAATGACGCACTTGACGGTCAGTGCAGGTGAAATTTTCATCTTCACGAAGCTTACGAGCCACCGCTGCCATCGACGGCTTACTGGTTTGAAGATAAAGCTGCTGCGCGCGAAGTTCCCAACCTTGCGCCTTCTTACGGCGTCCGGTGTGTTTTGGTGCCAGTGCAGCGATGCCCCCCTCACGATAAGCCTTTACCCAGTTCGCCACGGTCGAGCTAGAAGGAAATGAGCCGTCACGGCCGAGTGCTTTCACCGCTTTACGAACCGACTCCCCCAACGCACCGCTCATGATTTCACGACGCACAAAGTGATACGCTAATGCCTCGGTGAGTCCTTCCTTCATTTTGGTTTCAATTTTCGATACCAGCGCGTAACGGTTTTGTGCGACTACCTTGCGCTCTGGCACAATGTTGTGCAGCTCACTGTTTACGCTTATCTCGGTGTTGGATGTTTGAATTAATACAGTCATAAAAACCTCACTTCACCATGCACATGCGCTGCATAAAAGAAAAAGTTTTAGGGAATGCTTTTGATCTGTGTTGTAAATCTCTTACTACAATCTGACCATGATTCTTTTTCGCTAACAGACCAATAGTTTCACCGCAACTCCGACAGCTTTCGTTACTTTCGATATCGACGTCATGAGAGTTTCGGTATGCTTTTAATTGGACTTGACAGCTGGGGCAACAGAACTCCGCAAAATCTACCCCTCTAATTTCATACACTTTTTGAGCGTGACCACTGACTAATAGAAGTGCTGCCTTTTCATATTCATTATTTTCTTTCCATCTGTGGATGCTTGATAAAGAAGGAAACTGACCTTTGCGTCCAATAGATAGAGCCATCAATTTCGTGTCCTTACCATACTTTCCTGCTAGTACATCTCTTTTAACAACTTCATAAGAGGCACTAAACTTGCTGGGGATGCAGTCAAGAATAAGTTGAGTTAGCTGATGTCTTTTTTGAACAAGTAGACCGTACTCAGTCAGTACTGAATCTATGTAACTAGAAGGCATCTCGTTAGCTAAAAATAGTTCGCTGGTATCATTGGTGTGCATCATTCATCCTCAATCTCAGGTTGTGGTCCTGTTTGACCTTTTAGAATCTTCGCGTTGTCTGCTTTTAGTGCTGATTTAGCATTGTTTTGTAACACCCTGCGTAAGTCTCTCAGCCGAGCCTCTTCATCATCGGTGTACTTGAAAAGGGTCTCGCTTTGGTTAGCGAGCTCTATCCCTGGAATGCGCTGTGTTAAGTGACGAGAAAGCGAAGTGCATTCAGCCAACATAGTTTCAGCGATAAGAACAACGGCATCTAACCCAGCTTGATAATCATCAGAAGAGATGTCTTCTTGTGCTTGTAGAGCTTGAATGTCATTGACAAGTCCATACATTCCATGAAGAGCGATGCGACACTGCTCACTGGCGTAGGCAGATAAATAGCGAACGCGGGCAATGGCGGGATGCCAGTCTTTACTGTATTTGTTTTCTTTATCTTTTTGAGCAATGCGAAACTTTGCATTCCACTTTGCAGTAAGGGCTTTTTCGTGTTCAATGCGCTGCTCCAAATCATTTTGAATCTGCTCACTGTTGTCCTTTTGCTCATCGAGCTGGCGTTGCAGTTCGGTGACGGTTTCTTCAAAAAGCTTTTTCACCTCGGTAGGCTTTTTACATTGCGCGACCTCTTCGCGGATGTGTTCTAGTTTCTCTGGTTCGAGTTTGCGTGCTAGGCGCAATATTGATATTCCAACACCTGCACTCTCAGTTGCTTCAATAAGAGCCTCACCAAAGATATTTAGATTTTGTATTTGCTCATTCACATAGCTTTTCGACTTTTTGAAAATGTGCTCGCAAACCAAGTCCCAGCTAGTTAAAATGACCGCACCGTGGTCAGTGTGAATTTTTTGGTTTTTCCAAATGCCTGATTCTTTTAGTTTTTTGTACGTAGAAATGACCGCCACGTGGCCAACTTGAGTCATAAAGTCCAAACCAGAGTGTCTACCTACGAGCGTGTAAAACTCTTGGACACTGTGATCATCGTGGTCATGTATTAATTCTTGATTGTCTGTACTCATCGTGAACTCTGCCTCTTCCGTGGTTTCCCACCATTGTTTTCTATTGCTCATATCTCTAAGTCTTTTTCGCGGGTTTGCACGAAAACCACAAAGTCAGCTTTTTCCAAATGTTGACTCTTAGGTAAAGCAAAGCAGTATTTTATGTGCCCCTTTCCTAACTTTTTCGTGCCACCAAGCTTGCGGTAAGTGTCTTTCATCTGTTCGAGAACAAGGTGCAGACAAAGAGCATGGCGTTCATCGTGATCTAAGAGACTTAAAATCAAGTTAATTTTTTGCTCTGATACATTGAATTTATGCTTGATGTACTTAGCGTTCATAGCTAGCTCCTAACGACACCTCATGCCGCTTCTGTATAAATGCGATCACCTGTGATCTCTTCAATGCGCTTAAACAGCTTGCGTGTTTTGCCTCTAGGGTTGCCTGTGCGACCAAACCATTTATTGATGGCGTTATAGGCTTGAGTCGCGCTCATATCGACCTCATCAGCGACGTCTTTTAACGTGAGTTCAGCGTCATAAATTTTTGATAGTGTCGTTTTAAATGTCCGGCTGGACTTTCTTTGTGATGTCATTTCAGCCTCGCTTATGTTATATGTGTGAATATTAGAGATTATTTGTATGTTGACGGTAAAAGTATTGATCACATTTACGGGGTCGTCAACATCTAAATGTGAATTTGTGAGGTTATATGTTGTATAATGTAGAATCTGTTATAGAGCGAATGATGACCGTATCAGGGGCTTTGTCTGGAAGGCAGTTAGCAGAGATCAATGGGTGGGCTCTATCGAGTGTTAGTAATTGGAAAGCGAGGGGAAGTGTACCTAAATCTAAAGTTGCACAGCTTTCTAGAGAGCATGGGATTGCAGAGGAGTGGATTTGGCACGGCAATAAAAAAGATCAAACTTCACATGCTGAATGTTCACATTTAGACTCTGTTGAACACAAAAGCGTGTCTAGTAAATCATCTATGTATGAGTTGTTAAGTTCTTTTCTAATTCAAAGTGGTATGCCTGAATCGCAAGTTAGCTCAATAGTAAAATATGTAAAGCAACAACAAATAAACACTCTTCAAGAAGGCCTTCCCTCTGCTACAACCGATAAAGTACTGCCTTTGAGTCACGCTATCAGCATACCAACATACGATATTCAAGCAGCCGCAGGCCATGGCTCCTATGTTTGGAATGAGCACCCCATCGGCACTGTCGAGCAGCCCACCAACAAGTTAGCTAGGCTTGGCTTAAAGCCAGAGCATTTAAGTGTGATCACCGCTCATGGTGAGTCGATGCTGCGAGATTTTAACCACGGCGACCAGTTGGTGCTCAACCATGAAAAAAACACACTCTCCTCAGAGCAAAGCATTTATGTGGTTCGTGTGGGGGATGAGCTGTTGGTGAAACGTTGGCGTTGGGAAAACGATGGTACGCTCGTCGCGGTCAGCTCGTCGGATGGCTGGCCAGAGAAGCGCTTTGATAGTGATGATGTTGAGGTTATCGCAGAGGTCGCTTATACCATCCCAGCCAGCCAGCCAGCCAGCCAGCCAGCCAGCCAGCCAGCCAGCCAGCCAAAAAAGGATGAAAGTGCAAGTTAGGCGTGTCAACCCTTCTTTGGTTCAATGTTAGAGAGGTTGAGGAAATCGACAACACTTGCGTGGGCTCTTTTGTGTAGGCGTCCAAATTAAGGCATTAAACGCCCATTTACGAGAAGAGATAGAAATGTTTTTGAGGCGTTGGAGCTAGGAAGGAAGAAAGCCGCTTAGAATCGCTTACAGCGCGTTTTTGTATTTTGAAGAAGTCAGCCAGGAGGCTGGCTTTTTTTATGTCTAGAAAGAGAGCACGGCTAGCACCCAATTATTAAAGCCTGAACTAATACTCACCGCCAATACAAAATAACACCCAATTCGTTTCTATTCCACTTTAAAAAGCGATGGGTGTTATGCCAAAACCAACCGATAAATCTAAAGGCTTTGATAGCTGGATTGACCTGTTCAAATCCGGTAAGCAAACCGACTCTAAGGGTCGCACTCAAAACTTCACCCATGAAGATCTCGATTCAATCGTCTCAAACCATAACGCGCAAGACCCTGCGCCAATTGTCGTCGGACACCCTAAAGATTGCGCACCAGCGTTTGGCTGGACACACCAACTGCGCCGTCAAGGTGATGTCCTACAAGGCCGCTTTAAAGATGTGGTGTCTGAGTTCGAAAAAGCCGTTCAGGAAAAACGCTATCGTAAACGCTCTATCTCCATTGAGCCCGATGGAAAAGGCGGTTTCAAACTCAACCACGTTGGCTTTCTCGGTGCGATGGCCCCTGCCGTCTCTGGCCTAAAAGACATTGAGTTTTCAAGTGATGACAACGCAATGGCTTTTGAGCAAGGCATGGATACTTTCGAATTCTCCCATAGCCACCGCTCTATCGGTTGGGCACTCAATGCCCTCGCGAATCTCTTCAGAGGCCAGAGAGAGCAAATCATTGAAGAAGACGGCATCGAAAAAGCCAATGAAGTCATGCCGTCTTACCAAATCGAAACCCTCTCTCGTGAAGCGGAAAAACTGTTAAGTGAACCGGAGTCAAGCTCGGCTTTCTCTTCCGGACATAATGAAAATCACCAGGAGTCTGACATGACTAAAGAAGAGCAAGAGCGCCTTGAAAACGAAAATGCTCTATTAAAAGCGCAATTAAAAACCTCCAGCTTTCAACAGCGAGTCGCAGAGAGCCAAGTCGTGGTCGATGACGCGCTCAAACGTGGTGCGCTGACGCCAGCTCAGGCCAAAGGCATGGTGGAATTCATGTCGACCTTACCAGGGGATGAATCCAGTGTATTTGAGTTTTCCGTTGGTAATGCCGGTGAAACCAAAAAAGAAACCCCACGTGACTATCTCAAACGTTTGTTGATGAGCTTTGGCAAACAAGTCCCAATCGGTGAGTCAAACCATGAGTCACCACAAGGTCAACTTCAGTATCAATCGCCAACCGGTGAAGCGGTCGATCCAGACGATGCGAAGCTACACCAAAAAGCTTTGGAGTACCAAAAACAACATCCTGGCACATCGTACGTGAACGCTGTGTTAGCACTGGACGAATAAGGAGACCGTGATGCCTGGATTAGAGCGAGCAGTAACAAATTTAACGTTTACCTGTATAGGTAAGGTGACCTCGGGTTATTTCATGAATGTCAATCGAACCCAAGCGGATAGCGGGGATGACGTTTGGGGTGTTGTCCGAACAGATGGCACAGATGAGCCTGTTTCAGTGGCTATATCTGGTGATACGCAAGCGTATGCGTCGGGTGCTTTCTCTGAAGGAGATGAGTTGGAAGTGGGTGATGGTGGAACCGTTGTTAAGTTTTCCGGCGCTGGTAAAGCAGTCGGTCGTGCATTTGAAGATGCTGAGCCTGGCGACTGTCCACGTATCTTGGTTTATCAGACCAAGTAACGGCCAAGAACGAATTTTGAAGTAAGGAGAAAAACATGCCTATGAATTCACAACAGGCCCGCGTCGTCGACCCGGTTCTGTCTAAAGTCGCGTTAGATTACGCCACACCAGGCTTTACCGGAAAAGTACTGTTTCCTATGGTGGAGTGTCCTAAACGGGGCGGTAAGGTCATTAAATTTGACAAGAGTAAACACGTCGATATCAAAGAGGCGACTCGTCGTGCTCCTGGAGCACAAATAGCCAGCATGCAGTATGGCTACGCCTCTGAGCCAATCGCTTTATGGGACGACAAGCTCAATGGCAAAGTGCCGAAAGAGTGGATTGACGAAACCGACGCAATGCCTGGTAAGTCTCATGGCATCCGAGCGACTCATAATGTGATGTATCAGCTCGATCTCATTTTGGAGATCCAACAGGCTGAGCTGGCCATGAACCCTGCTAACTATGAGCCTGAGAATCAGGTCACTCTGGCGCCAGGCAGTAAGTTCATTGACCCAGATGTCGATCCTAAAAAAGTGTTTGATGCCGGTAAAGAAGCGATCCGTCGTAAATGTGGTATCGACGGAAACGTCGCGCATTTCTCTCCCGAAGACTGGTTGGCATTTTGTAACAACAATGTGGTGAAAAGCCAGTTTAAGTACACCAACGCTGACTCAATCACCGAAGCGATGGCCGCGCGATACCTTCAACTCGATACCGTGGTCGTCGGTAAATCGGTTTACGCAGCCTCACACGATTCATCAGAGATGGCAGACGTTTGGGCTGGCGGTACTGTGTTGGCGTTTGTCCCTCAAGGCGAATCTGCGTTCATCGATAACCCATCGTATGGATATACCTACAACCGTAAAGGTCATCCAGTGGTTGAGCAGGCATGGTTCGATAAAAGTTGTGATGCCTGGTTGTATCCGACGGAAACGAGTCGTCGACCATACCTAACCTCGATGCAAGCGGGTTTTCTCATTATGGGAGCGAGCTAAGGCTCCCCCTTCACCTTTGGTAATAGGAACACACTATGAAAACCAAACCTTATAAAGTGATCGGTCAGATTTTTCGACGTGGCGGTATCGTCCGTGTGGGTGAGGTGATAGAGCTAACGGATGAAGAGGCACGCGGGATTTTAACCTCACGTCCACCGCTCATCATTCCGCATCTAGATGCTAAGGCTTCGCCTGAATCAGTCCATAACACTTCAACAGACACGGAAGAAAAGCTACCCCTAAGTGGTCCCGAGTTGACAGAGAAATTACACGAGGTGTTTGCGACCTTAGATAAAGACAACAAAGAGTTGTATATCAGCTCTGGGGCACCGAAGACCGAAGTTTTAGAAGGACTCATTGGTCAACCCATCTCGGCTGCTAATCGTAACGAGGCTTGGGAAAGCTTCAACAAAGAGTAAATCTGGAGAAAGTCTATGTACTGCACAGGTGCACAAATGTGCGAGTTCTACGGTAGCGACCACATGGCCGACATCACTGAGCCACGTGCACCTCATGATCCAGATTTAATTACGGGTGACTTGCTCTACTACGTTGCGCTCATTGACCAAGAGCCGCCTTCAACTCATATCGAGCCAGAGTATAGCGATGAAGAGTTAGCTGCGGCTGAGTCAGCGTTAGACAACATCAAGGTGGCGATTAATGCTGCAAGCCGTGAAGCCGATGGCTACTTGCTTAAGCAATATGGCCACCGCATGAAAGATGGCCAATTTGTAGCGGCACTTTTGAAAGAAACCACGCTGCCGGAAATGGTCGGTGACATTGCCAGAGAGCGCATCGCAAGTCGTGCCTCGTTATCACAGGAGACCATTGAAGAGCGAGCAAAAGCCGCTCGTAAATGGCTCAGTGATGTGGCTGTCGGCAAGGTCGAGCTAGGCGTGCAAAGTGAAAAGGTGCGTTATCACAACCACAGGCGTGTCGCACATACAGCGAACAGCAGCATAGATTGGAGCTCGTACTGATGGCTGGCGTGCAACTGGTTTTGCAGGGCGATTTAAGTCCGATTGAACAGGCATTAAATGGACTGTTAATGCGCTTGGAGTCACCACAAGACATGCTTGATGAAATGGGCGCGGCCATGGTGAACCAAACCATTTTGCGTTTTAACTCTGAGCGCGGCCCTGATGGTATCTCGTGGATACCCAGCATCAGAGCCATGCTTGAAGGCGGAAAGACACTGCAAGATAGCGGCAGGCTTCGTCATTCCATCACACATAACACGCTGCCTAGCAGTGTTGAATGGGGCAGCAATGTGGTTTATGCAGCGATACATCAACTCGGTGGTAAAGCAGGTCGACATCGCAGTGTCACCATTGATGCGCGTGAGTACCTGGGTTTAAACAAGAGTGATGAACAAATTCTCGGTGATATCGCATTGAGATACATGGTTGCAGGGTTTGGCAATGAATAACAAAGAGCTGATTGACGGCATTGTTGAGTGCATCAAGACTGAAATGCCGGAGCTGCGCACGGTTGAGCGTTACGCAGGTCAGTTTCAATCAGGCGCTGAAAAGCGCGTGTCGTTCACGTGCCCTGCGGTTTTTGTTGCGAGCCTTGCTAAGCGACCAAACAACAGTGACCAAGTCGATTTTGGTCAAGTGGCCGTATCGAGTCGCATTGTGTTTTTCTGCATCGCTGATGAAGGTCGACGTCAAAAACGAACGGTGACGGCAGAAGATATCGCCGACCAGATCTCGGTATTAGGTCATGGTCACAACTGGAACATAGATGGGCTCGATGAGGTGCGGTTTGAAAGTTCTGAAAATGCCTTTAGCCCCGCCTTTGATAAACAAGGATTAGGCATTTGGACCGTGACGTTCAATCAGCCTGTTCAGCTTGGCGAGAGTGACTGGCCACCAGGAGAAGTGATTGCGGTTGAGGCGTTCTTACATGACGCGCCAGAGATTGGTGAAACCGCACCAGAGTATCGAGAAAGCTACGACTCGATTGGTGAGGGTCATGTGCGTATTGAAGTGGGTGATTTAGCCGATGGACGTGATTGATAACCTATTAGAAAGGCTATCAAAGCTCGAGCAAATGATGCGTCAGGTATTCGTCCGTGGTCGAGTTCATGCCATCGCTCCCCAGAAGCCGGCTTTGATCGTGAATTACGGCTCAGATGAAAAGCCCATGCTCACGGAATGGCTGAGTCCTATCGGAATTCGAAATGGCAAACATGGAAAAACGTGGTGGTTTCCTGAGGTAGGTGAGCCTGTATGTGTCATTTCGAATGGCGATTTAACGATGGGAGTGGTCGTTCCCGCAACCTATTTTAAAGGTGGTGCCCCTTCTGTTGATCCAGAGTTGTGTTTCACGCAGTGGTCAGAAGGCGCGTTAATGAGTTACCACCGTCAAAGTAAAAAAATGACCTTAACACTGCCAGAAGGGGCAGTGGCAGAGATTACGATACCCGAAAGCGTCAACTTGACGACCACCACATTCAATATTGACGCGCAGGATTTGAACCTCACTGGGAATGTCTGGATTGGCGGTAGTGCAGAGATAGAAAGTGATGCATTTATCGGCGGGACGACGATGAGCATGGGCGCTCTATCGAGTGCAGCATCAATCAGCGATCCAACACGAACCATGTCAGAAGACCGTGAGATTTATAACACCCACGACCACAACAACGGCAATCCAGTAACAGGCCCAGCAAACCAGAAGCAGTAGACGATATGAAAATAGGTATGCACAGAGACACAGGTGACATCATCACCGGATTACCCTATTTAAAGCAGCGCTTTGATGATGTGATGCGCACGTATAAGGGTCAGGTGGTGTGCGCGCGAGGCTACGGAGGTAATTTGGTTGACGAGGTGGACAGAAATTCGGATCCAACGTGGTTTATGCGCGTTTATATGATGGTAGCAGAAGCCGTTTCTAACGTCGGTCATGGTTTGGATGATTTTGAGTTATCCATCATACGAATCGTTACGATTGAAAATGATCGTGTTGAAATCGAATGCGATGGCACTTATTTAGGCACAGAACTCGTCACATTGGGGACAACGATATGAAAGATTTAATCGATTTGAGCCAATACCCTAGTCCCCCTTTTTTTAATACGTTGAGCTTAGACGAGATTAAAGCGCAACGTTATCAATATATTCAGCAAGAAGAAGGCATTGAACTGGATGAGTCGGACAGCAATCCTGCTAGTTGGGTGACGAATGCCGGTGCGTACCGCGAGCTTATCTTACGTGAGGATTTCGACCGCCAATCTGAAGAGTTGTTCATCACAAAAGCCAGTGGCGCGGCTTTGGATCTGATAGGCATCACGTACTACAAGGTATGGCGTTTAGAGTCAGAAGATGATGATCGCTATCGAGAGCGTCTACTGTTATCACCAGAAGGGTTTAGTACTGCAGGTCCAGAAGAAGCATATGTGTTTCATGCATTAAGTGCTGATGTGCGCGTAGCAAGTGCGTCCGCCTTTTCTCCTGAACCAGGAGTGGTGCATGTCGCGATTCTATCGACAGAAGGCGATGGTATTCCCACGCAAGAGCTGCTTGATATTGTCTCAGACTACCTATCCGATAAAGAGCGTCGACCGTTGACCGATAGCGTGTTTGCGGTTGCGGCTCAAATTGTAGACTACGCCGTGTTACTGGATTTAGAAGTGCAAAAAGGGGCATCGTTAGACATCGTGCGCGAAGCAGCGCTAAAGCGAGTTACTGACTATGTCGAGGAAACCGAATTATTTAATCAAATTGTTGCTCGATCTCAATTGGTAAAAGCCGCACATACGTCCGGCGTTGTACGAGTAACCAGTGTCCTACCTGATATCGATATTGTGCCATCGGATGGCAAGATCCCAAGATGTGAATTGATAGCGATTGAAGTTAAGTACTATCAAGAAGGACAACCACCACCGGATAGTGAGTATGAGCGACGTGAAGTAAACAGCACACAATACACACTGGATAGAAGTGACGAACGCACTAATCTTGTGTTGGTTGATGTCGGTAGTGCTGCGTCAATCGATATGTCAGGACACCAGTCGTGGTTACGACATGGTTTTTCAGTTCGCCTGTCTAATGAGAGTCAATTTGGTTGGCAGCTCGTTTCTACAGTTGGCAACATCCAAGCTTACTCTTTGTTGCCAAATCAATATGTATATCTTGTATACAACGGTGAGCAAAAACAATGGGAGCGATTGACATGAGCCGTCAAAGTCTGCTTCCCCCTCATGCAAGTCGTTTGCTTCACGCTTTAGATAAGGCGATGGCCGCGATTGAGGATGTCCCTATATCGGATGTGAAATCGCTTTGGGATCCATGGAATTGTCCCATTGATTGGCTGCCCTGGTTAGCGTGGGCGATGCGTGCGAGAGAGTGGGATGATGAGTGGAGTGAGTCACAAAAACGTCAGTATGTCGCCTCGTTACCATGGATTAATCGAATTAAGGGAACGCGCGCAGCCTTGGAGTCAGCACTTCTAGCGGTTGATAGGCCTGTACAAATCATCGAATGGTGGGAGGAGGAGCCCAAAGGTCCCCCATTTACATTTCGAGCTGATGTCAACGTCACTGATGATACGCTAGATCAAGACACAAAGCAGCAGATCTATCGCCTCATCAACAACACAAAAAATCTACGCAGTCATATTGTGGCTTTGTCCTACGCTGTGCTAAGCCGTGGAAAAATTTCCTTAGGACTATTAGCTCACCAAACCCGTGTATTAACGATTAAAGATGCTGCGTTAACTAACAAACCGAACGTGAGCGGCGAAATAAAAATTGCCGCCTTATTTGAAATGCGAAGAGTAATACAGGTAAGCGGATAATGGCGACATTTTATTGCAAATTGACTGACGTTGGCGCAGCTAAACTGGCTGATGCCATCGCAAATCAGACCGTTATAGAGCTAGTAGAAATGGCGGTTGGTGATGGTAATGGTGCTCATTATGAGCCGACAGGAGAAGAGACTGAGCTAAAAAATGAGTGTTACCGTGGCGTTATCGAACATTTCGATGTTATCGGTGATGCAAACCATCAGGTTTTGATGCAGATGACGATTCCGATTGATAAGGGAGGGTTCTTTATCCGAGAAGGCGGCTTGTATGATATCGACGGTGATCTTTTTGCTATCGCTAAAATGCCACTGGCTTATAAGGCTGAGGTCTCAGAAGGCTCTCCAGATGAACTGACAGTGCGGTTTATTAAAGCAGTAGAATCGGCGGACAATATCAGCATCATCATTGACGAGTCAACGGTCTATGCGACGATGGAGTATGTAAAAGAAAACACACCAGGAAAAATGGAGTCTATAGGCAACATCCTTTATGGAACGCTTCAACCAGATGCTTCAATCAGCGGAGACCTACCCGTTGACTCTTATGCCACCTGTCTCTCGCTGGGTATTTCTTTCTCAGCTTTACCCAATGAGTACATGCTCTTAACCTGTTTTGATGCTGACGGTGTATCGATTTGTAACTGGTACGCAAGAGATTCGCTACCTATGTATATTTTACCAAGTAATGCAAGAAGCATCAGCGTATTAAACAAAACATCGAAGTTGATGAGCGTTAATTGCTCTCCTACTTTAACCCAAAAAAATTATTGGAATTTGAAATGATGAAAGTCCCGATTCAGATCCAGCAAATAGATAGTAAAACCCTACTTTGCCTATACAAAGACGGCTCTCAAGAGAATTTGCATAACTCGCCAATGTTTAGCCAAAGTACAAAAGAAAAGTATGATTATTGCGTTGAAAATTATGGTCATCTAATTGAAGAATCCGTGCTCCCAACATTAGCTATGGCTCAGAAAAACTGTATAGATGCGATGATTGCTGAAGTCGAAAGAGCTCTAGCACCACTGTCAGATCAATATCCTCGCTCAGAAATCGATTCATGGCCGGTACAGACTCAAGAAGCGAAAGCATACCTTTTGGATAAGGCTGCGCCTACACCGATGGTCGACACCATATTAGCTCAAGGCGAAAACAAACAACGATTTTGCGAAACACTTGTGGCAAAAGCCACCGCTTACAGTGAGCAAGTCGGTCCTGTCATTCGATGGCGCAGAGCCGTCTCTCAATTTATCGAATTCGCGTCAGCCGAAGAGCTGGCTCATTATACCCCTCAATTTCCGACAGTGCCTGGAGGCAATGATGACTGAAGAATATTTACATGGGACGGAAACGGTCTACCTTGATGACGGTGATGGACCGATTGAAGTCGTTAGAGCCTCTGTGGGAGCAATGATAGTCACTGCCCCTAATGCGCAAGCGGCAATGAAAGCTACGTTAGAGCTAGGCTCGGTTGCCAATAGCAACGACTTAAAGCTTGAGGCTATCGATGCCAATACCCAAGGCAACGGCATTAGCATGGAACTGCTCGCAGGAGGTGGTCCTTCGGTTACAACTGGTGTCAAAGTGATTGGTCAAGCGATTACCGTGACATTAGGAACGGATGCGAATGGTGATCTCAATGCCTCAGCATCGGATATCATTACCGCCTTGAGCACGGACGATGACGCGAGTGCTTTGCTTGTTGCAACCACCACCTCTAACGGCAGTGGTTTAATGCCAGTTGAGCCTCAAACTTACCTGTCGGGCGGCCAAGACGAGGCTTTTCCATTGGGTGAGCCTGTACTTGTCTATCAGAAAAAGCAAATCGCTATGGCAGGCGACGGCGGAACATTAAAAACCGCCTTGACAGAAATGGCGCAGCAAAAAATGGGCATGGTTGTCGTGGTACGTGTTGAGGATAGTGAAGATCAGGCACAACTCATTAGCAACATCATTGGTACAGTGGATGAGAACAATCAACACTCAGGCTTACAATCTCTTCTGCTTGCAGGCAGCAAAATTGGCATCAAACCCCGCCTTATTACGGTCCCAGAATACTCTTCACTGCCGGGCGTAGGTTGGGCGATGGAAGCGGTCGCGAGACGATTAAAAGCACACTGCATCATCGAAGGGTCAAAGCAATCGTTTGAGGATGTGGTTGCAGAAGGTCGAGCTTATACCAATAGCTACTATGTCCATCCAAAGGTGAAACTCATAGGGACTGACGGTATCACTCGCATTCGTCCCAACAGCGCCACGGTTCTTGGTCACATTTTGCGTTGTGATGCTGAGTATGGTTACTGGCAATCGCCGTCAAACCGCCAAATTTTCATCAATGGTATCACGCCAGAAGTCGATTGGATTAGCGGTGATCCCTTGTCAACGGCAAACCTTTACAACGAAAAAGACGTAACCGTTTTTAACGCCCGTGACGGTAAGCATTTCCTGTGGGGCAACCGCTTAACCAATCACAAGTTCTTTAACCAAGAGCGCATACGATTTGTGGTCGGTGAAAGTATTGAGCTCGCTCACCTTGATTATGTCGACCGTAATATCACTAAGCCTTATGTGGGTACCATCACAGACCGTATTGATGGGTTGATCCGCCGTCTGGTTAAGCGCGGTGTTCTGCGCGGAGGCAGAGTATGGTTAGACACAGAGCTTAATGACGATGAAACCATTCGAAGCGGCAAAATCTATTGGAACTATGAACTGCAATTCTTCGGCGTTGCAGAGCGCTTAGTCTTCCGTCAACACATTAACCACAACGGCTATAATGAAGTTCTAGCCGACTACGCAGCGTAAGGGGCGTGTCATGGCCAAAGTATTACGAGACATCAACGTATTTGCTGGAGAAACCTCTTTCTTTGGCAAGGCATCAGAAGTGACCCTGCCCAATATTGAGTGGGCAACCGAAACCTTCAACACCGCTGGTATGGCGATGGAAACCGAAGAGATTTTAAGACTTTTAGCGATGAACCTTGAAATGACCTTTCGTGACCCATGCCCAAAGATGGTCGGTTACGTGGGTAACCCTGCCGCGAGCGAGGAGCCTATCACCATTCGTGGTGCGGTGACAGAAAAAGGGACGACGCAAAAAATCGAAATTAAAGCCAACGGCACATGGAAGAGTATGGAGCCTTCCACTTTTACCGCCGGTGGCGCTGAATACACCAACAAATTTATCGTTAACCTGGATTTTTACGCCTACTACATTGACAACAAAGAAACGTTTTATGTCAGCAATGAAACGGGCGTAGTTCGATCTAACGGTGTCGATATCACAAAGTCAATTCGTGACGCATTAGGAGTTTAACTATGCCACAACTAGAAAAACGCACCGTGCCGTTTACGTATCCGGTCAACGGCATGAAAGAAGTCACTTTACGCAAGCCATTAGGTGGGGATTATCGTGGTCTTTCTTTCAAGGCACTCGATAATTTAGATATGGATGAGGTGTTTGAACTACTGACTCGCATCTCACCTCTAACGAAAGCCGAATTGGATGAAGTGCATCCCTGTGACATTCGTAAACTGTGCGAGGCGTTAACGCTTTTTTTCTCAGAGGACTTGCCACAAGTCTCAGCGTTTCTGATGGAAGAATCGACATCGTCACCCCAGAGCGAATAGAAGAGTGGTACGCAGATATTGCCACGATTTTCCATTGGTCCCCTAGTGAAATGGACCGAATGTCACTAGGGGAAATTTACGATTGGCAGCAACGAGCGAAGGCTAGATATGAGCAACTTAACAGCGAGCATGGTGCTTAAACTCACAAACCAAGCGTCTACCCCACTGAAACAAGCTGCTAAAGACACCAACTCTTTCAATGTTCAAGTCTCCAGTACGAATAGCGCATTAACAAAACTCAATGCCACATCAAGCAAGATGACGCTTTTTCAAGAGATGAAAAAGCGCTCTCTTGATACTAATCGAGCGATTGAATCTCAGCAGCAAACCCTTAACCGATTAGCAAAAGAAATCAAGTCAACAGACAAGCCAACCAAAGCACTGACCAAAAGCTTCGAAGTGGCACGCACGCGAATGGTGGCACTAAAGAAAGTCCAGCAAGAGCAACGCCAAAGCTTGCAACAAACTCGCTCAGAATTAGTGCGCTCAGGCATCGACACCAAAAAGCTCACAGCCGAACAAAAGCACCTACAGCGCCAGGCATCTACCGTAAACAGCACTCTCAAAGCCCAGCAATATCAACTTAAGCTCCAACAAGGTAGAGCCACGATTGCCGCAAAACAGCAAAAAGCTTATAACCAGGCTTTGGGAGAAACAAAAGCTGGGTTAATGACAGTCCAAAAATGGGGTGTCAGAGCCGCAGGAGCGGCCTCCCTTGCCAGTGTCGGCGTGTTTAAACTGACCAATAACTTAGCTTCTAGTCTCGACTCTGCTCAAAAGCACGCCGACAAACTTGGCTTATCGGTGACCGCAGTACAAGAACTTGACTACGCCGCAAAGCGCAGCGGCCTTTCGATTGAGCAGACACGCATGGCCATGCAGCGGTCAACACGTCGTATCTCGGAAGCGGCCAATGGTACAGGTGAAGCCGTTGCAGCGTTAAATGAGCTAGGGCTCAGTGCGACCTATCTAAATTCATTAAAGCCCGACGAACAACTCCACTCCATCGCTGATGCCATGGCCGGGGTTGAAAAACCTTCAGACAGAGTTCGCTTAGCCATGAAACTATTCGATTCTGAAGGGGTTGCCATGGTCAATATGCTCAAAGATGGTTCGAAAGGCTTACAACAACTACGAGAAGACGCCAAACGTACAGGTAATGTCTTTGACGAAAAGAGCGCAAGACAAGCCGAAGAATATAACGATCGCCTGTTAGACGTCACCACAACGTTTGCAGGCATGAAAAATCAATTGCTCATTCAATTACTGCCGACCTTTACGTCTGTATTTACTCGCGTTACAAGCTGGGTCTCTGAAAACCAAGCGACTATCACGCTATGGGGAACCAGAGTTGCAGGAAGCATTGCCTGGGTAGCCGATAATGCAGACACTCTCGGCTATGTGATTGCTGGCCTTGGTGCAGTGAAAGTGGTCGGTGGCTTACTCACCTTAACCACAGGCGTGATACGTTTTGGTCAATCACTGATGACAGTGATCACCTTAGGCAAAGGACTGGCCGTGGGATTGACCGCCATTGCCGCTGCCAACCCGATTGGCTTGATGGTGGCCGGGGGCGCAGCACTGGTCACGTTGGGCGTGACCTTATACAAGAAGTGGGAGCCTGCACGAAAGCTATTTGATGCGATTGGAAGTACGGTGATGTCTTTACTTAAGGGCATCGCCAAGGTGTCTGGTTTGAGCTGGTTATGGAATAAAGTCACCGGTTCAAGCAGCGAGACCAATACTCAGAAAAGCTCAGAAGTCGAGCCGTACAACTATCATATTGGTGGGCAAGCCCCCCAAACGAACACTTACACCTCTTATAAACCCGTAACCAGCAACCGCAAACACGTCGACATCAGCATCGATGTAGCTGCTCCTGTTATCCCTATCACGATAGAAAACGGGGATGAGCACGAAGTACGTAGAGTTGTAAGGCAAGAATTAGAGCGTTACAAGCGCGAGATGAACGACCAACTCACCTCACGCTTAGGAGACATTTCATTATGAGCGATATTATGTTGCAACTGGGCGACTTTCCTTTTTCGGTGTCAACGGCTCAATATCAGCAACTCGTGAGACGTACACAGTTTCGCTGGGGTAAGCGCCAGCGTCATATGTTAAAGAGTACTGCGCAATTTCTAGGAGCAGAAGCAGACAGTATCACGCTCAATGGTACGTTCTATCCCAAGGTAACGGCTGACTTGAATCTGATGCCAACACTGCGCGAGCAAGGCAAAGACGGCAAGCCTTTTCTGCTTGTCAGCGGCAATCAAAAGTATGGCCAGTTTCATGGCTCCTGGTTCCTGGAAACATTGGAAGAAACGAATACCTATTTTCTTCGTGATGGCACACCCAGAAAAATTGAGTTCAATCTCTCTATCTCGGAGCTGCCTGATGAATAACGTATATATCACCACTGAGGCCGTGTGTTTGGATTGGATAGTGTACAAGCATTATGGCTATCGAGAGGGAGCACTGGAGACGGTACTGAAAGATGAACGTAATCGCCACTTAGCCGAGTACGGTCCAGTGTTACCCGTTGACGTGAAGGTCTATCTTCCTGATATGCCAGCCTCATCCACCCATTCCACCGTACAGCTCTTAGGCTAAATCATGGAAAAAGCATTCTTTAGGATCCTGCATCAAGGCAAGGACGTAACACCCAATTGGCAACCGTATTTAGTCTCGCTCACTATCACTGATGAACGTGGTCGCCACTCAGACAAATGCGTGCTCGTTCTCGATGACAGCAAACAAAACCTTGCACTCATTGACACCGGAAGTTGGCTTGATGTTTACCTTGGGTATGAGCATGATTTACGGCCTTTTGGCACTTACCAATGCAATAAAATCGACCTAGACGAGTTAGCTGGCACGTACACTGTCACAGCGCAAGCGGCTGACTTTAAACAAAGTCTCATGGCCCCCAATGATGCGACTTATGGCCCAACAACATTAGACGCTTTAACGCGCATTGTGGCAGAGCGTCATGGTTACATCGCTAAAGTGCACCCTGACCTAATCAACGCCTCTATCCCTCACATTGACCAGGTGAGTGAGTCTGACATGGCAATGCTGATACGCGTAGCCAAAGAGCATGACGCACTTGTCAAGCCGCTGGCCGGTCACTTAATCGTTAAGCCAGCCGCCATCGCTAAAACATTAAATAATAACGACACCTACCACCTAAAGTTAGATAGGCAATCAAAAAGCGACTTTACTTGTACCTTGAGTATTCAAGAGCGTCAAAACTACAACAGCGTAGTCGCGCATTGGTATGACGAGACCACTCAAAGCAGGCAAAGCGTTCATGCTGGTAACGGTGAGCCGATTTACACCCTTTCTGGCAACTTTGGTGATGAAGTTGCAGCGTTGAATCATGCCAAAGGAAAGCTTGCACAACTTGGCAGGCAAAAAGCCACATTGACGCTCAACTTACCAGGAACGCCAGATCTCGTCTCAGAGAGCTCGGTTTCAATCAAGAATCATCGCGAGGGCTATAATGGCGATTGGGATGCAGAATCTGTCACTCATCAGATTGGGGCTGAGAACGTATTCACTACTACTGCAACTGCAACCCCAAAGGAGAAATAACATGCCTTGCCAATGCACCCCATTTTCAAAAAAAGCCTATTTAAACCGCTGTGCTGCGCTTTTATTTAAAGGTAAGCTCAACAATACCCAACGCACGGCTTTGCTCCTATTTTCCGCTTTAGCGATGTTAAAACGAAATGTCTTAAGCGAGAATTTTCCTATCAGTTATTTGGCTTATGTCCTTGCCACGGTCTATCACGAAACGGCTTACACCATGAAACCTATCGAAGAGTACGGCAAGGGTAAAGGGCGACCTTACGGAGAGCCCAACCCAGAAACGGGACAGACGTATTATGGACGTGGCTACGTACAAATCACCTGGCTTGAGAATTACGCTAAAGCCATAGATGTCGTGCGAGATATGAATACCTTAGAGCGAGGCCACATTGACTTTGTTCAGGTTCCTGACTTAGCACTATCAGCCGCTAACAGCGCTCAAATCACGATGAGTGGTATGATTGATGGATGGTTCACAGGACGCAAGATGAGTGATTATCTGGATTCACCTGAGCCAGATTACATTAACGCTAGACGCATCATTAACGGAACAGACAAAGCCATTGAAATTGCCGCTCATAGCATGGCCTTTGAGCAAGCAATTCGATTAGCAACTGGAGAGTCTATAGAGCGTCGAACCATCCAGTACGGCATAAAAAACTGCAACGACACACGTGAGCTACAAATACTTCTAGGTGTAACCGTCGATGGTGCGTTTGGTAATAAGACAAAACAAGCACTGATATCACTTCAACGAAGATTGCACTTAGTAGGTGATGGTATTTGTGGCTCAGCAACGTGGTCAACAATAGATCGAGAGATTTACAATAAGTAGTCAACAGACAATTTAAGTCAGTTTGAATGAGCATTAAACAGGTATTTAAAAGGAGGACAACGAGTCCTCCTTCTTTGTGATAATTTCATTAAAAATAATTCCCAGAATTAAGTGTTAATTTAGGTGAAATTTTTTCTCAAAACTAAGTGTCAATCGTTCGCAAAATAAATGTCGCGCTACAATTGGATCAGAAATACGCTGATTACGGCATGGACCCAGTCACTGGCGTCGACCACCCTTACTCTTGTCCTCGCGACCCGAAAATGGAAGTCAGTGCAATCACTAATGCCAAATGGTATGGCGCACCTGCTCCTATCTTTGCCGCTCCAGACTCTGTGTTTGAAGAGCAAGGTCTGTTAGTAAATGGCAACGTGGGCCGCTGGACAAACGATGGTCACTGTATGGATGTACCAACTGCAATCGACTCTTCCAAGCAAGTTTGGGAACGTGACGAATGTAAAGTCTACGAAGAACAAAAAGCTGGTAAGTTCATTTGGGATGGTACCGATACTAACGGCACAGTCGAAGGTTGTGGCTGGTGGGGTCGTGGTGTTATTCAAACTACTGGTCGTCAAAACTTCGGTACATTGAACCACTTCATGGGACGCTCTCATGTTGACCCTGGCACCGTTGGTACAACAGTCAACGGCGTCACTGTGGAAGCGCCACCAACAAGTCCATTGTATGCCGATCTCGATTTTTGTTCGAACCCTGGGCTAATTTGTAGCTCAGAAGAAAACCGAGAGATTAAGTGGATTGCTGGTCTATTCTATTGGGTTACTTCTGTTCAGGCCTACAACGATGAAGGTGGTGCCTATGCAGATTGGAACTATCACGCAGAACTGAAGGCATACGTTGATGGTGGCCTTAACGGTACCGCATTTATCGATGCCGTATCGGGCATAGTTAACCGAGGCTGCCCTGACAGTACTTGTCCGGTTAGTGGCGATGTTCATGCCATTAAAGAGCGCCAAGATAACTTCAAGCTCGTGTTACAAACGCTTGGGCTAAACCCGCAGTAATGGTCAACGCTTAGCGTTAGCATAGTAAGCAATCGATAAATGGCTCCCTAAAATTGGGAGCTTTTTTTCATTAAAGACCTGACCCCGTTAGTTTACTATTAGCTTGTTATTTGTTTTTAAGCTATACCCCTGTTTTTACCTGGTTTAACTATCAATAATTTATCACACTGTCTTCTTCGGCACTTTTCTGCAAACTCTTTAGCTAAACAAGGTTCTAATTGATACGCCTCATATTGATTAAAATCTATTTCATAATACTCTTCATAATCAACTATCCAATTACTTACAGGGATTGATAAATAAAACCTACCTGACACCTTTTCAATACCAATTGAAAAACGATGCTCTTTGTTAAAAGTTGTATCTTCAAATTTCATATATTTATTTCTCGAACTTTAATTCTTCAGTCAGAATATTCTCAGGCTTAATATAATAAGATAAAGGGGTCAGGTCTTGGATAAAGGGGGCAGGTCTTGCGTTTTGCTATAAATTTGAATTACAGCCTACTCCCCTTCACCCCAAAAATGGCCTAGCTAAAAAACTAGACCACTTCATCAAAATGGCAAAAGGCAAGACCTGACCCTGTTGGCTGTTGCTCTTCTATATGTTTGGCTTAGAAAAACGAATGACAGTTGTTAAATCTGGCGTTGTACCATCGACATGAAAACACTCAAGTCCTTGACCTCGTGCTACTGCTATACATATACCTAAACCGTATTCACCATTTTCTTTCTTGACTGAATCCGCTCTAAAAAAGTTCAACTCGCCTGGGACACTAGTTAATGGATTTTGTAAGACAAACCGTAGTGAACCGTCAGCATTAAACACTGCCGCATTATTTGGGGGGGGGAGGAATGGACAGTCAGTCACTTCTTCATTAACATCATGAATGACTAGAACTCCACTTCTATCTTCGAGTACATTAATAGATAAGTTTTGTTGTAAACTAGGAGTAAAGTTAACAGGGCTACAATCGTCCAAAATCCAGAAGCTCCCCAAAGGTTTGCTATGGGGGTAGGGTTTAAGGTTTTTTTTGTCTTTTCTAACCTCCTCCCGTGTAGCCATACCGAAATCCCTGGCAGTTACCACTTCACCATTATCGGAAATGTAGTTGCTATATACCATTCTAATTTTCTTAATCATTGTAGTAGGTCCTTCACTTCAGTTAGGTCTATATCAATATTCTGATTCTGGTTTGCCTTAGGGCTATTCACAAACTGTATTTGATGGCCACCACCAGTCAATACAGTATCTATATTTGGAACTCCATTTGTTATTGTACCGTCAGGTACAGCCATTTTCCCAATCGTGCTCTCTCGAATTTCGACGTTTGTTAATGTTATTTTTATACGATGTAGCCCTTTATCTGAAGGTTTCCAATCTGGTCTAACTGCAAGCAAGTTTCTTAGCTCTGACTCTGTTTCAATTTTGTTTTTCGTGGCAAATGCTCCTAGCTTTGATATGGCTCCACTCTGATCTCCTTTTTCTAAAGCTTTTGTCATAGCCTCTAGCTGCTTATCATTAATAACCATATAAAATTCTTCAGGTTCAGTAATTTTTCTATAAGTAACTTCCGTTCCTTCTTTCCATGCAGGAGCGGCAGGCCAAGCTGTTCGACTAACAGACTCATCCAACACTGTCTTTGCTGGGTCTCCATTTTGGAAAGATAAAGGGGTCAAAAGATAAAGGGGTCAGGTCTTGCGTTTTGCTATAAGTTTGAATTACAGCCTACTCCCCTTCACCCCAAAAATGGCCTAGCTAAAAAACCAGACCACTTCGTCAAAAAGGCAAAAGGCAAGACCTGACCCCGTTAGTTTTTCGATATAAATAACAAACGCATAAAAGTACTTAAACGGGTTTTATAAAACAATTCCGCATCATAAACGAGATCGACACTTGTAACAGCCCCTCTGTCGGCATGAGTAATATGAAATACACCATTGATGAGTTCGATGCGTTCACGTTGAGTTATCCCCCTTTCTACCGGGACTCCCCAATTTTCTTTTTGCATAGACTGGTGACCATCAAACATTTCTTGGCTGAAAATAAATTCACGTCGTAACCGCCCTTTGTCGGTTGTGGTACAAAAATCGTAGAGCGCCTGACGATATTGCTCATAAGTTTTGAGCTCGCGGTTAAATATTAAAAACGCTTTGTGAAAGTCTTCTTTGTCTTTCCACGTTTTCGCTTTACATGGCAATGGGTGGCTTTCGGAATACTCATGCATCACCCATAAAACGACAAAGTATGTGATAAATGCAGAAGCAATTAATTCGCGCTTACCTTGTTTGACCACATAGGTTTCATACCCATAATCTAGTTTTTCATATGATATCTTGTGATCACTATCAATACTTTCCCAAGGGAAATGAACGTACTTATAGCTCGGCTGGAAGGCCGTAATGAATCGCTCTATTACTTTACTCGTATATTTATCTGCAGTAGCAGAGAAATATTTTTCAAGCCCTGTGTATGTCATTATTCTATTACCTCTATCCAGCCATTATCTTCCATTTCGCTAATTTTTCGTGTATTCAACTGAATTCCAGTGTCACCAGTGGTGTTAAACCACGCTGTTATCTTACTTTTAATAATTGGGTCTTCAAAATCTTTTATTACTCGAAAACGGATCTCGACTTGCTGATTTTCATCGCCAGGTAGCGCCCTTTGGTCGTATGGTGTACCATCATTTGGGGCCACGTATTTACCTTCATCCAAGTTAATTTCATAGTTCCAATCAGGTTCTTGTCTTTTAGTAACAAACCTCGACAATTCATCGCCTTTTTTTAAACCCACAAGTTTTTCAAATGTTCCTGGTATACCATGCAAATACAATTCATCCATAGGATAAAACGTATGTGCTAGATTTCCCTCTGGCTTCTTCGGATCATCTTGCTTCCAATCTTGTGATTTTGCCTTGGCATAAACATCATCAATTACTTGGGTGTGATTGTTCTTATCTTTCTCACTTGGGGTATAGATATAATCATCTAGTCGTGTATCTAAATTATCTCTGTGTTCTGTCATGCGAGTGGTTGAGTTTGAGACCTCAAACTCCCCTTCACCAACAAGACTACCATTCCCACTCGGTGCCTGTGCCGTCGGCACATCATCCACCAACCCAGCCGTCTTCTTAACAACTAGCTTACCACCAGTAATCGCTACCTTACTTATACCCGCACCAATAAAAGTCGTGGTTAAGTCAGCCAGTAGATCTGATTCCGCTTGGGCTTGGGCTTCAATCGCTTCAGGTTCATTTGTTACTAAACCTTCTGCTATCGCTTCCATGTTGTTACCGAAGCTGTCTACATAATTAACAATCGCCTGCTGCACATGACCAGGGAGTTTTTTGAGCTCTTCTGGGTTATCCCACAAATATTCGATAGTTGCTGGCATCTTTTGCGCCATCTCTACCGCTTCTTCTCCGTACTGCCATAGCTTTTCTCCCGTTAATACCGCTATTCGCTCA
The DNA here is from genome assembly GCF_029958905.1 of Vibrio sp. YMD68. Taxonomy (NCBI): domain Bacteria; kingdom Pseudomonadati; phylum Pseudomonadota; class Gammaproteobacteria; order Vibrionales; family Vibrionaceae; genus Vibrio; species Vibrio sp. YMD68. The sequence goes on along the minus strand of NZ_CP124613.1, from coordinate 509,547 downwards.
TCTTGGGCATTGTCTTGGCTACTTAACTCGGCTAAAGAGACCTCGCCTTTTAGTGCTACCCATCGAACAAGATCGGCTCCGGGAACAAGGCTGTTTGCCCCTTCCTCTTTATCTAAACTGTCGTACGTTTTTGTATTCGACGTTAAAGTACTGTCCACCTGTTTTGGCTTGTTAGTTATTGAATTCAATTGGGTATTCGAGTTTTGATGAGTAATGGTAGAGAGGTCGTAACCGTTGCTCGCATAGTCTGATCCCAGCTTGTCAGCGAACGCGTCATCAATGATTGTTGAGTACTCTTCACGATTCTCTTTATAAATATCTGACTTGTTTTCGGTGCCAAACTCTTGTGCATCAATCATGTGACTGGCTTCATTAGCAACCGTAGCAACGGTCTCCTGTGCGTTTGAACTTGCGTTATCTGAAATGTAGATATCATCAGTTTCATTAGAATAGAAACCCTTACGCTCATCATTTAGCACTAACAATACGTCTGACGGCTCGACCCCTATTGATGCTGCAATGTAATCTATCATTGCTTGATTAGCATTTTGCCTTTCCTCAGAAGAGTAATTGTCTGGGTTCGCCAATATATCTCTGTTTTTGGCATTTAAAGAGTCGTTATAAAATTCTTTCGCTGCACTGTAAAAATCTTGTTTTCTTTGTATATGTGTCCCTAGTCCCGTTTGCCCATCTTCAGCATTAGTCACTACACTCACTGAGTCTTTGGTTGAAAGCTCAACTAGCGCCTCACCTAGGAGGATAGAACGGTCTACATCTTCTCCAATCTGCGCCCTTCCCTCTTCACTCAACAAACGGTGATCCAGCGTCACATCAATATTCCCCTGCTGACGATCAACATCAAACAGGTCTTTTTCTGTATTTTCAGTATCACGATTGAGTGCCGTCAGATCATGGCTATCTTCTTGGTTATCGACCGTTAAGTCACCCCCGCCAACCGTCGCTAACGTTTTGCTCTTGCTGTATCCCGAGCTATTGCTGTATTGGAGCGAGGTCGAATTGCTTTCCGCACTGATATCACCACCTTGCACGCCCACACTACTGTTGATACCCATACTTTGGTTTTGTTCATAGTGACTGTTTGTCAGGTCTGCAAAAGTAAACGTATCGGTTTCTAGATTGAGATTACCGAGGTCTTGACCTTCACCATCAATGGTGCCGATGAGTGCACCTTTCACATCGGTATTGTTCGCTACTGTAATGTTCGAGTTGCCACCAGAGGTTAAGGTAGTCAGTAACGTTTCTTTACTGCTGGTTCGGCCATTTGATGCATTTAGACCGCCATTAGCGCCCGTTACATCACCGCCTTCTCCCATGGATGTTCCACCGCTCACGCCAGCACCTTTATTGCTGGATGAGTGTCTATCTTGAACTGACGCTATATTAAGGTCGCCACCCACGGTGACATTAAGCTCGCTGTCGGCGTCAACATTCGCGCCTTTGATGTTAGTGTCTTGCGTCGAGGTAATCGAGATTTTGTCGCCGCTTAACTGGCTATTATTGTGGGTGGTGGAAGAGGACTTACTTTCACTTCGATTAAGGCTGGCATTCAAGTTAATACCTGAAGAGGCGCCATACACTGTCATAGAAGCACTGATGCTGCCCGATTCGGTTTGTGTTTTGCCGGTTTGTGTATCAACAGTACCACATATGGGGTCAGGTCTTGCGTTTTGCTTCCGGCCAGTAAAATTAGAATAGTAACCTGTTCATCTTCTTCACTAAACAAAAATGGCCTAGCTAAAAAACTAGATCACTCTTAAGAAAAGGCAAAAGGCAAGACCTGACCCTCTTATTTTCTTCAAGTAGGACATCAAAGAAAGTGATGAACGGTATTTTTAAGTAAATAGGATGACATGTTTACCTCGAGAGATGACCTAGTACAAGCGACCTACATCCTCAACGCGTTTTGGTCTGCTCATCTTCCCCCCTTAAATAAAAAAGGCCTAGCTACAAACCTGTCCACCCTTATCAACAAGGCAAAAGACGAGACCTTACCCCGTTATTTCACTATTTAATTGACCCTATTGGTCAGATCGTGTTCGACTAAAGTTCAAATAACAAGCCACAGAAAACATCAAAACTTTCAGCCACATAAAAGGTCGTCATTTTACCATCTTCATCATAAGCATCGTGCAGCATAAAGATTATTGACGGTTCACTCCCTACGGAGATATTCCTATAGTCAAAACAAACATAATCCCCGCTTCCATTTCTACCAAATGAAACCAATCCTTCATATCCGTACACATCGTAGTCTTGGTTATTTAATATATCCAAAATCGAAGAGATCAAACCTTCACTTGAGCCAAAACCCAAGAAGTAGAAACCAGTTGAATCAAATACATCTTGACGTTTACAAAAGAAGCGAAAGTACTCATTTACCAATGAAGCTCCATTGTGTTTTTGTATGAATTCTTTATAGTTCATGGGAAATTCAATGCCTAATCTAGTTTCAAACGATTCTAGAATACTCAAATCACATTCCCCAAAATCATGAAATACAGTGAGATTACTTACACTCATTTAATTACCTTCACTCAAACTAGCTTCCCCTATATGCTTAACTGCATCATGTACCGCTTTGGGAATAAGTTGCATATTTTTAGGAGAGCTTTGTACATTGTGATGCCATGTATAATTAGGAATACTTTCTTTTCCAGCTTGAATGAATTTAAGCTGGGTTTCAGTAAACTGATTTTTATCTACTTGACCGCTGTTGATTTTATCTCTAAGGTCACGTGTCGCAGCTCTCATCTCAGCCGACTTCCTAGCATTCGAACTCATATTTTCATATCCGTCGGGTTTTACAATACTCGTAGTATACTTCGAATGGTCATCAAAAACAGGTAACCCCCGTTGGCTATCATAAGCAACATTTACTGATTTACGCTCTAGTGTCAAAGGATCTTGAAAAACAACCTTAACTCCTTTATTCCCATAAGAGTCGTACACTACATCTATTCCTTCTGCGGAGTTAACCCGTTGTCGAGGATTTAGAGCGACAGTTGTTGATTTTACATTATTAGGACCGTACTTAACTCCTAAAGCCTCTCTAACTTCAATTGAAGTTAACGGTTTTTGTAAAGCATCAGATTCCTTATCAACCTTCGGCGGCCCATTTATTCCATCAGAAACCGCGTTTTGATTACTTCCCGAAGTGTTTTTCTTACTGTTCTTTTGAATTCCCGCGAATAAACCAGTACCAGCAACGGCCATATCTGCAACATCGTCACTAAAGCCCATCGCTGTAACCCAATCCGTTAGATTATTTTGAACGGAGGCATCGGTCATTGGTCCAAGTGAGTCAGTATTTTCCTTTTTCATCAGGTTGTAGAATTCTTGCGCTCGCTGGCTATCGCCTATCAGCTCATAGTGGATATCTGCATTATCAGGTAACGTGGCATTCGCTAAATCACGACTATGGGGTTTACAGTCCCCTTCACTACAGTCAGATAGAGCGAGTGTATCTTTGTCCTCACTTAATATCTTCGCTTCTACAATTACTTTAACTTCGCACTCAGTATTACCATTACATACGGTAAAATCCTTCAATGCATTCTTAATATCTGTGTGATTCAAGTAGTTATTCTGATGAACAATCCCCCCAGCATTCTGCCCAGTATACGCCCCTTCAGCATCGCCCGTTACTGCAACCCCCGCGACTGCGCCAATAAGCCCAGCCACATCGACTTGTGTTTTTTCTTCAAGGCCCGAATTTCCAAGCGTACTTCCTGCAAGCTCGGTTGCAACACCCGCAGCGGCTCCAGCTATGAATTCCCCTCCTGCGAGCTCAGCAACCGCACCCTGGCTCACCCCATGAAGCAGTGACTTAGTGAAACCGCCTTCGGATAACCCATGAGTGACACCCCAATCTCCAATTTGATTGGCAGCAATTGCGCCAACGTTATTGGCTAGACCGCCACGTAGGCTATTCACAAACCCATCCGAGAAATCGGTACCATTAATAGCGCTGTCTACACCTGCTTGAATACCTGAGTGACCGACTTGTTGCAAGATAGCTTCTGGGCTTAAGCTCTGCCATGGCGTACCAATATTTGGGTTCCCTGACGCAAGTTTAGTGGCATCGACACTGGAGTAATTAGGCATGCCCGTATCAAGATTGATCGTACCATCGGTCACGCCAAGAAAGATAAAGGGGTCAGGTCTTGCGTTTTGCTATAAATTTGAATTACAGCCTACTCCCCTTCACCCCAAAAACAAAAATGGCCTAGCTAAAAAACTAGACCACCCGCATCAAAAAGGCAAAAGGCAAGACCTGACCCTGTTAGTTCTCCATTAAAGAGCGCCAAGATAACTTCAAGCTCGTGTTACAAACGCTTGGGCTAAACCCGCAGTAATGGTGAACGCTTAGCGTTAGCATAGTAAGCAATCGATAAATGGCTCCCTAAAATTGGGAGCCTTTTTTCATTAAAGAACTGCAACATTAAAGAACTGCAACAGGGTCACCCATTATTTTGTTTTTTCAGAGGCTTTTCTATTTGTATATCGCCAATCAATAGTCGTGTGTCACATCAGACACGCTAGCAGTTTTCCTTCCAGAGAATCATTTATTTGGTCAGAGATCAGCTCTATCCGACTTTCCAGACCATCATCCAACTCGACTTCCGTCAGATCATCACCGGTTAGGTTGTAAGCAAAGACACCTAGGTCAGTAATAAACACCGCTTTCATCCGTTCAGCTTTCAGCCCTATAAGTAGAGATGCCAGTTTCTTTCGACTGAATACCTTACTCGGTGAGAATCGCCAGCCGGTACTTTGAAACCCTTCTCCCTGGTTTGTGGCTTTGATGAAACCAGACTCCGGAATGGGTGTGTCTGACACCAAGGGCCTAGCATGGCTATGTTGATGCTTATGTTCATGTTTATGCTGATTATCATGTTGATGCGAAGGGAATGATCCAAACTGCGTTTCCCCGACAAATTCTTCCCATGCGATTTCCCCATGCTGAGAAAAAAGCACGTGAGTATTTGGTTGCCCATGCTGCTTAACGTAATCGATCAATCTTTTCTTATCACTATCTTGGTAAAGATCCAATTTATTACCGACGACAGTATCAGCAATGGATATCTGCTGATTAAAGGTATCGTGGCTGGTATAGCGTGAATCCGACAATTTTCGAGCATCGACGAGAGTCAGGGTTTTCTGAAGTGACAGGACTTCTCGGTAATGCTTAGATAACAACACTTGAAGTACCTCTTTAGGGTGACCAAGCCCCGTCGGTTCAATGAATAAACGATCAGGGTTCGCTTCAGACAATAACTGAGCTAGCGCTATTTGCATGGGCAATCCAGCGGCGCAACACATACACCCTCCGGGCACTTCACGGATAAAGACCTTTTTCTCTCCATTGTACTGGCCCTGGATGATGCTGCCATCCACACCTATTTCGCCAAATTCATTCACGAGCACAGCCCAACGTTCATCAGCCGGTTTGTGACGCATTAGATTTAAAATGGCTGAGGTTTTACCAACGCCCAAAAAACCCGTGATAATGTTCGTTGGTACCGACCGAATTGGCCGCGGATTAGAACTCATTGATTATTCTCCTATCACCCACGCTTGTTGGATCTATGACACGTGTATTCGCTATTGAAACGCCACTAACTCATAAGGAAATACCATGCCATTTCAAGCTAATTTTGATTGATTCATTAAGATATTGATACGTTATAACATAACAAGAAATTAGTTCAACAAGACTCGGTGGTCGGTTATGCTTCCGATGCTTGTGCTGCTGATCATGTGGAAGATTTTGCTGATGATTATATTAATGAATACGGCCCCAACAATGAGGCCGGAAAGACATTAAAATTCTCTGTACTTGTGCAGAATATTTTGAGGGATGTGGCAGTAATCATTCGGTCTCAAGGTCAACCGATCTTGATGCTCTTCGTCACTTTTCACATAGTTGGATAATGGAAGCACCTCTATTACTATTTGCGCTGAATTTTCTTGGGCATTGATGTATCTCCGCGCGATGTCCAGATGTTCTTTGTGCTTACTGTAAACGCCCGTTCGATACTTTTCACCCACGTCTTGCCCTTGCTTGTTCACGCTAAAAGGGTCGATGATTTCAAAAAAGTAAGTCATTAATCGTGTGACTGAAACAATCGATGGATCAAACTGAGTTTTCACACACTCTGCATACCCATCATAATCGCCTTGGGTTGTATTGCTGGTACCATTTGCTCTGCCAGCTTCAGTAGAAACAACACCGGGTAAATGTCTCATAAATTCTTGAACACCCCACAGGCAACCACCAGCAAACACGATTTCTTCCATTTGTTCTCCTTCTTTTATTTCTAATTTACATCAAAAATTCGATATTGTTGAACTCGATGTACGTTAGCTCGACATACTTAAAATTGATGTACTCAAAAACATTGGCGAACCATCGGTGGTGTTTGATAACATTATTCACTATGCCAACAGCAAACAATAGCATCGGTGCCAGTGACTATGATTGTTGGCAAAAACAAAAATAGGAAGCACTATGATACCGCTCAGTACATCCATCGTGTCAGGGGTCGCCATTTCCAAAGTGAATGGCCAACTAAAAATTCTTCTAATGAAACGCGTCAAAGGTGGGTATTGGTGCCATGTAGCAGGGTCCATTGAAGGAAGTGAAAACGGGTGTCAGGCCATCATAAGAGAATTTCAAGAAGAGACTCAAATCGAGGTCAGAACGTTGTATAACGCCCATTTTATCGACAAGTTTTATGAGCCTCACGTCAATGTGCTTCAGATGATCCCTGTTTTTGCCGTGTATTGCCCCGATGATCAACCAGTGACATTGAACGAAGAGCACACCGAATACCGATGGTGTACCCTGGAAGAGGCGATTGAGATAACGCCATTTCCTGGTCAACACGCTGTCTACCGTCATGTGTGGTCATACTTTATCGATAGCGAGCCTGACCCATTGCTCAAGATCCCCATCATCAATAACATCGTGTAAAGCGCCCACGGTTTTTCACTTCCTTGATGGGATATTTGAGTTAAGCTTTAAAGGTACCTTGTAAACAATTGAAAGGTGCCTTGTAGACAACAAGTGGCTTACGCTGCTTATGAATATCTCGGCAAAATGTCGCTATTTTCGTCTAATTAGCACCTTATGATTACATCTCGCTACGAACTAATGTATAACGACGCTATGAAAATACCTAAGAGAATACAGCCTTTAGTCGACGACGGTTTAGTTGACGAGGTTCAGAGCCAATTAATGAGTGGCAAAGAAGCCTCGGTGTACATTGTACGCTGCGGTGAAGAGATCCGTTGTGCCAAAGTGTATAAGGAAGCGACTCAACGTAGCTTTAAAAAAGCCGTGGCTTATCGAGAAGGACGTAAGGTCCGAAACAGCCGCCGTGCTCGCGCTATGGAAAAAGGCTCTGGCTTTGGCCGCGATCAGCAAGAGAAGGTATGGCAAAGCGCCGAAGTCGATGCTTTGTTTAAGCTCGCTGCGGCCGGTGTAAGAGTGCCTGAACCTTACGGTTGTTACGATGGGGTATTGCTAATGGAACTGGTGACCGATGATGACGGTTACGTCGCGCCTAGGCTGAATGATGTGGTCATGCCTGCCGAACAAGCCATTGAAGACCACGCCGTTATGATGACTTACGTGGTGAAAATGCTCTGTGCAGGTCTCATTCACGGCGATCTCTCCGAGTTCAATGTATTGGTTGATGAATATGGTCCAGTGATCATTGATTTACCTCAAGCCGTTGATGCCGCAGCGAATAACAATGCTGAATGGATGCTCACTCGCGATGTCAATAATATCCGTGATTACTACGGTCAATTTGCACCAGAGCTTCTCACCACCGAATACGCGAAAGAAATCTGGGCTATCTTTGAGAAAGGTGACCTCAAACCAGACACTGAGCTAACGGGAACGTTCGTTGAACAGGATATCGAAGCTGATCTTGCGGCTATCATGAAAGAAATTGATGATGCGAGAAGTGAAGAACGCTTTAGACGAGAGCGAATCAAAGAAGCAAAAGAAGGCATTGATGAAAGTAAGTTTAACTGGTCTGAATAACCTTTCGCTTTAGGCTTTAGGCTTTAGGCTTTAGGCTTTAGGCCATGCAGCATAGCCAAAAGCAGCATAGCCAAAAACCGTAGAAAATAACCGCAATTAAACATAGTGCTTTCTAACGTGCCAGTGTTCTGCAACTGGCACTCTCTGCAAACCACACAATAATGACAAAATGAAACAAGCCATCACGGGTTACCACAAAGACGAAAACGACGACTGGGTTGCTCAGTTGGAATGCGGCCATTTCCAGCATGTCAGACACAATCCTCCCTTTATCTGCCGACCGTGGGTTGTCTCTCAAGAGGGTAGACAGTCAATGCTGGGTTACTTGTTAGAGTGCAAAAAATGCGATACAGGATCCCCTCAAGATTTTTTGCTTTTGGAGTAGCCAAAGTAAATATCCTGTCGATTCTCTAGCCACAGTTCGTGTTTTGCCATCACCTTAGCAAACATAGCACTTTGTAAATACCCATTAAGCCAATCGCGAAGTTTAGGGTATGGGCTCTGCAAGTACCACTGCCTTTCAATTCGAGCAAACTTACGAATAAAAGGCATCACGGCAATATCTAACAAGCTTTCTCGGTCAGAAAACAGGTAGGTATGCTCCGTCAGTCTATCCTCTAACGACTGCAGTACCACTTCACAGCGACGGCGGCACTCTCCTAGATTGTCTTCATGGTATCGCTTAGCACAGCTATACGCCTCCAACGCAGGAACAAACTCAGACTCAAAAAGACTGATTAATGCATGCATGCGAGTCAATGCCGCCTCTTGCTTATGGTGAAGAAGATCATCGGGATCATTTTCAGCCAAAGCCCATAGCATCACTTCCAAACTCTCTTCTAGAATAATACGGTCGCTAACAACCAAAACTGGCACACTCCCTTTTGGGGAAGCGACCAGCATTTCCTTAGGCTTGTTGTTCAGTTTAACGGCCCTAATTAGTACGGTTTTCTGAGATTTAAACAAGGCGATACGTGCCCGCATCGCGTATGGACAGTGCTGCAAAGAATAGAGTATCGGGGCTTGAACGCTTGAATTGCTGTTACTGCCTTGAATTAATTGACTGCTCATGGTTTCACTTAGTCTTTCCATTTCCATTTAGTTATAACAATTTCGCGATAACGCTTACTTTAAGTGCAATGGGTTAAATACAATGCGTTAAATGCAGTGCGTTAAATATAATGCGCTAAATATATCGATGAAACGCTATCTGAACGAGTGGAATTAGATCACACTATTGAGGCAATGGCTAATTCATGGGAGACAACAGATCAGGATTCACGACTAAATTTCGCACACCATGAGCATGGTCTTCATCAAAGACATTGTTTTCACACCAACGACCTACACTATTAATATCCACTTTGGCCACTTTAGGGCGTACACTCCATGTGACTTGAAATGGAGACGCTTTTTCGTTGAAGTTAGGCCCCGTTGTCGAACCGGCGTACTGAATAGGTGTTCCGGTATCACTCGGAATATTCACAGATTGGTACTTGCCATTCTGTTCTTGGACACTCGCCAATTCAATAAAATTGCCAGCGTTGTTATCGTTGACCAGCACATAGACTTGAGTTTCAACACGAAGCTGCGGGTTACCAATCGCATCATTGAAACATGCCCCTAACGTTGCTCCCGGTTGCACCTGAGCTGTTGAATACACATAGTGAACTTCGATTGTATCACCAACACTTAGCCCACTATACCCACTGTGCTGACTATTCTTAGTATGCCCAGTAGGATAACTAGGGCAAACCTCACCTTTTACAGGCTTTCGCTCCGATGGTGCCAGCGTACCTGAATATCGATAACCGCTAAGGTAACCCTGACCATCGCCATTTCCGGCGTATTGAGTAAACTCTCCCCCTTTGTGTTCGGCATTTTTGTGAAAATGGATATTACATAGATTCATTTCAGTCGCAGGAGGAGCAGCAGAAAATGTTATTTGATTCCTCCCTTCTTTCTGGTCAAGGTCGCGTGGAGACTGCGGCCCAAACCCTTTTCCTTGGGTATTCTTTGAAAGCATTGCACGCTGCTCAGTAATGACACCGTTCATAACGGAATCATCCGATGTGTACTGACCATTTTGCGCATTCACTAACGAAGAAGAAACAGCAATCACGACTGCTGCCGATTTTATCCAATCACTCATAGCATGGCTCCGTACATTGTTTGATAAACTAACCTTTGATGACTATCGTGTTTGTTTTCGTGGCGGGTATCCAGAGATCTCTTCGAACACTCGTCAACATCTCGTCAACACAAAGCCGCCACCTAACTTAATCAAACCCATTCATCACAATGTCAGCTCTCATCGCCCCAATGGTTAAAAAGAGATCCTCTACCCAAATAAAGTACAAAAAAAAAGCGATCATAATGATCGCTTTTCAAACGTTTGGAGCGTTCTGTCACTGTTTTTAGGGCTAACGTTTTTAAGGCTAGCGTTTTAACGCTTAAGCTGAAGTTTTAAGGTTAACGCTAAAGTTTTCACGCTAATGTTATAATTTTTACACTAACGCTATAATTTTCACGCTAACGCTATAGTTTCACGCTAACGCTAAGGTTTATACCAACCTTGCAGCCCCTGTTGTAAACGGTTGGCTGCATCAGTAGCCATCATTGAACCATTAATCACGCCAACACTGGTTTCCCAAATTTCCAACTCTAAACTCGGTTCGCCACGGTTTAAGATCTGATAAGAGTTCCGAATGGTCGAGTCACAGGTATCACGCCAAGCGATCATAGTTTTTGCTGTTGGATCAGCAACGTCAATAAAGTGATTCGATAGTGAGAAGAAGCCAGGCAACGCGTTGGTAAAGAGGCCGGCGAATTCTTCACTGGACATCCAGTCTATAAAGGTCTGTGCTTCCGCTAAGTTTTTACTGTTGGCGTTGATCCCAATACCGATATCAGTATGGTCACTGATAAAGCAATCATCGCCTGAGTTCTTAACCGGTGGTCTAAACACCCCTAAATCGATTTTGCTGTTAAAAGCAGAAATATCCCATGAACCGGCTGGATAAACCGCCGCTTTACCAGAAGCAAACATATCTATTGCATCGGTATAACCACGATCTTGATATCCATCTCCCATGTAAGCACCCCAACGGCCTAACTGCTCAAACACGGCTTGATATTCAGGGTCATTCAATTTCCCTTCGCCAGATATCAAACCAAAACGGCCATCTTCACCATTCCAGTAGTTAGGTCCAATATTTTGAAAGCCCATTGTTGCCGCTTCCCATTTGTCTTTTGTCCCCATGGCAATCGGAACATACTTACCACTGGCTTTGACTTTATCTAAGCCCATGAAAAATTCTTCTACGGTTTGAGGTTCTTTAAGGCCTAACTCAGAGAAGATGGTTTTGTTGTAGAAGAAGCCGTGAATAACAGACGCCAACGGTAAACAAAAAGTCACGGCTCCATCATCGGTTTGCCATGCAGACTGTGCAAAAGAGGGGAAGTTTTCCATGCCGTCAACGTCGGTTAAATCCACCAGATGACCATCATTAAATAACTTAAGTGAATCATCAAACGGACGACACGTAATAATATCGCCGGCATTACCCCCTGCAAGCCTTCCATTCAATTGATCGTTATACTCGGTCGCTACAGTATGCTTATATTCGACTTTAATATTGGGATGGACGGCATTAAAGGCGGGAATAATTTTGTTGTTCCAAATTTCCCCATCTTCACGCCAACTCTCGATAACCAGTGTTCCACTTTGTACTACTGCGGAAAAACAAACCGCAAATAACAGACATAGCTTGCCAAAATATTTCATAACACTCCCTTCCTTTTTATTTTTATACGTCCACACGGCTACAACTTGAACTTATTAACCAGTGTCCGCTGCTGCTGCGCTAGCTGCGCTAACACGTCACTTACAGACGATGCGCCTCTCGCTTCTGTTTCGGTCTCAATCGCCACTTCCGATATTTCGTTGATGGTTTTTGCAATATCGCGGCTGACCACTATTTGCTCTTCAGATGCATGAGCCACTTGCATGCTCATATCATTGATGGATTCCATACGCTCTGCCACCGACTTCAAGGTTTCATCGGTAATTCGACTTTGTTCAACACATTCTTTGGTTTTGTCCTGACTCTCATTCATAACCTCCACCACTTGTTGAGAGCTCTCTTGCAGACTTTCTATCATCCTCTGGATTTCAACGGTTGATTGCTGGGTTCTTGTGGCTAAAGTTCTGACTTCATCGGCTACGACAGCAAAGCCGCGTCCATGCTCTCCGGCTCTCGCCGCTTCTATCGCCGCATTCAAAGCAAGCAAGTTAGTTTGCTCAGCAATGCCTCGAATCACATCAAGAATGCTGCCAATGTTATTACTAAACTCATCTAACTTGTGAGTAATATCCACGGCGGTATTGATGGAGTGAAGCAGCTCTTCAACCAGCACTAAACTGCTGGCAACCTGCCCTCTGCTCTCTTGCGTGCTGGTATTGGCTTTCTTAACTTCTTCTTGGGATTGCTCGGTAGAACGGAACACTTCCGACACGCTCACTTCCATCTCTGAGATAGCGGCTGCCACTAAATCGATTTGCTGTTTCTGCGTCGACACCCGGGACATGGTGGCATCGCTAATTTGTGATGCATTCTGAGCTTCTTCGGCTAAGCTGTCAGAGCCCGAGTTGATTTGAGAAAGTAAGTTTTTCATTTCAGAAACAAGCTGGTCGATGGAATTGGAGAGTTCACCGAATTCACAACTTGATTGGTAGTTCACATGGTGAGTCATGTCCCCTTGTGTCATCTTGCGTAATACCCGATTGATCAAGGAGAGAGGTTTATGTATCGATCTGGATGTTAGATAACCAATGATTGCTGCAACAAATGCTGAGGCGAGCGTCATAACGATGATCATAACTTCCGCAGATTCCACAGACTTAGCCGTGACTGAACTGGCCGAATCGACTTCGACCAATGCCATGTCTGAAAGCTGTTCAACCTCCGCTTCCATAGCACGCGTACTCTGCTGAGCTTGCTCAATCAAGCCTCGAATCTCGCTTTGCAGTTGGCGCTGACGAATCATCAGTGGCAGCATGCCTTTTTCTGATACTCCAGCTTCTTCTAGTTTCGCCAACGTTTTCTCGAATCGAGCAATGACTCCCGCACTGACTTTTATGCTGCCAATGCCTTCTTTGGCTCGGCTGACATTACTGGTAAATGTTTCCACTAACTTAGTCAGATCCATATCGGGGTTGGCTGCACGTAGTGTTCTGAGATCTCGCTGTATTCCACTGGTTAATCGATCGACTTTATTACTCTGAGAACGACTTTTGCTGACTTTATCTAGCAACAGTAAGGTGACTTTTTGAAAAGAATCTTCAAATTTAACAAAAACTTGTCTTGCACTATTAAGCTGTTGATTAAGCTCTATAGACTCCGTGTGCTGGCTCATGACTTGATCCGCCACTGAAAAATACCCTTCAGCGGTTTGTGTGATCACACTGGCTTTATCGGTTTGAGACGTGGTTGAGCGTATTCGCTCCAAAATGGCAAAAAACACCTCTCTTTGCTCATTGAATTCTTGTTGAATGGGAGGAAGAGATTCGATCTCGGTATAAGTGATGTACTCAAGCAAGCTCCGCTGACTTTTTAAAACCGCCGTTTGCAATTTAGAGGTTTCGACTAAAAGTGGCGTGGCTTTTTGGGTGACCTGTCGAACATGAGAGTCTACGGTGGTTAATTTGTAGTAGCTGATCCCTCCGAGCAGAGCGAGCAACAGAAACATGATGAAATACCCACCAATGGTTCTTTGGACAATACTTAGCTTCATAATTTCTACCAGAAATGAACACTATCAATAAATGTAGACGAAGTTTTCACCTTGATCACAATTATTGTTTCGTTGTCTTTGTGCCTCTCTGGATCGATTTCTGACTCGAATTATCGGTTTTTTATGTCACAGGCTCTACTAACGCTCATCTTTAGGGGATCCCATCACCACCATGGTCGTGATGGATTTTACATGTTCACATTCACCCAGAACATCGGAATGAATTAGCTTATAACTCGCTAGAGAGCTCGTCTCAATGCGAAGTAAGTACTCATTAGCACCTGTAATGTTATGGCATTCTACGACCTCATCAACAAAACGAACATGCTCTTCAAATTCTAGTTGTGCCTTCTTGCTATGGCTGGCTAATCCAATGGACACGTAAGCAATAAACCCAATACCAAGCGGTTCGCTGTTGAGAATCGCTCGATAACCTTTGATGACTTCTGTGCGCTCTAATTCCTGAACGCGACGCAGGGTTGCTGAGGGCGATAACCCGACTCTATCCGAAAGCTCTACATTAGAGATTCGGCCATCCACTTTAAGCGCTTGCAATATTCTTTCGTCAAACTTGTCCATACCGTATTTTATTGCTTAATTAATTTTATATGCGTCAATAAAAACACAAAATTGCGCTTAATTCTACTTAACATTGTTTTAAGAGAATAACGATGAACCGCAATGAGGGACTTCAATGGAATTAGAACAACTGGGAGCACTGCTACTTTTCGCCTTCGTATCCACGTTTACACCAGGACCGAACAACATCATGTTGATGACATCGGGTGCGAATGTAGGCTTTGCGCGAACGATACCGCACATGCTTGGCGTTTCCCTTGGTTTTGCCTTTATGGTGATCTTAGTGGGTGTGGGATTAATGGGCGTATTTACAGCCTACCCAATCAGTCATCAGATATTAAAGTATGTGAGTTTGGCGTACCTTATTTATCTCGCGGCAAAAATTGCGATGAGCGGACGAGCAAAAGAAGTCGATGATTTTAAGCCGCTCTCTTTTATCGCAGCAGCGAGCTTTCAGTGGGTAAATCCAAAAGGATGGTCAATGGCGTTGAGCGCAGTCACATTATTCAGCAGCGGTGGCGCTTGGTTTGAACTGGGTATAATTGCCACAGCGTTTACCCTTGCCAACATTCCTTCGGTGAGCTTTTGGACCATCGCAGGTCAAAAGCTTCAACATTGGCTTATCACGCCAGTTCGTATTCGCAGTTTTAACCTTTCAATGGCGTTGCTGCTTCTCATTTCAACGGTGCCGATGCTGTAATTAAAGCCCGTGCGTTAAGTCACACCAATGCTTTCTTTTAAATCAATGCGTATGTGAAATCGCAGTAATAATCAATAAGGCCATCTAGATTTCGATTCATGGTACTAGATGGTCGTGATTGGGATAATCACGAATCACTCACTATTACTTGGCTAAGTGGTCATAAAGAAAATCAATCAGTAAGCGTACTTTTGGCGATAAGTTTCGATTAGGAGGGTACACGGCCCAGATCCCCTCGTTGTCGTCTCGGTAATCACTCAAGACTTCCACCAACTCGCCGCTTTTTAGCACTTCATTAACATAGTAATCCGGCAGCTGTACCATACCTAAATGACGTTTAGCGGCATCCAGTAGCGATAATCCACTGTTACACTTAATGCGACCCGACACTCGTAACGACTTTTCTTTGCCACCCTCTTTGAAACGCCAGTGCCCTTGAGAGCCAACCAAGCAGTTATGGTGATTAAGCTCTGATAATGTGTGTGGCTCTCCCCAATGTTCAAGGTAAGTCGGGCTCGCACAAACATACAACTGACGCTGAGAAAGACGCTTAGCAATCAAACTCGAATCTTCTAGCCGCCCCAATCTTATTGCGACATCTACACCCATCTCTAAGAGATCGAGCTTCTGGTTTGTAAGCTGAAATTCTAAATCCACTTGTGGATATTGCGCCAAAAATTGATGCAGTAAAGGCGCTAGATGCGTTTCTCCATAAGTGACGGGGGCGGTCACTTTTAATAGACCTTTGGGGGATCGTTGCATTTGAGTGACCTCGATTTCGGCCAACTCTAACCCTTCAACTAAAAGTTTACACTGCTCAAAATAGATCTGGCCAGCCTCAGAAAGTGTCACCTTCCGAGTCGTTCTATGAAGCAGTTTTACCGCTAATCGTTCTTCAAGCGATGACACTCTTCGGCTAATTTGAGCCACCGAGGTATTCATTTTTTTCGCCGCCCGAGTAAAACTGTTTGTTTCGGCCACAGCAACAAATTCACTCACGCCTTCCCAGCTTGCCATGCGATTCCTCAATTAGATTGGTAACACTTTCATTATTGCAAATACGTAAAAATGTTTTCTATTTTTACCGTATTATCATCTTAAATGAAATACATATACTGGTTCACAGCAAATAAGATAAAACAAAAACAAGACAGCGGAGATCGACACTCTCATCTAATCTTATACAAGATATGGCAGTGCTTCCGCTGACTAAACCAGATAGGACTATCCAATGGCGATTGAAATCAAACCCGGTCAAACCTCTATTAAATCTAAAGCCGCAGTCGCATGGGCGGCGGGCGAACCCCTTAAAATGGAAGAAGTCGATGTTCAGCTGCCAAAAGCTGGGGAAGTCTTGGTTCGCATCGTCGCTACAGGTGTTTGCCACACGGATGCATTTACATTGTCAGGTGATGACCCTGAAGGGATTTTCCCATCAATCCTTGGCCATGAAGGTGGTGGCATTGTAGAAATGGTGGGAGAAGGTGTCACCAGTGTCGAAATTGGCGACCACGTGATCCCTCTTTACACCGCTGAGTGTGGTGAATGTAAGTTCTGTAAATCGGGTAAAACAAACCTTTGCCAAGCTGTCCGTGAGACCCAGGGTAAAGGGTTAATGCCTGATGGTACCAGTCGCTTCTCTATTAATGGTGAAACTATTTATCACTATATGGGCTGCTCTACATTTTCTGAATTTACCGTATTACCTGAGATTTCTTTGGCTAAAGTATCCAAAGCAGCGCCTCTTGAAGAAGTCTGCCTATTAGGTTGTGGCGTTACAACGGGCATGGGTGCGGTATTCAATACAGCGAAAGTAGAAAAAGGCGACAACGTAGCCATATTTGGGTTAGGTGGCATCGGCCTATCGGCCATCATTGGTGCGCGTATGGCGGGTGCAAACATCATCATCGGTGTCGACATTAACGAGAGCAAGTTTGAATTAGCCAAGCAACTGGGGGCAACTCATTGCATCAATCCACAAAACTTTGACAGACCGATTCAAGATGTCATTGTTGAAATGACAGACGGTGGCGTGGAATATTCGTTTGAGTGTATTGGTAACGTTAGCGTTATGCGCCAAGCGCTTGAGTGTTGTCATAAAGGCTGGGGCGAATCCGTTATCATTGGTGTGGCGGGTGCGGGTCAGGAAATCGCAACTCGCCCATTCCAACTCGTCACAGGTCGGGTATGGAGAGGTTCTGCATTTGGGGGGGTTAAAGGCCGCTCGGAACTGCCAGAAATCGTTAACCGTTACATGGCCGGCGAATTTGGATTGCAAGAGTTCATCACCCATACCATGGGCCTTCAAGACGTCAACGATGCCTTTGACCTTATGCATAAAGGCGAGTCTATCCGTACCGTTTTACACATGGATAGATAGACTCAGTCCATCGATAAGCCAAGTTGCTGAATGAATACGTTACGGAATAAGCGCCTTTGTCACTAGAGGCGTTTCACTTATTACCTTTTGATTATTCGTACCTTTTAATTATTTGTACCTTTTGATTTTTGGAACCCTTATGACTATCGAAAACATCAGCCAAGTCAAAGTTTCAGGTGGTTGGCACAAGCAATTCACTCATCACTCAACGACTCTGAATTGTTCAATGCGCTTTGCTATTTTTCTCCCGCCGAATGCCACCAAAACCTCGCCAGTTCCCGTTCTTTATTGGTTATCAGGGCTAACATGTACTGACGAAAACTTTATGCAAAAAGCTGGGGCGTTTAAGAAAGCCGCAGAGCTTGGCATTGCGATCGTCGCACCAGATACGAGCCCAAGAGGAAGTGATGTGGCTGATGATGACAGCTACGATCTGGGGCAAGGGGCAGGATTCTACCTCAATGCCACAGAAGAACCTTGGTCTCGTCATTACCATATGTATGATTATGTGACTCAAGAGCTGCCAGGCCTCATCGAAACTTTCTTTCCAGTGACGAGTGTTAAATCCATCTCAGGGCACAGCATGGGTGGGCACGGTGCATTGACCATTGGGATTAAAAACCCGCAGAAATACCAATCTATTTCCGCATTCAGCCCTATAGGCCATCCGATGTCTTGCCCTTGGGGACAAAAGGCATTTAACGCGTATTTGGGATCGAATAAAGACGATTGGAAACAGTACGATGCGTGTGAATTATTACGAGAGTCAGCATCGAGTCTGCCGATTTTGGTCGATCAAGGTGAGGCGGATAATTTCTTGGCTGAACAGCTAAAACCACAAGAACTCGTCGAAGCAGCAAAGCAACACGACTCGCCTTTAGATTTGCGAATGCATGCGGGCTATGACCACAGCTATTTCTTTATCTCTAGCTTCATTGATGAACATCTGTCATTTCATGCCAAGTATTTGATCAATACTAATTGATAGAACATGAATAGCAAAAACCAAAAGAGAGCGACCATTCGCTCTCTTTTTTGGATCCAAATCTTGGTCTCTACTCTGCCAACATGGGTACAACACAAACAGGGACCGTTGTTTTCAACGTGTGACCGCTGTACACCAGATCGCCAGTGTCTATATCTCGTTTAAAACTCACCAATGAATTGGAACGCTGATTGGCCACCATACACCACTGGCCGTCAGGACTCATGGCGAAGTCGCGTGGAAAATCGCCTTCGGTTTCAACGGAATTACACCATTTTGGCAGTGCGCCATCGACTGAAAATATTGAAATTTGATTTTGATGGCGACAAGAGACATACAGAAAATGCTCATCGGGGGACAGTTTGATGGCAGAGGCTGCCTCTCCTTTCTCTTGATTCGGCAGTAAATCCGTTTCATCAACAACAACCCATTCATCATCAATGTCTTTGAGCGTCACGAGCGTTTCAGACAATTCACACACCACATACGCTGTTTCTTCGGTTTTATCGAAGACTAAATGCCTTGGCCCACTGCCAGCGGGCATCAACACACTTTGCACCGGTGTGTTCTCAAAAGTCAGGCTCTTGCGATCATAGGGGTAAAAATGAATGACGTCCGCCCCCAAGTCAACCACGGCTAATTGGTCACGAGTAGATAAAAAGGTTACCTGATGCGCATGGGGTGAGGTTTGTCTGTCGGGGTTCGCCCCTTTCCCATCGACAAACAGATCCGCAATCATATCGGTGGGGAGGCCTTGGCTGTCCAAAGTGACGATATTGACGTTGCCAGTGCCGTAATGGGCAATGGCGATGAACTGCTGATCTTTATCTACCGCTAAATGACACGGCGAATCCCCTACCAAATCAACAGTATGCTGCGATGCGCTAGTTGACATGTGTAATTTAGGAGGGCTCTCTTTTTCCACCTCATTGACGGTGTACACCGCCTTCGAGGTAGCCAGAGCATATGAGGGGTTTTTCGTTTGAAGCATCACTTGCTTGTGCGCCATTTGACCGGAAGATCGGTTTAACTCGACAAGAAGCATTCCCTCATTGGCCTGTAAGCCATCACTGTAGCATCCGATGATGAAATCCATTTATTCCCTTAATCAGTATTGAGTCAGAAAGAGCCTGTTACGACAGTCTACTATACATCTTCAAATGGATAGGGTGAGCTAGCTTCAATTGTTTGTGAAATAAGAATAGTTTGTGAAATAAGAATAGTTTACGAGATAAGAACCGTTTATGAGATAAGAAAAAACCCACTCAGCTTTCGCTCAGTGGGTTTTCTGTTCTTACTCGCAGCAATCCTGCTACTGATAGATGCTCCCTGCATCGAATCCTTGATCGTAGGCTGATTCCTTCAGCGCTTTCCTTATCATCGCCATCCTAGCGGTGTCCTTGGCCATCCTGCCCGTTAGCGATCCTGGCTAACTTACATCACCCTTCCGTGAGTAGTGTCCTAACTTCATCATCCTGACAAAGATTTATCTTAATCCTTTAAGCGTCCATTAACATAGTTGGTAACAATCCTTGCTACTAGCATCCGGCTAATGTCCTTTGCAATCCTTGCTGATTATTCTTCCTTAATAACCATATCTTCTTCCTGAAGATGACCTTTCCTTGGGTCTTTCCTGTTCCGTGTCTGCTTCCTGCTGACAGCACAAATACTACGATGCTTATCCATCTTGGACAATTATCAGCAAATCATTACTGCTAGATAAAAATGAACAAAAATAGTACAAACCACTATTAAACAGTCACTTACTTAGGGGTTCGTTCTTTTATCGGCACGATTTGATTCCATACTCTCACATTGATGTAAGAGATCTCTCACACGCTAAGGAGCCGTTTTAGCAACATCTTGCTCAGGTGATGTGAGCTGCGATGCTCTCTTGATCACCTTTTAGCATCGATTAACCCAATAATCATGTTAAATACTCAACCATCAGAAAGCGTTAGGGGATATAATGATGGTATATTCAACCCATTCTTCTCCCCTTCGCTTATCAAATAAGGAGCTCAAATGATCTCTAAATGGTCACAACGATTTTTTCAAATGGCTGAACTCGTCGGCTCTTGGAGTAAAGATCCATCGACTCAAGTAGGCGCAGTGATTACAAAAAATAATCGTATCGTCTCCGTCGGTTTTAACGGTTATCCCCATGGGATTTCAGACAGCGCTGATACTGATGACCGTGATATGAAGTACTTAAAAACATTGCATGCCGAAGAGAATGCGATTTTGTTTGCCAAGAGAGATCTTGATGGATGCGAAGTTTGGGTCACCCACTTTCCTTGCCCAAACTGCGCCGCTAAAATTATCCAAACGGGTATTTCAACGGTCCATTGCCCAGAACAAACTGAGGATTTTTTGTCACGTTGGGGGGAAAAGATCAAGATTAGCCAAGATATGTTTTCTCAAGCGGGTGTTACCGTCGATTGGCTGCCATTGGATAGCCTAAAATAGACGGCTGACGGGGGCGGTAAACGCTCGGTCTGTCAACACAAGTAGACTATCTAGACGGTGTTATCCTAGATAGTCTGACCCATTCTTAAGCACCTTTGGCGTCACTTAGCGCTTATCTTACCTTTTACCTCTAACTTCTAACTTCTAACTTCTAACTTCTAACTTCACCTATTATTTCAGCTTTATTTTTCAGCGCCTTCTTCACTCACGACATGCATCTAAAAAACCTTTTTCGTTGGTAACGATGAAATAAATCGGCTCAATCCACAGCGTAAAGAGGATTCCACTATAGAATAGGGTTACTCCACCACTTTTTGTCAGCCTATCGTTTACTGTTTATGTTGTTAAGCGTACACCCAACACATAATTAATGAGCGCAATGAAAATGGAAAATAAATAATGTTCCATAAAACCATATCGTCTCGAATTAAGTCTGTATTTTTAAAAAAGTCAATTGGCATTTGGCCGCGATACACTAACACAATTCGCCTATTTACAATCAATATGCAGTGTTAAATGTCGCGGTTATTTTTCCTAGCAGAATAACACTTCACCATTTACAATCCTGCCCCATAATAATTACAAAGATAAAACATCGGCTATTTACCTTTCTCCGCAGGGGTCCTCAACTTAGCTAGGATTCTGAAATGTCATTCTTCAATGCGATTCAATGCGAATAGTTGGGTGAGTGCCGTATAGAACACGTTCCAATAACATAAGCTCAAATAACGAAAAGGTCCCCCACTACCATGTCTTCAGAAAAACAGAGTCCTGAGAAGCACCTTCGCGATTGGCAAACCAGCCAAACGATTGCAGAATCTACTTCACCCCTATTAGGCCAGCTGTATCGAGAAAAAGGGGTAGAAGTTATCCTCTTTGGTAAAACCCTCGTCAATGCAGACACTATCGATATTATTAAGGCACACCGACTCTCTCGTCACTTTACAGACCAACCACTGACCCTAGAACAAACTTCTCCTATCATTCAATGTTTAACTAAAATTCCGCTTTCCCCATGCAGAATCGATGTTGGACAACTTGCCCAGCAATACTGGCGCAGTCATGACGACACCCATGCATTGAATGATTTTCTGCACACTGCACTTTTAAAAGCCATGGATGGAAAGACCATCACAGAGCCGCGTGATGTTGTTCTTTACGGCTTTGGCCGAATTGGCCGACTATTGACGCGTTTATTGGTTGAAAAAAGTGGCCCAGGTTACCCGTTGCGCTTGCGAGCAATTGTTGTGCGCGGTGGCAAAAAAGGCGATTTAGAAAAACGGGCCAGCCTGTTACGACGTGACTCTGTTCATGGTCAATTTAACGGCAGTATTGTGGTTGACGAAGAGCGTAAAGCCATCATTGCCAATGGTAACTACATCCAAATTATCTATGCCAATAAGCCTGAAGAAATTAACTACAACCATTACGGAATCAACAACGCCTTAGTGGTTGATAATACGGGTGTATGGAGAGACAGCGAAGGACTAGGCCAACACTTAGGTTGCGATGGCGCTGAAAAAGTTCTGCTTACCGCACCAGGAAAAGGCGACATTAAAAACGTTGTATTTGGTGTGAACGAAGACGTTATTCAGCCAGAAGACACCATTATCTCGGCAGCCAGCTGCACCACCAATGCAATCACACCAGCCTTGAAAGCGATTAACGACAAATTCGGTATCCAGTCTGGGCATATTGAAACGGTGCACTCATTTACTAATGATCAAAACCTGATTGATAACTTCCATTCTGGTGATCGTCGTGGTCGCAGTGCGTCATTGAATATGGTGCTAACCTCGACCGGCGCTGCTAAAGCGGTATCGAAGGCATTGCCAGAGCTGACGGGTAAATTAACCGGTAACGCCATTCGTGTTCCAACACCGAATGTTTCAATGGCCATTGCCAATTTGAATCTAGAATCGAACACGACAAAAGAAGAGCTCAATACGTACCTTCGTGAAATGGCATTAACCTCTTCACTGTCTGCACAGATTGATTACACAGACTCAACAGAAGTGGTATCTAGCGATATCGTTGGCTCTCGCCATGCTGGGATTGTTGATGGAGTGGCAACTATCGCTCAAGACAATCGCTGTGTGGTTTACATTTGGTATGACAACGAATTTGGCTACAGTTGCCAAGTAGTTCACTGTATGGAACAGATGATGGGTGTTCGCTACAAAACCTACCCTGAAGCATAGAACGGCTTATTGAGAGCCAACGAATTAAGCTCCACAACTACAATAATAAAAAGCTCACGACCTAGTGTTTAAAACAACCCTAGTTTTAAACTCTTAGTTTGTGAGCTGTACTTCTCGTTGATTTGCCGCCAGAACCCGTTTCAAGCTCTAGCGGCTTTTTTACTTAGAATTGTGACTATTTAGTCAGGTGACGCACTAGCGCTTCCGTTGGGCGAACAATCGCTACAATCGCTTCATCGTAGATTTTTGCAGACTCACTGATCACCGCTAAGTAAGCTTGAGCGTCTTCACTGCGGATCGTTTCACCTTTCTTCGCCTTCTCAATCAAAGTCAAACCAAGATCAGCCACTAACTCTGCTTTTTCAGCGATGATCACACTATCAACTGAGGCGATATGGTCGGCAAAGATTGGCTGAGAAGCCACTGCAGCTTTACGTACATTTTGGTAGTGAGTTTCTAATTCAACTAACGCAGCGCTGTTACCTGATGCAAAATCGCTAACCCATCTTTCCATTTCATACACTGCGTAACTTTCTACGACTAATGCATCCACAAAGCGATTCAAACGCTCATGTTGGTTGTACAGATCACCGTGATTCTCAGTCGAAATCCACTTCTCCCAGTTACGTGCGTAGTATTGTGCAGGTTCAATGTATTTAGCCAACACTTGCAACGATTGGATATTTTGACCTTTCGCTAGACGCTTAAGCAGCATATCCGCATTCGCATGATGACGTAAGCCTACTGACACTTCAGACCATGTGTCCATTACAGCCATACGTTGATACATGCTCTCTTCGTCCGTCAAAGATGCATCAGACCATAAGCGCTCAGCGATTGCGTAGCTGCGTGGCCATAAATAGCCTTCAACGGTATGAGTGTCTTTGTTCTCTAACCACAGGGTAATTTCGCCACCAAGAATAAGCTCTTTCTCTTTCTCAGTAAGCTCGGCTGGATAGCCGCCATTTGGCTCAGGGATCACGCTGCCTTCCATTTTGCTGCTTGCAACGATTTCCGCTGTTGTTGGCCAACGAACATTACCAATAAGCTGGTAACTACCTTCGCTAAATCCGTTTTGATCTAAGTTTAAATTAAACTCTGTATATGACATGAAGTTATCAAAATAAGCGACTAGAGACTTGCCCGCCTGGTACTCTTTGATGAACACCTCTTCACGTGATTTGCCGTTGTAATCAACGAATGCGCGAGGCGTGCCATTTTTCGCTTCGATGATAGTAAGTAGTCCCTTACATAGACCACCTTTAGTACGCGGCTTTTCCCACTGGTAGCTAACAAAACTCTCACCAGCATGAAGGGAATCATCGACGGTGATCCCTTTTGGAATAGGATCGTTACGGTAGTGGTAGCTAGTTGGTTGCGGCTGATCTAGGTAGTAACCTGTCGATAGAATACCTTGGTAACCTTCTTTCGCTGCACGGCCAATACTATCGTGTCCCTGCCAGCTTTGAATAACAATCGATGTTGGCAGATCTTTGTGCCAGATTTCGTCCCAACCTGTCATCTTTTTGCCGCGTTCTTCTAGCATCTGCTCAACTTTGATGTTGAGGTAAGATTGCAGACCACGTTCGCCGTCAATGTTATTCTCAGCGATAAAGGCTTGATGCTTCTCACTGTTGATCCACTGAGAGTAGTTTGGCTCATCACCACCAATGTGGAAGTACTCATCTGGGAAGAGAGCAACAACTTCGTCAAAGACGTCACCCAGCATTTCATACAGCTCAGGGTTTAGTGGATCCATTAACGGTTCAAATACCCCCCACTCGCGCTCTTGTTCATAAGACTGGCCTTCACCTCCCGACATTAGATGTGGATAAGCATGCGCTACCGCAGAAGAGTGCCCTGGTAATGACACCTCTGGAATCACACGAATACCTAAGTTGCGAGCATATTCTACTAGGTAACGAACCTGATCTTTCGTGTAATAATTACCATCTGAGCTTTCAGACCATAAACGTGTCCAAGAATCAGTTTGGATACGAATACCTTGATCATCCCAGAAGTGCCAATGGAACACGTTCATTTTCGCTGAAGCCATCGCATCAAGTTGGCGAATCAAGACGTCGAACTCAATAAAGTGACGAGAGGTATCGTAGGAAACACCACGCCACTGGAATCGAGGCTCATCAACAATGGTAACCGCTGGAATGTGGTAACCCGTAGACGTGGATTGAACAAGCTGAAGAATCGTCTCGATACCGCGAATCGCACCGTATGGGCTTTCAGAAGAAAGGACAATTTGATCGCCACGTGTGGTGATGCGATAAGACTCATCAGACTCTATATTTTGAACGTCAGTCTTAGGAGCACGATTGATGTCGATAACTAAATTGGCTTCTTTTTCATTCTCAGCCTGCCAGTTCAGTGTTGGTACACCCGTTTGTCTTTCAAGACGGTCAATAAAACGTTTTGCTGTATATGCCACACGATCTGAATTAAAGCCTTTAATAAAGACTTTAAATTCACTATCTACTGTAACCTGACCTTTTTTTAATTCCACAGTTTGTGGATAAGGCATCAGATTTAAATCGGTATTTGGAGCCATTGCGAGTACCATTATAACCGTCCGTGAATCAACCAACGTAGGAACCAGTGGAAAATCATCAGTCTCAATATTAATTATTGGTATTTTTCCACTAATTAATATTTCCCTATAAAATAAATTTACTGGAACTACTTATTATTAAGCACGATCTTTACGGTAACAAGTCACGTCAACTTCTACCTTCACGTCTACGACTAAATCACACACCATACAAATACGTGCAGGAGGGTTCGCACCAAAGAACTCTTTAAAGACTTTATTAAATGATTGGAAATAACGAGAATCTGTTAGCACCACTTTTACGTGCATGACATCTTCAAGCTCATAGCCACACTCAGTCATGATATCGACACAGTTTTGAATCGCTAGACGTGACTGTTCAATAATACCACCTTCAACGACTTCGCCATCGGTCATTGGTGTTTGACCGGATACGTACAAGAAACCTGCCGCTTCTGTTGCTCTTGCAAATGGTAAATGTTGACCACCAGTACCTGTACCGCCTTCTATACCATAACGTTTAATTGACATTTTCTTACTCCAGTTCAAATAATAAAATTGATTTATTTTAGTTAAATTAATATTAGATATGTATTTGGTTATTTATTATTAAATATAAATACACCAGAACGTTTACTCTGCACTGCCCCTTTATAATATGACAGCTCACCATTGACAAAAACATACTCTATACCTTGTGACGCCGATATAGGGTTTTCAAAAGTAGCGGTGTCTTTTACCGTATTTGGGTTAAATATCACCAAATCAGCATAAGCCCCTTCTTTTATAATTCCACGTTGGTTTAAGTTATATCGCTTCGCCGATAAACCCGTCATTTTATGAATCGCTTCCGACATGGAAAACAACTTTTTATCGCGGCTATAGTGGCCTAACACTTTCGGGAAAGTCCCCCAAAGACGTGGGTGTGGATGAGGGTCATTAGGCAAGCCATCTGAGCCCACCATTGTGCGTTTATATTTAAGAACTCGCTTCACATCGTCCTCATCCATGCAGTGATAAACTGCGCCCGCTGGCTGTAACGCTTTTGCAGCGTCCATCAATGGCTGTTTCATCTCTGTTGCGATGTCTTTTAACATCTTTCCTGCGTATTGGGGCAACGCTTCAGACCAGGTAATGAATATATCAATCTCATCAGTAACCTGTTTCAAATCTAGTGTTGATGAACTGGCTGAATATGGGTAGCAATCGCACGACACGTCTTGGTGTTTGGATGCCGTTTCTAGGTGATCAATCACCTCTACCGTTCTCCCCCAGTTACCGGCACCCGCACATTTTAGGTGTGAAATAACAACAGGAACGCGAGCGTGTTTTCCGGTTTCGAACGCTTCATCCATTGCACTGATAATTTCTTCAAATTCAGTGCGCATGTGAGTGGTATAAATACCATCATGTTCAGCGAGAACCTCAGACAGCTGCATGACTTCATTTGCCGTAGCTTGTTTTGCACTGGCATACGCAAGACCAGAACTTAAACCGAGAGCACCTTGCTCCATCGCTTTGGTTAGCGACGACTGCATCTGTGCGATTTCACCGTCCGTGGCGGTTCTGTCTAAACGGTCCATTACTTGATGACGAAGTGTCGTATGGCCAACTAACGCCGCCACATTTACTGCTGGTTTCGCTTGTTCTACCGCTTCTGCATAAGCCATAAACGAAGGGTATCTAAAATCTTGTTGCTCACCCAATAGGTTCATTGGATCAGGTGGAGCCGTTGTCAATACCGCGGGGGAAGCACTAATGCCACAATTGCCAACAATGACAGTCGTTACACCTTGGCTTATCTTAGGCAAACACTCTGGGTAGCGAATGACATTGGTATCATCGTGAGTATGTACATCAATAAAACCCGGTGCTAGTGCGAGGCCATGCCCTTCAATAACATGACTGCACTCTTCTAAATCAAGCTTGCCGATTTTTTCGATACGGTTGTCCCGAATTGCAACATCAGCGAAAAATGCCTCTTCGCCAGAGCCATCGAACACCTCTATATTTTTTATGATGGTATCGAATAACATTTCCAATTTATCGTTCCTCATATCTAGTGTGGTTATCTTATAATTTTCAGAAAAAAACACAGTGATAAAACACACAAAAACACCCCAACTGTTTGATACTTTCCAACACCAATGCCATCATAAGAACCAGTAAATAATTAAAAACAACAACTTAATTAATGTTACTTTGCTTTGAATGCTGAAGGAACCACACAAATGAATGATAGAAACTATCACATAGAGCTGCTTGGAATAGCGGATTGGGGCCAAAAAGGCCGTGCGGCCGTATCAGAGAAACAAGCGCGTTATTGCCTCGTCAGTGAAGAGATTTCCTTACCCGCCGCGGTCATCAAGCAGTCGTCACTGAAAAATAACCTGCAATGGATGCAGCGTTTTTCTGACCACCACAATGTGCGACTTGCTCCACACGGCAAAACAACCATGACCCCCGATTTTTTTAAGCAGCAACTTGATCATGGTGCGTGGGGAGTAACAGTAGCAACACCCATGCAAGCCGAGATTGCGGCATTGGCAGGGGCGACAAACATCATCATGGCTAACCAACTGGTTGGAAAAGCCAATATGGCCATTGTTGAGAATTTGATTGAGCGCTTCAATGTCAATTTTTACTGTTGCGCGGATTCAATCGTTAATCTTGATCAATTGGAACGCTTTTTTACTAAAACAGATCTAACGCTGAATGTATTACTTGAATTTGGCGTTGAAGGAGGACGTTGTGGCTGTCGAAGCGGCGATGAAATTTTAGAGCTAGCTGATGCGATGCAAGGGATGTCATCGCTCAATTTGGCTGGTATTGAAGTCTATGAAGGCGTCATTCATGGCGACAATCAAGAGCAAATGATCCGAGAATTCTTAAATGAAACACTTTCACTGGTTCAATCCCTTTCCATGAAAACACTGATCGCTGATAAGCCCATTGTTACCGGTGCGGGTTCTGCTTGGTATGATGTGGTAGCAGAGTGTTTTGCCAATCTAACCCATGCTACTGCCATTATCCGCCCTGGCTGTTACGCCATCCACGACACTGGTATTTATCTGGATGCTCAAAACCATGTCATTGCCCGTGCCAAAAACAATCAGGGTTATGCCTGTGAGCTGGAAGGTAACTTAGAATCCTCTTTAGAAGTTTGGGCTTATGTCATCTCACGCCCAGAGCCAACAAAAGCAGTGGTGGGAATGGGTAAACGAGACGTTGCCTTTGATGCGGGCCTGCCTATTGCAGAGCGGGCCTACAGTAACGGGATGCCTATTTCAGCTTCAGGAATCACAGCGACTGCTGTTATGGATCAACATACGTTTATTGAGATAGATGCCGATAACGATATCCAGGTTGGCGATATGATCGCTTTTTCCACCTCTCATCCATGCTTAACTTTTGATAAATGGCGTCATATTGCCATTTGTGATGACGACTATCAGGTGACGCATTGGGTAGAAACCTGCTTTTAACGAACTGACATTCGTTATACTGAGAAAAATGCAAAACAACCGCCGCTTATTGCTAAAGCGTCAAATGGTTAATCAACGTAAAATGGTTAATCAACGTCAAACGACTGATAAGTACCATGTAGCATGGTCAATCGACGAGACTAAATAGAGACCAATAAGCGGTAACAAATAAGGAACACTTTTTGACACTTGAAGTAGATATTGTTTCCCAAATTGCTGAGCGCTTTGGGGCGCTGAGAGAGGCTGAGAAAAAAGTCGCGAAGCTGATCATGGACGACATCAATCTTGCAGCAAACGCGAGTATTACAGAACTTGCTGAAAATGCAGCGGTCAGTGAAGCGACCATTACTCGATTTGCTAAAGCCATTGGCTGTAATAACGTTCGCGATATGAAAATTAAGCTCGCTCAGTCACTGACCATTGGGCAGCGATTCATATTAGAACCACCCGATCAGTCTGGCTATCAGGGGGTTTACGAGTCGATAAAACAAACACTCGATATCAACCGCAGCTTAATCAACGAGCAGGATATTGAAACCGCAATAACTTGGCTTCATCAGGCGAGACAAATCGTGTCAATTGGCATGGGAGGCGGCTCCACGATTGCTTCTCAAGAGCTTCAACATCGACTATTTCGGTTTGGCTACGCAATTGTGGCGTACAACGATGGCATGCTCGCTCAAATGGTCGCCGCCACGGCGGACAAAAATGATGTGTTCGTTATTATTTCAGCAACAGGTTATACGCCAGTATTGGTAGAAACCGCTCAGTTGGCGAAAAAATACGGTATGAAAGTGATCGCGATCACCCCGGTAGAGACGCCACTGTCAGAACACGCAGATTTGGTGTTACCTATCCAACACGATGAAACGGATTTCATCTACAAACCATCCGCGTCTCGTTATGCGATGCTGGCTCTGGTGGATGTTATTTCTTTAGAGTTAGCCGTTGCTCATAAACGTCGCTCTAGAGACAAGCTTAGACGGCTTAAGGTCGCATTAGACTCACATCGGGGCGGAAATGAACGTCAACCCCTAGGCGACTAGGAGTCGGGGACGTGTGATAGCCATACCAATCACTAAGTAATTAACGCGTGGTGATCTTTTGTGGTTAAATGTTATCCGAACCCTTCGGACAGCACTTGTTGTTGCAAAAATCAGCTCGAAAGATCAACACGCCCTAGAGCGACAGGTCCTAGAACAACAGGGCCTAGAGATAGAAGAAAAGATGCTTCACATTAGTGTTCATCTTTGATTCATCTATCATTGGTTACAATAGGTCAGTCACTTAAGAGGTTAATATAATGAATAGATTGATAGTCACTACGCTTGCCTTGATTACTGGCTTTTTTACTCTGGTTTTTGCACTTGTCATGGCGATTCCTCTTGCCATTGTAGCTCTTATCACCGGTAAACGGCTTCAGAAGCAGATGCAAAATCACATCAACGCCCACCGTGTAAACGAGAGCCGCCGGACACAGTTCTCCGACGCCAGTGCTTTTTCGCACACCAACACCATTGATGGCGAATTTGAAGAAGTTAATCGAAAGGGATAATGGCTTCCGTTCGTGTCAATCTATCACCTGATTTAGGACAACGTTAAGCATCCTAAATCAGAAGCACCGCATTTGCTCAAATTCCATTTTACTCCATTACACTCTCCGTTTTTGCCTATACTGTGAATATCTCTTCCATCTTCTTATAGGCGACCTGATGGCTGATCACAATATTGGACAAATACTCCAAGCATTCAACAGTATCGAATCACAAATAAGAGAACAGCATAAAATGATCAAAGAGCTGACCTCGAAAGTCAGCTCCCTTGAGGCACAAAACAAAACAATGGCGCAATTGATACATCAACTTCAAAACCCATCACCACAACCTACTCTGTTTGACCATGATAGAAATGAGTTTCAAGTAAAAGTAATGCAAAGCCTGAGTGCTATCGAAAATAAGTCAAAGAAAACCATTGAGTTAATTAAAGCCAATAGTGCAAGCACTAAAAAAAGGGCCTGGCCATAGCGGCTTAAGGTCGCGTTACCCCCTCTGTGATGCCCTATCGCTTCTGTTCTCTTTGAATTTATATTGCCCTGTCTTTTTCTTGGGGCTTGAACATTTCGTTGCATTAGCCAGTGCTCAAATGTTTAGTGTAAAAGATAAGTGAACATAGACGTGTTTATGTTACTGTTTGTTAACTATTATATTAGTAACAGATAGAACAACAAAGGGTAAAAATATGAGCAGTGGAAAAAGAGAAATTACATTGCGATTTTTAGCAGAGCCTAGTGATGTCAACTTTGGTGGTAAGGTACACGGTGGCGCGGCTATGAAATGGATCGATTTAGCGGCTTACGCCTGCTCCGCGGCATGGAGTGGTAAATACTGTATTACCGCCTATGCGGGGGGCATTCGCTTTGTCGCACCTATCCATGTGGGTAATCTAGTCGAGGTCAGTGCGAAAGTGATCTATACCGGATCCAGTTCGATGCATATTGCCATTGATGTTCAAGCCAGTGACCCAAAAGAGATGAATAACCGACTGACAACACACTGTATCGTTATTATGGTGGCAGTCGATGAAAATGGTCATTCAACCAAAGTTCCTGAATGGATACCTACGACAGAAGAAGACATTCATTTGCGAGATTCCGCCATTCGATTAATGAAAATGAGAAAAGAGATCGGTGCAGAAATGGAAGCGCACGTACAATACCTTAAGTAATCTTTACCTGCACTCATTCGAAGATACATATCCAAAAGTCAAATACGAAAGCCTAAGTCATGGTTTTGTCATCATCGCTTAGGCTTTATTTTTCCTATCATATTCAATCAATGTCATTTTTCTTTCATCTAAGTTTGCTCTAATTCGCTATCAATATTGATACTAAGCTGAAAGGATAAGTGCTTGAACCCTGAAAAGATAACGCTATGTGAGGCTACCGTTAACAACCTCAAAGCCGTCGAATATCAATGGGTACGTACAATGTACGTCGAAGGCTATAATGCCTCAGAAATTAATCATTATATCCAAGCCTGCTTTGGTGGGGACGATACCTTCGCTGACCTCTTTAGAAAAGTCGCGTTAAAACAAGAAAGTATCTATGTGTTACTTCAATATTTAGGCTGGGCACCATCAAGTAGAGAGCTCTGAAGCCGTACCAATATTGGATTACTAGCCCTACAAAGCACTAATTGCCTCACATTTGTCTGTAACCCGTTTTTCTATTGCATCTTCATTTTTAGGGTCACTCGCATCACATCACCCATAAGCTTTTCTGCTTTCTGTTAGCTCGTATACTCACTCTCGCATTAAGGTGAAACTCAAAGAGGCGTCTCAAGTTAATCCTAATTGCGTTTTCTATAGACTTACTCAACCTATAGATATAAAAAAACCCAAGCGATGCTCGGGTTTTGGTTACAAAAACTGTTAGTGAGTTTTTTAGTAAGGAATCAAGCTAACAGCCAGCTATGCGTAACGCCAGAACTGCTCTTAGACTTAACGGATCGGCGGCCAAACCTGAAAGTGTTAAGTTAAGGACAAATGGGCGATCCTAAAGGGTCGCCCTAATTATTATTATCCTTTCACACCGCCAGCGGTAAGTCCTCCGACAAGCCAACGTTGTGCAAGTAAAAATACAATAGTAATCGGTAGTGCAGAAAGCACCGCTGCCGCTGCAAAGTCTCCCCACAAGTAGTTCTGAGGGTACAAATACTGCTGCATTCCAACTGCTAATGTGTAAGAGTTTACATCAGAAAGTAAGATGGATGCCACAGGAACTTCACCGACCACCATAATAAAGGACAAAATAAACACAACCGCAAGAATAGGCACTGAAAGTGGTAATAATACTAACCTAAAGGCCTGCCACGGAGTCGCTCCATCTAAAGCCGCCGCTTCTTCTAGAGAATTATCGATAGACTCAAAGTATCCTTTAATCGTCCAAACATGAAGAGCAATCCCCCCTAAGTACGAGAAAATCAGGCCGCCATGCGTATTTAATCCAAGGAATGGGATGTACTGCCCAAGCCTGTCAAATAGAGCATAGATAGCAACCAAAGCAAGTACTGCTGGGAACATTTGGAAGATCATCATCGCTTTAAGGATAGTGTTTTTACCTTTAAAGCGCATTCTTGCAAACGCGTAAGCTGAGGTCGTAGACAGTGCGACGATAAGAACCGAGCTTATCCCCGCCACTTTTATTGAGTTCCACAACCACGTTAATACAGGGAACGGTGGTGGTGTAACGGATCCATCAGCATGAGTGACCGTAAAGCCTAATGCTAACTTCCAATGCTCCAATGATGGGTTTTCTGGGATTAAGCTACCTGTTGCGAAATTACCCTCACGTAATGAAATTGCGATGATCATCAGTAGTGGAAAGATAATAAGCGACAGGAATGCCCACATAGCGATGTGTGTTGCCCATACGCGGTATTTTAAGGACTTGCCTTGTACCATTGCCATTATAAATAATCCTTAATCCTGAGATAGCTTAGTAAAGCGTAGGTTGAGTAATGCCAATCCACCGACAAGCAAGAAGATAAGCGTTGCAATTGCACTGGCTAAACCAAAGTCTTGACCACCAGCACCTTCAAATGCGATTCGGTAGGTGTAGCTAACGAGTAGGTCGGTGTAACCCGCTGGCTCAGAAGTACCAATCATATTTGGACCACCTTGAGTCAATAACTGGATCATAACAAAGTTGTTAAAGTTAAACGCAAAAGCGGCAATCAGAAGCGGCGTTAGCGGCTTGATCATTAACGGTAACGTCACTTTCGTAAAGTTATGAATGAAGTTCGCACCATCTATCGCTGACGCCTCGTAAAGATCGTCTGGAATCGCTTTTAGAAGGCCCATACACAAGATCATCATGTAAGGGAAACCAAGCCACGTATTCACAATCAATACCATGGTTTTCGCCAAAATCGGATCCGAGAACCAAGCTGGGCTGATGCCAAAAATGGATTGCAGTACCATATTGATCTCACCAAAGCTTTGGTTAAATAAGCCTTTAAAGATCAAGATAGAGATAAACGCAGGAACCGCATAAGGCAAAATCAATAACACACGGTATATCGCTCGGCCTTTAAGCGCTTCCCACTGAACGACACTGGCTAAAACCAAACCAATGATAAGCGTTGCAATCACCGTAACAACAGAAAACACCACCGTCCAAATGAAGATGCTAATGAACGGCTGTTTAATGCCTTCATCTTTCCAGACACGTTCGAAGTTGTGTGTACCAATGTCGACGATGAATCCTGGTGCAACGGTAGAGCCCGTAAATTGGCCCATGTCATCGACAGGTTGATAAAAGCCTGTGTCCATATTAGGACGAAGAATTGCACCGGTTTCATTACTTACAAGAGAGGTTCCATCCTCTTGCAATGTATACAGAGGAACCACTGCGGCGAATTTTCTTAATCCGCTCATGCGGATGTCTTCACCGGTTGGTAGGTGTAAATCGACACGACTCAGGGAGCTTCGATTCTGAACAATCGTTTTAATTTTCTCTTTGTCGCCAGACACCGATTCAACAATGGAAAGGTCCATATCGGTCACGGACAACGACGCCAAATCAAAGTGATCCGTTGCAAGCAGCTGATCGCCTTTTTGGACTGCAATACGGTGACCATTCTCGGTGCTATACAGTGTGAATGGGTAGCTTTCACCACTTTGGTAAGTTTGGTCTAACAGTACTGTCTGGGCGCGTTCAAATGAGAGCTGATTTTTGGCACTGTAGTTAGTAAAAGCAAGGCCAACGGTATACACCAGTGGAAAAATGATGAATAAGATCATTCCGGCGATACCCGGATAGATGTAGCGGTGAGCGTACGTTTTTTTACTGCCAAAGATATACAGAGCAAGTGCGGTGAGAATAACAGTAAGGAGTGCAAACGCGAGTTCACCACGAGAATACATTAATATGGTTGCGTAACCATTTACGATGCCCAACGAACCTAAAAGTGCCCATTTGATGAATACACTCTTGCTGGTCGGCAAATCCGTTGTTGCTGATGTCATAGCATCTGTGCTTTGAACTGACTGCATAGAGAAACCTGCTAGCGATAATAATAGAAAAAAATAGAAATGAAGGAGAGGTTACCCTCTCCTTAAAACGGTGTTACTAGTTACTTTGTCATCTGTTTTTCAGCGTCAGCTAACGCTTCATCAACCGTTTGGCGACCATCAACGATGTTAATGATGGCGCTCTTCGCGCTGCCCCAGAATGCATTCATTTGAGGAATGTTTGGCATAATTTCACCATTCATTGCGTTATCCATCGTCGCTGCAATACGCTTATCTGCATCGAGTTCACGTTGGAATGAGTTAAGAGCAACAGCACCAAGCGGCTTGTCATCGTTTACTTTACGTAAACCATCGTTCGTCAGTAGGTAGTTCTCTAAAAACTCAACCGCTAGGTCTTTGTTTGGAGAAGCCGTACTGATACCCGCGGTTAATACGCCAACGAATGGCTTAGACGATTGGCCGTTAAACTTAGGCAGCGTGGTGACGCCATAGTTAATACCTGACGTTTCAATATTGCCCCACGCCCAAGGACCATTGATGGTCATCGCCGTGTTACCTTGGTTAAACGCAGATTCAGACACTGAGTAGTCCATGTCCGCAGAAATAACGCCTTTATCGACTAGGCCTTTTACAAAGTTCATAGAATCTTTAACGCCATCAACCGCAATACCTGCATCTTTGACATTGTAACCTTCAGCGCCGTACTTAAATGCGTAACCACCATCAGCGGCCATTAAAGGCCACGTGAAGTAAGGTTCTTTCAAGTTCCACATGATGGCTGTTTTACCGTCTTTCGCCAATTTAGCGTTAAGCGCTTCAACTTCTTCCCATGTTTTAGGTGGGTTAGGAACAAGATCTTTGTTGTAAATAAGAGAAAGAGCTTCAATCGCAACTGGGTAACCAATCAGTTTGCCGTCATATTTCACTGCATCCCATGCAAAATCAACGATGCCTTCTTTGATTTCTTTTGAAGGATTAATTTCAGTGAGCAAACCAGATTGAGCATAGCCACCAAAACGGTCGTGCGCCCAAAACACAATATCAGGGCCATCGCCTGTTGCCGCTACTTGAGGAAAACGGTCTTGCAAGCCATCAGGGTGAGCAACGGTCACTTTAATACCCGTTTCTTCTTCAAACATCTTACCTACTTCAGCAAGTCCGTTATAACCTTTATCACCGTTAATCCAGATGGTTAGTTGACCTTCTTCGATAGCAGCGTTTGCACTAAAAGAGCCAAGAGCCACGAGTGTACTCAGCGCTACTGTGCTTAGGGCATTTTTCATGTCTATATCCTTTTTATTTTTGTGTTGTAGGGCTTACCAAGAGGTTTGCCGTATTTCGTCATATATAATCTTAGAAAAAAGCGGCTGTCTCATCCTCCTACTCCCTACGCCCTTGGTATTATGGCTCATTTTCGTGATCCTTAGCGCCTCACTAGCAAGATGAGCATCACAAAAGTGACACTTTCTGTGATTCGCCTCACTGATGAGCTGGCTATTTATTTGAGCTAGATCGCTCTCTCATTTTAAGGTCAGTATATCGCTCATCCTTTACTACTCCCCCTAGACAAATTTTAGCTAGGAGGATGTATTCACACTCATAAATGATGAAACTTAAGCCATCCAAGAGTGGATAGTAGGAACCCTTTCCAGTTGTTTGAATGTTTCGTTTAACACTGGCTTACAATGCCGATTTGGTTTCCAGTTATTTGAGATATGTTTATGCCTTAGTTCAATGCGATAAAGAGTGCGACTCTTTTAGCCGATTTAAAGCAACATCAAATATTAACGGGGGATGGAAACCAAATATTGGCTTTGATGGGTGAGGATACGTACCGGTATGTTTATACTGTATCGACAGTGAGTATCCTCACCCCTTTTTCTTACTCAAATGCCTAAAATGTGTCAGACAAACGAGCAACGATGCAAGTTACACTAGACTCATTGAACTAAAAGTTCGGGATTCCACTGTTCTCTGTAACAAAATGTACTCTGTAATAAAATGTACTCAGTGACAAAAAGCACTCAGTGACAAAAATTACGTTAAAACAAGCATATTAAAACAATGGTTGCCACCTCTAACTTAAACACTGGCAGCCGTTAATGAATTAGATTAATCGAGGACGAGCTAGATGACGAATGTCACGTTAAAAAATGTATGTAAAGCGTATGGCGATGTTTTGATTTCAAAAAACGTTGATCTAGAGATAAAAGAAGGCGAGTTCGTCGTTTTTGTTGGCCCATCGGGCTGTGGTAAATCCACGCTACTTCGCTGTATTGCTGGCCTAGAAGACATTACTTCTGGTGATTTATACATTGGCAATGAACGCATGAATGACATTGAGCCTTCTAAGCGAGGCGTTGGCATGGTTTTCCAATCTTACGCCTTGTATCCCCACCTAAATCTTTTTGACAACATGTCATTCGGTCTAAAACTAGCCAAAGCAGATAAAAAAGAAATCGATCAGCGTGTGGCTCACGCTGCGGATATTTTGCAACTGACTCACCTATTAGAACGACAGCCTAAAGCGCTTTCTGGTGGGCAACGTCAACGCGTGGCGATCGGCCGAACTTTAGTCTCTCAACCCAACGTATTTTTGCTTGATGAGCCTTTATCGAATCTCGATGCGGCACTTCGTGTGCAAATGCGTTCAGAAATCACCAAGCTACAGCGCAAACTAGGCTGTACCATGATTTACGTGACCCATGATCAAGTTGAAGCAATGACAATGGCCGATAAAATCGTCGTGCTTGATGACGGTTTCGTCTCTCAGGTTGGTCGACCACTAGAGCTTTACCACTACCCTAAAAATCGCTTTGTCGCTGGGTTTATTGGTTCACCAAAAATGAATTTTATGAGCGTATTCATTGAAGAAGCGGAAGCCGAAAGAGTAAAAGTTCAGCTTTCGAATGGTATGTCTTTCTGGATTCCAGTGGATGGTTCGACCGTTAACCGTGGCGACAGAATGTCTATGGGTATACGTCCTGAACATTTGCTTGCGGCGTCAGATGGTGATGGTTCAATCGAAGGTGACGTGATGATTGTGGAAAAATTGGGCAATGAAACACAAGTGTACCTTAACTTAGAAGGCGCTGATGCGGATGTTAACTTCCGCCAGCCAGACACTTTACCCGTCGAAGTGGGCGATAAACTCGAGATTGGTATTCCTGCTCATCGCTGCCACTTATTCCATAGTAATGGCAACGCTTGTCGCCGCCTGTATAAAGAAGAAGGCATGAAACTCGATTAAGCAAGCCTGACGATAAGTATGTCAGCATTAGAAAAAACCCCAAGAACTTCACTTCTTGGGGTTTTCTTATTGAAGGTCAGCATCGACAAAAATGCATCAATCCTAATTGGCCTGTTTTTTTGGCATCGGATAACTTTTACTGACAAACTCCACTTCTTGGGTGTTCGTTATAAAATTAATGTAAGAAGCGAGCGTGTACATCACATTGGCGAGTAGGTTAGCGTAACGAAACAGAATAGGATCAGGCTGTTTTTTACCCGAATGTTCAATGGCTACAAGCGCCCTTACTATCTTCTTCGCGTTACAACGGCACAAGTGAAGCTCACTCGCAGCTCGCGCTCCTCCCGGTAAAACAAAACCTTTGAATCCCCCCTGAAGTAATGAACGAAGGTGTTCATAGTCGCGGTACAATTCGGTGAGTTCAATGTCGGTAATCGCCAGTTTTCCGCGTACAGACCCGTTTAAGTGATAGACATTGGGCTGTACTCGCTGTAACACGTCACGGCTGATTTCATCCAGATCGTATGTGAGAACAACGCCAATTCGACTGCAAAGCTCATCGGCGATGATTTCAAAATCACACACAGGGCTATCTTCATAGATAAATGGGTAACAGATCTCACCATCTGCTTTACTGACTGGTTTCACGCGCATTCCTTACTCATACAAAAAAACGCCCACTAATTACCTAAGCTAAAAAGTGAGCGTTTTATCTGAGCTAATCGACAATTAGCTAAAAATATATTAACGAAACAACTATTTAATTACATATTGTAGCAATACTCTAACGTGTAGTCTTCCCCACTTTTACTGGTGTATTCTTTATCTTCACTGCACGCTCTTGGTTTTCCTTTTTCGTCACCTTGTATCAGGCTAATCCAGTGACGCATCGCAGCCATTTCACTTCTTGGTTGTGTAAAGGTAGTGCACGTTTCTAGCTGAATATCATCAATCTCAATAAGCTCAACACAACCCGTTCCCTTGTGACATCCCAGCAATACATCCACATGGCTCCCATTACCGTCTTTGAACAAGATAGAGCATGGGTCTTCTTTTTCACCTGTGTAAGCAACAAAATGTTTATTGCTCTCTAAACCGCTGTGAGAGCCATCTTTAAAATAAGCAACCATATGTCGGTAATCAATCATATAGCCGGTTACGTCTTGATGAGAGCCATTCTCCAGCGGAAATAGACTATCGAGGAGCTGTTTTGCTTTCACCTGTTTTTCACTTTGCTGATTGGCACTGATTGTCTCTACGGCAAAGACAGCTTCAGCGATAAATGGCTTGTTATTTGTGTTTGTCTGTTTTTTATCGAATCTAAGCATATTCATAGTCTTTCCCTCTGTAAAACTCATCCAGTGCGGTAGTCATTGGTTAGTACTACCAAAATTGTCCTGTCTAGAGCAAATATTCAAAATTTACTTTCGGTTCTCGGTAAATATGTGACTTTGCTTACTTGGAAGATTAGCGAATTTTTGACTACAATTTCACAACAAAAATTTTACAATGTGAATTTTACAAAATGTCTCTATCAAAAAGCTTAGTTCGTCAGTCTCACTTCCTAGGTACTAAGATTAGAAACCTGAGGAAACGCAATCACTTAACTATGGAAGATCTCTCTGCGAGGTGCATACGGGTGAATCCCGAGTACGCCCCTTCGGTTTCTTACCTATCGATGATAGAGCGAGGAAAGCGTGTACCCAGTGTTGATATGCTAGAAGTCATTGCGGAAGTTTTTCAAAAAGATCCACGCTGGTTTCTCGATGATGAACCGGAACAAAGCGCGATCACGCCTGACAAAGGAAATCGAGGTGGGATCAGTGGAATGGCACTTGAACCCAGTTTTCTATTTTCCAATGACATTTTACAAATTGCGATTCCGGAGATGCTCTCACAAACTGGTATCACTGGCCGTCAATTTGCCCATCTATTAATTCGCGCTCATCAAGAAAGTAATCAGAACCACTTTCCTCACCTCGAACGTGCCGCCGAAGAGGTGGGATTAAAAAGACTTAACCTTGCGATTGAAGACCTCATCGACATTGCTAAAAGCCTGGGTGTCAGAATTCGTTGGATAACTCGAACGCCTCAAGATGTAGTTGATGAACTTGGCGTCAGTGCAAAACAACTCGTGACTTCATTTTTCGAAGCACCAAGTACCATCTATTTGAACGAAATCTTAAGAGACTACCCCACTCGTCTCAAGTACGATTTAGCGGTTTACATTGGGCACTGCATTTTGCACCGAAAAGAAGGGCTAAAAAGTGTTCTCTCTGTGGGGCACACCAATAGCTGGGAGGATACAACAACCCCTAGCCCTACATCTGAACTTAACTCTCAAGATATCCTGCAAGCGTGGCGTGATTTTGAATCCAGCTTTTTTGCCGGTGCTTTACTCTGCCCGAAAGTCCCGTTTAGGCAGTTGCTTGATCGCAGTGGCTATGAGATTGATGTGCATCAGAAAGCGGGGGTATCACCTTCCGTGGCGATGCGCCGAATGACGGTCGTCTCTCCTTACCCACATTGGCACTATTTCGATGCATACGGGCAAAATAAACTCAAAGCTGTGTACCGCGGAAATGGTATCCCTCTGCCTTGGGGGAACATGCGGAAGGTCAACGACCCTTGCCAGCACTGGGCGGTTTTCAGACGTCTCTCTGAGCCGAAGAGTCACAGTTCAGCGCAAATCTCAATTCTTAACGTGGGCGATGAACCTAGGATTTATTGTTGTGAATCGGTCAATATGACGGATCCTGCGGGTAACAATCGGGTGTTATGCGCAGGGATTGATCTTAATCCCGCCATTGATGCGCAAGGAGGAGATGCGCGCTCTATAGCGGAAGACCTCAAGTCACTGTGCGTTTCCAAAGGTGGCAGTGCTGCTATTCCGCATTATATTAAAAAGGAATTCACAACCATTGCTAAAATACTCAACATCAACTGGATAGAAAGAGGCATTGAATCGGATGCTAGGGTAATTTGTTCTCGCGGTGCAGTATGTCCACGACAACCTAGCTGCTATAAGCCATGTGGTAATTAAGTCCTAAGAAGATTAGGCCATACACATGAGTGAAGCCATACGATAGTTAAGCCATACGACAGTTAAGCGTTTTCAGCTTTAGCCCCTGATTTAATGAACCCTGGATTTAATGAGATCTTGATATAATGAGACCTTGATTAATGAGGCCCTGAAGCAGGAAATGAATAAAATGGTCAGCCAGAAAAGAAAAAAGCCAATCCCAAAATAAGTGGGGATTGGCTATATATATCTGTGAACAAAAATGCGTTCACTAACAACGTCAGTTGGCTAGGTGACCCTCGGCTTAAGAAGGGTCGATCTTTATATAGCAGTATGTGTGCCAACTTTTTAAACACGAAAAAACCGGCTTATTGTCGATAAAACAACCAGATTCAGGCCAACACAATGCATAAGGCAGTTTCATAATAGGATTTTATTGCAAAATGCAAATATCAAAATGCAAATAGACAGTAGAAACACATCAACAGCAGTCACGACTACGATGAACTCTACGCTGGTTACTCAGCATAACAGCACTCTGAGTCGTCCTATTACTCGACACCCTAACAATTTCATGTGGTTATGAGTATACTTTTGACTCATCCAGAGCCCAACGGGAACTCAGAAGTGACACCACCCAATCTAGAGTTACTCTCTCACAATGACCACAGCGCACTTCTCGAGTTTGAAAAAATGAATCAAACTTGGTTTGAATCTTATGTTCCTGCGCGAGAAACCGGCTTTTATACCGACAGCGGCCTCACTCAACACATTGACGATTGTCTGGCACTTCACCAATCCAACGAAATGCTTCCAATGCTTATTAAGAGCGCTCAAGGGGAAATCGTCGGTCGAATTAATTTACATAATTTGGACTTAGATGAGGGTTCTGCGCATCTCGGGTACCGAATTGCACAAAATAAAACGGGGCTTGGCATTGCCACTTTAGCGACCAGAAAAATCGCGATCCTTAGTCAGGAATATTATTCGTTAAAACGATTAATTGCCCTCGCCGCGACGAATAATATTGCATCACAACGGACACTCACTCGTAACCAGTTTAGACAAACTCGAACTCACACCAATTACACTCGATTAAACGGTAAATTAATCCACTGCATTGAGTATCAAAAAAAGCTGTAACTACTTTTCTAGCTCACTTTCTTCCAACATTCTCACATTCAGTTTGGAGACCATCCAGCAATTTTTATGTTCCGAGCTGGCGACGTTTTTGCTGATACATGCGTTCATCGGTCACTTTTAATAGCATTTCAGCATCGGGATAATCATCGTTGTACAAAGCATGGCCAATACTGACTCTAATATTGATCAAGTGCTGCCCATAAATCACTGGGGTTTGGCAGAGTGCTTTATGCAGTTCTATATTGACGACATCGACATCATTCGGGTTAGATATGCGAGACAAAATCACCAAGAACTCATCGCCCCCCACACGAGCGACCAGATCGGATGAACGCAGAACACTTTTCAACCTTTCTGCACATACCACCAGGACTTTATCGCCAGCAGCATGGCCGTAGGTATCATTGATCACCTTAAAATTATCAAGATCAATATTCAGTACCGCAAAGGTACTATTCGTTTCTTTTTGAGAACAATCTTGAAATAGGTTTTCTAATGTATACATGAAGTAGCGACGATTAGGTAACCCTGTAAGATCATCATGAAGTGAACGTTTATACGCCATCGTATATTGACGGTAAATAACAAAAAGCGAGAAGGTCAATAGTAGCGTAATAGGGTAGCCGATTAAGCGCGCAATATTGGCTCTATACCAGGGAATATGGGACAACGGATTTTCCCGAAATGATGCAACGAGCTCCCAACTTCCATGGGGAAAACGCACTGTTGCAGAACCAAACGCGTTCTCCAAATACGCTGCGCGACCCCAAAATACCTCACCATATTTTCCCAAACTGTCTAACCCTTGAATAGCCAACTGATACTTATGACTCAATGACTCAACACCGACACTATGGAAAAGTGTATTTAGGTCAATGACAATACTGCTTACGCCCCAATACTCTTTATTAAACGGAGGGTCGGTAAATATAGGAATTCTCGCTATTATCGCTCGCCCACCCTGAACTAAGTCTACCGGACCTGCAATAAAAACATCTTGAAGATCATGGGCTTTTTGAATAGAACTCCACTGTGTCGGCACCGTTCTGTAGTCTAAGTTGAGAGCCTGTTGATTTCCCTTTTCAGGATGAACAAAGCGTATAACATCATCGGGGGCCAACCCTATAAGACGTATGTGCTTTCCTTCTCTTAGAATATTCGTTGCGAGCTTTCGCCAATTATTCGTATCAAATTCGGGATTCACGGTTATCAATGCACTGAGGCTTTTCGTTTCATAAATATCGGCCAAAATCGCGGCCTCAAGCTGTGCTCGAACGATCGACAACTCTTCTTTTGCTCGTGTTAAAAGATCACTGTACAGGTAATTATTTTGGCCTCGATTAATCCATTCAATCGAGGCAATAGCTGTGAAGACATAGAGTATAAAAACCAAAAAAATA
Source organism: Vibrio sp. YMD68 (assembly GCF_029958905.1). Lineage (NCBI taxonomy): Bacteria > Pseudomonadati > Pseudomonadota > Gammaproteobacteria > Vibrionales > Vibrionaceae > Vibrio > Vibrio sp. YMD68. The sequence continues at coordinate 465,464 of NZ_CP124613.1, read as the reverse complement.
TAATGTCGATTTCGTCCTTTCAGCTTCATGTGTACCTCTGATGACATAAAATCCGACAAACACTTACAAACATAGAAAGAATAAACCGACTCTTCACATGACCACCTTATCCACATTCAGTCCTATTAGAATAGGCGTATAATCGTATTTTGCGTAAACTAAAACGGCTACTTAGCGAAATTCCCTTAGCCATTTAAACCTACTACTTATCAATTCCCGACTCTGTGTGGCCGATGATTCTCGAAAGGTTGTACTCAATAAATTGTCTTTAACGAAACAAACCCTGACACAATATTTACAACTAAATCTATAACGGCTGATACGTTGAGAGCACGCTCAAAAAGGAAGAAATACCATGCTCAATGTTAGAAACATCATTACAGTCATTGCCGCTGGGCTGTTAATCATTGGGATTATTTTTGTCGATGGTGTGAAGGCTCAATCAAACGCTATTGAGAATAGAAGCATACCCACATCGTTATCTGATAATGATATTAAAGCAAGTCGCTATCAGGAGTCTGCAAATATCATCAGGAATACTTACGAGTCCCAACTCTATACTCTTTCAGCGTTTAAAAAAGGACATTTCGGCTTACGTATGTACCGACAAACCTTAAATGAAAAATACGCTGGAGCTATATGGAGTGACATGGCTAGGGTTGCCAGCCGACTCAATCAGTTTTCACAAGATGTGCACACCGCTGAACAAATCATTTTATATTCAGAAAACCGACTAAAAAACTACCTTGGGGAAACGGATGAAAGAAGTATTCGTCGTTACAACACGACTCTTCATCACCCTGAATACCTGTATTTAGGTGTCGATTTACTGGGTTCAATGGCCAGAGCAAATGAATATGGCCTCAAGCATCGAGAAGATAAAAAACTTCGTGAAGTTTTGCGTCGATACGATTTCAATCTCTATGCAACAAACCCTGACATGATAAAAGCCTGGGCAGCACAATTAGCAAATCAAGTCTATTGGTTAAAGCAGTTACAAGAACAAGATGTGGTTGAGGAATTTACTGCTGCATTTCGCTCTACCTATCCAGATAATGAAGACAAAAAACTCACATCACAGCAGTTTGGAAACAAGATTTATGGCATGACGCATATCATTTTTGCCGACTCGGAATATTATCAAAAGCCTGTCAGTGAAGAGAGTCATCAATGGATCTATGATTATTTTCGAGACAATATCGATACCATTCTATTACGCGCCAAAGAAGACATCATAGCCGAAGTGGGGATCGCATTTTTACTCGCAGGATTAGAGAACGACCCTGTCGTTGAAAAGACCAGGCAAGCGATTCAAGGAGCTGTGAATAAAGATAAAGGCATGATTCCATCCACAAAAGGAGACTTTGATTTGAGTTATGGCGAACATCGTAATGTTTTAGCCATCATGTTGCTCGATTGGCAGGGTCCGCATACGGCACCCGTCTTTAATCAGCATAAAAACCTATTCAATAATATGCCTTATGGCCTAACGGGAAAATAATCACACCAATCCAAAGAGTTCAAACGGAAAACGTACATACAGAGCTGATCCCTATTAATTAACTGATGGTATCAAAATAACGTGACTGCTCTCACATTCAAAATTGGTCAAATTTCAATTTTAATCTACGCTTTAATAGATCGAATGTGATGGTAGATTTAGGCGAAAAAACAATGCCCCAGCTGGTTGGACGACATTTAGAAGAAATGGCGAATATGCGTGCATCAAGGCAGCGTAGGATTGTGCTTATTTCTTCTGTTATAGTGGGCGTGCTTCTAAGCTACTACGCGTTTGGGCACTTTCTACATCACCGCTACTTCTTTGGCTTGTTTAATCTATCAACCTTACTGATTATCGTTGCTAACGTTCGTTATTTACTCAAACATCCGACATCCAACCATTCAGAAATGATCCTCAGTGGCGTGCTACTGTTACAAGCACTGGTGCTTCTTCTCTATGGTGAAGCCATCGAAAACCGAATATTATGGCTGTTTCCAATTATTGCTTCGATTACCTTCATAAACCAGTTTAAAGTTGGTTTGCTTTTCAGTTGTTCGTTTTTTCTCATCGTTTTGTTTTCGGCGCTATTCCCTGGAAATCTTGTTCTGCCGAGTGGCTATTCTATTGATACTATATTGTTCAGTCTTTTTGCGGTTTTGGTGATCTGTAATACTTCGTCTTATTACTATGCTAAAGCGGTTAACTATATTCAGAGCTTATATAAAGAAGGCATCGAAGGCCTCGCTTACATGGACCAACTCACAGGGCTGGCCAATCGATGGAGCTTTGAAAACTGGGCGGTTGACAAGCTAAAAGCTGAACCCGCGAAAGGGAGCATCACTGCATTGATCTTCATCGATATAGATAACTTTAAGAGTATTAATGATAATTATGGGCACGATGTCGGTGACCGTGTTCTACAAAACTTCGCTAGTCGTTTAAAAAACAATATACGAACGAAAGATCGCCGTACCAATAAAAACGATTACTCCATCGCTCGTTTTGCCGGAGATGAGTTTGTTATTCTTCTCTACGATGTGAAATCACGTAACGATCTAGATGGGATACTCGACAGGATTTGTAATATATTCTCAGACAAGTATAAAACTGAGCAACGCATTAACTCCTTAACCGTCAGTGTGGGAGCCGCTATTTATCCATCCGATGCACCGAATCTATCAGAGCTCACTCGTTGCGCTGATAAAGCAATGTACACCGCGAAGTACCGAGGTAAAAACCAATATTGTTATTACCATGATGAACCTACCGAAAAAACCATAGAGGAGCATGGACAAAACAATGTAACTCCGCTTAAAAAAATCAAGTCAGTCTCACCTTAACTTAACCCGCCATATACATGGCCCACAAACTCACTAGAGCCGCCACAATCAACCAAATAACATAACGCGCTGTATTTGGGCTATCTTTCCGTGGTTTGATCACTGTTTTTGTCGCAGCAGAACGAGCCGCCGAGATGACACTCGGATGCTTTCTTTCATGTTCTCTTCGTTGCTGAGCCTTGTTTGCTATGTCTGTAAATCGCTGTCTTTGCTCTGTCGTCAGTTCTTTACTTGGATCGTAGCGTTGAGATTCATTTTGCTTTGGTACTACCGCCATGGACACCCCCTATGCTGACTAAGTTATCGATCTGGATATCTATATAGTGTAGTAAATCCTATATAAATCAGCGAAATTTTCAGATTCTCTATCTTCAATTCCGCTGTGTTTTTTGTAACAGAAAAACAATACTCAATGGAACAATATCAGCAGTGCATACTTTGAACCGTGTATACATAAATCGGAAAAAGGTCACCAGAAAAAATAAGTGATGACCTTTGATGAGTTCCATCTTTCTCACGAAAGGCGTAAAGACATTCATAAAATGCTTACACTACCCTGTCGCCTATTGAGTGACTGTACCTAATTTTGGGGTTCATTCTTTACTGTGCTTTTTTACGATTAAAGGTACTCACATAGATACGCTGTCGGTGTTATCACCTTAACATCAAACGAGGAATTACCTTCTACGTCAAACGCTTCACCTGCCTGGAAAGTAACCCAATCAGCATCATCACGACGTTTAATGGTTAACGCACCCTTAACTACTGTCATTTTTTCAGGTGCACTTGTACCGAATGTGTATTCACCTTCAGCCATTACCCCAACACTGCTTTCCGCGCCTTGCTGAGAAAAACCTAAAGACTTTACGCCGCCTTCAAAATACTCATTTACTTTGATCATTCATTATTCCCTGTTAGATAATGCTCCTTTAAGGATCCTATATCCTTAACTGCTAGCCTTATGTTTTAACCAATTATGGTATCGAACTCAACATAGAATTTTCTGTCGACACTGTTTATAAGCCATGTTGAACGACTCTAAACATGGCTCTGAGCAAAACTCTTAACAAAGAAATCCAGAAAAGTGACGCCTTTCGCTCTATCATATAAGTAGTTCATTTGGGCTAGAGATCATATTTTTTCATCAACTGTTTGATTGAATAGTCGATATAGGACAACCTGAATTTTCATCGTCATTTTTAATGTGAGTACATAGCATGGCTACAGTCAGGGGGAAGCCAATAAGCAAGGCGACGCCAAAAAGGAAACGTAACCCGATGATGACCAAAGAGCAGGTAATAAAAAGTGCCATTTTTTCTGTCATGGCGATCTTTGCTGTCTTATTTGCATCATTAACCTACTTCAGCTATCAAAACTTTATTAACCCTAAACATGTCTATGGCAATTGGATAGAAATTGGCTCGCCAAAATACAATACCGATGTACTGTTGTTGTCTGACACTGGTGTGTATAGGAACAAACGGTTAATCACAACTAGGTTTGAATTCAACGGAAAAAGAATAGAACTAGAAACAGGAAAGGGCGTGTTTATTTATGAATTAGCAGGAACACCAAATTCGCCCCAGTTGAAACGCATTTATCCTGACAGTCCAACAAAGCGATTTATTAAAGAGGGTTACGAAGACACCGTATCTAACGAAAGTGGTGGTGGAAAAAATCGTCGAGCCGCTTTATCTGAACATTTTAGCCAACCGTAATTTTGCTCTTTGCTCGCTTCTTTCTTTAACAAACGCATTCATGCTCTAACTCATTTTAATATCAAGAGTTGGTTGGTTTTAATATCAAGAGTTGGTTGGGTGTTTAATGCAGAAGAATCCCTTTATAATCATCACAGACACTGACTAACAAAGATCATAGCAATGGATGCATTTCTTAAACAGATCCACCATTTTGTCCTCTCATTCTCCCAAACCGAGGGGAACAGTATTTTTTTTATTACCGCGGCAAGTCTATTTGCTTGGGTCACATGGCGTATTCTTTTTACTCGTTTAGAAACACTGACAGAAAAAACGTCATTCCAATGGGATAATCTAACGTTAGGTGCGCTAAAAACCCCGATTAGTACGCTCATCTGGTGTTGGCCTGCCACGATTTCCTTAGGCGTATTTCTACAAGGACATTTCTCAAGCGACCTAAACTGGCTAAATACATTGAAGCTAATTCTGGTCATCAGCATATTCGTTTGGATAACGCTCAGACTCATACACAATGTTGAAGAGTATGTCCTCAGTAAAAAGAATCGGGATGAAACGACCGTTCAAGCGCTCGCCAAAGTGGCTCGGCTGTTTTTTGTCACCATTGGTTTACTGACGACAATGCAAGCATTCGGGCTCAGCCTTTCTGGTCTGCTTACATTTGGTGGTGTGGGTGGTTTAATCGTCGGTTTAGCTGCTAAAGATCTTCTGTCTAATTTTTTCGGTGGGATGATGATATATTTTGACCGCCCGTTTAAAGTCGGGGATTGGGTACGCTCACCCGATCGTCAAATTGAGGGGACGGTAGAACGTATCGGTTGGAGAATGACCATTATTCGTACTTTTGATAAACGACCTCTGTATGTGCCAAATTCCGTATTTAGCAGTATTGTTGTAGAAAACCCTTCACGAATGCAAAATAGACGCATTAAAGAAGACATTGGGATTCGTTATAACGACAGCAGTAAAGTAACATTGATTGTGTCTGACATAAAAACTATGCTCAAAACCCACCCAGACATCGATAGTAAACAAACTTTGATCGTCAATTTCAACGCGTTTGCGCCTTCGTCTCTTGATCTTATGGTGTATACCTTCACGAAAACCGTCAATTGGGTTCGCTTTCACGAAGTCAAACAAGATGTACTACTGAAGATTCTAGCGATTATTCACAAGCACGATGCCAATATCGCATTCCCAACTCAGACTCTCAATATTAACTCCCTGGATATTAACCAACAGGATATTAACCCAAAGGAACTGCGTGAAACCAGCCCCTTAACCCAACCAGAAGATCACCTTTAAATAAAAAATAGCTGTGTTCTAGGTGAACACAGCTATCACTGACAGGCAAAATAGAGTGAGCAATTCATGGTCATTCGTTCCTAATGACTCTCGCTCTCACAAGCCGTTAATTACCGGTTGGCTTTCTCAATTCGCACTGCTGCTTAACGTAAACTTTTTGTTCGCTCGTCATCGAACTCCAATCAAGAATTTCCTGCAAAGTTCGGTAGCAACCTAAACAAAGATCTTTCTCATTCAAACAACAGTTACGGGTGCAAGGTGATGCAATTTCTGCACGCTGATTTGATTGGTTGTTTGAATAATTGTTTGAATCCATCCTGTTTTGTACCCTAGTTTTGTTAAGCGAAACCGGTTATTACTCTTGAAAATCAGCGGTATCAGTAGGACGAAGTTGACGTTGTACACCCATAAGGAAATTGCGTAGGATTTGATCTTTACACTCTCGATAATGCTTATTTTCAGGCTTACGGAAGAATGAGCTCAGTTCGTGTTTGCTGAGTCTAAAATCAACAAGCTGCAAAATATCTAAAATGTCTTCTGCTTTTAAGTTCAGTGCGATACGTAATTTTTGGAACACCATATTATTGTTCAAATTACTTTCTGGTTTTGGTTGCTCACCTTCACGCTTACCACGTTTCAAATTAATCAAGCCATTCAAGAATGAAGAAAAGTCTGTATTTTCAAGTTTGATAAAGGATTCATCTTCTTCTTTTTTCAACCAACCCGCGACTTGCTCTTCAGTGACTTCTAAATCAGCAAGAGAAAAGATCTCAACCATTGTGGTGTTTTTAAAATCAAAGGTATAACGGATGCGACGTAAAATATCATTATTGGTCAAAATAGTTCCTAGTCTTAGGTAAGCCCAGCACAATCAACACGATTACTGGAAGAGCGGCGATTTTAGCAGAGTTAGCTCTATCTGCCCTACATATTATTATCCTTCCCAATCTACTGTTTAGAAGAAAGCAGCTCATCTCTTTCATCACGGCATTCATACGAGCCCATCTCAAACTCTCTGCAAATCAAAGGTCGGTTCTCGTAAATCGTGCACATTAATGTCTCTCGATCGACCGCAGAACACCAACCATCATCGAGGCGTAACATGGTTTCTCCGCCCCATTTATCATAGGCAATATGGTGTTCTGGCACTCCCGTATCGGTAAGAATGACCACTTCTAGGCGGCAGCAGCACGCTTCGCAATTGGAGCATAATATTTCTGGGGTTATATTTTTAATTGGTATAGTCATTAATATCCACTGCTCACATCTTCAATATGGCGCATAGTACTCCAAACTGACGACTTAATCGAAATTCGTTTGCTATATAGCCAGTGTTAACCTTAATTTGAAATAACCACAGTATCTAAATTACGAGTACACAGTATCCAAATTGCTAGTATTAGGTATTAACTAGGGTTTCGATTGCTAAACGATTCAACTTCCTTAGAAGTCAAATAGCGCCAATGGCCTTCTTCTACATCTAATTGTACTTCCCCTATGCACTCACGATGCAATGAAATAACTCTGTTACCTATGGCTGCAAACATTCGTTTTACTTGGTGAAACTTCCCTTCTGTTATCGTCAGTAGGACTTCTTTCGGACTGACTACCTCTAGAATGGCCGGTAGCGTCAGTTTTTGCTCACCTTGCAATTTGATTCCAGTACGGAACTTACACGCCGCATCGTCAGCGATGGGCTTTGATAGCCCCACACGATACACTTTATTGCATTGTCTACTTGGCACGGTAATGTTGAATGACCAGCGTCCATCATCGGTTATCAGCACCAGTCCTGTTGTGTCCGCATCTAACCGACCTGCGATATGCAGTTCAGACACATTGTTCACATTGAGATAGTTGAATACAGATGGGTACGCCTCATCAATATTTGAGCAAACGGTACCAGCAGGCTTGTGCATGAGGATATAACGAAATTCACGTGGCTTTAGTAATTGTCCATTTAAGGTTACTGCGTTGTTTTCATGAACCTGGACAGATTCTTTCAAAGTAACGTTACCATTGACGCTCACCTCTCCGCCCCGAATACAACTGATGGCCGCTTCTCTTAGCAACTCAGTACTTTTACAAATAAACTTATCTAGACGCATTACATGAACACTCTGTCAGTCCATTGCCAATAGGGTTGGGATTGGCATTAATAAAGTCAGTTAACATGAATGCGTAGGGAGCACGCAAGCGTAAACTGAAGGCAATAAAAAAGGAGAGCCTAAGCCCTCCTTTTTCGTAACCATAAACTGCTAATTAAAGAGCAGCTTTTGCTTTTCCAACGAGTACTGCAAATGCAGCTTTGTCGAATACAGCGATATCAGCAAGGATCTTACGATCGATTTCGATAGACGCTTTCTTAAGACCGTTGATGAAACGGCTGTAAGACAAACCATTTTGACGAGACGCAGCGTTGATACGAGCAATCCAAAGTTGACGGAATTGGCGTTTCTTGTTGCGACGGTCACGGTATGCGTATTGACCAGCTTTTGTAACTGCTTGGAAAGCTACGCGGTAAACACGTGAACGTGCTCCGTAGTAACCTTTAGCTTGTTTAAGAACTTTCTTATGACGTGCACGAGCTTGTACACCACGTTTTACGCGAGGCATTATGCTTCTCCTAAATAAACGATAATTAAACTAAAAAGAATTAAGCGTATGGCAACATACGTAGAACTGCAGCTACTTCACATTTAGGAAGAATTGCATTTGGACGCAGTTGACGCTTGTTCTTAGTAGTACGCTTAGTCAGGATGTGACGTTTACCAGCGTGCTTAAACTTAATACCACCAGCAGTTTTCTTGAAACGCTTAGCAGCACCTTTGTTGGATTTCATCTTAGTCATGATGAATAACTCCGCATTGTTGAGTAGTTAATAACATAGTAATCAGGGCGAACAAAATACACCCACTGAAACAGCAGGTGCATTATTGCTACTTGTAAGGCCTTTAATTACTTCTTCTTTGGCGCCAATACCATAATCATCTGACGACCTTCAATTCTCGTTGGGAAAGATTCGACTACTGCAAATTCTTCAGTATCCGCTTTCAAACGATTAAGAACGTCAACACCGATGCTTTGGTGGGCCATTTCGCGGCCACGGAAGCGAATTGTTACCTTCACTTTGTTGCCGTCTTCAAGGAAACCTGTCAGGTTGCGTAGTTTTACCTGATAGTCACCCACATCAGTCCCAGGACGGAATTTAATTTCCTTAATCTGGACCTGCTTTTGCTTCTTCTTCTGCTCTTTCGCAGCTTTGCTCTTCTCGAAGAGGAACTTACCGTAGTCCATCACACGACAGACTGGCGGCTCGGCGTTAGGGCTGATCTCTACGAGATCCATACCAGCTTCATTAGCAGCTTCAAGTGCTTCTGCAATTGATACTACACCAACGGCTTCACCGTCAGCGCCAGTTAAGCGAACTTCACGAACGCCACGAATATCACCGTTTAAACGGTGCTGGTTTTGTTTGGCCGGTTGTTGGCCACGTCTTCCGCCTTTAATAGCTATTCCTCCAGATTGAGCTTACGGCTTGAAACCTCGGTGCGGATGTAATCAATAAAATCATCCACTTTAAATTTACCAAGGTCCTTGCCCTTACGAGTACGTACTGCAATTTCTCCAGCTTCCATTTCCTGGTCGCCACAGACAAGCATGTACGGAACACGTTTCAAAGTATGTTCGCGGATTTTAAAGCCAATCTTCTCATTTCTCAAGTCCGCTTTGACTCTAAATCCACTTTTTTGCAGTTTTTTTGTGATTTCTTGTACATATTCAGCTTGTTTGTCAGTAATACCCATGACAACGGCTTGTTCTGGCGCCAACCACGTAGGGAAGAAGCCAGCGTACTCTTCAATTAGAATACCAATAAAGCGCTCTAGTGAACCTAAAATCGCTCGGTGAATCATCACTGGCGTATGACGCTCGTTATCTTCACCAACGTAAGTGGCACCTAAACGTTCAGGTAATGCAAAATCAAGCTGCACTGTACCACATTGCCACGCTCGATCTAAGCAATCATGTAATGTAAATTCAATTTTCGGTCCGTAGAATGCCCCTTCGCCTTCTTGAATATCAAAAGCAATGTTCATTGACTCTAGCGCTAGCTTTAGATCCGCTTCAGCGCGATCCCACATTTCATCCGAACCCACACGTTGCTCTGGACGAGTAGACAGTTTCACAACAATGTTTTCAAAACCAAATGTTGTGTAAGTATCGTAAACCATCTCGATACATGCTTTTACTTCTTGTTGTACTTGCTCTTCTGTACAGAATACGTGGGCATCATCTTGAGTGAAGCCACGCACACGCATAATGCCATGCAGCGCACCAGAAGGCTCATTACGGTGACAAGAACCAAACTCCGCCATACGCAGCGGTAAGTCGCGGTATGACTTCAAACCTTGGTTAAAGATTTGAACGTGACCCGGACAGTTCATTGGCTTAATCGCGTACTCACGGTTCTCAGAACTGGTGGTGAACATCGCTTCTGCGTATTTGTCCCAGTGACCAGAGCGTTCCCAAAGAACACGATCCATCATCAATGGACCTTTTACTTCTTGGTAATCATATTCGGTCAATTTTTCACGAATGAAGACTTCAAGATCACGGAAGATAGACCAACCATTATGATGCCAAAACACCATGCCTGGTGCTTCTTGCTGCATGTGGAAAAGATCTAGGTGCTTACCAATTTTACGGTGATCACGCTTAGCCGCTTCTTCAAGGCGTGTTAGATGCGCCTTAATGGCTTTCTTATCGTGGAAAGCCGTACCGTAGATACGTTGCAGCATCTTGTTGTCGCTGTTACCACGCCAGTATGCACCCGCAACATTAAGTAGCGTGAAGTGCTGACAGAAACCCATATGCGGTACGTGAGGGCCACGACACATATCGATGTATTCTTCATGGTGGTAAAGTCCTGGACGATCGTCACGAGCAACATTCTCATCCAGGATTTCAATTTTGTAGTTTTCACCGCGAGCTTCAAATGCGTCACGAGCTTCCTGCCAACTTACGTTCTTTTTAACGACCTGATACTTGGTTTTCGCCAACTCTTTCATGCGCTTTTCAATTTTATCGAGATCATCTTGCGTTAGTGAGTGATCTAAATCGATATCGTAGTAAAAGCCATTGTCGATGGTTGGGCCGATCGCCATTTTCGCTTCTGGGAAAAGTTGCTTAATCGCGTGACCAAGAAGGTGAGCACAAGAGTGACGAACGATCTCTAAACCATCGACTTCGTCTTTGGCTGTAATGATTTCAAGGCTTGCATCATTTTCAATAAGGTCACACGCATCAACACGATTACCGTCTACACGACCAGCAATGGTAGCTTTAGCAAGACCAGGACCGATAGATAGGGCAACATCGAGTGTTGAAACAGGTGTGTCAAATGGGCGCTGACTGCCGTCAGGAAGAGTAATAATAGGCATTAGTTGTCCTTTACAGTGGTGTTGCATACCAAGCAACACATGAAAATTTTAAATATATTTAATTCAACCAGTTAGATAACTGATTGTGGATATATGTATGATTTTGGTCGAATTTAGATGCAAATACAGATGAACCTTAGAAAAGACCGTCACGCATTGTAACGGATTTATATAAAATGACAATAAACTGGTCATGCGGAAACCAGCAAGCAAAGCACTGTCCTAATCGGTGATTAACAAAACTAGCCTCATCATATTGAACCTTGCTGTGTCACTATGATCTAGAATTCTAGAGCTATTCAGTTTACGCTCCGGGAATCAGAGCACTGTCCTCACCACAGCATAATAATATTTACGACACTATACCCAGTTAAGCTTCACCGCAAGACAATTGCCATTTACTGTAAAACATTACATTCAGTTAAAATCATCTTTACTATTATTAGACAAACTCATGCTATTAATTTAACTAACTTAGGGTTCGCGAACAAATACAGCTATAGATAATAAGGCGTAAATCCTTATATTCACAGATGGAAATGCGGATAGTTCGACACAAGTTCACCAATGAATATGTCTCAATCTTTGCTTATCCTTTCGTCTGGGTAACAGCTTCGAAGGGCAATAAAATCATCTATGTTATGTAACAACAGCGATGACATAGTGGGATCAAATTGTTTACCTGCTTCTTCCTCAAATAGCGCAATCACATCAACCATCTCCCATGGTTCTTTGTAACAACGTCTGCTTAGTAAAGCATCGAAAACATCTGCCAATGATGTCAGTCGTGCAAACACATGGATATTTTCGCCAAATAAGGCATTAGGATAGCCTTTGCCATCCCACCTCTCATGATGTTCGTGTGCGACGAAGGCAGCTAAAGAAAAGAGCTCTCCTTCACTTTTTGAAAGCATCTCGTAACCGATACTAGTATGGGTCTTCATAACCCCCCATTCTTTATTATCTAGCTTGCCTGGTTTTTCAAGAATTGCTTCAGATATTCCAATTTTACCAACGTCGTGCATTGGGCTCACTATTTCCAACATCTCAACCTCTCTGTGTGAAAGGCCATACAACTTACCAAGTAAGGCTGACATTTGGGCCACACGCTTTACGTGGTTCCCCGTTTCACCAGAGCGAGTTTCTATCGCCTCTCCTAACATTAGGATCATTTCTTTCTGTACCGCTAACGTTTTGTTTCTAAGGGTTAATATTTTTCTTGTATGGTTGGCAATAATTCGCTTGTTTCTAATCCAAGCCCCCTGAAGAAAAATAACAATGAGTAAAGCTACGAAGACAGTAGTAATGACAATGATTGCTTTTTGGTACTCCTGCCAGATTGATACTGGTTTGTTTAAAAATAAAGAGTTTTCAGGTAGTAGCTTAGGGTCAATTTGATGCCTAACAACAGCGCTATAATCAATAATGGGCCGATAAGACGTTTCTATATTATTATTACTTAGTACACCCAAATCGAGATAGGCACTCAAGGTTTCGACTGCTAACTCTCCCAATCTTTTTGAGTGGTTGACGTAACCACCAAGAACACCGTTACGTAGATAAAAGTTCCAAAGCACAAAGATTGGCGCATTGCTTTCTTGACCTAGAGCTTTGCTTACCTGATTGTAGGTATAATAAACGTTGTCATTTAATTGAGTATTGAAATGAGTAAGCAAAATCACGTCGTTGGGCTTGAGAGTCTGAGCAAATTTCTTAGCCTCCTCTAGCGATAAGTCCGTTATTTCTAACAACGGCACGTTACTTATATCGCTCTTTGCATGCTCTTGCTTTACTTGCTCAGATAAAAGCTTACCGCTAGTTGTCAAATCATGAAATAGGTATATTTTCTTTACGTTTGGGATAATTCTTTTTATAAGTGTTAGATTACTATTGATATTGTCTTGTGAATAGAAAACTTTAGCGCGTCTACTCAAGCTACTCGCGTTGAGCAGAGCGTTGTTTATTCCAACCGCTACGACAGGAGTATCCTTTATTCCCCTGGGGTATAACTCTAAGAATAGATTTGCTGCGTTATCATCCGTGATAATAACGCCGTCAAACTTGTAATGCTTATACTTGGCGGTGAAGTACTGCTTGAAAGATTCCAGGTAATTGGATGATAAGTTCCGCTTACTATCCATATACTCAACGGATAGTTTTACTTCTCTACTACTGTTTGACAAGGAGGATTCAATTCCTTCCTGGAGGTCTTTAGTCCAATGATAAGAAGGGTCATAAGAGTGGAGGACGAGTATGCGGGCCAAATCATTTTGAGGCAAAGCAAAAGCAGAAGAAGAGTAAAGACAAAGCAGAATGAGCACAACTCGCTTCAATATTTTCCCACTATAGTTCATTGGCATACGTCCCCCTAAAGCTATCAACTGCTTTAAAGCTTAGAAGACAAATGAGAATTTTAATAGTGTGGAACGAGCAAGGCGACTTTTGCAGCAGTTAAAACACAAAGTTCTAAAACATCAGTTGCGACTGACGCTTTTGCGACTCAAGAGCAAGCTTACAATGCTGGATATGACCTCATGGAAGAGTTCAAAACAATGCCAACCAATCAGCTGATGCAAAAACTGCCGATTCATGAAAATAATGTCCAGACCCCGATTGTGACTGTCACAGAGACAACAGTCACAATCCAGGAATTTACCAAGGAACGTAGAGAAGTTCAGTACCGGGCTGTGGTTGAAGTCGATTATCAGTATAAATATCGCGAAAGCCGCAATAGCTAGTTATTCGTAATTAATCCTCAAGCGACAAAAGGCAACAAGAAATAGATAATGAAACATATCTAGGACTTTTTAACGGAAAAACACTTAAGATCGCATGAAAGCTAACTGTTTTCTTTTGGCTTCTGCTGCTCATTTTCATGCTTATACCCCATGGTTCTGAGGTTTTGGCCATGAACGGTATTTTTCATCATTTCCCACAGCCCAGACAAGAAAGCTTTATGGGCTTCACCGCGCCGAATGTATCTCATGTGAATGAAAATATACATGGTAATAAACACGGCTAACACAATGGTAATCCCATACGCTTCATTCAAACTCATGATGTTCAATATATCATCCTCAATAACAACACTTACTCGCTTCTAACCTTGAACACTTCTAGCCTTACTTCTAACAACGAGATGATTGCGATTATCACGGCTAGATTTAATCAAGGTTTCACTGGTATCCATAGTCGAGGATTTAGCCAGGCGATCGTAAAGCAATACATTGACCGAAGCGGCTAAGTTCATACAGCCAATGGTTGGCACATAAACCACATGATCCGCTCGGTCTGCCACATCTTGAGAAATGGATCCGTCTTCAGGGCCAAAGATATAGATTGCTTTATCTGGGTGCTCAAATTCAGGTAATGGGGTGGCGCCTTCTGCAAAGTCCACGCAGACAATGCGAGTATCATCGGTCAGGTTATCTAAAAAAGAGTCAACACCTTTAAGCGGTATTTGGCTAGCGACATTATTCGTGTCGGTATGAAACTTCGAGGCTTTCTCATAACGCTGCCCCGTATATTGCACTTCATCCGCTTGGTAGCACCCTGCTGCACGCATGACAGCACCGACATTTGACGGACTTTTAGGGTTTGTTAGCCCAATGATGACACGGGTATTTTTCATGGCTTATCTCGACAACCGACGGGCATTGGTGACACCAGAATCATTGATATCACGATAAATGAATTGAAGACGAGATACTAACAAATGCGGATTTACAGTGAAAGGTGAAAACTAAGCGGTGTTTCCCCCATTAAACATTCCGTATACTACCCACTCCATGACGTTAAGCCCAATTGAGCCCTTTTTATGATTACTTTGCACACCAACGTTGGCGATATTCAGATCCAATTAGATACAGCGACAGCGCCAGTCAGCTCAAAAAATTTTTTACGATACTGCCAAGAAGGGTTTTATGAAGGCACGATATTTCATCGTGTTATCTCAGGTTTCATGGTTCAAGGTGGTGGACTTACGGCCGATCTGAACGAAAAGCCAACCCGACTTCCGATTGTGAACGAAGCGAATCGAGGGTTAAAGAATCTCACCGGCACCATCGCAATGGCTCGCACTGAAGCGCCTCATTCTGCAGCGGCAGAATTCTTTATCAATTTAGCCGACAACCCATGTCTCGATCATACTGAGACAACGAACAAAGGTTGGGGGTACGCTGTTTTTGGCAAGGTTTCAGTAGGAATGGATGTCGTCCAGTACATTGCCTCACTAGCAACAGAAACCCGCAATGGTTACGATGATGTACCCAGTGAGACAGTGATCATTGAAAAAGTGATTATTCAGTCAAACTAAGACCAGAGACGCCTACAATAGCGTTTTTACACTCTTTCTTTCTACTAATGTGGGTTCGAGCTGAACGACGACTGTGTCATTGCTGTTTTTTTCTAACTTGTTCAGCAAGGTGTCCACGGCGGCTTTTCCTAAACGATATTTAGGCTGATGGACCGTTGTGAGTGACGGCGTCATAAATCTAGCAATATGAATATCATCGTAACCAATGACCGAAATATCCTGTGGTATATTAATATTATGTTCATTGGCGGCGTTGATCACACCCATGGCCATCATATCGTTACTCACAAAAAGAGCACTCGGTAACGGGCCCTTATTATTCATGGTATTGAATGCGCTATAACCACCTTCACATTCAAAATCCGCTTCAACAATCCAGCGAGGATTGATCTCAAGCCCCGCTTCATTCAGCGCTCGTTTGTAACCTTCATAACGCATTTGAGCTTGATAGCGATTCAAGGGACCAGTAATACAGCCTATGTTTTTATGGCCTGCATCAATCAGATACTTGGTTGCCATATACCCACCACGCAATGAGTTGTCTTGAATCTTATCGCTAGAGAACAGCATTGGGCCCCAATCCATCACGACAACAGGAATGTCTGGGTAACGTTCAAAAACATCGACACGTTGGCCTTCGAGTGTTGAACACATCAGTATCACGCCATCGACACGCTTTTGCAGCAAAGTGTTGATCGACGCTTTCATTCGGTCACTGTCCCCTTCTGTGTTGCAAAGAATCAAGTTGTAACCTTGCTGATAACAACTGCGCTCAACGCCTTTTACCACCTCACCAAAAAACGGGTTAGTCGAGGTCGTCACCAGCATGCCGATGGTTTTTGTTCTGTTCATTTTGAGGCTGCGAGCCAAAGCGGAAGGTGCGTAATTAAGCTCTCTTGCTGCATCGTTGACCCGCTGTGATATTTCTTCACTCACATAGCGAGATTGGTTAATGACATGGCTCACCGTAGAAGTCGAAACACCTGCTAATTTTGCTATGTCTTTCATGGTCGCCATATGGGTATCCTTTATTGGTCTGAGAAGCTGTTTTGTACCTTGCTCTCTACTCGTTTTCAATCAAAAATGCGTCAACCTCTTCTCTGGTTGGAATCGAGGTTTGCGCACCGAAACGAGTAACGGAGATCGCAGCTGCGGCGTGAGCAAACTTTATGGCTGATTCTAATTGCATATCTTCTAATAAGCCAGTGATCAGTGCACCATTAAATGTATCTCCCGCTGCTGTTGTATCTATCGCATCCACCTTAAAACCGGGGATTAACTCTCCACGTCCATTATTACTTAACCATACCCCCTTGACACCTAGCGTAATCATCACAATTTCAATGCCTTTGGTATGCAATACATCTGCGGCTTGTTGGGCCGTATCATTATCTGTCACCGTGACCCCAGTAAGGACTTCCGCTTCTGTTTCGTTCGGGGTAATAACATCAACACATTGCAGTAATGAGTCGGGTAAATCTCGTGCTGGAGCTGGGTTTAGTATCACGCTCGTTCTACTGTCTTTCGCAACCATTGCCGCTTTTTCGATGCCATCTAACGGCGTTTCTAATTGCATTAACAGATACTTAGCCTGGCGAATGTGTTCAAGGTCGGGCTCAATAGCATCGGCGCTTAACTTCGCGTTCGCTTCTGCTGAAATACAAATACTATTTTCGCCGCTCTCCGAAACGTGAATCATAGCAATGCCCGTAGGACAATTAGGCTGTATTTTTACACCGCCAGTATTAATACCATCAAACTTAAAGCTTTCACGGATATTAATGCCAAAAGCATCGTCACCCACGCAAGCAATCAAACCGATATCCGCATTTAATCGAGCAGCGGCAACGGCTTGGTTCGCCCCTTTACCACCAGGGATCACTTGATAGTTGCGACCATGTAACGTCTCGCCTGGACGAGGAAAGGAAGGCACTTGAAGAACATGGTCAGCGTTGACACTACCTAATACCACTAACTGATTCATACGATTATCCTCGGTTCTAAAAACCTAATTTGAGTACGATAAATGTGAGTGGGGATCCACTCGAAAACGGATGTTTGTATGATCTATGGCGTATATTAACGAGAACATACAAACATCAATTTTGCTCTCCTCTTACTTCAATTCACTTAAAAAAGAGAAGAGCAACGATTGATAATGACGTCTAACTCATTTGAGTGACGACGTTACATTCACTTATTTCGCCACCACTTTAAGGGGAACTGGAATGTACTCTTGAACCGTTTCTCCTTTTAGGACTTTAACAGCGGTTTCTACACCTAACGCACCAATAAGGTCTGGTTGCTGTGCCACTGTTGCTGCCAACATGCCACGATTTACCGCCGCAATACCGTCATCTGTACCATCAAAGCCTACAATCATGATGTCTTTGCCTGACGCTTGCACAGCACGTAATGCGCCCAGTGCCATCTCATCATTTTGGGCGAATACCGCTTGCACATCAGGGTTAGCCGCGAGCAGGTTTTCCATAACGTTTAGGCCTTTAGTGCGATCAAAATCAGCAGGTTGACTCGCCAGTAATTCCATCTCACTGCCGTTCACTGCATTCATGAAACCCTCGCCACGTTCACGTGCTGCCGACGTACCGGCAATGCCTTCAAGTTGGATCACTTTTGCTTTCTCACCGACTTTTTCCATAATGTAGTGACCCGCGATTTCACCGCCCACCACATTGTCTGACGCAATATGGCTAACCACTTCTCCACGGCTTGCACCACGGTCAAGAGTCAAAACCGGAATATTTGAACGGTTCGCGATACGGATCGCATTCGATACTGCGTCAGAATCGGTTGGATTAATCAAAATGGCTTTCACACCGCGGACGGTTAAATCTTCTACGTTTGAGAGTTCTTTACTTGGATCGTTTTGCGAATCTAAAACGATCAAGTTGTAGCCTAATTCTTCGGCTTTCGCTTCCGCTCCATCTTTCATTGTGACGAAAAAAGGATTATTGAGCGTAGACAGCACAATCGCCATGGTATCTTGTGCCTGAGCAGATACCGATACGGTGGAAGAAAGGAGTGCAGCAGAAATAAAAGTAGCAAGTTTTTTCATCGTTATAGTCCTTTGTGTACTTTATGTACTTTATGTACTTTATGTAGAGGGGGGAACCCAGCTCGTTGGTTATTCCACTTCGCTTGGTTCATTTTCGTATTTTTAGCTCAAACCGTTTGGCCGAATACGTATTGGTTTAATTCTTGTTGATTCCGTGATCTATTTTCTGTTTATCCCACAACCTCGATGCTGACATGTCATCACCGAGGCTGTTCAACTTTGGCTACATATCTGGCTACTTATTTTTGTTATCAACCAGTACCGCTAGCAATATCACAACGGCTTTAGCGATCATCTGGAAATAAGAAGAGACATCTAACAAGTTAAGTGCGTTGTTTAAGAACCCGATGATCAGAGCACCAATTAGGGTTCCCATAATTCGCCCCTTACCGCCCATCAAGCTTGTTCCGCCAAGCACGACTGCTGCGATAGCATCAAGTTCATAGCCCATACCTGCTGTAGGCTGGGCAGAAGAAAGACGGGAGGTAATGATAATGCCAGCAACAGCCGCTAACATACCGCAAATGGCGTACACACCGATTTTCACTCTATCGACATTGATACCCGAAAGGCGTGCCGCCGATTCATTGCCACCAACAGCGTAGATATAGCGTCCAAAACGGGTGTGATTAAGCAGATACCAGACCGCGGCGAAGACAAAAACCATCAACCACACGGGAACTGGGATGCCCAATGTGTAACCCGTACCAAACCAAGCAAAGGCATCTGCTGTATCCGTAAACCCTGTAGAGATTGGGCGGCCATCGGTATAGACCATAGTGACACCACGCAACAGAGTCATGGTGACCAGGGTGGCGATAAACGCTTGAACCTTGCCTTTGGCAATAATAACTCCGCTTATTGCGCCAAGGGCTGCGCCGGCCAGCAATGATGTAGGCACTGCAATCATGACGGGCACTTCCATCCCTATCATCGTGGCTGCGAATGCACCGCACAGAGCCAATACCGAACCAACGCTGAGATCAATTCCGGCGGTTAAAATAACCAGTGTCATCCCAACCGCGATGATGGCATTCACCGACGTTTGGCGAAGAATATTGAGAATGTTGTCGACCGTAAAAAAGTTCGGGTTTAAGAACGAAACAACAGCAATCAAAAACAGCAGAGCAATTAATGATTTTTGTTCAATCAACCACTCTTTAGTAAAGAATGCCTTACTGCCGTCTTGTGTTTTTTTCGTTGCGTTCGTTGTGTTAGTAGCGTTGGCACTCATGCTGCTTCCTCATTGATCTTTTTGCCTACCGCACAAGCGAGTAGTTTTTCCTGGTCGGCATCTTTGACATCAAACTCGCCACTGATACGCCCTTCGTGCATCACCATGATGCGGTCACTCATTCCCAAGACTTCAGGCATTTCAGACGAGACCAATATGATGCTCATGCCTTCCGACTTAAATTTGTTAATCAGTTGATAGATTTCTTTCTTTGCACCAACGTCAACCCCGCGAGTCGGTTCATCTAAAATGAGGACTTTTGGCCGCGTCATCAGCCCTTTCGCTATCGCTACTTTCTGTTGATTACCACCAGACAAGTTGCCAATGATTTGATCGCGTGTGGGGGTTTTGATGTTGAACAGACGTATAAAGTCTTCAACTGCTATGGCTTCATCTTTATGTTGGATTTGACCATTTCTGCTTAATTTATCGAGCGCACTGAGTGACATGTTTTCTTTGACAGACAGGCCAAGAACCAAACCATCCCCTTTTCGGTCTTCAGAAATATAGGCAATCCCATTGGCTAATGCGTCTTGCGGGCTAACAGGATTGATGGTTTTGTTATCCAGATTGATGACACCACATTCACTGGGCAAAGCACCAAAAATGACTTTCATCAGTTCAGTCCGTCCCGCTCCCATTAAACCTGAAACGCCCAAAATCTCTCCACGTTGAAGGGTAAAGCTCACATCGTGAACACCTGACCCGGTTAGACCGGAGACTTCCAGACAAATATCGCCATGTTCGACATTCACTCTTGGGTATTGATCCTCAAGTTTTCTGCCCACCATCATTTCAATCAAACCGTCTTCATCGGTATCGATAACTGGGCATTCACCAATGAATTTACCATCGCGCAACACCGTGATGTCATCACAGATTTCAAAGATTTCTTTCAAGCGATGTGAAATGTAAACAACGCCACAACCTTGGTCGCGCAGTTCATTGATGACCTTAAACAAGGATTCTGTTTCAGTATCAGTGAGGGCATCCGTCGGTTCATCCATAATGATCACTTTTGACTCGAAAGAGAGCGCTTTGGCAATTTCTACCATCTGTTGCTCACCGAGGCTCAAATCACCAAGAAGTTTGCTAGAGCTGTGCTTTACATTTAATCGAGCCAATAGTTTATCGGCTTCTTGATACATTTTTTGCCACTGAATGCGACCTAACGGGCTGGTAAATTCTCGCCCTAGAAAAATATTTTCTGCAATCGTCAGTTCTGGGATCAAGTTAAGCTCTTGATGAATAATACTAATGCCCGCTTGTTGTGAATCTCTTGGGCCCTTGAACGTGGTTGCCTGGCCTTGATAGTAAATATCACCCGCATCTAACGAGTAAATACCCGTCAACACTTTCATCAAGGTGGATTTGCCTGCGCCGTTTTCTCCCATCAGCGCCATTACTCGGCCGGGATAGACGTTAAGGCTCGCTTTATCGAGTGCTTTCACACCCGGAAATGCTTTTTCCATCGCGTTTAACTGTAAAATAGCTTGAGTCATGTCATGCCCTCAATAAGAAACCGGAAGCGTTAAACTTCTTATGGATTAAAAAGTAACGCCAGCTTGAAAGATCACGTTTGCATAAGGTGTGCATTCACCAGTACGCACAACGGCGCGACTGTGCTGTGTTCGCTCTTTAAACTCTTCATGTGATACATAATGAATCGAAATAGACTTACCCGATCCTTGTTCTTCAGCTTTTAATTTGTCTACCAACTCTTGATGATGCTTAGGGCTTACTGTGGCAAATTCTTCAGCGAGGATCACCCCTTCAATTTGAGATTCAGACAGAATCACGCTCACCGTTTCAAGAAAGCTAGGAACACCGTGAGTAAGGGCCAAATCAATCCGAGTCACTTCATCAGGGATAGGCAAGCCTGCATCGCAAATCGTGATTTCATCGGTATGACCTAGCGTTGCCACTAGGTAAGAAAGATC
Source organism: Vibrio sp. YMD68 (assembly GCF_029958905.1). NCBI lineage: Bacteria > Pseudomonadati > Pseudomonadota > Gammaproteobacteria > Vibrionales > Vibrionaceae > Vibrio > Vibrio sp. YMD68. The sequence goes on along the minus strand of NZ_CP124613.1, from coordinate 443,597 downwards.
CGCATTGATGAGCGTACTTTTTTTCATTTTTTGACCCTAAAATTAGAATTTGATTAAGACATCATTCATGTCTTTTCCGTGAGAATGACGGTATTTTTAAACCAGGAAAACAATCATCGAAACGTTTCGATGAATAATAGTTATCTGTTTTAAGTTTGCAAAGATAAGAAAATAAATTTGTGATTTTGATCTTTTAAATTAAAAAAGGGAGAGAAAAAAGGGTGATTATTATCACTGATAGCTCAATGACTATTGATTGATTTAAAGTATATCGGATTCGAATCTTGCACGTCTCGCTTGTGCCAGAGAGCAACTGGTTTTCTGCATTAATTCGTTTAATGTCATCGAAGGGTGGGTATCGATTATCTTAACAAGCCTCACTTCCATCGACTCTAGGGGGGTGCTTGATCTGACTAAGATGGATTCGATTTTTTTAATCACTGAGCGTAAAGACTCTTCTTCTAAAGAGTTCAACACATCCAAAAACTGAGTTAGCGAACTTGCAGTGCCTGTCATCTGCCAATGCCGAGAGCGGCGAACTCGATTCAATGTGCAATCGTATTGTGAAGCAACGAGTTTAAGTTGCTTCACTCGCTCTCCACCCAAGCGATGAATAAGAGAAGGCAATGGAACAAGCACGGTTTCATCGGTCATCATTGAGCACGGTTACTAAAAACGATGCAGTTAGAGTAACGCAATGGCCTAATGAAAATCAAACGGGTGAACTCGACTCGAACGTGTTTACTCACCCACTATTCTATCCCGATCAAACTGCACTCTCTTTTAGCATGCTGTATGTCTAAATCAGAATCTAATTAGCGACGTGTTTACGTGATTTAACCACCCGATAAAGTATTCCAATCACCGCAATAATCATCAGACTAACACTCCCTGCCATCACTGATTTCGACAGTAACTCCTGATACTCACTCATGAGTGGATTCGTCATCACCATTTTACCAATCAGCAATAGCACCAAGCACCAGATCAGAGAGCTAGAAATGCTGATCACTAACGTACGCCATGGATTAAGCTTTGATACCCCCATCAACATAGGTGTTAACACACGAACAAAAGGAATAAACCTTGAAATAAACAGTGATAAAAAGCCGTACCTGTCGAGCAAAGATTTGGCTCTAGGTAACGACTCCTCAGGCAATATTCGATCTAGAAACACCACAAACTTAGTCTTTTCTAAAAATCGACCTTGAAAGTAAGCACACATGCTTCCAAACGAAGCAGCTAGGCACAGGAGGGCGAGAGCAGGATAAAAACCAAAAACACTTAAGCCAATCATTCCACCGACAAACAGTACTAAGCTATCTCCTGGAAATGGCAGGAAAACGAAGCTTGATTCTATAAAAAGTATCAAACCAAGCACCATTAGAAACCACTTGAGTGAGCTTATTTGTTGCAGTGCTTCAAAATCTTGATGCCAAACTGCGAGTAACATTTCTTGCATATTAATTGAGTCCTACCAAATAGAATTAACCCTGTACAGAAAGTTTCCTGCACAGGGTCCGAAGTTAGAGAGGGGTTAATCGAACATCAAAATGACGTAGGCAACAAATAAAATAAGGTGTGTTGCTCCGTTTAAAGAGTTAGTTCGTCCACGACTGAAACTGACACTTGCCATCAGTAATGTCATCCCAAGCAAGATCATTTCTGGCGGCTCTAAACCTAAATGGACCGGCTCATTGATCACATGCGAAATCATTAGAACGGCGGGAACCGTCAGGGCAATGGTTGCCAACACGGAACCAAAGAACAAATTCAGCGCTCTTTGCAGCTGGTTGTTTAACGCTGCTTTAGCCGCGCCAACGGCTTCTGGTGCTAGGATAAGCAGAGCGACTATCAAGCCCCCAAGTGCAGGTGGAGCACCCCACATATAAATTGTGCTGTTAATCGGAATCGCAAGGCTTTTCGCTAGTAAAATCACCACCAACAGATAGCCCACTAACAATAGCGAATGGTAGAGATTACTCCCCAAGATGCCATGAAACTCGTGCTCATCTTGGTGGTCTTCATCCATAAAGAAGTGAGTATGACTTCGAGTTTGAATGAACAGAAACACCGAATATAAGCCAATCGATGCCAACACCAATGTCCACGTGAGTGACGCTGACATGGAACCCAGTTCATTCGAGCTGGTAAAGCTTGGTAAAACCAAACAGAGCAATGAAAGAGGGATGATCGCGACTAAGTAAGATTGAAGGCCATCCACGTTGTATTTTTGAGTATGGTATTTTAAGCCACCGATAAGCAACGTTATCCCCACTAGGCCATTGAAAACCGTCATTACAACGGCAAACATCGTATCTCTTGCCAGCACTGGGTTTGATTCTCCAGTAATCATGACCGACGAGATCATAACGACTTCCAATGAAATCACCGCTAACGTCAAAATCAAGGTGCCATAAGGGTCGCCTAACTTAATAGCTAATGCATCTGAATGCCTGACGACCGCAAAAATAGCCCCCATAACAACAATAAACAACGTCACCGTGGCAGCAATACCTGCTGGAGACGCAATATCGGTTGCGAGAATATCGTTGCCGCCAAGTTTAAAAATAGCGACGGTTAAAAAACCAATCAATAGTAAAAATTCACTTTTTAAAAATCGCTTCATGGCAGTTGATCCTCCTCTAGCATGGCTTTCGGTTGATAGTGTAATGGGCTTAAATTAACCAACTGCGGTAACGTCACACCAATGGAAATAGATGACCAAGTGCCACTAGCGATTCCAACCAGCAGTGCAATTGAGAAGCCTTCCAATGCAGAACCCCCGAGCAGCCATAAACAAGAAACCGTCATCAATGTCGTTCCAGACGTCACTAACGTTCTTGAAAGCGTTGCACGTATTGCATCGTTAATCAGATGATCGGTTTTACCGTTAGGATTGCCTTTAAGCAGCTCACGAGCCCGATCGGCAATAATAATCGAATCATTGAGCGAGTAACCCAGCACAGCCAGTACCGCAGCCAACACCGTCAAATTGAATTCAAATTGACACAAGGCAAACAAACCCAAAACCAGCACGATGTCATAGACAAGGGCACTTAACGCCCCGAGCGCAAGACGCCATTCAAAACGATAACTCAGGTAGAGCATAATCAAAACAAAGCAGACCAAAATAGCCAATCCACCTTGTTCAACCATGTCTTGCCCCACCTGCGGGCCAACCACACTGCTATTCAATACATGAACATTTTGACTTATCGGCGCTAGGGTTTCTTGGATAGGTTGAGTAAATTGTTCAACATCGCTATATCGTATAATCCAGCGGCCTTCATCATTTGAACGAGCAATTTGCACATCTTGATTCAGTTCTTGGTTTAAATGCTGCCCTAATGTTTCACTTTTCAGCTCTTTATCCAGAACGACTTCAGCAACCACACCCCCTGTAAAATCAAGTCCCCAATTGAATCCTTTAAATCCAATCAGCAAAACAGACAGGGCAAATAAGAGCACAGAAATACCCGACATCGCGTAGCGTACTCGAGACAGTAATACGTTTGATTTCATCATGGTTATACCCTCACATCGTGGCGTTTATCACGCCCCCAAATCAAATTAATCACAGCACGAGATGCAAAGATCCCGGTAAACATACTGGTAAGAAGGCCAAGCCCTAACGTCAATGCAAACCCTTGTATCGGACCGTTTCCGATTGAGTACAGCGCGAGAGCAACAATCATGGTGGTCAAATTCGCATCAAAAATAGACGCAAAGGCGCTATCGAAGCCGCGATCAATCGATTGTGCGAAGTTACGCCCTTCTTTCATTTTGTCTCTTATTCGTTCAAAGATAAGAACATTGGTATCCACCGCCATACCTACGGTCAGTACCAAGCCGGCAATCCCTGGCAAGGTTAATACCGCTCCGGGTAACAAGGCGATTAGACCTAGCAACATCACCATATTGACTAACAAGGCCGCGTTGGCGACCCAGCCCAGTCTTCGGTACCACAAGGCGATGAACGCCAGGGTTAATCCAAGACCTAACGCGACAGCAGCGAAACCATTACTCACATTCTCAGCGCCTAAAGTTGGCCCTATCGTTCTCTCTTCAATAATCGTAACAGGGGCGGTTAATGACCCCGCTCTTAGCAACAACGCCAGCTCCTGCGCATCTTGCATGCTACCCGCGCCGGTGATTCTAAAACGATTACCAAGCTGTGATTGAATGGTTGCCACGCTGATCACGTTACTGGCTTGCTCACTTTCACCTTGCGCATTTCGGCTATATTCGCTGTAAACCGTGGCCATTGGATTGCCAATATTGGCGCGTGAGAATTGAGACATTTTTCGGCCGCCAACTGTATCTAGCGAGATATTAACTTCCGCAGATCCCATTTCGCCAACGCCCGCTCTAGCGTCAATGATGTGCTCTCCGCCAAGAACAGCTCTTCGACTCACATTGACACGATTTCCATCATTATCGAGTAGGACCATTGATTGAGAACCGGCACTATTCGGTACCGCATGGAAAGCTAAAGAAGCCGTTGCACCAATCACATCTTTGGCTGATGCAGGGTCTTGAACGCCGGGTAATTCGATACGAATACGGTTTTCACCTTGACGCTGAACCGAGGCTTCAGTAATGCCAAGTTGCTCCAAACGGCTACGCATAATTTGCAGGTTTTGCTGGACAGTTAAGGTTCGCAATGTCGAACGTTCATCACTGGATTGTGTAATGGTTAACGTACGTTGGTCAGTAGAAACATTCCAATTAGGGTAGTTTTCACGAAGGAGCTTTCGTGCGGTTTGAACATCATCAGCGTTACGGACCGTCAACAAGACGCTATTGTCGCTGTGTCGACCGCGGCTTGATCGAATGTCTGATGTCATATCATCGATCAAGGTTTGGCGATGAGCCTGGTAAACAGGCTCCATATCCACTTCGAGTAAGAACTGAACACCACCGCGCAAGTCAAGACCAAGTTTAATCGGAGCAAAGCCCATCGAGGTCATCCAATCGGGTGCGGCGGCCTCCATCGCCAGAGCGATAGTGATATCGTCATCGAGCACAACACTGAGTGTGTCTCTTGCTAGGCTCTGTTGAGCTTCGTCATCCAATACAACAATCGTTCGAGTGCCGTCTTGTTGAATGCTCAGTGGCGTAATATCAACCTGACTCAATTGATTTGCTATAAAGGTGGCATCGGGCGTGGCCTGATCGCGAGAACTGATATGTAAAGCAGCGTTTTCGCCATACCACGAGGGTAGCGCGCTGAATGTCATCACGATGATGGTGACAATCAGAACCACGTATTTCCAACTCGCATAGCGGTTGATGACTTTATGGGGCGTTTTCTTTTTCATTTGCAACTCTATCTCTCAATAGATTAAAACTGTGCATTGAAAAGCATCACAACATTCACGCTAACGGCGCATACCTCACTGAGATGAGCGATAGAATCAGCCTAAAAATGTCGTAGTTCAGATATTATTTCAATGCGTAATGGTCAGTAACGACCTGAGAAATGAATCACTAAGTGCGAGAGTGTTGATGGGTATACAAAGCATTGGTTTCTTTCCAACCGGAAAGACGAGAGCTTGACAAAGTGAAGCTTGTCCAATGAGATGAAGGGTCTGGTAGTTGAACATCTGAGCGTGCGATATCCAGTAACACAGGGGATAAAAACGCCACTAAAAGGTAATAGCTTGGCTCAATACCATTACTAGCGCAGTTATCCGCGCTAATGATACGACGAAAAAACGACGTTGCGTATGGTTCGTTATGATCGTTAAAGGTAAAACCGTCATCCCCTAACGAAATGGGATCGTCGATATCCGTCTTAGCTTTAGCGTTGGCATTAGCATTGCCAGTATCAGAGTCTGGATTCATCTGATCGCCTGCATCGCAATTTTCTGGCAAATTGACGTACGCAGCGGATTGGTTGCCACTAAAATCCATGCACTCCTGCGCAGTCACGATATGCGAACATAGCGACAATGCGATAAGAATGAATAGTTGATAGTAACGTTTAAGCAAGACAGATAACCATGAGTAATGAAACTAGGGCAAGTATAATCAGTCAATAAACCAATAGATACTCTATTTAGAACCTTTCATTAATTTAGATAGATTAAAAAACTCTAAAAACACCTAAAACCATAAATCCAGACTATGCATGGCCTCATTCATAGCCTTATCTCCTCTTCATTGTCTCTCTTTTTTTGTGTTGATGACTATCATTCACATTCGTTTTAACGGCTTTACCACGCTGTCGAGCCCTTCAATTTTCAATGCCAAACAAAGTTGAAGAAGATCACCAAGCTCACCGTTAGGGAATCCCTTCTTATCGAACCACAACAAATACTCCTCCGGTAGATCGATTAACGCTCTTCCTGAATACTTGCCAAATGGCATTGGCGTTCTTGCCAGCTTGACTAGGTTTTCTTTCTCCAACATACCTTATTTTCGCCTCTGATTGTCGCGCTCTTCCGTGACCAATTGATTTTCCAACAGGTTGATCGACCCATTAACGTGACCATTAAGCGACGGTATGAACATACTCAACAATGACTTGATTCCCTTGTGCATACACACGTTGGATTTCGCCGTCGACAGACATCGTGCTTTTTAACGTCACCAGTTGCTGTGCCGATTGGCTAACACGCTGTAAAGACGGGACAACTCGATAAGGTTCGATATGCAGCTTGGTGCAAAACTGGTGGATAAACTCCAAAGAGATCGGAGCGTTCCCTCTCAATATGGCTGAAAACTCGGCTTGTGTCATTCCCATTTTTTTTGCCATTTCCATCTGCGTCAAGCGCATCTTGGCTTTTTGTGACATCCAGGCGTTATATAAAGCGTCTCTATCTATCTGATTGAACTGCACGTTGGAGCTTCCTTACATTCTAAATATGGATGAATTCTGCTGTAATCCATGTACACAATGTCAGATAGCCGTCAGGTTTTGACCAATGTTTTGCAGTTAACTTGCACGGGAATATGCTTGTTAAAATGCCTATAGTTAATACGCCTAGTTAATACGTCTAGTTAATATATCTCGTGAATACGCACGGACAACTCGCGCTAAAGACACTTAGGGCAAACCTAACAAGCACAAAAAAGGCCATAATGAATATGGCCTCTCGAATCAAAGATGTTATTACGTTTCTGCTTAGCCAAAGAAGCTAGCAATTAAACGTTTAAACCAGTCCAGTGCTTTTTTGAAGAAACTCCCTTCTTCCACATCATTCAACGCGACCAGTGAAGATTGAGCTACCTGCTCTCCATCCACTAAGTAAGAAACACTGCCCAGCACATCATTCTTACGAATGGGTGCTGTTAACTCGCCGTCTAATTCAATGCTTGCGGTCAGCTTACTTATCTCACCTTTCGTCAGTGTAATAAACACATCTTGATCAACACCGACAGAAACGCCGTCTTCTGAACCCATCCACACTCTTGGTCTAGCAATTTCTTCGCCTGCGGAATTTGGAGAAACGGTATCAAAGAAACGGAACCCATAACTCAACAATTGTTTACTTTCAGCTTCGCGACTTTTAGTACTCTTTGAACCCATAACGACAGAGATTAGACGCATATCACCGCTAGTCGCTGAACTGGCTAAGCTATACCCAGCCCCACTCGTGTAACCCGTTTTCATGCCATCAACATTCATGCTTCGGTCTCTCAGCAAGCCATTACGGTTATATTGCGTGATACCGTTGAACTTAAAAGAGCGCTCACTATACAGTGGATAAATATTCGGTAGATCTCGGATGATGGCACGACCCAAGGTCGCAATATCATAAGGGGTAGAATAGAGACCATTACTGTCTAATCCATGAGGGTTAGTAAACGCTGTATTCTCTAACTCTAAACGTTGTGCCCATGAATTCATAAGTGCAACAAAAGAATCTTGAGAGCCCGCCACATGCTCAGCAATCGCGACACTCGCATCATTGCCAGATTGCACAATTAAGCCACGGTATAGATCCATCATATCGACGGTTTTACCCACCTCGATGAACATTTTTGATGAATCAGGAAACTTTTTTGCCCAGGCATTTTTACTAATAACCACTTGATCGTGTTTACCAATGTTACCCGCTTTTATCTCTTGCCCTGCAACATACGCGGTCATTAATTTAGTCAAACTCGCAGGGTTTAACTTGGTATGAGCGTTTTTTTCAACCAGTACTTTGCCAGTATGGTAATCCATCAACACATACCCGTTTGCACCTAAGACGGGTGCATCGGGCACGATGGTTGGTGCCGCTATTGTGAAAGGTGAGAGAAGAGCGGTTAAGAGTAAAGCACCAGCGAATCGTAAATCCATATTAATCATATTTTAGCCAAGTGAAATAGGTGTTGTTAGGAGTATATATAAAAGCAAGGAAGATAAATGAGGGCTTTACCAATCCTTACGAAAATTTGATTTTAGTTACACAGTGGCGAACAAAGCACCAAACTTCTTTCTATTAAAACAAAATGACCGATAGCATGCTATCGGTCATTGAAAAAATTTTGATTATGCTCGCTTAGTTAGCATTGGCGTAGCGAGAAATAAGTGTCGTCCAATGCGGCGTTTTTTTCATTCGATAGTTGAACCATAAATAGGTCGCCACCATAGAGAAAAACAAATAAGACATCGCAAATATCATAGGGGAAGTGATCAATTCGGCTGATACGCTCAATACAATACCGACAACAGTCACCATCAACTTAGCAAACATGCCTAAGAAAAGTAACAGTAACACAAGTTCAGGAAAGCGCGTTGTGCGAAATGCGAACCAGTAACAGCTGCCGACAGCAAGCGTTGAAATCGTCAGACCAAGAACAAAAGAATGAAAATGTTCCGCTGATGCAACACCCGCTAAGATAGATATCATTGCAATAATAATTAACTTCATAATACACGCCTCGTTTAGTGACCTACGATTTGCTTCCTTTCATTTTTGCAAACTCATTTTGCGCTATTGTCGCCTTTTCAATCACGATTGCAAGTGCAAATAAACAACAAAAAACGTTCACATTTACAGTGGTTATTTTCGTTAACAATTGGCTTACATCTTGTAATCGAATACATCCTTTATATACCAGTTACACTGGCTTTTCTGCACAATAATTGATCTAAAATGTAACAATCGGTTAGCCTGGGTAAATAACTCTAAATTTTATCAAAGCATGACTTCAGTCAACTTTGTTCAATGATGGAGGCCAAATTAACAAGACTGAGAAAATTAGCGCAATATTTCTCGTCAACAATAGAGGGCTTTGGTACCTTAGGCCCACCTTTCGCTTGTTGATTTCAAAGCCATGCTTTCACAATATCGAATATCCAAAATCGTCGAAATTGGAGATACCTTACACCGCAGTGGTTGTGCGCCCTATAAAGTTGAAAAATACACACAGTATTACGCTAGAAAACATGACGTCGACGTTATGATTCAAGCGACTCCGACGACCATCAATTACCAGTTTCCTGATGACAATAACGCGGTGGTCATGAAACGGTTGAAGCCTGCGTCAATAAACTTGAGTTTGCTTGCGAACACGATCATACGCATCAACCAACCCAGCAGTGAACCTTTGCCTGAACCCGTGGGATACCCTAAATGGGTCGTAGCGCTGGCAAACATGGGAATTCCGCCTGCGTATTTGATGCTTGTTGGCAGCACAATGGAAGCGGTTGCTTTCTCTGTGTTTCTGGGATTTATGGTTTGGGTTTGTCAGTTAGTGTGTAAAGGGCGTCGCAGCATTGCTGTCGAATTTATTTCTGCGCTCGTGACGGGTGTATTAGTGGCGTTTATTGCGAGCACAGGATTACCCATACCCGTTTGGGCTTTATGCATTGCCGCCATTATTTTATTTGTCCCAGGGCTTTCTATAGCCAATGCCTTGGAATGCTTAGCCTTTAATGACCTTGTGTCAGGGACTAGCCTTCTGGGGCAAAGTGCACTGAGTTTAATTAAGCTGTTTGTTGGAATCGTCATGGGGCTGAATATTGGCGAAGCAATTTGGGGGCATAGTGAGACAGCAACTTACCTGAATGACGTGCCAAAATGGATGCACATTTTGGGCGTATTCATTCTTTCTATCTCCATCGGTATTATTTTTAATGCCAGAGCAAGAGATATTTTACTGGGTCTTCCTGTCGCCGTACTGGGAATGTGGGGGCCATTCTATCTAGGCTTTGACAGCGGTTGGGTCGTGGGAACTTGGGTCACCACGATGTTGATTACCTTATACGGAACTTGGGTAGCGAAAAAAATGGAGCTCACCGGTGCAATCTATATTCTGCAAGGGATCATTATTCTCGTTCCTGGTAGCCGAGTCCTTATAAGTGCAAGTCAGTCGGTTTTTGAGCAGTCCATATTGCCAATCCCAAGTATTGGCCTTTCTGCCTTGTTTATGTTTGCAGCCATTGTCGCAGGGCAAATTACCGCCTACTCGATTTATTCGCCGCAAATCGAACGCTAGCCCAAGCTAGTTGCTACCAGTAACGAATGATTGAAAACGGCAACCAATAAAGGTCTCACTGACTAAAAAGCCCTATTCAAATCTCACGTTCTACGCGGCTTTTGAATAGGGCTCTTTGCCCTTATGTTTATTCGTGCGCTTGTAACTTCCTTTTCCTTTTTTCGCCTTTTCAACTCTAGCTGTAAAGAGCTTGCTCGTGACCATCGCCTTTAATGCATTATCTTGAATGCGGCCTCGACCGACTTCAACCTCACAGCTAAGTTCAACGTCATGACTGAGCGGCTCTAGGAAAACCTTTTCCTCTCTCATTTTTCTTTCTTTCATAAGTACTACCTTATAATGAAACCTATTTAATAAAAACCCACCGATTATCGTACAAAATTCGACCAAGCACAATTTAATCATAGAGAGCGGTCGTGATATCAATTACATTAATCTCAATAGCCTATCGCCAAAAATGGCACCTTGCGCATAAAACGGCAGAAAATACCAAAAAGTTCTGTGGATTCGCTCGAGTAAACGTTGACTTAGCTCTAGATTGGTCTAGAATCACCAACAGCTAGAAAGCAGTTCTTTGTCTAAATATGCGTCTCGTTGGATTACTTGTAACTTCCGTGTGGTACGCAATAGCAGTCTACTTTTCCACGCTATCCGCGCCAAATTCGGCACAATATTTTTAATTAGGATATTTATCATGTCTAACACAGTTACTGGTACAGTAAAATGGTTCAACGAAACTAAAGGCTTCGGCTTCATTCAACAAGAGAACGGTCCTGACGTATTCGCTCACTTCTCAGCGATCACAGGCGACGGTTTCAAAACTCTAGTTGAAGGTCAAAAAGTTGAGTTTGTAGTTACTACAGGTCAAAAAGGCCCACAAGCTGAAAACATCAAAGTACTTTAATTTAGTACCTTTTTTCTAAAAATAGCCAGCATTATGCTGGCTATTTTTTTGTCTGAGATCTTGTATTACCCATGGCATTAAAACCCACTATTTTCAAATTTCGCATCTCACTTACGGATATAAACCGTGAGCATTACGATTCTCTAGCCCTAACCGTTGCGCAGCATCCTTCAGAAAACGATCAGCGTATGATGGCACGTATTCTTGCGTTCTGCTTAAATGCTCAGGAATCTCTTCAGTTAACTAAAGGCCTTTCGACGATTGAAGAGCCCGATATATGGCAAAAATCACTGGATGATCAAATTGAACTTTGGATCGATGTTGGTGAGCCGGATCCAGAACGTATTAAAAAATCCACACGCCTAGCAAACAAGGTCAAGGTTTATAGCTTCAACACGAAATCAAATGTTTGGTGGACACAAAATCAAGGAAAGATTGGCATGCTGAATGCTGATATTCTTCGATTTAATGCTCAACATATTGAAGATCTGACCCAGTTAATCGAGCGTGGTATGGATTTATCCGTGATGATTACCGGCAATTCCATTTTCATTGATAGCGATAAAGGCTCGTGTGAAGTCGAGTGGGAAGAGTTACAAAGCAATGAACACCCTTAAAGACCTTTGTATTGAAGCAGAACTCAACACCCTGCCCATTGTTGTCAAATACGATTCTATATGGACACAGTGGCTTGATGCGCAAACACCTCTATTTAGCCAAGTCCTTACCAATAAACCGGATCGAGAGCCAATACTGTTGCTTCTAGGGTTACTCACGAAAAGTCATATTGAACACTGTTCAACGCTCGCCGATAATCGCCATTCCATCATTGCTATGCTAGAGGCGATTGAAGGATCGGTTGGCCATCAGTACAGCGATTCATTTCAGCAGCAGGACCTCATTTCTCTACAGCTCATCACGCACGCCTGGTTGTATGTTCAAGGGAGTCTCAACATGGACTTTAGCCTAGCAAATGACCACGCTCTGAGTACAGCGACTCAAGTCAGTTCAATAACCCAACAAGATATCCACGAGTTAAGAACTCAGTACTTGGAAAGCTATTACAAAGGCAATGAGAGACGCGCTAAACCACCGGTAACCGGTTTTAGGCAGTGGTTGTATCGCCTCATTGGTAAGAATCAAAGGTAAAAGTAACAATTAAGAGTTAAGAGTTAAGAGTTAAGAGTTAAGAGTTAAGAGCTAAAAATTAAAGCAATACGTTGCATTGAAGGAAATAAAGGAAGGAATGCAAGAAACCAAGAGAGGACCCGATGCTCCTCTCTATGCTAGGTTTCTATGCGCTGTTACAAGTTACTGTGCGGACCAAACACTTCATAGTGAATACGGTCTCGTGAAACCTTCAAGCTTTGTAGCTGAAGCACAACACTCTCCATAAATCCTATCGGTCCACAAATATAGAAGTCACCGTCAGCAAGTGGTAAATCAGACGCCACAGCATTAAGATCCATTGTCCCATTAAACTCTGGCCCATCAAGCTCGGATTTTCCCTCAAAATACCACACAAATTGCTGCCAATTATTTACCGAAGTCAGCGTACTGGTCTCATCAAGAAATGAGTGTTGTTCTTGATTATGACAAGCGTGCAAATAAGTCACGTCTTGCTTACCAGATCCATCTAATGTTTGTAACATCGCTTGAATCGGTGTCGCTCCGACGCCAGCAGAAATAAGTACCACTGGCTTTTGTGTTTCTTGATAGAAAAAATCGCCCGCAGGTGCAAAGACATGAATACCATCACCGACTGAAATATCTTGGTGCAAATAATTGGAAACTAAGCCCTGTTTGTTTGTTCCTTGGCTCTCTCGTTTTACCGAGATACGGTAACGCTTACCGTTCGATTGCTGAGACAATGAATACTGACGAATCTCACTATACTGCCCAAGCGTTGGCTTCACTTCTACACCAATATATTGACCAGGTAGATAGTCCAACACGGCTTTGTTATCTTCTGGGGTTAATACAAAACTGGTGACCAGCTCTGATTCTTTTATCTTTTCCGTGACGACAAAAGGACGGCTGTTCTCCCAACCGCCAACCGCTTGTTTTCTTTGTAGATAGAGCTCACCTTCTCTATCAATAAAGACTTGTGCCAAAAATAAGTAAGCAGCGGTCCAAGCTTCTTCAACATCAGGGCTAAATGCCTCTCCAGCAAGCTCGCGCAACGTTTCAATCAAATGATGACCGACGATTTGGTAATGCTCAGCCTGAATATTAAAGCTCGTGTGTTTTTGAGCGATTCTTTCGACAGCTGACGTTAGAGCTGCGAGATTTTCAATATTTTTCGCATAAGCCGCTATCGCTTCAAACAAAGCCACACTTTGACGTCCTGTTTTCTGGTGCGTCATATTAAAAATGTCTTTTAGCTCGGGGTGATGAGTAAACATTCTTTGATAAAAATGCTGAGTGAGTACCGGACCTGCATTCTCGAGTAATGGAATCGTACTTTTTATTGTCGCAATGTGTTTTTCGTTGAGCATAATGTGTCTTCTTCCCATCTGGGTTTATAGGTATTGACTGAGTCTCTGTGCCGGTAAGCTAAAACTTACTCTCATAAACTCACTCTTGTACACTCACTAAAGCATAGAGTATGCCAACGGGTTAAGCGCTTTATTTACTTGGGTTTATCAAAAAACCACCTCAAACAAGTGTCTAATTGACATGGTATACATCGAGTCAATTAGACACTATACTACCTAAAAGTCTCTTTTAATGTGTATGGTATGCAAGACATCTCCGTTTCCACCCTGGTTGAAATGACCATTGGTCTTGCCAGTGGCCTGAATAATGAAGACCGTTTTAACAAGTTACTGGATGCGGTTCGCAAAACCATTCAATGTGACAGTGTCGTACTGCTTTCAATTCATGCAGACACATTAACCCCACTTGCCATGCAAGGCCTGACCCGTGATACATTAGGCCGTCGTTTTGATGTTAATGAACACCCACGGTTTGGTGAAATATGTCGTTCTAAAACACCCGTTAGGTTCGACACCACATGCCCACTCCCTGACCCATTTGATGGCTTGTTACTGGATCACGATGGTGATCTGCCAATGCACTCCTGTATGGGGCTTCCTTTGCTCTTTGGTGACAAGCTACTCGGTATACTGGCCTTAGATAGCTTAACCCCAAACTTGTTCGAAACAATCCCAGATAGAAGTTTAGAGGTCCTTTCAGCGATAGCTGCTTCTACCTTAAAAATGGCGATGACCTTCTCTCAGCTAGAACAACAAGCAAAACAAAGCCAACGACGTTTACAAGAGTTGAACGATGAAGCATGGAAACGAGAAGGTGGAGAAATCATTGGTTCAAGCCAAGCTATGCTCAACCTAAAAAACGACATCGATATTGTCGCTCCGTCTGATTTCAATATTCTGATTCATGGTGAAACGGGCGTTGGTAAAGAACTGGTAGCGCGAACTATTCACCACCAATCTTCAAGGAAACTTCAACCGTTAATCTATGTAAATTGCGCAGCGATACCCGAAAGTTTAGTTGAAAGTGAACTGTTTGGTCATGTAAAAGGCGCATTTACGGGGGCAGATAAAACTCGATTAGGTAAGTTTGCTCTGGCTGACGGGGGCACTCTATTTTTGGATGAAATTGGTGAACTGCCTTTCGCTGCTCAAAGTAAGATCTTACGCGCTTTGCAAAACAATGAGATTCAGCCTGTCGGCCAAGATAGGGTTCACAATATCAATGTTAGAGTATTGGCTGCGACAAACCGAGATCTAAAGGAAGAAGTGGCCCAAGGACGATTCCGGGCCGATCTATACCACCGACTCACTGTTTACCCAATCGAGGTCCCCCCTCTTAGAAAGCGCGAAGGTGATATCGCATTACTTTCCGGTTTCTTTCTAGAACAGGCGCGAAGAAAACTAGGGATAGTACAACTAAAAATGGGGCAAGAAGCGCTTCGCTATATCTCGCTTTATGATTGGCCCGGGAATGTACGAGAACTAGAACATGTGATTAACCGCGCCGCACTGAAAGCCAGAGCGAGAAATCAGCACCGCAGAGTCATTTCCGTTACCCATGAGGATATTGGAGAACTGGATCGCTCTATTCATATCGATCACTCTCTTGATATCAACCGCTCTCTTGAGTCAGATAACGCATTTAATCACGAGCAACAAAGACGAAAATCACAGGCTCCAAGTACCGCTGGAAATAAAACAATGAGCCTGCGTGATGCCACGGATGAGTATCAGCGTAAACTCATTACTTCTGCGTTGGAAACCTCGGGCTTCAATTGGGCCAAAGCAAGTCGTTCGTTGCAAACAGACCGAGCCAATTTAACTCGATTGGCCAAACGTCTGGGCATCACGGTTTCCAAAGAACATAAAATCCATTTCTAGCGCGGTTGCTATTCTGCAACTCAATTAACTGATATTCAGTCACTTGATGCACAATTTGACCAAGTGACTGCTTTCAGAACTATCCTATACATCTAAATCGCGGCTTTGACGCCACTCTATTCAAATTACTCTATTCAAATAGCTAATTTATATTGTTAAAATTACTAATAAAGACTTAAATCAATGTAGAGTACCACTAGGCAGCAGACAATAGCGCGGCTCTAGACATGACTTCAACCAACTAAGGTCCAGCAATAATAGGATCGAACGCCGAAACCACTTCGAGTATGACTGATAATGATTGAAGATAAATTCACGAATATCTACCGCCTACCACATTCAATTCAAATCCGAATTGGGAAATGGCAAAGAACGCTAAGAGGAACATCCGATTTAGTTTTACATGAGGCACTTCAGATTCGAAATGCGCAATTCCGTACTCATAAGATGTCTCCAAAAGGCTGGCACGTAAACGTGTTCAGCGTTGATGATATTTCGATTACTCATCACAACAAATACATTCAAACAGCCATGCGTTCGATGATAGATAGAAAGGTCGCCTATCAGCGTATTTTTCTATCGAGCATGCCGCTGGAGCAAGCAGAGCCCGCATTGGTAGATTTCAAGAAAGAATGGATTAGAAACCACAATCGTATCGCGAAAAAATACAATCAAATTAAGCTAAAAGAGTTCATGAATTTTGCTTTCGAAGAAGCGGATACGCTCTACCCCTCTTTACCTAAAGGTATGTTTGATAAAGCGTTGTGGAATAGACTGGTTAACTCAGAGTTTGGTAAGGAAAATAAATATAGCAACCCATTTTATGTGAAAAAAAACCTAACCATTCAAAAGTGATATCAAGACGCTACACCACCTTATTATCTATTGGTACTTTTTCAGAATCTCTTGATACTGATTAACCCCATTTTCATCGGTATTTGCTTTGATGATATCGATCCCCTGCTGCAGTTTTTCTATTAAGGCCGGATCGCTGTCTTTATTGAAGGCGTAATAGGTATAACCTTCCTTGAGTGTGTAAACACGTTGAAAGGTGTTGCTTTTGATCCCTGACTGAGAAGCCATCCATAAGGCTGTTTTCTCAGAATACGCGATAAGATCAACACGATTTTTTGTTAACATCTCAGCCAAAATACCCACGTCTTTAACTTCGACCATGGCGGCTCTAGGAATCCCGAGGTCAAGCAGCAACTGCTCACCAATATCATCTTCAACCACGCCAATCCGATATTTCGCCATGTCTAATGACTTATCAACATTAATGTTGCTATCGCGCTTTGCCATTACCACAACTCTGACTTTAGAGATTGGACCTACCCACAGAAACAAGTCTTCTCGATGTTCGGTTCGCGTCATGGAGAAAACAGCCGTATTTGGTGTTGTCAACGCCGTTCGATAGGCATCAGACCATGATTGCAACACAATGTGATTGCTGCCAATGTCCTCCCCCACCGCTTTGGCCGCCGCTCGTAATAGGTCAACAGAATAACCGGTTAACTGTCCATCAAGGATAAAGTTTGCAGGCGGGTACTCTTCGGTCAAGTACAAAGCCCGGCCAACATTGTCGTTTTGGCTATGGGCTTGAACTGTCGAAGTCAGCAAAAGTGATAGCAGGGATGTCGACAAAAATCTAAAAGGGTTGTTCATCATCGCCTCTAATTTTAAACGCTTCCTCATAAACGTTAGTCGAGGATCAAATAAGCGTCTAGGTGTAAACCCAGACTTATGCTTTTTTGTTGTTTAAACATTGAAGCTAAGCCATGAAAATAAGCCATGAAAATAAACAGTAAAGCGAAGCCGAAAAGCTGACCATATTGAGCTGATAATTCTTCGTTCCAAATCACCTCAGCAAGATCAATCAGGCACTGATTCAAAATAACAACCTCTTTTATTGATTCATTAACCAAAATGCCCACCTAAGCAACACTTACGTTACAGACAAGCAGCAATATCGTTACTTGACCATGTGGATATCGCGATTTAAATCAAACATTTATCTTTCCAATTTTAGCAATAGGTGTTGTGTGAACTACTCACCATATTTCTCTCTGAATAGTCCTCACAATACTCATAACCACAATTAATAATGGGTAACTGATATGCTGTATTTAGAATTCTTGTTCTTGTTACTGGTGCTCTATGTAGGCTCTCGTTTCGGCGGGATTGGGCTTGGGGTCGTATCGGGTATTGGCCTTGTCGTCGAGGTCTTTGTTTTTAAGATGCCGCCGAGCTCCCCACCGGTCACCGTAATGCTGATTATTTTAGCCGTTGTCACTTGTGCTTCCATATTAGAAGCCGCGGGCGGGTTAAAGTATATGCTTCAAGTCGCGGAACGCCTGCTAAGAAAGAACCCTAAACGCGTTACGCTGATCGCGCCTTTCGTTACCTACTCAATGACCTTCCTGTTAGGTACTGGCCATGCGGTATATTCTATTATGCCCATCATCGGTGATGTGGCCTTAAAAAATGGAATACGACCAGAACGGCCGATGGCTGCTGCATCCGTCGCCTCACAAATTGCAATTACTGCCTCACCAATTTCAGCCGCGGTTGTGTATTATCTGGCCCAGCTGGTTGAGATTCAACAAGAGATAACGCTGCTGTCGATTCTTATGGTGACGGTTCCTGCGACTCTGTTTGGTACGCTTTTGATGTCCTTGTATAGCCTTAAGCGCGGTAAAGAGCTTCAAGATGACCCTGATTATCAGGCCCGCATGAAAGATCCAGAGTGGCGCGAGCGTATTCTCAACACAACCGCAACCTCGCTGGATGTAAAACTGCCTTCATCATCTCGCAACGCGGTTTTAATCTTTCTCAGCTCGATAGTACTGATTGTTCTCATTGCTATGATCCCTGAAATTAGAACCATTGAACCAGGAAGCAAACCAATAAGCATGGCTGTTATCATTCAAATGATGATGCTGTGTTTCGGTGGTGTCATTCTGCTCGCAACTAAGACGGACCCAAGAGATGTGCCTAATGGCGTGGTATTTAAATCAGGGATGGTGGCAGCGATTGCCATTTTTGGTATTGCATGGATGTCTGATACCTACTTCCAGTACGCAATGCCACAATTTCGTTCTGGCATCGTAGATATGGTGACCGCCTACCCTTGGACCTTTGCATTAGCACTGTTCATTGTTTCTGTGGTGGTTAACTCTCAAGCGGCAACTGCGCGAATGATGTTACCCGTCGGGTTAGGGCTCGGCTTAGATCCGGCACTCCTGATAGGATTGATGCCAGCGGTATATGGCTATTTCTTTATCCCAAATTATCCTTCTGATATCGCTACCGTCAATTTTGACAGCTCGGGGACCACTAAGATTGGTAAATGGTACTTTAACCACTCATTTATGTCGGTTGGTTTAATCGGAGTCATCAGTGCCTGTTGTCTTGGTTACGTATTGGGCCAAGTGATCATAGGATAAGCAATACTTCTAGATTCTAGGGGTGTCGAGCATGAATTAGTTTATAAACAAAGCACCTTCATTTTAGCCTGAACATGAACGAAGGTGCTTTTTATCAAACTCGGTATCATTATCAAATTCGGTATAAATAACAAACAAAACCATCAACTAAAGTTCCAAAAATAATGAGTTAGGTATTAATTTTTAGAGATAACGTAAAATGGGATTCTATTTTTAACAAATGTGCATATAGTTAAATCAGTACATACCGTTAAATAAGAATAAAAATGTTGGCCATTACTTATCATGAAATATAACAAGCAGACTGAAGCCTCACCCTCTTCGCTGTTACACCTAGCTAGAAAGCACATACGTGCTGCCATCCCTATTGGTATCATATTCGTCAGTGTGTTCATCGTTTCCGCTATTGTTAATTTCTATACCACCAACAACCACGCAAAAACACAAGGAAAGCAATCGATTCATCTGTTAGAACAGTACATTGGTGAGACAGCAAAAAATCTCATGTCACTAAAAAATCGGGTGTCCTCTGCTTGCGAACGTGACGATGTGCTGGCGATACGAGGGCATGTATTCCATTCAACCATGCTCAAAGAAATAGGCCTGTATAAAGATGGGGTGGTTTTTTGTACCAGTAACGAAGGAGTAGCCAATATTCGCCTATCTTCTTCCATACTACAACGATTAGAAGACTCGTCTAACAACATCACCATTTCTTTGACCATCTCTAAGAGTCGACTGCAAACTTTCTTTATTTTTGCCCATGACGAAAATGACCGTGGTGCTGGCGCAAATGCGTTATTAGCTCCTAATCAATTCTTAGGTCTTGTTTCCCCTGATCTCTCTGAACAGGAATTTGGTTATACGATCACGGTACTCAGTCAGACGATTCAAAGTGGTGAAGGGTCCGTTGATTCTGCTGTTAGATTGTTCAGTTTTTCGTCCCACTTGTACCCTTTATCAATCACTCTGCATCTCAATCACGCTTCTTACCTTTACCACTTCGGTCAACATTTCTGGCAGACACTGCTTATCGCAGCCATGCTTTCACTGGTTTATTTGGCTATACGTAACTATAGAATAACAAGGCAATCTTTAGAGTATTCTTTGTTGCAAGCAATTGACGATGGCGACCTAAAACTCTACCTTCAGCCGATTGTGGACATCGTAGAGAAACGAATCGCAGGAAGCGAAGCTCTAATACGCTGGCATCATCCGTCACAGGGAATTATTCCACCAGATATGTTTATTCCATTGGCCGAACGTATGGGCGTGATCGATCAAATCACCAAGTTAATCATCAAGTCCGTGACTTCTTTCATCTATACGCACCAAAAAGAGCTCAAAGGGCAGTACATCAGCCTCAACATTAGTCGTCAGCTGATTATTGATTCCGATTTCATTGACTATTTAATCGAGTTTTCGAAACGACACCCAGATATTGTTCCGATTCTACTTCTAGAAATCACAGAAAATAATGATTACACCAACCGAGAATTGGATCACGCGACTTTCTCACTCAGTATACTCAGCGATCTGGGATTCAAAGTCGCCGTTGATGATTTTGGGACCGGATATTCAGGGTTGAATTTCATTCGCCAGCACCCATTCAACGCGCTAAAGATCGACAAAGTATTTGTGAATGGATTACGGTCAGAGACGGCGATCACACCGGTATTGATATCGATGATCAATCTGGGGGATGAACTCAATATGAAAGTCATCGCGGAAGGAGTGGAAACCCGAGAGCAGATAGAACAACTGAGTGAACTCGGCGTCCGATACATACAGGGGTACTACTTTTCCGCCCCTATGAAACCTAAGGAATTCATCAAATTTAAGCTAATTTAAACCGAGGGTTGTTAACAAAATTTCTTTGGCATAACGTTCAGTGGCAAGCTGTTCTTTGGCAAACCGTTCTGTGAAAAACAGCCCGTTGCAAAACAGTTCATTTAAAAAACAGTTCGTTTACAAGACAAAACGAGTTACCACAAATTCGTAAATTGCGGTTGCATGGCTCGACTCACTGGGAGCTTTGCTTCTCCAATATGCACCGACATTCTGCCAGAAAAGTCTTTTTTTACCTTTTCTATTGCGGACACGTTCACGACACTCGAACGATGGATTTGCCAAAACATATCTGGGTCGAGTTGATGTAGAAGTTCCTTAAGGGATGTACGCAGTAGGTACTCAACACACCCTTTATCATCTTGCTTATACAATGAAATGTATTTATCTTCCGCTTTAAAATACAAGACATCTTTCAGCGAAATTAAATGAATATCATCGCCTTTGGCGGCTTTTATCCAAGTCAAATACGTTGGCTTCGCTTTCAGTGTCATCTGTTGGATTTGGTCGATGAGCGATGAAACATCTGGAACTTCAGGCGAGTCTTGGCCTTGCATCTGTCTTTTTAACTTATCAATGCATTGCGCTAATCGTTTATCCGACACAGGTTTAAGCAAATAATCCACAGCACTCGCCTCAAAGGCCTGCACGGCAAACTCATCGTAAGCTGTAATAAAGACCACTTTGGTTTTACTTTGTCGAGCCACAAGAGTTTTAGCGACACTCATGCCATCTTGAAGCGGCATATTTATATCTAAAAAGACAATATCAGGCTGGTGTTTCTCGATCCGCTCAAGGGCTTGATCGCCATTTTCAGCCAATGCCACAATATCTAACTCCGGCCAATGCTCTGCCAACGCTTTACTAAAATGGTGCCTCAGTAACGGTTCATCATCCGCGATAATGGCGGTTACTGGCATGCTGCGCGTCATCTTGCTACCTCTTTAATGATTCCAACTCTGTCAATTTAATACGAAGCTTGGCAGTAACTCCACCTTGCTGATTTTCAACAATTGCAAAATTCGCCTCATCAGAAAAAAGGGCTTTCATACGTTGTCGAATATTTTCTAGGCCTATACCATGTCCTGCGTTCTTAGATTCCAACATCAATCCAATACCACTGTCGATGACCGATATACTCACCATACTCTGTTCTTTTACCACTAAAATAGTCACTAAACCACCAACAGCTTTTGGCTCTATACCATGCTGGATCGCATTCTCGACCAAAGGTTGAATGAGTAACGGTGGAAAAACAACATCGTTGGTTAGCTGGTTGTCGATATGATAAGTGAGTCGATCACCTAAACGAATCTTCTGAATGCTTAAATAGGCATCCACGAGTTCAAGTTCACCGACCAGTGATGTGTTCGACTGGCGGTTACTTTTTAGTGTGCCTCGCAACAAATCCGTGAGCTTTTCAAGCATCAGTCGTGCATCTTTCGGCTGAGAATCAATCAAGGCATTAATATTGGCTAACGTGTTAAATAAAAAATGTGGTTCAATTTGGCTTTGAAGTTGTTTTAGCTGGCTCATGACCAGTGCTTTTTCTTGTTCGGCTTGTTTGCGTTTGGTCGTTTCAAGCTCTTTCTGAGTCAGTAATTTTTGTTCATAGATATAAAAATAAAAAAAGCATATCACCGTAAAAACAAAACCGAGAACAATGACCGGCTTAAGTTCAGGTATGCTGTCAAAATTGCTATACCCTTCTAGCAAAAATGCCGCATTGGCTGTACCCAGAATCATCGACGTAGTCAGGGAAAACGCATTGACCCATTGAATACCAAGATCTGGACGAAAATAAGAAATGACAAGCGCAGTGAATACCGCGCTATAGCCATAGCCAAAACTGATCAAGAGATGTTCAATGAACGGACCCGACCAAATAAAGAACGTAAGAATGGCAATCACTAGACAGAAAAGGCTGGTAAAAAACAGACTCTTTATCACACTATTTTCTATGCTTTTCTCTGTGTTTTTTGTCAATGAGGCCGATCGTTTCATGTTCAGAACTTTCCTTTCAGGTTTAATAGAATCATATGCTTATCAGGTAAGTTTGCATACACCGAATCGCTACTTCCCCCTAAAAATCGGGCGGCCAACTCAACATTGAATGACGTATCGCCTGAATCATACATTTGGTAGTTCAGCCACTGAGTCGCGATAAGCCCGCCATCTTGCGGTGAAACAATGACATCAAATGTCGGCTCAAAGTCATTCAGCCACAACCAATTTTTGCTCCATTCCCAATGGCTCCAACTCGCTGAACTCAACGACCAATGAAACATCATATTGTGCTGCACAAGATTCCCATGATTGAATCCCTGAGCATAAGAGGACGCCAATGACAACGTGTCTGGATTTGAAGCAAGCTCCGTCCCTCGATCAAAAGCTTGCTGCCATTCATCGCGGCGCCAACTTCGGCTATCAAACCAGTACTCCATGATGATATTGTGCCCTGTACTGCTTGCCCAATTCATGCCAATGAGTGACTGATAACCATGATGTTGTGTAGACAGACTTACGGCGTGGAATGGCTCCCCTTGCTGATAAGCCAGGTACTGACGTTGATAGACAGCAGAAGCGTGAAGTGCCCAGGCCTGATCCAGAACCGTAACAAATGAACCGCCAACCAAGCCGTGTCGAACATCGTCATAGTAAGCGATACCTTGCCATTCACTATCACCCAGTAATGCATATCGACGAAGGCCAAAACCCTGCTGTTGGGACTGTTCTTCCAATTTTGAGCCTTTTTGCTGCGTCCATGAAGAATCGGTATACACAAGGCTCCACTCTCCACTCGTATCAAAATATGAGGCCATTGCCGTTCCAGCCCCTTCCTCAACTTGAATGCCGATAGGGTTTCTGCGATAAGGTTTGAAGACATCTAAAGGGCGGTAACCATAACCGACTCCCCAGTCCAATCTCACTTTACCCAACGTTAAATCAATCGACTGTTGCCATAGTTCAGCACTCCCCTGCCAAAACAATTCTTGTACGATGATATCTGTATCAAAGGAGCGCGTATCGTCGTTACTCGAGAGCGCATTACCTTTTAAGGCAAATAAACCAGTCAGGTCTTTCCAGCTCGTTTGAACATCGATAAGTGCGTCTAATGTTCTCGTTTCTGACCGTTCGGGTTGCCCCAGAAATACGGTTTCTCGATGCGCTGTTTGGTTAAGACTTAGCTGCCAATCCCAGTCTAGGCTAAGCTCCGAGCTCACCGCGTGAGTACTCACCATTATCGCAGCACTGCACAATAACCAACTGAGTGGCACCATGATTAGCTTGTTAGACTGCCGCGACGTTCCCTGTGTCATCATATCCATCACCGTTATAGATCAACCGACTTGTTACGAGTCAGATAAGCGGGGTTGTAATATTTTTCATCGAGTTCCATCGCTTCAATGGTTTTATACTCAATCACCGTTTTTTTAGCGGGTTGAATTCTGTCGAGCAACGTCATCGAGATCACTCTTCGGTGTCCATCTCTCTGACCGGATTCAAACCAAGCTTGCTTTGCTAACTTTCCTGAACGTAAATACAAATCGGCTTTGATTGGAAAGTGATTACCCTCTTCTAACCACAGATCAATTTTCTGATAACTCGCGCCAGTGGTTGTGGCAGTTAATAATAATCGGTTGGTTTTCATCGTCTCACCGGAGTCTTGGGCAATCGATTCGGTACTGATCCATTGGCCTTGATAGTCTTCACTCCATGTTAAGGTCGAGATATCTCCGACCGAAGCTTCACCCAGTAACTTTTGCATCGGCGTAATGCGGATAGGACGACGACTTTTTGGCATCAGTAACCAGTAATTATCCCCCAGCATGAGCATTTTTTGCCCCGCTTCTACTTGAGACTTAAAGACCACCAATGATTCTCGGTTTGGACGACTGTAAACATGGTATTCACGGGTTTTATCTAGAACTTGATTTTCGTACAGTGACACCAAAGAGACGGCTTTTGCTGAGCTCTCGCCCATTCGGTAACCGTCAGCCGCTTTGATCATCGCCTCAACATCCATCTTATTGACAGACAGCTCATCGACAATCAATGCATCGACAGCAGCTACATCCATCTTACTTTCACCTTGAATCGTATTCGTTTCTTGTGCCATCACCGATACGCTCGACAGCGCTAGTATCAAAACGGCTTTTGGAAAAGAGCCGAATCTCGCCCATGATGATGAAACATGTCTATTCGGATTAAACATAAACCAGTGCCTCCGTAATTGGTTTTTTGACGCCTTTGCGCGCTGATACCCAAGCGGCACCCACACAAATGATCATGACGCCCGCTGCGCAATACGCCAGTAACTCAGCAGAGAAATAGATATTCAATGGATAGCCATCGGTTTGTCCCGGTGGTGGTGGCATCTGCACTTCGGCGACCAGTAATATCAAACTGGTGGCTAACGTCATTACTCCACCCATTAATGCGCCCAGAATAGCCAGTAAGCCCGCTTCTCGCACAAACCCGGAAACAATCTCATTTGGGTAAGTGCCCAGGGCTGATAATGTGCCAATCTCACGGGTGCGCTCTGTCACTGACATCGTCATGGTATTAAATAGAGCAACAAAAACGACCATCGCCATGACCGCTCCCATGATGCCAAAAATACGATCATAAAGATCTTTCACACGCTTATAAAAGAACGCTCTTTCTTCCCATGGCGTCACTTCGATCGCTTGTTCTAGATTCATATCATTGAGCTGTTCTTCAACCCAACCTTGAGTGTTCGCTGTTTGATCTGTCCCGTACAAAAAGACCGACAATGTGCTGATTTTATGGCTATCCAGTAGACCCTGAGCCGATTCAATATGTAAATACAGTTGCCTTTTATCCAGTTCAGGAACCCCCGTCGAGTAGATGCCTCGGACTTTAAAATCAAACGCATTGAGCGCTCCATCACTGGTTGTGGCGAGCAATGTCACCCAGTCATTTGTCGTGACATTCAAGTTTTTGGCAAGGTCAACAGCCAGCATCACTTCTGGCTCAGTCGCGTCATAGCGTGGTGATTGCGTGTTTGATAACGTTTTTCCTTTCCTGACGTCTAAAAATGGCCCTTTCATATCAAACTCACGGTCATTGACTCCAGTCCCAACAAAGATCGTTGATTTCGTGCCATTAGAAACCAGTCCGGTAAATTCAATCCTAGGTTGTACCCCTCGAACATTTTGGTTGACCAGTAATTGCTTCACTATGTTCTCTGTGTTCGCCAACCCGTTAGCGAGAGGCATTTCCTCATCTTGTTCAAAAAAGCCAGGTTGACTCAACGTTAAGTGCCCGGTGTCTCTGGCGGTTGATTCCTTTAGCGAGTCGTAGGTATAAAGGCCAAATCCACCTGCGCTGGTCAGGGCAAAAACAGCAATGGCAACGATCAACACCGACAACAAGCTTCGGCGGCCATTACGTTGCAAATTAAGATAAGCAATACGCAGTGAATGAGGAATTAGCTTGCCCATTTGATCACCTCCTGATTAATGCAACCATCAAGTAATTCGATAGTTCGGTCACAATGTGATGCCATTCTTGGGTCGTGAGTAGCCACAATAAATGTGGTGCCCATTTCTTGACCCAGTGATTTCATAATATCGATGACTAAGCTTGCGGTATGGCTATCTAGACTTGCCGTCGGCTCATCTGCGATGACGATTTCAGGCTTATGCACCAGTGCGCGGGCGATGGCCACTCGCTGCTGTTGCCCACCAGACAAATTATCAGGGCGATGATGAGCGAATTCTTCTAACCCCACTTTGCCCAACATTTCTATGGCTTGTTGTTTTTGTTCTGCGATAGAAAAGCCATTTAGCATCAATGGATAAGCCACATTTTCCCATGCGGTCATCACTGGGACGAGATTAAATTTTTGGAACACAAACCCTAGCTGGCTTCTGCGTATCTTGGCCGCAGCCATAGGATCTTTTGGGTAAGGTACATTAGCTAACGTCACTTCGCCTTGGTAATCCATATCTAACATGCCAAGAATGTTAAGCAATGTACTCTTACCTGACCCCGATGGCCCACACAGTGCCACCATTTCCGCTTTAGCAATTGATCCACTTGCATCCACTAGCGCTGGAACGCTTTGCTGACCTAAACGATACCGCTTACTTATCTGGCTAAAATTCAACACGGTAACCCCCTAGGCCGCTTTGTTGACAAGCGCTTCTGCTTGCAATGTCATTGGGTGCTCCGCATTTTGTTTCTGCATATCGGATAACCACTCAGTGGCTTGATTAACATCACCGGCTCTTAATGAAGCTTTAATGGCATAAATGTAAATCCAAGACGTCGCTTCATAATTCTGATTAACAAAATCATCATCACCCATTAATTCAAGGTAAAGGTCATAACCACGGTCAAAATGGTTAAACATGTCAGGAAGAGAAGTAAATGTTGAGGCGGCTATCGCCTTGGCCAATAACGCTTCCGGTAAGCCTTGACGATACTCTTGAGCACTGGCAGGTAGGCTATCGATCAAAGTGAGTCCTTTGGATATAGTCGCCAAGCCCTGCTCTGTATATTTCATTTTGTTCCACGGCATAAAAGCATCTCGTCCCATTAAGGTTTGAGTGCTTCCCAAGTAAACCATGCTAAGTGCGTCTGCGCCCTGTGATTGGATCTGTTGGTTAAGCTGCTCATAGACAATCTCTACTTTGTCCTCATCGCCTTCTGCAGCCATATTGTACTCAGATATCAGTGCCTCGCTCGGTGCTGCCATTGCATTGGTTGCAAACAATGAGTGGCTGCTAATTAGAAGTGCGATGGCTGATAGTTTACTGATGGTTTTGATGTTCATGTCGGTTTTCCCTTTCACTCGTTGATGATGAAAGATTAAATCGAACCTGGTTAGCGTGCAGTGCTTTGCGATGAATGGGAGATAATCAGCGCGAATGGTAAATGGTGGCGATGAGTGGAATCGCGCTGATAAAAAACCAGCACGATGGCTGGTTCTCATAATGGTTAACGCTGGTGGTTAACACTGAAGTTTAAAGGTAAGGGTTAACGAGCCTATGGCACACCGTGCCCTTTTGATGCAACCCAAACTCGATACCACTGCTCACGCGTTAACTCAAGCTCAAGTGACGATACCGCCGCTTTCACGCGTTCGATCTTACCCGAACCAATAATCGCGATTGGATTCGATGGTAAACGGCGAACCCAGGCATAAATGACCTGATCAATACTCTCTGCACCGATTTCAAGGCGTAATGCTTCAAGCTCTTTGATCACTCTTTTTTCTTGCTCGGTCGTACCGTTGAATAAGCTTCCACCAGCAAGACAAGACCATGCCATTGGTCGAATACGTTTCATTTGTAAGTGATCCAGTGTGCCGTCGTGTGCCACTTCAAAATTCAGTGGGTTAATTTCCACTTGGTTCGTAACGAGCGATTTGCCCAATCTCGACTGCAATAGTTCAAACTGAGCCGGTGAAAAATTAGAAACACCAAAGTGTTTTACTTTGCCCACTTTATGAAGTTCGGTAAACGCTTCAGCCACTTCATCCGCGTCCATTAATACGTCTGGTCGGTGGATCAACAACACATCCACATTCTCAACTCCTAAACGTGTCAGTGAGTTATTGACGGACTGATGGATATGAGTCGCACTGGTGTCGTAGTGGTTAATTTTACGCTCTGGGTTATGAGATGTGCATAGGTTAATATCGCACTTAGTGACGATTTGAATTTCATCTCTCACCGATGGATCAAGAGCTAAACCTTCGCCAAACAGTGTCTCACATTCATAGCCACCGTAGATATCAGCATGGTCCACTGTCGTCACACCAAGCTCAATATGCTGCTTCAAAAAAGTCAGCCTTTGCTGCGGTGTCATTCCCCATTCAGCCATGCGCCAATAGCCTTGTACTAGCTCTGAAAGCTCTGGGCCTTGCTGTGCCATTGTTACTTTAGCGGGCGTGTTTACGTTAGCCACCATGAACAGTTCTCCTATAATTAACTGAGATCAGAGTATGCGCGAATATGCGTTAGCTCAATCTCTATGAAATCTATTTCTTTAAAAGGTACTCGTTTTGAGCCGTATGGCACGTTTATCCATTAAAGTTGTAAACGTTTCTCAGTAGATGTTATCAATAAACACCGAGGAAACGGCTAACTTAGCGATGGACTCAACGCCAACTAAGACGCTTTCATTCATGAATTTCAGCCGCGTTAGAGGCTTTTGAAGCGTAGAAAGTGATCTCTATGCTCTCGTTATGGCTATGAAATACCGCTTCCACCTCATTATTTTTTGTGCGCGCTTTATGTGCTAACTGCCAACGTACTTCAATGGGATCGTCAATCGTTCCTTGATTCATAAACTCAATCAAAGCCTTATCTGCGGCTTGAAGATCAGAAAAACGTATTTCTTCTGCCACCAAAAAACGGCGACCTGCTTTATACACTTCCACTATGTGGAAGCCATCTTTACGCAAATTCAATTGCAAATCCGTATAATGAATCGGGCTGAAATCAGCGCTAAGTTTTGCCTTCGTTACACGCTTATCGGAAGCTCGCTTATCGAAAGCATGAGTATCGGGATCAACCAACAACGTCACAACAACGGGAGTTTTATAGTACCTAACCTCATCGCTGCAAAATGCTTGATCGTCTTGTTCTAACCCGCAGTCATACAGCTCGGTATTCTCCCTTAACTGACTCAGCGACCAAAAGGCTTCCTGAGACAAAAAAGGACGTAAAAACGTTGATGCATCCGCGTTAACATAGCTTGGAGCCATGACCAGGCATAGCACAACCAATATTCGACTTAATAATCTACGACTCATTTGTGGGCCATATCACCTAATGTGCGTGAGAGCAGTTATTGATAAAATAGCACACAAGTTCGCGGCTCAAATCCACCTATTTGAATCCAAATCTCTGCGCCCCCCAAAGGCATTTTTGTGAAACGAAGCAGACTTTAGGGCGTAGAAGACAAGAATGATGTCACTCTAACCCATGCGATTTATGATTAATTTTCCATCACCTATCTCATCACATATTTAAGGATTGAACGTGAAAAAGATCCCTATAGGGCTGCTTTTGTCTCTTATAGCATCGACAAGCATGGCCAGCCCGAACTTAACCATAGCAACAACGACAACGAGCCGTGATTTCCCATTAAACAGTGACACGCCTTTAGTGGTTTCCCTTGCCAAAGATAGCTACACCCTAAAAATTTCCGGAATTGAAGGGGATTGCCAGGCCAATCAGCAACAAAAAGTGAAGTTCAGTCATCCTATTCAACTATCCTGCTCTGAGCCGCTTATTCTTCCCCTAAAAATTCGTTTTACTGGCGATTATGCGTTTCACTTCGATGCCGACAAGCACACATTACTCTTCAATCGCCAAGCCAAAGCCAGCAGCCAACCCGCGTTTAAGCGCCCTCTGCCCAAGCTTCAATGTGAAGAAAACACGGTAACTCACCATACCATCCAGTTGGCCGACACGTTCCCTGAAGGAACTCAGCTGAGAGAAGTGTTTAGCCAGCAGCAGGTCACCGTTCAAGATCAGCAAGTGACCTTAACCGTTTCAGCTAAAAGCGGCGGTTTAATGTTGCTTGAACCCTATACTCCTGAAATTCAAGATCTAGAAATACAGGCTCCTGAAATCAAAAAACAGCCCTTTACCTATAAAAACGCCAATATTTACTTTGTTATGGTTGACCGCTTTAACAATGGTGACCGTGACAACGATCAAAGCTACGGCCGTAGAAAAGATGGACGCGACGAAGTTGGAACTTTTCATGGAGGAGACCTTAAAGGTGTTATCAATAAGCTAGATTACATTCAGAGCCTAGGAACCGATGCCATTTGGCTCTCTCCGATCGTCGAACAAGTGCACGGTTTTGTGGGCGGTGGCGACAGCGGCAGCTTCCCTTTCTATGCCTACCATGGCTATTGGACTCGAGATTTCACAAAAATTGATGAGAACTTTGGCCAAGATGAGGACTTAAAAGCATTAGTCGATGGCGCACACCAGCGCGGAATGAAAGTACTTCTCGATGCGGTCATCAATCACTCGGGGTACGCGACTTTAGCCGACCTGCAATTCGATGGCATCGACGTCATCGATCCCAACATCATACCAACCCCCGCTAGTCAGTGGACACCACAACCGAACCAAAATTGGCATGATTTTCATCAGGGCATTGATTATAAGAGCGATCAGTGGAGCCATTGGTGGGGCGGAGATTGGGTCAGAGCAGGCCTTCCCAATTACCCAAAGCCCGGCTCTAGTGATATCACGATGACGTTAGCCGGGTTACCCGACTTTCTGACTGAATCCGATGAGTTTGTCACGCCACCCTCTTGGTTAATGAAAAACCCTGGAACTCGCGTCGAGCACCGAGACCAATACACGGTCAGTGACTACCTAATTGAATGGCAGACGGATTGGGTGAGACGATTCGGCATCGATGGTTTTCGGGTAGATACCGTAAAACATGTTGAAAGTGATGTGTGGAAACGGCTCAAGCGCCAAGCGAGTGAAAGCTTGGAGCGTTGGAGAAGTGAACACAAGACTAAGGGTCAGCCATTTTGGATGATGGGCGAAGTTTGGGGCCATGCAGCCTATCGAACGCCCTATTTTGATGATGGTTTTGACGCACTCATCAACTTTGATATGCAGAAGAAGCTCGATAAAGGCGCCGTGTGCTTCAGCCAAATGGCAGGGACTTACCAAGACTACGCAGAGAAAATGCAGCAATCGGAGGATTTTCTTCCTGTGAGTTATATGTCGTCTCACGATACCGAACTGTTTTTTAGTCGCTTTAAGTCGTTTGATATCCAACGCAATGCCGCCAACGCATTACTGTTAAGCCCTGGTGCAGTCCAAGTTTACTACGGAGATGAAGTCGCCAGAAACATTGGGCCCTATGCTGATGATTTCCACCAGGGTACCCGATCAGACATGGTTTGGACGTTGGATGCTAAAAGGCAATCATTGCTAACACATTGGCAGACGCTTGGGCAATTTCGCCAACGTCACCCAGCGATAGGTGCAGGAACACACACGGAGATTCAACAAGACAACGCGTATGTGTTCTCTCGTCAATTAGAGAGCGATAAAGTGGTGGTCGCGTTTGTAGGTCATTAACGTATTCGCTATTTCCAAACATTAAAGCTTCTCTTTCCAAACATTAAAGCTCCGAGTGCATTAGAGCGTACCGTACTCACAACCTTTAGATAAGATGGAAATGACAGTAATAGAAGGGTGTTTGCATTGGCAAGGAACATTGGCAAGGAGCATAGCCAGGGCTATAGCAAGCACCCTTCGGATTCCGATACTGTTGACCGAATCGACGCTATTATTTGGCGAAGAGTTCTTGCACTTTAAATATGTGGTCTATAGTTAATCATTATAAGTTAATGAATATTGACAATATCTATGGCTAGTAAACCTGTATTTGTAATTGCAGCGGAAGTTGCCGCTGAGCTCAATCGCGGCATGCTGATCGCGAAACGATTGCTATTGGTCGCCAGCAATGCCAGAGCCTTAGCATTAAGAGCTGGGGAAAGTGCCGCTGGATTTCGCCCAATTACGGATTCCATAGATGACTTGGTTAAAGTCACCCTTGAAACGTCTCAAACCATCAATGTCAAAGCGCAAAATCTAAGCAAAATGGCCACCGCGGGCACCCGAGCCTCATCGGCCGTTGATCGGTTTGAATTGGTGTATTTAAACAATCCCGACGCACAATACCTTCGCACATTGGATACCGCCAGAGACAACAATCTCTCGGAATATTCAGAGATCAGTCATCGTTTTTATTCTGAAGCCAAAAGCCTTCATGACATGCTGCAAACACTGTATGACGAACTGAGGATTGCACAAATCATTTCCACCATGTTGAGCGTTGAGGCTTCTCAGGCTGACGAGAAATACCAAGCTCAGCTCAATACTATAGCCGAGAGCGTGACTGAACTTGCTGAAGCGATTCAAAAGCATGTTTTGCAATCCCTTAAACTCTTTTCTCTTTTTGCCAGGGTGAACTATGCAATCAAAAGTACTGTATGAAAAAGGACAACATCGATGGGTTGTTTTTGCTCGAGATCCAGATAAACCAGATAAAATTGTCGATACGAATCAGTACATGATCGTTAACCGTGATCAGGCGATATTACTTGACCCTGGTGGTATTGAGTTATTTTCAGCCATGCTAGGTTGTGTAGTCAAAGAAGTGCCCATTGAACACATCGTGCATTTGTTTGCCTCCCATCAAGACCCCGATATTATCTCTTCTCTCGGTTTATGGGATAAAGCTTTACCGTCGGCCACCCTGCACACTCCTTGGCTGTGGGAATCCTTTATTCGGCATTTCGGTATGGAGTCTATTACCTTTTCAGGCATTGCCGATAATGGGGGGAAAGTGCTTCTTTCCGGTCAGGAAATTCAATTCATACCCGCTCACTACATGCATTCATCCGGCAATTTTTCAGTTTATGATCCGGAAGCAAAGATACTCATGTCTGGTGATATTGGTGCCGCGATGGATCAGCCTGACGCGCCGTTTTTTGTTGAGAACTTTAACGACCACATTCCAAAAATGGAATACTTTCACAAGCGATGGATGCCTTCAAACCGAGCCAAACGGGATTGGATTGAAAGAGTCAGTAAATTGGATATCGATATGATGTGCCCACAGCATGGGGGAATTTTCCAAGGGGATGATGTGAAGCGATTTCTTGACTGGTTAGATGCATTAGATGTCGGTATTGCGATTAACTCAAATTAGCTTATTAGCTATTAACCCATTAACCCATTAACCCATTATGATACACAAAAAAATGGCTTTCAGATGAAAGCCATTTGCTCATTTTATTGACTCAGTCTAAGCGTTACGACGAGCTTCGACTGCATCAGCCAGTTGGCGTAATACTTTTTCTGTGTCATCCCAACCAATACATGCGTCTGTGATCGATTGACCATAAGCCAGCGGTTGACCTTCGACTAAATCTTGACGGCCTTCGACAAGGTGAGATTCAATCATCACACCGAAGATAGCGTTTTCGCCACCCGCAATTTGGTTCGCTACGTCGTCAGAAACCACCATTTGACGCTGGTACTGTTTAGAGCTATTAGCGTGACTAAAGTCGATCATCACTTTCTCTGGTAGGCCAGAAGCAGACAACTCTTGTTTAATAATACCAACATGGTCAGCACTAAAGTTCGGCTCTTTACCACCACGTAGAATGATATGACAATCTGGGTTACCACTGGTTTCAATGATTGCAGAGTGCCCAAATTTAGTCACAGATAAGAAATGGTGAGAGGCACTTGCGGAACGAATCGCATCCGTCGCTATTTTGATATTACCATCGGTACCATTTTTAAAACCGACTGGACAAGAGAGACCAGAAGACAGCTCACGGTGGACTTGAGATTCGGTGGTGCGAGCGCCGATGGCTCCCCAACTAATAAGGTCACCCACATATTGTGGCGAGATCATATCGAGAAACTCACTCGCTGTCGGCATGCCCATATCAGTCAGGTCTAGCAACAGTTTACGCGCTGTACGTAGCCCATCATTGATCTTGAATGTATCATTTAAGTATGGGTCGTTGATTAAGCCTTTCCAGCCAACGGTAGTACGCGGTTTTTCAAAATAAACACGCATCACGACTTCTAGGCGATCACCCAGTTCGTCACGCAGTACTTTTAATCGCTTACCGTATTCAATCGCGGCTTCTGTGTCATGAATAGAGCAAGGGCCAACGATCACTAATAAACGGTCATCTTTATCTTGTAGGATATTTGAAATCGCTTCACGAGATTGGAACGTAGTCGAAGAGGCTGTTTCAGTTGCTGGAAATTTCTCTAAAACAGCAACGGGTGGTAATAGTTCTTTTACTTTGTTAATTCTTACATCATCAGTCTGAAACATTGCGTACTACTTCCTATTTGTCTAACTTCCGAGTTTATCGGTACCAAATACAATACAGGGACTCGGTGAATCATTTCCTGTTGCTTGTAACTTATCGACTAAGCAGGAAAAGTTCAATCATTAATTTAAACAAAAGGCAATATTACCTATATATTTACACTTTAACTTTGATGTATATTTTTATTTACACCCAATTCATTACTTACTCATTGCTTGCTCATCATTGACTAAAAGCTAGACGAGGTAATGATCGAGCAGCAGCGCTGCAAACAAAACCATCAGATGGTAGATAGAAAACTTAAACGTCTGCATCGCTTGCCCGCTGTTATCCGTGAATTTCAGTTTCCATGCTGATTGAATGAAACCAGCACTTAACGCTAATGAAACGGTGAGATAAATGACGCCACTCATTCCCACTAACACGGGCAACATACAAACAAGCGCGAGCAACACGGTATAAAGCAGAATCGACGTTTTGGTGTACTCAACGCCATGAGTGACAGGTAACATAGGGATATCAGCACGAGCGTAATCGTCTTTTCTATGTATCGCCAAAGCCCAAAAATGTGGCGGTGTCCATATGAAGATAATCATCACTAGTAACCAAGCGTTCGCGTGTAATTCACCCGTGATTGCCGTCCAGCCTAATAACGGTGGCATTGCACCGGCTATCCCAGCAATAACAATATTCTGCGGCGTCGCTCGTTTTAAATACAAGGTATAAACAACGGCGTAACCGATTAAGCTCGCAAACGTCAACCATGCGGTTAAGCCGTTCACCATGGTGTATAACAATATAAAGCCAATGATACCCAGTGATAAAGCAAACAGGAAAACACGTACTGCGGCGACTTCTCCTGAAGGCAAAGGACGCTTATAAGTTCGAGCCATGATGGCATCGATTCTTCTGTCTATTAGGTGATTGAATGCGGCAGCAGCGCTGGCCATCAAACCAATACCAATAAGCCCAAACAAAGTTGGCTGCCACGGTAAATGACTGGTCGTCGATAAGCACATTCCCACCACAGCAGTTAATAGCATCAAGGCAATCACTTTAGGCTTGGTTAATGCAAGATAGACTTTCCATTTCGGTTTGGATTTCAGTTTCGATCTTGGTTGAGATTGGACATTTTCCTCTATAACCATTTGTGATTTATTCATGAACACTCTCCTTGCCAAACTCTATTTCCCTATTAGGCTGCCAAAGTAAAAAATTGGTATGCAATACCGCTAACACTAATAGTGCCGCCCCTAAATTATGGGCAACCGCAATGCCGAGTGGCAGATAAAGCAGAACATTACTCACCCCAAGAGCCACTTGCAGCATCAATACCAATAGTAGTCTCCAGCCTACTCCACTAAGCTGAGGTTCTGCGCTCGCAATGCATCGAGCAGCCAAATAAATGACGGCGAGAGCGGTAATAATGGCACCGATTCGATGTGACACATGAATTGTCATCCTAGCGCTGTAATCCAGAACGCCAAACTCATAATTGGAGTGACCTGCTTGGAACAAATCGAAAGCAGAATGGAAATTGAGCTGTTCGATCCAGTTACCTTCACAAATAGGTAGGCTACTACACATCAATGCGGCATAGTTTGAGGAAGTCCACCCACCTAACATGACTTGCAATACGACCACAATGAAAGCAAATAATGCAGCGGTTCTCAGTGAAGGAGGAACCAGCGTCTGATGGATCGGTTCACGCTGTCGATTCAATCGCCAAGCGATCACCGATAACAAGGCCAGTACGGAAAATCCTCCGATTAAATGCGCCATCACCACAATGGGCAATAGTTTCAGCGTGACTGTCCACATCCCTAACAAAGCTTGAAAGATAGTGACCACGCTCAATATAATAGGAAGCGTTGGTGTCATTGATTTTTGACGGATACACAAGGCGGTTATCGCAAAAATGATCAGACCTAATGTCCCCGCTAAATAGCGATGAATCATTTCTAACCACGCTTTTTTGGGTTCAACCGCTCGCTCTGGAAATGCGCTGTTCGCCTCTGAAATTTCTTGGCCGCTTGGCACTAGTATCTGCCCGTAACATCCAGGCCAATCTGGGCAGCCTAAAC
Organism: Vibrio sp. YMD68; assembly: GCF_029958905.1. NCBI lineage: Bacteria > Pseudomonadati > Pseudomonadota > Gammaproteobacteria > Vibrionales > Vibrionaceae > Vibrio > Vibrio sp. YMD68. The sequence continues at coordinate 406,608 of NZ_CP124613.1, read as the reverse complement.
CAGCATCCGCCAAACGTGTATAGGCGCCCATCCCAATGACAAAAATCGACAAAACTATTGCGGTTCGAACTAACACCATCAATTTCATACACATTCCCTGTTTCTAGATATTCCCTATTGCCTCGTATTACTAACTGTTTCGTGTTACTAACTGTTTCTTGTTCCTTGCTTCTTGTTCCTTGCTTCTTGCTTCTTGCTTCTTGCTTCTTGCTTCTACAAGAAAGACATAGCTTATTTCTCTTTACGTAAATTCTCACTACGTAAAGATTCAATACTTAACGGCTCAAATACTCAACTTAACCAACCCGAGATAATTTGAGTAGCTTTCTAAAGTCTGCGAGTAACCCTTTACTCTGAGCCACCAGATCACCTTCATTGTTGGCTTTCGGGTAACGAATGACCAGCTGCCCTAATGGGTCAACGATGACGGTTTCAAACTCGCCAACACGCTCAGAAAACGCTTCGGTCACTTCAATGGCTCGATAATGAAAATCTTTCACTGCATTGGTATCACTTCGTTGCGTCAATAAAAGCACGGGTTCGACTCGCTCTTTATATTGACCGAGGGCGATATAGCTTTGCCCCAAAAGGTGGAGTTGTTTTTCGCAGAATGTGTCACATACTTCGGGGACGGCATACGCCAGTTGCCAACTTTGTTGCTCTAGTGGGTTATCCGTACCCAATTGACTGAATGTTGTCGAAGGCTCGATTAACACCCCTTGGTTAGTGACACCGGGTTCATACCAATGGTTTGCTAGAATCAACTTGGCACTGATCACTGGTATCGCAAAAACAAAAATAAGCGATAACAATAAAAGTCGGCCCCGCCAAACAGTATTTTTCATATATTTTCCTTATGACGACGATTATTTTCTGCTAAGCCCGTATTTTCTGTTACACCCTTACCCTCTACTAAGCCATTAGTTTCTAAAGCATAGTCCATATTTTTTGAGCCATCTTGGTTAACGTCCAAAACCGGGTTATTCGCATCGACATCATGGCCTTGTATCTTTATTTTTTTCACTGCGCGCACCAGTACATAACCACTTAATAGCGCAAAAACCAGCGCCATTGAAAACCACTGAACCGCGTATCCAAAGTGCTTAGCTGAACGCATAGGAACCGGCTGCCAGGGTTGTAGATAAGGCCAGTCATCTTGCTGAGGTTGAAAGACAAACGGCTCTAATGTGAGGCCCAGTTCACGAGAAAGATAGGGGATATTGAGATTTTGAATCCGCAATGGATTGGTCTTTTCTAGGCCAAGATCGCTGCTTAATGGATTGATCGACTTTTGGTACAAACGCCCTTCCATCGCCTGTGGTTCATCTATCCATGTCACATTTGGAAGTTGTGATCGCTGCTTTAAACCTGCCACAAAGCCTCGTTCAAGCAGAAAAAACCGTTGATCTCCGTCAGACACCACCTGATACGCGAGATACCCAACTTTCCCCTCAAAGGTTTGGTTGTCTAACAGTACGGTCGCGACATCGCTCAACGGAAGTGGAGTGACATCCACTGAGACTTTAACCCCAGTCAATGATTGAAGGTCAAAGCGGCTAACCGCTAAATCTAAAGAAATCGAAGGCGCATTAAGTCGTTGCGACAATTCAGATTCGACTTGCTGCTTATCCTCACCCCGCGACAACTGCCAAAAACCCAGTTTGACCAAAGCAGAAAAGACAACCACAGTTAACAACATACCAAACCAAAAACGTATTGAACTCAATAACGTCCTTAAAGGCCAAACTATGTCGTTTCTCTTTAAAGTCATTTTGATCCTGCTTCTGCTGTTTATCGTTATCAATCTCGCTATCGCGTTAGTCAGAATGGTGAGAACTCCCTCTTCAGAGCAAAGTTCTGTTTCAGAGCAAGAGCCTTATTCAGAGCAAAGTCCTGACTCAGCGCACTCTACTTCTTCCCCAAAAGACACCCAGCGATCCATGAGTTATTACCTGGGCCGACGAGTGATGATTTCCGCTTTCGTCGTCATCCTGATTCTCATTGCGCTGATGGGAGGCTTCATAGAGCCAAATTCTCGACCTTATTAATGGCACTCTTAGATGACATAAACGAAAATAAACAAACTCAGCCACACCACGTCAACAAAGTGCCAATACCAACTTCCCGCTTGAAAAGCAAAATGGTCTTGGGGTGTGAAGTGATCTTTTGCAATCCTCCCTAGAAGCACCACCAAGAACAGGGTCCCGAGGAAAACATGCAAACCATGAAAGCCGGTTAATAAGAAGAACGTATTGCCGTAAATACCCGACGACAGCGTGAGCCCCATGTCCTGATAAGCGTGGCTGTATTCCACCATTTGGTAGTATAAGAAGAAGCCAGCCAGGACAATCGTCAGCTCTAACCAGACGATTAAAGCCATGCGCTTATTGGTTTCAAGGCTAATATGTGCCATATGCAGAGTAATGGAAGACAGCAGCAACAAAATGGTGTTAACAAGAGGTATTCCCTGCCATGGCATCGCTTGAGTAGTTTCGCCTCCAGGGGTGAGCTCCAAAGGCCACATAGCCTCAAAGGCAGGCCATAAAACCTCGTGAGTCATGGCATTGTTGCCCGCCCCACCAATCCAAGGAACCGATATCATTCGGGCATAGAACAATGCACCAAAAAACGCACCAAAAAACATCACCTCAGAAAAAATAAACCAACTCATTCCTTGTCGAAATGAACGATCTATTTGATCGGAATAAAGACCAGACAGTGACTCCGATACAACATTGGCAAACCAACCTGCAAGTATCGCTAGTAGCACCACAAATCCGATAGATAACACAATCCGACCAAAAGTACTTCCAGCGCCTTGGGACTCTAAGTTCTGTACCGTTAACCCAGCGCCTACCGCGACGAGAAACAACGCGACGGCAGCGAGAATAGGCCAACTACTGTGCGCAGGAACATAATAATGTTGATGTTTAGAACTCATGGTTTGCTCCTTGCAATACGTGTTTCATCCGCCTGTATCGCCACGGTTGGGCTAATTTTCTCAACATCTGTGATGTCGTATAAAGAATAGGACAAGGTTAATGTATGAATGGAATTTGGAATATCGGGTTCAATGTAGAAAATAAGTGGCATTTCCGCTTTTTCACTGGCTGCCAGCGGCTGTTGATTGAAGCAGAAACACTCGATTTTATTAAAATACGCAGCGCCAAGGCCCGGAGAAACAGAAGGGACCGCTTGACCCACAAGTGCCGTGTCCGATTCGTTGTACGCGATATAAGCCGTTTGTATAACCTGCCCAGGATGAACGTCCATCACGGTTTGCTTAGGCGCAAATTGCCAAGGCATGCCTTGATTAATATGAACCATAAACTCCACACGAACGGTTCGAGAAGTATCAGGCTCCATTCCCTTTGGTTGTATCGCTGAGCTCGTATTGGTTTTTCCATTGATGCCCAATGTGTCGCACATCACGTCATAAATAGGCACCAATGCAAAACCAAATCCAAACATTGCCACCACCGCGAACAGCAGTTTTATCGTGAGTTTTTTATGAGGCTTACTGGGTTGATTTTTTGCATTCATTGCACTCAACTCCATTAATCCACTTTAGGTGGCGTGGTGAACGTGTGATGGGGCGCAGGGCTAGGCACTGTCCATTCGAGCCCTTCTGCGCGATCCCAAGGCTTCGCCGGCGCTTTCTCTCCGCCACGGATACATTTGATCACGACCCATAAGAAAATCAGTTGCGAAAACCCAAAGATGAACCCGCCAATTGAGACGATTTGGTTGACATCAGCAAACTGGATGGCGTAATCAGGAATCCGCCTTGGCATACCGGCCAAACCCAAGAAGTGCATAGGAAAGAAGAGAATATTGACCGAGATAACGGAGCACCAAAAGTGCAACAGGCCGAGTTTTTCATCATACATATTGCCGGTCCATTTCGGTAGCCAATAGTACGCGGCGGCCATAATTGAAAAGACCGCTCCCGACACCAAAACATAATGGAAATGTGCCACGACAAAGTAAGTATCGTGATATTGAAAATCAGCGGGGACGATCGCAAGCATTAATCCAGAAAGGCCACCAATCGTAAAGAGCACAATAAATGCGATAGAAAACAGCATGGGCGTTTCAAACGTCAGCGAACCTTGCCACATTGTCGCCACCCAATTGAAGACTTTAACCCCCGTGGGCACTGCGATCAACATGGTGCAATACATGAAAAACAGTTCCGCAAAAACAGGCATTCCCGTGGTAAACATGTGGTGAGCCCAAACAAGGAACGACAACAAGGCGATACTGCACGTTGCGTACACCATTGAGTGGTAACCAAACAGTTTCTTACCGCTGAATGCAGGTAATATAGCGGAGACAACCCCAAACGACGGTAAGATCATGATATAAACTTCAGGGTGTCCAAAGAACCAGAATATATGCTGGAACAAGACCGGATCTCCGCCCCCCGCCGCATCAAAAAAGCTGGTGCCAAAATACTTATCCGTTAGAACCATGGTCACAGCACCGGCTAACACCGGCATGACAGCGATAAGCAAAAACGCGGTGATCAGCCATGTCCAAACAAACAACGGCATTTTGAACCAAGTCATGCCTGGAGCTCGCATATTTACAATAGTCACAATGACATTGATTGCCCCCATGATTGAACTGATCCCCATGATGTGCACAGAAAACACAAATAACGCGGTACTATCTGGGCCATAGGTAGTCGATAGCGGCGCGTAGAATGTCCAACCAAAGTTCGGGCCACCGGCGGGTGTAAAGAGTGATCCAATCAGTATTAAAAAGGCAAAAGGTAGAATCCAAAAGCTGAGGTTATTCATTCTCGGCAACGCCATATCAGGCGCACCAATCATCATAGGTATCATCCAGTTGGCAAGACCGGTGAAGGCTGGCATCACGGCACCAAACACCATGATAAGACCGTGGACTGTGGTCATTTGATTAAAGAAATCCGGTTCAACGAGCTGCAATCCTGGTTGAAATAATTCCGCCCGAATCACCATCGCCATCGCCCCACCGGTGAAAAACATGATGAGACTAAACCACAAATATAGAGTCCCTATATCTTTGTGATTGGTTGAAAATAGCCAGCGCCCTATCCCAGTCGGGGTATGATGTTCATCATGATCAACGCCATGCGCACCGCCCATATCGGCATCGGTAGCTTGCGCCGCTTTTATTTTGCTATCCATAGACTTGTTCATTGCGCTGCTTCCTTAGGATCTTCTGATTGAGACGACTTTCCCTTGAACTCGTTGACATCAGAGGCCTGAACGACATCACCCGTATCGTTGCCCCACGCATTCCGTTGGTAAGTAATCACCGCCGCTAATTCTTGCTCACTAAGCTGATTCACAAACGCTTGCATTGCCGTTCCTGAACGCCCGTTCACCACGATGTCTAAATGATCATCGATATTACCCGTCGCGATCTTGCTGCCTTTAATAGCAGGGAAGGCACCCGGTATCCCCGTACCTGCCACTTGGTGACAGACGGCACAGCGATCCACATAGATCTGTTCGCCTTGAGTCATTAATTCCTCTAGCGACAACGAGGCAGTCAGCGCCGCGTTGGCTTGTTGCTGAGCCAGCGCTATCTCTGCTTTTTTATCGGCTAACCAGGTTTCATACTTTGATTCTTCCATGGCATGAACCACGATAGGCATAAACCCATGGGCGCGGCCACATAACTCGGCACACTGACCGCGATAGACACCAGGCTTATCTATTTTGGTCCAAGCTTCATTAATAAAGCCGGGAATCGTATCCTTCTTGACAGCAAAGTCTGGTACCCACCAAGAGTGGATAACATCGTCGGACGTCATTAAAAAGCGAATCTTTCGATTTATAGGGACAACGAGTGGATGATCAACCTCGAGTAAATAATGCGCACCTTTCTCTTCGATACCTTCGATCTGTTTTGAGGAAGTCGCCAGTAAACTATAAAACTCAACATCCTCACCAAAATAGCTGTAGTGCCATTTCCATTGAGAACCCGTTACTTTAATCGTCAGTTCAGACTGAGACGTATCTTCCATCGCGATAAGAGTTTTTGTCGCTGGGATCGCCATCGCGACCAAAATGATGATCGGTATCACCGTCCAGATAATCTCGACTTTGGTGCTCTCATGGAAGTGAGCGGCAACGGCGCCTTTGGATTTACGGTGATTAAGAATGGAATAAAACATCACCCCAAAAACAACAAGGGCAATAGCACAACAAATGTAAAAAATTAGCATGTGCAAATCGTAGACTTGCTGACTAATACCCGTCACACCTTGAGTCATATTCATTGAAGATTCTGCAAAAACGCAAGGTGAAAAAGTAAAGAGCAGCGCTATACCACTCCATAGCCAGCTCGTGACTGATCGTCTTTTCAAAAGAGTTCTCCTCTGCCCATACACCACCAACCTTAGTGAACCATTTAAATGGCAATGACCCATTTGAAATTTGGTATGGTAAATTCCCTAGAAACAGCTATTCCAGAACATTTTGTTACATTTATGTTAACTAATGCTAGTTAGGGAATGTCAAATGCGCAAGAAAGTGATAACAACAAACGGCGATGTCTCACGAACAAACAGGGTTAAAACTCGCCGCTGAGAATCGTAGAATTATTGGTCAGTTATGTTGCCTGCCAGTGATACCAAGGAGGAGAGAGCTCTTATAGTTTCGATTGGGGGAAACGAACAAGCTGGCAGACGAGGTAAAGAGTCCCAATCTGCCGAAAGTAATCACTCTGTTTAGATAATGTCATCTGAAGGTTTAAGCGGTAGATAACGAAGATAGGGTTAGTTGATTGAGTAGGTCTTGCGCCAGTTCTTGCGGGCTACGATGGCTTGAATCGATGACAAAATCGTAATCCATTTCCTGGTGCACGAGAGGAAATTCGTATTCAGCTAAACCAATGGCTCGGTCTCCACGCGCTTTTTCTCGCTTTTTGGCGACGTCCAGATCGCATTTAACACCGATAGTACAGACAGTGTAGTATGAAAGAAGTGAACGGAGTTGTTGGTATTCTTTCTTATCTACCCATGCATTATCGAGTATCAACTTCACGCCAGATTCTAATAAGCTCGGGATGCAGCGGTGATACCCCTCGACCAATTGGGCGTAATCGTAGCCCTGCCGATCAATGGCTCGCCCTTCCATCATGGCTTGTAAGTCACTAGGCGGCAGAGCATATAATACCGCGTCGATACTAAAATTAAGAAACTGGTATGGAAGCAGCTCTTGAAGTTGCTTAGCAATGCTGGTTTTACCGCTACTTCCTGTTCCGTTTAAGATAATGACATCAGGTAACATAGGTGTGCCTACATAGAAAAAATAAAAGGAGTGAATAACGCCATGACAGAAATACGCAGTTATTCGGTTATCAATTTCTGATCTATAAAATTATTGAACTATAAATTATTCAGCTATTCAGCTACCCATTCTATTTCTATTAACGTCGTTTCCCCACACTTTAAACGCGCGAGAAAAATATCGCCTTGGTGAACTTCCCCTACCCCTTTTGGGGTCCCTGTCATTATGATGTCGCCATCGCAGAGCGTCGTATAGGTTTGAAGCTCAGCCAAAATAGTCGATGGAGAGTAAATCATTTCATTCACACTGCCGCACTGAACACGCATACAATTGATGAACAGTTCGATCTGAAGTTGATGAATGTTAATATCTCGTATTGAAACAAAACGGCTAAAGACGGCAGAATTATCAAAGCTCTTGGCGCGTTCCCATGGAAGCCCCTTTCCTTTTAGTTCAGATTGCAATGCGCGTTTGGTGAGATCAAGGCCAATCCCGACTGCATCGATTTGCCCGCGCTTAATAACGAAGCAGATTTCACCTTCATAATGGATGGTGTCGGATTCTGAAAGTTGCAACCCACCCGATCGCACAGCGTTCGATAAGAGACGATGTGTTAACGCACTATTGGGTTTATTGAACACCACCATTTCATCGGGAACGGCGTTATTCAGTTCTTGGATATGTTCAAGGTAGTTGCGGCCAATACAAACAATTTTAGAAGGGGTTACCGTGGTGTCATCAACTCGTACGCTATGCATGATTCTTCCTTGAATATTAAAAACAGAGCCAAATACAATCGAGTGCAAATAATAACCGACTCGGGCGTTATTTATATGACTTTTAAAGCAAACCTAGCGACTTAAATGTAAAACTAAGATCATCCACTCAAAGTGATGAATCCGATATCTCGCCGATGTCGTTTATGCTCCTCGTATTCATTTCCTACAGACAATAAAAAACACCTTCTATAAATAGAAGGTGTTTCACTATTTGGCGTAACGTTAAACCGTTACTGCGTTCTGTCCTTTAAGCAAGAAGCTTATAGGTAGAAACGTGCGCCAAGAACCCATTTGCTATCAGTATCTTGCTTAGCACCTGAGAAGTCTTTATCGTTTAGATCGAACTGGTAACCCGTGTAACCTACGATGTTTGAAGCAAAGTTGTATTCTACTTGTAGAGCCAGCTCTTCACGAGTTGTCGCTTTAGAGTTGTCAATCAGGTCTTTCGCTTCGTTTGTTTCGTAGTTGATGCTGAAGTTCATGCTGTTAGCCAGTGCGTATGCAGCAAGTAGTTCGTATGAATCAGATTCAGCACGCACAACTTTCTTATCTTCAGTCATGGTATAAACACCAGCAAGGTATAGACCGTTGCCGTATGAACCGTAAGAAGCTGAAACAGTATGAATATCTAGAGAGCCTTTAGAACCAGAAGCAGCAACGTCACCAGTGCTGTATGCGTAGCCTAAAGAACCACCCATGATTGCATAAGAAAGAGTCGCTTGAACGCGGTCTTTGTATTCTGGGTAAACATCACCCTCAGTAGCACCTTGCCACGCAAGACCAATGTTCAGCGCACCAGCGTCAGCGAAATCAAAACCGTTACGGTAAGAAACCATGTTATCCGCACGAGTTAAACCGATTTTAGCAAAGTCATCACCAGCGTATAAGTAATCATTGGCAAACGCGATAGGCATATCAGTCACACCCGCTACGTCGTAATATGGTGCCCATTGAGTACCGACTACAGCGCGACCTAGCTCTTCATGAGTAAGACCTACGTAACCAAGACGAGTAGTGAATGCGTTCTCACCGTTAGTCAGGTAGTTAAGTGCCCATTCGCCACGTGCATCGACTTCAAAACCGTTACCTAGGTCTTGAGTTGCCGTGAAGTTGATACGTGGAGAGTTAGTACCTACTTCTGTATCACCTTTCTCTGAACCGTTAAGGTTAACAGAAACGTGGCCGCCCATAGAGAACGTAGTACCGTCGTTGTTGTACAGTTCAACAGCAACAGCTTGAGTACCGAATGCAGAAGCAGCGATTGCTACAGCTAATAGTTTTTTATTCATTTTAAAGTCCATATATACGTTTGGTTTGTCCACTGACAACCCGATGCATCACTCTAATTAGTGGTGTTACACCTTGGTTAACAAGTGCATCGACTGTACCTAGCGATTCAGGAAAAGTTGCATAAAATGATGTAAAACAAAAAAAAGTGCATATAAATTAATGTGAAACATTAAAAATCATAGAGTTACAGCGCACATCTCATTCCAAATCAAAAATGTGAACTGGTTAACAAGTTGACACACTCATAAAATAGGCGATCTAAATCACACTTTTAGAATGCAGACATACAGAATAAAACTCAAATGACACAACCTTATTCACAAAGCAAATACAACAAGCGGCATCAGATAGATGAATTTTGAATACTGTTTTATTAGGATAACTCATTGATTCAATGCTTATGTGATTCTGCTTCCTGATATTTGAGTCCGGTAGTTCTTGAGCCATTACCTGCAATCCATTGAACTGGATATACAACGGGTTAAACCTCATTCTACCTGCTTTTTTATGGCCACCTCGCCAAGCAGGACTCTAAACCGAGCGAGTTCAACCTACCTCTTCGGTGGTTTTATGTTACTTTTCATGAAATTTATCGCGCTGCATTCCGTTCTATTAGGTTATACGAGCCATTGGGATAAGATTATGACGACACCAATTAAGATTACACTGTATCGCTGGGGCGGAAGCTGGGGACCATTCAAAGTGAATATACCTTGCGGAGAATGCACATTAACCAAAGATATCTTACTCGATACCTTTGAAACCGAGTTAGAAGGTATTCCTGTCGAACTTGAGGTCAAAGACTGGTTATCTCATTGGTGGGAGCCACTCAAACTCGGTTCTTGGCATGCACCCATCCTTGTGGTTGAGGGAAAAGTGATCAGCCAAGGGGAAGCACTCAATCGTGGCGTGCTTGTTCAATCGGTCATTCAAGAGTGGGTTAAGAAAGACACGCTTAAGGGTAATATTGTCTATGGCAAAGCGACTTGCCCATTCTGCGTGAAAGCTAAAAACCTGTTAGACAATGCAGGGATTGAATACCGTTACCACGATGTGGTTAAAGACAGTGCTGCACTTTACCGCATGATTCCGGAAGTCAAAGCCCATATTGGTCAAAAGACCCCCGTCACGGTTCCACAGATCTGGCTTGATGGTCAATATATAGGTGGAGCAGATAATCTCGAAGAGTGGATAAAGGTCAATAAACCAGAAGGTATTCCAGACAACGTCGTTCCCATGGAGTCCAATAATATCTCAGCCGGATAACCCTATCATCTGGTTAACAGTGATTAACAATTCTCCAGTAAACGGTTTCTTGATGCACTATAGAAACAACCTTAGCGCTAGATGACATAAACCCTACCGTTAAATTAAATAAACGCTGACAGATAAAACAAACGACGTTGGCAATAAAAAGCCCCTTGATGATACTGACATCATTCAAGGGGCTTCATTTATGAGGTGAAGATAATCTAACCGCGTTTCGGCTGACGGTAGGTTTTACCCGCCACCTGGTAGGTTTCTTTCTGCTTCATTCCAAACTGGGCATCAAAGAACCAGGCAACAAACTTGATAACGTCATCGCCTTCGTTCATCACATGCTCGACAAACTCTTGCTCTTCACCTTGCTCATTCTCTTCCACGGTTACGTGGTAAATACGCGATTCACCTTCAACCTCAGCTAAGGCAAACTGACCACTCAGTGAGGCCGCGACTTCCGCAATGTCAGCATCGTCACTGGCTTTTAATGCTTCCAATGCTTGTGGAAGCCCTTCTAGTTGGCATAACGCTTTGACTAGTGTTTCAAATTCATTGTGTTGCATTGTCATTACTCACAAAAGATACAGGTCACATTGTATAACGTTCACATCAACTATTCATCACATCCGTTCATCGTGGCCTTAATTCATCATCCAAAACAGCCCATTCCACTCCCTATAAGCACAGAAACAAGCACAGAAACAAGCAAGAAAAGTACCTGTTTCCCCAAAGCATAACGTTAGAAATATTTTTTCAATTTAACGCTCTGATTAACCGTTGAAAAATCTTTAGACTCGGTTGAATGGATCCCACCTCGTTTGCAATAAAGCGTGATCTCTACCATAGTGATTAAGTGCATATACTTATTATAAAAAAGCTAACAATACACCACAACGTGAGATCTCAATATGGCTATGAGGCTAACAAACACGGGTGCCATAGGCTTAGATGAAGTGAATGAGACTTTGTTTATGGAAGGCACCGCCCTGCTCGACCATGTCACAGTTCAATTGCATCAGCGATTTCAAAGTTTTTCTACTTGCATTGTTGAGTTCGATAAACTTCGCTACCAAGCGAAGACAATCTCGTGTGTCCGAAATCAATCGGTGCAAAATAACTTTATCTACCCACTTAAAAACACACCTTGTGAACACGTGTTTAGAGAGCAAGTATTTAGAGAACCGTCAGTTAGAGAACAAGTATTGAGAGGACAAGGACACTGGAAACAATCCGAATACCTTTTTTACATCGATAACCTCACCAAGCATTACCCTCTCGACGGCTATATCAAAGAGAATCACTTACGTGCTTATATTGGTATCCCGCTAAAAAATCAAAAGGGCGAAACATTAGGCGTCTTGCTTTCCACATTTGATAAACCCATTGATGACCCTGAGAGCGTTTTAGCTTACCACCAATTATTCGCGAACATTATCGTTCATAGCTTACGTGAAAAATGGCTTGCTAAGCGATCTGAGAGCCTGGTCAATCAGCTCAACTATGAGGTTTCTCACGATAACTTAACGGGTTTACGAAACCGCTGCAGCCTATCGGATCAACTAGAGGTGCTGACTCAATCTTCACCATATCCTTTCACATTGGCTTATGTCGATATTGATAATTTCAAATCCATTAATGATCTCTATGGTAACTATATTGGTGATCAGGTGTTACGGTTTGTCGCCAGTACAATTAGCGATAATGTCCCAGAACAGCACTTAGCGTTTAGGATATCTGCCGATGAGTTTGCATTCATTACTTACGATAGAGACCCCATTAAAGTTTGCCATGAAATCATTCACCTTTTACATCAAGGTTACAAAGACCCATCACACGGCGTGAGTATTTCGGTCAGTATTGGAATAACTCGAACCCAAGATAAAATGTTCACCGCTGATCAACTCCTTCTTAACGCGAGTCTTGCCCTCAAAGACTGTAAAAAAACCTCTGGGACAAAAATACGCTGTTATAACTCTCAATTAAGTGGACTGTATCATCGTAAAAACCAGGTCATCAGTGCGTTGAGAAATGAACTGAAGAAATCAAAAGAACAGCCGAGTGAGATTTTTGTCGCCGCTCAACCTATCGTACATAAACATGGTGACTCTTGGCGCTATTTTGAGGTGCTTGCTCGATGGAACAGTAAGTTCTTTGGAACCATCGCTCCCATCGAGTTTATTGAAGCGGCAGAGCAATCCGGATTAATTCTTGAATTAGGAGAGCGGATCATTCAGCTGGCTTGCGAAGCAAAGTTAGAACTTGAAAAAGGGTTTGGTCACAAAGTAAAGTTAGGTATCAACTGCTCCGCGTATGAACTAAGCAGCTCAGAAAGATATATCCAGCACCTAACGAGTACGATCAGCGCCTATGGATGTGATCCCCATGATTTCGTCATAGAGCTTACAGAAACGGTCCTAATCACCCATGGCGATAAAGTAAAGTCCGTTTTAGACAGATTGAGAGCATTTGGATTCACCATCGCACTTGACGACTTTGGAACGGGATACTCCAGTTTGAACTACCTTCACCGATACCCTATCGATTGTATAAAAATAGACGCGAGCTTCGTGCGAAACATGCTGAACAATCAAAAATCGGAACGTGTAGTCAAACTGATTATTCAATTAGCGGAACAACTGAATGTCTCTCTTGTCGCTGAAGGCGTTGAAACAAAAGAGGCCCTCGACAAACTCTACCTGATGGGTTGCACACAAATACAAGGGTATTATTTTTCCCGTCCCAAAACGCCAATAGAGTTAATCAAAGACTATTTTGAACGAGATAACACCAGTGTAAAGATAAAATCGGCATAGAAAAGACATTAAGTGATTGAAACAAATTCAATTAATGTCTTTTCATCTCATTTATGAATGATGCTTAGGTACTGACATATTTAACTATCAATGGGTAGCTACATTAAAGCTCTGCGCTGAGTAGGTTGTTTAGCTCGTTACGTCTTGCCACAAATCCAGCCAGTTCTTTCTTCGGTACTGAATTGGCCATCGGGATATTGGCGGTCATCGGATTCACCGCTCGGCCACGAACCATCAATTCATAATGAATATGAGGGCCTGTCACACGTCCTGTTGCTCCAGCTAAACCAATGCGCTGCCCGCGATTCACCTTTTGGCCTTTGCGTACCAATATTTTGCTTAGGTGCAAATAGCGCGTTTTGTAAGTACTGCCGTGCTGAATCACCACATATTTCCCCGCATAAGGGTGATTACGAGTCATAATAACCACTCCATCCCCTGTTGATACAATAGGGGTTCCCGTTGGAGTTGCCCAATCGGTTCCATTGTGTGGTGAAACTCTGCCCGTAACAGGGTGAAGACGCTTAGGATTAAAATGAGAGCTTAATCGGTATGAGCCATTCACTGGCTTGCGTTGAAACGCACGTTGTAAACTGTTGCCTTCATGGTCATAGTACTGCCCATCTCTATGGAGGTAAGCCGATACTTCTCGACCTCGATTAACAATTTTAACCGCCTGAATTTCTCGGTTACCGGTTAATGTATCATCGACATATTGACGAGACTGAACAATCTCAAACTGATCACCTGCTCTTAAGTCTCTAGAAAAATTAATTTTATCCTTGAGTAACGACACCACATGCTCAATTTCAGCACTGTTTAACCCCACACGATTAACGGACTGAGAAAAACTGCCATTGATCTCCCCAACCAATGGGAATTCAACCCAATTACCCGGGATACGTATCTCTTCAAATTCGTAGTCACCATCTTCTAACCGCGTATACACCACCTGCTCCACAATACTGAATTCAAGCGCCATTTTTTTGAGATCTGAGCCTTGTTCACCTTGCCAAAAGCGCAATGTATTTCCTGGTTTTAAGGTATCTAACGCTAAGTAGTTCACGTCTGTTTCCATAATCCGCATCATATCTTGGTAGCGAAACCCAAGGTGCTGAAAGATCGAACTGAGATTATCGCCCGGTTGGATAACATATTCATAATCAGGCATGTCGACACGGCTAACAGCACTGTCAGAACTAACGGAACTGTCTAAAAACTCATTGACAGGATTTGAACTCGTTAACGAAAGCTCTAATGTCGTTTGCATTGAACGTGGGGTGAGCGATGAAACAAGAATGAAGGCGACGATAGGTAAGCTAATAGCGACCATTATTTTTCGCTTAGAGAGCGAAGAGTAGCGGCTTACGATTGAATTTGAACTCACAAAACATTCCAATTTAAATACTGTATCTGGCGATTAGGTTAAGGGTTTCTCAACAAAATGTCATCTGACTAGCGAATATTCAGCACAAAACTGTGCGTTTCATTAATTCTCACTGCCATACATAACCATATATCATTGAGAAAAATATGAGAGTAAGCACTTACATTACACATTTACAATGAATGTTTAACACTTTCGTAAACATATAACAGTATCAACTTGACCGAATCAATGAACCGTTATGATTCGCAGCTAAGAGGCACCAGCTGGAGTGGCTGTTGCGTCGACTAATACACGAACCAGACGATAATCATTCGTAATTTGGAACCGTTGCACTTCTTCGACTGACGCGGGGGATGACATCGCTTGATTAATAGAACGAGTTAAAAACAAAACAGAAACGTCCTCCACACGATCTTTATCATTTGTCGCCGCTGATTCTTCATGAGTCCGTTCTTTTTCATGAGTTTGTTTTTTTTCATAAGCCAATGGATAGATAGCAAGCTCTTGAATGTCGACCCGATCGCCGAGCAATTGATAATCCCCTAATATCATTCGATCTCTTTGCGCATCATAACGAAATAACGCCAGATAGTAGAAAACGCCGCTTCCTTGGTTCGACACCGCGAGCGGAGCAACAAACACCTTCTCATCCTCTACCTCAATAGACTTCAACCGCTGAATATCGATAAAAATACTGCCCCGCTCTTTGCCGTCATCGTATTCACCTATCGCCTTTTTACTTCCCTCGTTAAGGTAATTAACAAATGCAAACGCGTGGGTTTCTGGCACTTGTATCGTCAATGGGTTACTTGAATTAATACCAAAAAGTTGCGAGACAATCGCATTATTGACGACCTCATGGTTTGGAAATTTTTGCATGATCTCTTCATCACTCAAGCTAAATCGATAGACGCCTGCGACTATAACCACCACTAAGAGAAAGATAGGAATCAGCAAAATAAGTGGAATAGGTAAAATACGTTTTTTCATGGTCTATAGACTCTAACAACATAAGGGAGGAGAAGCAGTGAGTGGTATTCTATACTCTACGATACGCTATCACAATTTGTGTGTGCTCTATGGCTTAAAGGTAAGCAACTGGTAAATATAACGTCAATTCATATTGCTGACTGCTGCTGTGGGCTAATCAAGGTCAACGGTTGAGGGAGCCTATCCGGCCCGAAAAGTGGTTTCTGCTTTGAATGCCCAAAAACCACACAAAACACTAACATTCTTCATACAAACAATACTAAATACACCTAAAAGTCAGCCACATAGAGATAGAGACTGAATATTTAGCGATATTTAATGAATATTCTTGCACAAAAGAGCCTTTATCGTTATTCTTGCCACCCATAAAATAATAAGGATGTTTAGACATTTTTTCGCTACGGATATGAGCAAAATTTGACTAGTAGTAACATGAGCAAAACAATGAATAATCAAACTCAATCAATGGAAACGCCGAAACACAAAGGCAACTTTTGGATGTTCTTCATCCCGTCGCTCGTCGGCTTATTCCTATTCATGGCGCCTATTAGCTATGATGGCAACCTGACTATCCCTGTCGCTGTGCTTGCTAAGTCAATTCAAGCTCTGTTTGGTGATCACCTTGTCGCAATCATTGCATCCATCATTGCTTTTATGGCTATCGCATCTTTGGCTTATAAGGTTTACCAACCAACCTTTATTAAGAACAATGCTTTTTTACACGGCCTATTTAGCCCTTCACCATTATGGTTAGCGGTTCGGCTTGTGGGTGGCTGTGCGGTGTTGATGACTTTTTTCCAAGTTGGTCCGACGGCAATTTGGGAAGAAAATACTGGCGGGCTAGTGTTAGAAGGCTTATTACCTACGCTTTTTTCTGTCTTTATTTTTGCCGGTTTACTCCTCCCACTTTTACTTAATTTTGGGTTGCTTGAGCTATTTGGCACGCTACTGAGCAAAATTATGCGCCCTGTATTCAACCTGCCAGGCCGCAGTGCGATTGATTGTATGGCTTCATGGCTTGGGGATGGCAGTGTCGGTATCTTGCTTACAAGTAAGCAGTATGAGAATAAATTCTATACTCAGCGCGAAGCTGTCGTTGTCGGTACGACGTTCTCTGCCGTTTCGATTACTTTTAGCCTTGTTGTCATCGCACAGGTTGAGCTAGAACACTTGTTTCTCCCTTTCTATGGTGCGGTGTGTCTTGCTGGTCTTGTCGCTGCGATCATTATTCCTCGCTTACCACCACTGAGTCGTAAAAAAGACACTTTCATTGATGGGTCAGAACGTGACAAAGACGCCGATGCGATACCCGACGGCCACTCGACTTTCTCTTGGGGCCTTGAATTGGCGCTAACCAAAGCAGGACAAGTAAAGTCTCTTAAGTCAGTGTTTGGGGAAGGAATAAAAAATGCCATTGATATGGTCTTTGGTGTGCTTCCTGTTGTTATGGGTTTAGGAACTATCGCACTGGTTATCGCTGAATATACCTCTGTATTTTCGGTTCTTGGCCAGCCATTTATCCCATTTCTTGAACTATTAGGTATTCCTGAAGCGGCGCAAGCATCGCAAACTATCGTTGTCGGTTTTGCTGATATGTTTATTCCCGCTATTCTTGCCGCATCAATAGAAAGTGAAATGACTCGGTTTGTGATTGCAGCAATGTCGGTTACTCAGCTCATTTACATGTCTGAAGTCGGCGCGTTGCTACTCGGTAGCCGTATCCCAGTGAACATTTTTGAACTGTTTGCGATATTCATTCTTCGAACCCTGATCACGCTTCCCGTGATCGCAGGTGTGGCACATATTATCTTCTAGACACGCAGTTCAATCTTTATGTCTATGACCATTGCTGTCTCTGATGAATGATGAATAGAACCCAATAACAAACCTCGCCTCGGCGGGGTTTCTTTTTGTTTTCACTTCACAAAAATAACTTTGTTGCATATTAATTAGTGATACTACTGACTAATTGGTTACTATTTAATGTAAAGCAATGGCTGTTCCCTTATACTTAGGATTAATTCACTGTCTAATTGATAACCTTAAAACGGATACTAATTAGGCTGTTCTATTGATTTAAAGGTTAACGGCATGAAATGGATTTTCTCACTAATACTTTTACTTTTTTTCAGTTTTTCAGCTTTAGCGACGCCTCTAGTCATCCGTAGCGATGATGCCGTTGTAACTTTGTCCTATGAACAAATCAGTCAAGATATTCCAGTCAGCTCCTTTTCAACCAAGCTTCCCTGGTTCAAACAACCAAAATCATATTCAGGTATGCGAGTCACCGATTTAATCGATTACTTGAATAAAGATTCCGAGAGCATCCATTCCCTCTCTTTTATTGCACTAAATGACTACGCCGCAAACTCAAATATCGACGATATTCTGAAATATGAACCCATCATTGCCTACATGATGGACGAAAAAAAAATGAAAGTACGAAATAAAGGTCCTTACTGGCTGGTCTTTAATGTAGACAAATACCCTGAGATTGCTAACGATGTCTTTTATAACCAAATGGTTTGGCAAATTGACGAAGTTATCATTCACTCGAAGCCGTAAAGAACCGTTGATATCGTATGCACACTTTTATCTCTAAATCGAAAAAATTACTCATTGTTCTATCAATACTATTGATTGTCGCGAACTTCTTTATTCTATCGACAACACGCGAATTAACTCGCTCTTATACCAACTCCCAAAATCAAGCCACTTGGTTTCTACTTCAGTTATCGAAACAATTATCGGAGCTAACCGCCATTACCCCTTACACATTGGATGGTGACGCAGAACATAAGAAAACATGGCTAAAATACGAACTGACTTGGAGCCGATTTGACATCCTGCTCTACAATCAAGAATCTCATGGATTTATGTCTTTAGAAGGGGCTCATGACTTTTTTGAAGCGCTGTTCTTTAGATTTCAACACCTAGAAGAGCCATTTAACAACATAAAAACTCAAGATGATGTCTTAATCATTAGCGAACAGCTCAATCAAATTTACGC
Organism: Vibrio sp. YMD68; assembly: GCF_029958905.1. NCBI lineage: Bacteria > Pseudomonadati > Pseudomonadota > Gammaproteobacteria > Vibrionales > Vibrionaceae > Vibrio > Vibrio sp. YMD68. Next base: position 387,787 of record NZ_CP124613.1, on the reverse strand, counting down.
GGATATGATTGCTTACATTAATAAAAACTATCGGTTGAAAAACCCCATACACAAGGAACGTATGCAACAGGCGCAGCAAATCGCGAATATCCAGTATGTACTTATGCTCTTACTGTTCAGCTGCATTGGACTTGTGAGTTACATCTATTATCAAGAATCTAAGCACCATAAAGCACTGGCTTTTACCGATACGCTCACCGGAATTTCTAATCGCTTCTCTCTGTTTGAAGCGCTCAATCATAAGCAGAAGAATCAGCCTTTTTCACTGTTTCTTTTGGACCTAAATGGATTTAAAGCCGTCAACGATAGTTTCGGTCATCAAGCAGGAGATGAAGCACTCACTCAAATAGCTTGGCGACTCAGCACCATGATCCCATCAAGCAATTATAAGGTATACCGAATGGGCGGCGATGAATTTGCACTGATTTTAAATTCAAATAGTCCGGTGGAAATTCGCAAAATGCACGGTTTTATTGAAGCTTGCTTTGAAGAACCCATACACCTTAAAGGTGGCTATAACACCCGATTAGGTTGCAGTGTCGGAACGAGTATTTACCCGGACGATTCGAAAGAAATTAACCAGCTCATATCCATCGCTGACCACAATATGTACCAGATGAAATTTGCTGATACCGATCGCCCACGAACCGAACAAAAGCGATAAGACAACGTTACTACTTTTACGTTTAAATCACGGCTCTCTTTGTCACTGTTCCCTTTAAGTTTGAATAGCTGTTAAGTAAGAGTCGCTCTTAAGTAATACTAGCCCTCTAGTCATCGCACTGATTCGTTTAGTCAATAGCAAGCTTTAAGCCTTATCACGCATTACATTCCACCCAGGCACAGATACTTAATGTTTAAATACTCATCCATTCCCTGCCTTGCCCCTTCCCGACCAAAGCCCGATTGCTTTACCCCACCAAATGGCGCAACTTCGGTTGAAATAATGCCCTCATTAATACCGACCATACCGTATTCCAACGACTCCGCCACATGAAACGCTTGGTTCAAATCTTTGGTATAAAAGTAGCTCGCCAAGCCATAGATCGTGTCATTGGCTTTTTCAATCAAATCATTGGTATCAGTAAACCTCAGCAAAGGTGCAACAGGCCCGAAAATTTCCTGCTTGACGATGCTCATGTCCTGAGTGACGTCGGTTAATATCGTCGGCTGAATATAATTCCCAGATAAACGTTTACCGCCATAACGAAGCGTTGCTCCTTGAGATATCGTTTCCTCTAGTAAATGTTCTATCTTCTCTTTCGATTTTTTATCGATCAACGGCCCGATTGATACGCCATTTTTTAGGCCATTACCAATTTTCAGTTGACTCACCGCAGCAACAAATTTGTCAACAAACTGATCATAAATGGAATCATGGATGTAAAAACGATTGGCACACACGCAGGTCTGACCCGCATTCCTGAATTTAGACGCCACCGCCCCAGCAACCGCAGCATCAATATCCGCATCATCAAAGACGATGAATGGGGCATTGCCACCTAATTCCATTGAGGTTCGTTTTACTGTTTCTGCGGTCAATTTAAGAAGGGTTCGGCCCACTTCGGTTGATCCTGTAAAGGAGAGCTTTTTAATGTCTTCATGGCGACAAAATATATCACCCACTTCTGCTGAAGAGTGATTATTCACCACTGCCAATAAATCTTCCGGTAAACCGGCTTGGTAAGCTAATTCGGCAAGAGCGTATGCAGACAAAGGGGTTTGGTTTGCCGGTTTCACCAGGCAGCTACACCCTGCGGCTAACGCTGGTGCGACTTTACGTGTCATCATTGCTATTGGGAAATTCCACGGTGTGATTGCGGCAGTGACCCCCACAGGTTGTCGAATCGTCATCACTCTTTTATTGGCGAATGGGGTTGGGATGGTTTCTCCGTAAGCACGCTTACCTTCCTCGGCAAACCATTGAATAAATGAAGCCCCATACATGACCTCACCTCTCGCTTCACCCAGTGGCTTACCCTGCTCAAGAGTCATCAACCGTGCTAAATCTTCCGCATTTTCTATCACGAGTTGATACCAGCGCTGCAATACGACACTGCGTTCTGACGCTGTTTTTTGCTGCCACTTCTGCTGAGCCGCTTTGGATTTTTCAATTTTCAGGTGAATGTCTGAGCGCGATAAAGAAGGGATGTGGCCCAAAACCGTCTGATCGGCTGGATTGAAGACAGCAATTGAATGATCCCCTTCTTGACACAAACAGCTCAATAACAACTTATTGACGATCAATTCCATGTTCTCAGACTCCAAGACGATTAAGCATTAAGCATTAAGGATTAAGGATTAAGGATTAAGGATTAAGGATTAAGGATTAAGGATTAAGGATTAAGGATTAAGGATTAAGGAAATCATAAGCCAGATTGATAAATTCGCTAAGGATTAGTTCTACTTGGTGATTTAAATTTAACGATAAATCGATTTTGTGGACTGCCTAACAATCAGGTCAATCGGGGGAAGACGTGCTTCGTGTCTCTCGCCAGACAATAGATTTAGAACCGATTCTGCACACACAACACCAATCTCTTCAACAGGCTGCCTCAGTGTGGTAAGCGCTGGCGTGAAATACTTCGACACAGGAAGATCATCAAAACCAACCACTGAAATATCTTCAGGTACTTTATAGCCCTTATCCGTTAGTGCTTTTATGGCGCCATAAGCAGTTTGGTCATTGGCAGCAAAAATGGCCGAAAAATGCACCTTAGAATCCAGCAACTCGATGGTTTTTTCATAGCCGATTTCAGAGCTAAAATCCCCTTGCTTAACGAGCTTGGGGTTCACCTTAATATTTGACTCCGCCAACGCCTTTTTATACCCCTCATAACGCGCTCCAGAGTCTGGTTGATTAGATAACCCTTTGATGTGGGCCACATTAACGTGCCCTTGCTGCAACAAATGTAAGGTTGCAATATAGCCACCCAGTGTATTGTTCAAGTTCAAACTACGAATGTTCGGCCCTTCCACATCGTAACCCACGGTCACGACAGGAATAGATTCTGCGGTTTTAACAATCAAATCCGATTTCAAATGACCCGTGACAATAATGACAGCATCCACATTATTTTTAATCAAATACTCCAGTGCATGCACTTCCAATTTGCTTTGCCAGTGCCCCGTTGCGATGACAAGCGAATACCCTTGAGCGATAAGCGTTTTTTCCATGTCGTTTAAAATTCGACTTGTGTGCGGGCTCTCTGGGTGTTGAATCAAGACACCAATCGTCATCGAGCGGCGATTACTTTTCTGCTGTACGGGATAGCTTGGTTTATACCCTATTGTCTTGATCGCTTGTTCAATATTTTGACTTTTTTCATCAGAGACATAAGTAGTGCGATTGAGAAAACGCGACACGGTACTCGGTGAGACACCTGCGAGTTTTGCAACATCATAGACCGTCGGTGTTTTATTTTTTTTTGTCATCATCTGTACACCCAAATTAGCAAGCAAGGGAGGCAGATTACTCAGGACGTGTATGAATTCAATCTGCATCATTGAAAAACGGGATCTTAATGGAAAAGCGTTCTGTTCGTGGCCTTCACTTTAACCCTAATCTGACTCTAATTATTGAGGTGCAATGGGGTAGAGGTGTGGGGGCACAGTCCATGAGGATGAGCCTTTACCTCATGGACTGGTCACCATTAGAACTCGATTTTAGTGCTCGATTTTAGTGCTGGCTAGTGAGTTCTCGCTCAACGCATCAAAGAGATGGAATGCGTCCAGATCTAGGTACATGGTGAGGCTATCAACGTCCACTTCAGCGGCTTGGGTTTCCACCATAAGCGGTTGATGACCAATTTCCGTTTTCAGCAAAATACTTGCGCCAAGTAGCTCTTTATCTTTGATCTTCACCGGGAAAGGCAACACGCGGTCATGATCCACTTGTTCTTTGCGTAAATGGATATCCGTTGGACGAACACCAAAATGAAGCGCGAGATTTTTAGAGGCATGGGCTTTAAAACGATCAGGAAGTGGAATGTGAACATCACCCAGTTCAACAAAGTACTCCCCCTCTTTGTCAATTAACTTGGCTTCCAACATATTCATTGACGGGTTGCCGATGAACTGAGCCACAAATTTGTTCGCAGGGCGCTGGAAGACTTCTGTTGGTGTTCCGACTTGAGCCACGTAACCGTCTTTAAGAATCACAATACGATCAGCAAGGGTCATCGCTTCAATTTGATCGTGGGTGACGTAAATGGTGGTCGTTTTTAGCTCTCGGTGAAGGTGTTTGATCTCTTCACGCATAACACCCCGCAGTTTTGCATCAAGGTTTGAAAGCGGTTCGTCAAACAAGAAAACTTTTGGGGTCCGCACCATCGCACGGCCCATCGCAACACGCTGACGCTGGCCGCCAGAAAGCTCTTTGGGTTTACGATCTAAAAGTGGGTCAAGCTCAAGCATTTTTGCCGCTTTACGTACTTCAGCATCGATTTCCGCTTTTGGCATGCCTTTCAGTTTGAGTGCAAACGCGATGTTTTCGTAGACCGTCATGTGCGGGTAAAGGGCGTAGCTTTGGAATACCATCGCAAGGTCACGATCTTTCGCATCCACCTTGTTCATAAGCTTGTCGCCAACATAAATATCACCAGAAGTAATCTCCTCTAGCCCTGCAAGCATACGAAGCGTGGTTGATTTACCGCAGCCTGATGGGCCAAGGAAAACCACAAATTCACCATCGTTAACCGTGAAATCGAACTCTTTCACCACTTCTACATTTCCGAAAGATTTTTTGATGTTCTTAAATTCTACTTTAGCCATTACTTGTTCTCCTCAGCGCGCGCTAGCAGCGTATTTCGATACGCAATTGCGCTCTGTTTCAATGTTCTTTGTTGGGTTTTATAGTCGACATGAACCATGCCGAAGCGTTGGCAATAACCAAAGGACCATTCAAAATTGTCCATCAAACTCCAGGCGAAATAACCATCGACTCTCACACCCGCTCGAATCGCTTGGTCAACGGCGTTCAGGTGACTTTGGAAATAGCGGACACGTTGTTCATCGTTCACTTCGCCATTGATCACGGTCTGATCATCGCCCGCCGCACCATTTTCCGTGATGTACAGTGGTGGAAGGTCGTCGTAACGTTCGTTGATACGCACTAATAAATCGGTCAAACCTTGCGGATAGATTTCCCATCCAATGAAGGTGTGCTCAGCGTCTTGTGTCACTTTTTCAATATCACCGTTCTCGTTAAAGCGCATCACATCACGTGAGTAATAGTTAATACCGACGTAATCCACTGGTGCGCTGATGATGTCCAAGTCCCCTTTGAGGATCATGGGCATATTGCCCGCTTGGCGTTCAACCACGGCCGCTGGGTATTCACCCTTCAATACCGGGTCCATAAACCAGTGGTAATTTTCAGCTTCGTTGTAGTCTGCCGCCCCCTGATCTTTGTCGCGGTGAGGATAAGCAGGTGTTGCATTAAACACCACACCATGTTTTGAGTGAGGGGCATTGCTGCGCAAAATCGGCATGGCCAGACCGTGCGCGAGCATCAAGTGATGTGAGGCTAAGAAGCCTTCACGTTCGCCCTTAATACCGGGAGCGTGAATGCCCCAGCGATAACCTAAGAAAGCAGAAACAAACGGTTCATTAAGTGTCGTGTAGACGTCAATCTTGTTGCCAAAGTGAGCACTCACCGCTTGGGCATATTCTGCAAACTTGTACGCTGTTTCGCGATTTAACCAACCGCCTTTATCTTCGAGATATTGCGGTAAATCCCAGTGATAAAGGGTCACATAAACCTGCATTCCGCGAGCATGGCATTCATCGATAATTTGCTCATAGAAGTCAAGCCCTTCAGGGTTTACCACGCCGTCTTGCGGCATGATTCGTGGCCAGGCGATGGACAAACGATACGCATCGACTCCTAAACCTTGAATCATTTCAATGTCTTGTTTCCACAAATGATAATGATCACAAGCAATGTCGCCATTGTCACCGTTATCGACTTTACCCGGTGTATTACAAAACGTATCCCAGATCGATGGGACGCGTCCGCCTGCTGTAGCCCCTCCCTCAATTTGGTAAGACGATGTCGCAACACCAAAGACAAAATCAGATTGCAGCAGCTTTGAATCACTTGGAAGCTGGTATTTATTCATTATAGTCATCCTAATTAACCCTTAACCGCGCCAGACGTAAGCCCTGAAATCATCTGCTTAGAAGCAAACAGATAGGTAATAACCAACGGCAAGATAGAGATAGTCGTCCCCAACATCACCGCGCCCCAAGGTGTATTCGGAATACCTTGTACACTTCGCAGAGCCTGTGTGATGACATAGTTGTCTGGGTTATTAAGCACAACCAACGGCTGCATAAACATGTTCCAAAAGAAAACAAACTGCACGATAGCAAGCGTGGCCAATGCGGGTTTCATCAACGGAAGAACCACACTCCAGTACGTTCTAAACTCACCAGCACCATCCAGCTTAGCCGCTTCTAATAGCTCTTTTGGAATTGATGCAATCACGTGCTGACGCATTAAAAAGATACCAAATGGCGTTGTCGTGAACGGAAGCCAGACCGCAATGTGGTTATCAAGCAGCCCTAGGAATTTGACGATCATGAAGTATGGAATCAGGCTCAACACGGGCGGAATCGCCATTGAACCCACGAGCATACCGAACAGAAAGTTCTTACCTTTAAACTTGAATACCGCAAACGCATATCCACCCATGCTACAGAACAGCAATGAAATCGTTGTGCCTAAGAAAGCCACGTAAATTGAGTTAAACATCGCTTTCCAAAACGGCATGATCTCTAGCAGTTTTGCGTAGTTGACCATTAAGCTGTCGCCGATAGCAAAGCTGATGCCTGAACCGAAAATTTCAGAGCGGTCACGGGTTGATAATAGCGCTGACCATACAAATGGGAAGACCGTAATAATGGCTGAAATGATCAGCAGTATTGCGAGCATCACCATCGCAACTTTAGTCATGATGTGAATGGTGCGATCGCTTGGCGTCAGCCCTGATAGAGGCGATGATTTTACCTGAGTTGAAGTCGTCATCTTATTATTCCCCTAACCCTTTTTTACCAAAGAATAAGAATTGAATTGCGGTACAGGTTGCGATTAAAGCAAAGAGTAACCATGAAATAGCAGAGGCTGTGCCCATCTCAAGCCATTCCCAACCCACTTTATATAGATACATTGAGATAGTGAGACCTGATTGGCCGACACCACCGCTGCCACGAGTTAAGACGAACGGTTCTTCAAACATTTGTAAGTTGCCGATGATGGTCATCGTGATGGCAAAGAAGACAAATGGACGAATCATGGGTAATGAGATGTTCCAGAAACGACGGAAAGCATTCGCACCATCCATACGAGCCGCTTCTAAAATCTCTTTGGGAATCGTCATCAAACCTGTGGTGTATAAAACGATGTTAAAACCGGTGTATTTCCAGAAAATCATGATCGCGATAGAAGGCTTGATCATGGTTGCATCATCCAACCAACGAATCGGTTGGTAATCGTTAACCCATGCAAAAGCCCAACCCAATAGCGAACTGTCAGCCAGTGCGATCAAGGTTTGGTTAATGATTCCAGAGTTCGGTGAGTACATGTTGAAGAAGATTAACGATGCCGCCACCGTCGATGTGATGAACGGTAAAAAGTACGCAGAGGTTAACCAGTGACGCATTCGATCACCCATTGAAACCAGAATATAAGCGACAGGAATGGCCACTAAATGCTGCGCGACGCCAGACGTGACGGCCAGCCAAAGTGTATTCTTCAATGAACGCCACAGCCACGGGTCAGTCAATGCAATGTGATAGTTTTCAAACCCCACAAATCGCATTGCATCCATCCCCTCAACAGGGTTCCACACTTGGAACGAGAGAAAGATTGAAAACAGTAACGGGAAAATCCCAAAAACAGAAAAAATGATCAGGAACGGCAGTAGGAATCCATACGGTGTAAGCGCTTTCAAATTCAAACGAGAAAAAAAGCTTTTACTTTCTGATGCTTCCATGACGTTGCTCGCTGCTTGACTCATAGTAACGACCTCTTACCAAGAAGGTGCGTTGACACACCTTCTTGGCTACTTACTAAAATGATGGGTTAAAGATTACGTGTACGACGTTTAATTAAACGCTCAGCTTCACTAAGAGCGACATTAATGTCTTTTCCTTCATCCAGCACTTCCATCAACGCATTTTCTAAGATGATTGAACGAGCAACATGGTCGCCTTTTGCTGGTTGTACAGGCTTGATATTCTGAGCAACTTCAGCAAAAAGTAGACGAGCTTGTTGACCACCTAGGAACTCAACACCTTCTTTAAACATTGGGTCATCGTAGGTTGTTGTGTTCGATGGGAAGGCCGCAATCGTTTCAAAGCTCTTAAGTTGAACGTCACGATCCGTCGTCATGTATTCAATCAGTTTCCACGCATCATCTTGGTTTGACGCTTGGGTTGGAATTGAAAGGAATGAACCACCCCAGCTTCCGTAAATACCATCAGGAAGGTTCTCTACACCCCATTTCCCTGCGGTATCGGGTGCAATCCAGTTGTTTAGGTGACCCAACAACCATGCCCCAGAAAGTTGTGTTGCGAACGTACCGTTACGGAAGCCTTCGTACCATTCGTTTGACCACGCCAGAATACGACCATCTAGGCCTTTATCACGAATCTGTTTAGCAACTTCAAAGGCATGCACGAAACGCTCAGAAGTGACCACCGGATTGCCGTCTTTATCGAAGTAAAGGCCTTCACCCTCAGGGACGGTGGTAAAGATAATGGCTTGAGCCACATCCGCCGCTGAAGCGATAAGCTGTACGTTTTGCTCTTTTAGCTTAACACCTGCTGCAATGTAAGAATCCCAATCTTTGATTGCCTCTTCGACATCAATACCCGCTTTTTCAAACACATCGGTACGGTAATACATAACACCAGGGCCTAGATCCACTGGGATACCGTACATGCCGCCGTCAGCGCCTTTACCTTGCGCCCAGGCATACGGTGCAAAACTTTCTTCAAATTTATCGGCACCATATTTTTCAGACAGGTTAACAAGACCACCAGACGCGACAAATGGACCGATTTTTTCAACGTCAACAACGATGACATCACCCGCACCAGAACCTGTTGCTAGGTTAGTCGTCAGCTTAGTGTGGTGATCACCGTGGTTGTTCATTAGGTAATCCACTTTGATGCCTGTTTTCTTTTCAAAATCAGGCAGCAGTACTTTCAAGCTGCTATCAAAATCGGGAAAGCCATCGAAACGAATTTGATTGTCTGCGGCATGAGCGGTAGCAGCAAGTCCAAGAGCAACCGCACTAGCAAGCGCTAAGGTCTTAAATTTCATGTGTTATCCTTAATATTTTTATAGGGTATTGAGTAGGTCCTTGACCGAATTTCGTACCACCAGCCTGGGTGATAATTTGAAGTTCACGTCTCTTTTATTTTTATTGAGTTTTTGAATAGCGAGCTGTACGGCTTCTACGCTCATCTGTTCAATGGGGAAGTTAATCGTGGTCAGCCCCGGAGTGAGATAACGAGCAAAAAGAATGTTGTCAAAGCCAACCAGTGATACCTGCTTTGGCACTGACCTTCCTGCTCCTTTTAACACTTCGTACGCCCCAAATGCCATGTGGTCATTCGAAGCAAATACCGCCGTAAATTCACATTCACGTTTAAGTAATTTCTTCATTGCACTGACACCTGTTTCTTCCGTAAAGCCCGCCTCAGAAACCAACGCTTCGTTATATTGCAAACCCGCTTCTTCCAGAGCGATTCGATACCCTTGCAGACGCCCCCGCGCATCTGACTTATCGAGTGGCCCTGTAATACAAGCGATTTGGCGGTGCCCCATTTTTAATAGATGTTGAGTCGCAAGTTTGCCCCCAAGCTCGTTATCAACATCTATACAGCTAGTCGAAATCTCTGGAATAAATCGGTTTATCAATACAATTGGTACACCCTGTTCTTCTAGAGAAATTATATAGTCATCGGTAAGCTGCTGAGCGTGCAGGACGATAGCATCGACACGACGACCTAATAAAAATTCAACTGACTCTTGCTGTCCTTGTTCGGTATTTGATCCTGCGGTGACCACAACGTGGTAGCCAAAGCGACGAAAGTTACCTTCCAAATTGTGTAAAATTTCAGAGAAAAAAGGCCCACCTAACTCAGGAACAATAATGCCAATGCTGCCGGTACGACTTGATGCTAATGCTTGCGCAATTGAGTTGGGGCGATACCCCAAATGCTGTATGGCTTTTTCTACTTTTAGCTTCTTGTCATGACTGACTCTGCTAGTGCCGTTAATGACCCTAGATACAGTGGCTTGTGAAACACCTGCGTATTCAGATACATGCTTTATCGTTGCCAATGGAACCTCTAATTTTCAATCTGGGCGCGGCGCTTGAAACCGCTTACAGATTGAGTATTGAGGATTTTAGAGGTCAGTTGCGTGATTTTAATCACATTGGGTGGGGTGCCAAATTGGCAATTTGATAAATATAGAGAGTACTTACAGTTTACTTTGACGCCATGAAACAGTTTCATGGCGAAAAGGATTATTCATTAGAACATTGAATTGCTAGCGTGAATCATATTGACGGCCAATGGAAATCACCATAGCTGATCGACTGGCAAGTAGAGAAGATTCAATACAACCAACAACGCCATTGTGGCAAAAGTCATGAGCATTCCTGTTTTTCTGCCCGGTAACGTGTTACTCAAAATAGCGCGAGCGTGCATCACTCTACCCATCACAAAAACGCTTCCTATCCCATGAATCCACAATAGCCCTATGCCGTTATGCTCTAACAATGCCATCAAGATTAATGTGATCGGAATGTATTCACTCGCATTACTGTGTGCACTCCGAGCGATTTTAAGTGCTTCTACATCGCCATCAGCATAGGCAATTTTATTACTCCGCCGCTGCTTGATTACCTGTACGGATAGCCAAATCATTAAACTGGCGAGAACTGACGCATAAAGCGCTGTGATCATGAGAGTTTCTCCTTTTTTATAGAATTAACAGTGTAGGTGACAATACCGTCTCATGGTCTAGCCGCTAATAAAAAAACCAATAAAAAACCCCAATAAAAATATTAGGGTTTGCGGTTAATAAGCCACCGGCACGAAACCAATCTCGCTTTATTAGCTCTAAATCTGAGTGAGATCTAAAGCTGAGTTAGCTCTGAGACGGACGAAATGCAGATGGCATCGTGACGCCAATACTCAATACTGCAATCAATCAGATCGCCATTTGCGTGATAGTTCACTCGCTCAACCACCATAGCGGGTGCGCCCGGTGTGGCACGTAATGCTTGCGCGACTTCTCCAACCAAGGAACGGCTGGATATTCGATACTGCGCTTTGTGGTAAATCACACCATAATGCTCTCGGTAAATGTCCGTTAGCGACAGTGAAAAATCATGCTCTAGTAATTTGGGAAACCGCTCAGGGGACATATAATGGGTCACATACACCACTGGGCGCTGATCCAAAAAACGCACTCTATCAACACGGATAACATTCGCGAAAGGGCCGAGATTGAGTAAGCTCGAAGCCTGTTTATTCGCCAGCATACTTTTGGCCGCGACGACTTCTGTTTTAGGAACTCGATTCTGGGCCAATGCCCTATTGGTAAAGTTGAGCGTTTGAGCCGGATCATAGTGCAATGGCGTCGGCGATATGAACCAGCCTCGTCGATCTTCTCGATAGATCGTGCCTTCTGACTCTAGCAATGACAACGCTTCGCGCAACGTAACACGAGTCGTATCAAACGACTCCGCCAACTTACGCTCTGAAGGTAGTTTCTGTCTTGGAGAGAGCATACCGGATGCAATCTGCTCAACAATCGCTTCTTTAATCGTTACGTACTGCACAGGTTCTCCTTGCGTCATTCACGTTCACTGCTTTTGCTCTGATTATTTCCGCTTCATTGCTTCCAGAATATCGTGACCAAAATATAACAAGACCAATCATATCAGCCATCGTTTAGAGAGCCTACTAAACCAACCATCATTTCAGCAAGCGAGTGGCAACGATCAATACACCCCATTCGGTTTTTGGCATTGAGGCAGAAAGCTAGCCTTGTTTAGTACTGCGTCAGTCACCTCGGCGAGGATTCCTTGTTCTAATGCCCAACGATGCCAATAAAGATCGCGGGCAAAGCCGTGATTAGGCAACAGATCCACTAAATGGCCATTCTTTAGTTTATCTTCGATCATTAAATCAGGAATCATTCCATAGCCAATGTCCAATTCCGCCATCGTAATAAACGCTTCTGGGGATCGCAGTGTATGGTAGCGCCATTGCCCTTCTTTAAGACCAAAGTGTGCTTCTAGAAAACGATGATGCATCTCATCATATTGATCAAAGATAACAGCAGGTGCCGCTTTTAGAGCTTCACTGGTTACGCCATTAAAGAAGTATCGCTCGTAAAAATCTGGGCTGGCGACACAACGGTAATTGATCTGCCCAAGATAGTCACTGCTGCACCCTTTTAATGGCATTTCCTCAGCACTGATCGCGGCTAACACCTCACCGCTGCGTAACTTTTCTAGCGTATGTTTTTCATCCCCCATCACGATATTGAGCGAGATCTCATGGGCACTCAGCACCGACCTCAGCGCAGGCAACAACCACAGTGCTAGGCTGTCATGATTACTGGCTAAACTCAGCTCAGTGACTGATAACCGTTTGTCTGGCCACCACTCTTGTTCAAGCAACTTCACTTGCTGATATAACCCCAACAATCGCTGTCCTGCTTCTGTCGGTTTCGGTGGCACCGAACGAATAAGCAGAGGCTGAGCCATGTTTTGCTCAAGCTGTTTAATTCGTTGTGAAATGGCCGATTGAGTAATGAATAGTTTCTGCGCCGCCAAATCAAAGCTGCCTAGCGAAATGACCGCGTCTAAAGCGGCAACGGCCTTGTAATCCACACTCACATTAGATCTCCTTATCAGGCATTAATTTAATTAGCGTTACTTATTTATGTTTATCGCATAATCTAGCGAAAAATCAAACATAACGGATAAAAACATGAGCACTTGGGTATGGCTACAAGGATTTGGAATGGGCGCGGCAATGATTATCCCAATTGGTGCGCAAAATGCCTTTGTATTGAATCAAGGAATTAAAAAGCAGCATCATCTAATTGTTGCGGCTATCTGTGCAATGTGTGATGCATTGTTGGTCTTTGCGGGAATATTTGGTGGCAGTAAGTTACTCACCGCTTCGCCACTCGCGCTGACTGTCATTACTTGCGCTGGCGTTTTGTTTTTGTCGTTCTATGGGCTGAGTTCGCTGCACAGAGCATGGAAATTTCATAGTGACGCATTCAAAGCCAACCAGAAAGTCATGTCTCGAACCATGGTCATTTCGGCGACACTGGCCGTCACTTTGCTCAATCCACACGTCTATTTAGACACCTTTGTTGTGCTCGGCTCCATTGGCGCAAGCTACGCTCAACCAGACCGTCTGCCCTTCGCACTTGGGATTGTCGCGGCTTCTTTCTTCTGGTTTTTCAGTCTATCGACGGTAGCGGCTAAAATGGCCCCGATTCTAAATAGACCAAAAGTTCAGCGAATCATCGACCTCTTGTTTGGCGTTATCATGTTGTTTATCGCCTGGAAATTGATGCAATCTCTGTCTTAGATAAAGCCCCAAAAGCACAGACGGTTTCAGTGTCGAAACCGTCAATATCAACCTTCATTGTCAAGCATTGGGATGCAATCGGTGCATTGTACAATTCAATGAATGAATTCAAATCAAGTTCCCTAGAGTGCTATCTGGCACGAAGAAAGCAAAGATCCATGGGCAGTAACAGCGTTCCAAACACACCAAGCCGGTTTATCATAGCGCTTTTTCTTTAACATGTTGGTTCACAAAAAAACAACGACCTCTTCGGTTATTGGCCACTCTATCTACATCTCCTCACATTCGTGCAAAAAATCTCACCCATCTACTTGACCTGTCTACTACTCTACAGTTCATACTGACTGCCTATTAACAACATATAGGTCAACTTTGGCATGTACTTAATTTCAGAATTAGCGACGAAGGCGGGCCTCTCGCGCACGACATTGCTTTATTACGAAAAACTCGGGTTGATTAATGGGCACCGCCTAGAGAATGGCTATCGCTATTACAACGAAAGTGACATGCAGCAATTGTTTCTTATTCAACAACTCCAAAGCGCAGGATTAACGCTCAAAGAGTGCCAATGCTGTATAGAAGCAAAGTTAGACAAGCGCATCTTGCGAGAACGGTTAATTCAACTGAACGATGACATCGAGAAAAAAGAACAGGCTCGTGAGTTGCTACTGGGGTTACTTGGCGAGCGCTCACAAAGAGAACTGCATAATTCGTTGAATAAAAATGCGCCAAGCGTTTACCTCAATTGGTTAAACAACCAGGGCTACAGTGACAAAGAAGCGCTCAGATTAAAGTGGTTGTCAAAAGACATGAACGAGCACGATAGCTACATGAAAGACTTTATGACGGTCTTTGAAACGTTAGAACGTTGGGGACCCGGCAGTCAGAAGGACTCTTTAAAAGCAATGTCTTTGATAGCGGCCGAGACAATGACCGATATTTTAGAAATTGGTTGTGGCACTGGCACCTCAACATTATTACTCGCAGAGAACAGTGCAGCACATATTACAGCAGTGGACAATGAGCCTATCGCTATCGAACAGCTCAATGAAAAAATCCAAAACGCACAGTTTAACCACCGAATTTCTCCTGTTTTCGCCTCAATGACAGAACTCCCATTTCAGGCGAAGAGCTTTGATGCCATTTGGGCTGAAGGGTGCGTATACATTATGGGGATGGAGAACGCATTAAAACAATGGAAGCCTCTGTTAAAAGAGCATGGCGTGCTCATGGTAAGTGACTTAGTCTGGCTCACAGACTTTCCTGATGAAGAGACAAAACAATTTTGGCAGGCAGACTACCCAGATATTCAATCAATACCTAAGCGGCTGGCCTTATTCAAAAAGCTAGGCTATGACGTAGTAGAACACTTTTCATTACAAGTCGATGCATGGCAGAACTACTGGTTTCCGTTGAAAAAAAGAGTTCAGGAATTAAAGCCAGTTATGCCTGAGTCCCAGGCGTTAGTAGATATTGAAAAAGAGATCTCAATTTACGAACGAACGGCTGCAAAAGACTTTACCTATCAGTACTTTGTTTTAAAACGTTCAAACTAGAGAAACAAAAATGAACTACGCTTTATACAAACCAGAACAAACTCAAGAAATTAGTACACTATTCAATCACACATTTTCTGATTCAGAAGGTAAAGAAGAAGGTGCGTTAATCGCGAAACTAGCTGAAGACTTTTTCACTTTGCCCGCTAACAAAGAAGACCTATACACTTTTGTCGCTCAAGATGAAAATGAACGCATTGTCGGCAGCATCTTCTTCTCAAGACTGACCTTTCCGAATGGTGAAAACATTTTTCTATTAGCACCTGTCGCGGTTGCTACCGATTGTCACGGGCAGGGTGTTGGCCAAGGGTTAATCCAGTTCGGGCTAGAGACGTTAAAAGAAAAAGGCGTCACCGTTGTGATCACTTATGGCGATATTAACTTTTACTCGAAAACAGGATTTGCCCCAATCAGCCAGGATTTGATTCAATCTCCGCGAGACTTGTCATATCCCGACGGTTGGCTCGCGCGATCTTTAGTCGGCGAAACCATCCCTAAAGTAGCGGGCAAACCCGCATGCTTAAAAGCAATTGATAACCCAATTTATTGGTAGGTGTATAACATGAGCATTCCAGCATTACTTGACTTAGGTATGCGACCATTTTTCCAACAGCAGCTTTCTCTGGAAGAACTAGAGAGCTGCTTGCTTGGCCGAATTGTCGAACATCATAAATCAGACGTTGTACTGATGAGTGACAAAGAGACTTTGCGGTTTAATCTCCCACCTAAACTCGATTCCATTTGCGTGGGAGACTGGGTGGTATTTACTCCAGAACGAATAATACGTGTACTCGAAAGACAATCATTGTTCCAACGTAAGGCCGCTGGCAGCGCTCTCAAGCGTCAGCTAATTGCCGCCAACATTGATAGTGTTTTTATCGTAAGTTCATTAAATGACGATTTCAGTTTAAATCGAATTGAGCGTTATTTAGCGTTGGCAAATGAAGCGAGCGTTGAACCTATCATTATTCTAACTAAAGCCGACTTATGTCGTGATGCAGATGAGATTCGACATCAAGTTCAAAAACTTGATGCATTATTAAGTGTTCACTGTGTGAACGCATTAGATACCCAGGACGTGTCTGTATTGGAAACCTACTGTCAGAAAGGTAAGACTATTGCCTTTCTTGGCTCCTCTGGCGTAGGAAAGTCGACATTGGTTAACAGCTTACTTGCACACCATGAAATGGAAACAGGGCGTATTCGTGAGCAAGACAGTAAAGGTCGCCATACAACGACCTATCGTGCGATAAAGTGGTTACCTAGCGGTGGTTTATTGATGGATACGCCGGGCATGCGAGAGTTGCAACTTAGCGATGTTAAAGAAGGGATCCAACTCACTTTTGCCGACATTAAGTCACTCGCTTCTCAATGCCGTTTTAGTGACTGCCTGCATGAGGATGAACCTAAATGTGCGGTTAGACAAGCGGTAGAAAACGGTGAGTTGTCTTCTAGGCGTTTAAACAATTACAAAAAACTTTTGCGGGAAGAAGCACACAATAGTGCGACGTTAGCAGAGAGAAGAGCGAAAGATCGTGCATTTACTAAGATGGTAAACTCAGTTCAGGGAGAATCTCGGTCGGCAAAAAAGTTTCGATAATCATTTAGGGACTCTTCGTTAATCACAGACTATTGGATTTGATGAACAATTACATAAAGCTATGCTCTATATATGGAAAATACGTATAGGTCTTGCGTTTTGCTACCGTCCAGGGAAATTAAATAGTGACCTGTTCACCTTCTTCCTTAAGAACACATATAGGGTCATATATGACCCTTTAATTCCTTATGCCTTGGTTGGCTTAACTTCTCCAAGCATGTCGAGCCGAGCATTCATGTGCGGCTTAAGGCCAATCGTATAGCACAAATAAATTAATAATAAATATAAGTGTGCAACTTGTTTATTTTCTCTCGTCTACTAAGATTTGAATGGAACAGGGAGAGTAGGTGTAATTATATGAAAATTCAAAGTGTTTTCTTGATCGTTGCTGCGTTTGGCTTGACGCCGATTGCTCTGTCATATGGTTTTTCACCTGCCGAATCTTTGGACATTTTGTTCAACATTGATGCAACTCCGATTAATGTCACTCATATCTTCCGAGCGGTGATGGGGCTATATCTCGCCTTGGCTGCCTTTTGGGTAATGGGAGCACTTCGCAACAATATGAGGTTACACGCCCTCTATAGTTTAGTCATTTTTATGTTCGGTTTGGCTATTGGACGCGTGATTAGCCTCGTTTCGGATGGTATGCCTCATTGGCTCTTATCCGCTTATTTATTACTGGAACTGGGGTTTGGAATCGTTGGTATGAAGATGATTCAAAAAGAAGAGATTGAAACTGAATAAGGACGTCATATGAAAAGGATATTACATCTCATTATCTTGGGTATATTGGCGAGTTGGTCTGCATTAGGGTTAGCCTCGCAAGAACAGCCAAATATCTTCGTTATCTTTACTGATGATATCGGTATCTCGAATGTCAGCGCTTATCACAACGGAGTTATGTCTAGTGAAACACCGAATATAGATAGTATCGCAGAAAATGGCGTGATGCTAACCGATTATTACGCCCAGCCTTCCTGTACCGCTGGGCGTTCTGCTTTTCTAACTGGACAACTACCGGTGCGAACAGGCATGCATACAGTCGGACTACCGGGAGAACCTGTAGGACTTCATGCGGATACGCCAACGTTACCTGAAATCTTGAAAACGATGGGCTATGTGACTGGCCAGTTTGGTAAGAATCATCTTGGAGATCGCGACGAGTTTCTCCCTACTATGCATGGATTTGATGAGTACTGGGGGTGGTTGTATCACTTAAATGCAATGGAATACACCGAAGATCCCGATTGGCCTGAGGATCCTGCATTCCAGAAATTTGCTCCTCGTAATGTCATTCACGCGCAATCCGACGGTAAAGGAAAGCAAACCATTAAAGACGATGGCCCACTCACGATTGAACGAATGAGAACCCTTGATGATGAAGTGAATAAGCATGCCATTGACTTCATTGAAAGAGCAGTGAAAGCCGATAAACCTTTTTTCACTTGGTATTGTCCTTCAAGAGGCCATGTTTGGACGCATTTGTCGCCAGAATATGAAGCAATGCTTGGAAAAAATGGTTGGGGGCTCCAAGAAGTGGTCATGAAGGATTTAGATGACCATGTTGGTGAAATGTTTGCAAAGCTAGAAGAGCTAGGTGTAGCAGACAATACCATCGTGATATTCACTGCGGACAATGGCCCTGAAATTATGACCTGGCCAGATGGCGGCATGACGCCATACCGCGGTGAAAAAGGAACGACTTGGGAGGGAGGAGTCAGAGCTCCTGCGTTGGTCAGTTGGCCAAATAAAATACCAGCAGGCTCAGTGAATAACGGCATATTTGATGGTATGGACTGGTTACCAACATTGGTGGCTGCGGCCGGTGGTCCTAGCGATCTGAAGGAGAAACTACTGAAAGGTCATGATGGCTTCAAAGCTCATCTCGATGGCTATAATCAGTTAGATATGCTCACGAAGGATAGCCAATCGAATCGTAATGAAATCTTCTATTATGAGCGTGATAAACTTCAGGCTGTACGTTTTGGTGATTGGAAAGCCCATTTTGTAGTGCAGAATCATGGTTGGGGTGGCGCTAAAGAGGAGTTAAATGCACCATTACTCTTTAACCTTCGTCGAGACCCTTATGAAAGAGCTGCGGAAGAGTCTGGAATGTATCTAAAATGGATGGGGCAAAAAATGTGGGCATTTGGCCCAGTACAAGCGGCAGTGCAACAGCATTTAGCGACTTTCAAAGAGTGGCCGCCTCTTACACCCGAAATACCAGCCACAAATAATGGTGGTGTGGGTAACTAATCTTAATCTAAAGCGCCAAATGAAAGGGCCCTCACAGCGGGCCCTTTGTGATATTTGAGTTAAATCTGGCTGATTGAGAAACCCATTTCTTGCATGGCGGTATCGAGAATCGCTCGATTTATTGACATTGAGACCATGCGTGTTGAGCCAAGCCATAACCCATAAAGTGTGCGAGGCAGTGACTGAGGATCGGCGATGTTAAATCGGCACCTTCCGACATTGTGGATTGCATCTGGTTGGAAGTACCTGATATTTCACCCGTCAGTTTAGAGCCACTCCAGAACGTAAAGTACTCCATCTCTCTTTAATGGCGAGTCGTTGCCGCATCACTCATATAACCATCTAATATCGATACGTGGTTATCAAAGTAATGACCAAGTAGGGTTTCGCCAAAATGTTCTTTGACTTAAAGTAGTGGTAAAAAGAATCTTTGGTGCCTTCTGCCGCGTTGGTGATCTTCATAAGTCCAACACCAACAACCCTGTGTTCATTAATCAGCTTGAAGCTCTCATCCAATATGGACTGACGCATAGACTTCGTTGCTTATTGCTCTATACCTAAAAAGTCCAGATAGCATACCAACCGATTAGTCTAGTCGCGATAAAAAATTCACTTGGTCGTATTTGAAGTCGAATGTAACTTAGTCTTCAACTGAGAAATCACATTATCAGGGGCGAAAGGCGCAAGCTTATTGATACAGTTTTGTGCGGTTTTAAATTTGTGCCTAACTTGTAGATCACAGCGTGCATACAAATGATTTGGATCTCGGCTCAGACTGTAAGCTTTGGCTAGTGCTGAATCGGCTTGTGTCAGGCTAGATTGCTCTAATGAAAGTCCATAAATGAGCCAATATTGTGCATTTTCTGGTTCAACGTGCGTGGCCTGCTTAAAGTAGCTGACGGCTTCATTCTTGTTTTTTTGTCGTATCAAAGACAATCCGATGGAATACATAAAGACTCCAGAGGAAGGTTGAGCATCGAGTCCTTGCTTGAGTACATTTAACGCTGACTTTTCTTGTCCTGTTAACTTGTATAAATCGGCCAAGTTTATATAGCTGTTAGGGTAGTACGGTTCAATTTCTATGGCAGAGGTGTAGGATGAGATGGCTTTATCGATCTTTCCTTGCGCTCGATAGACGTTGCCAAGATTGGTTCTTCCAAAGCCTCTATCGCTATTATAACTCTGAATGTCTAAATACTCTGTAAGTGCAGGCTCAATACGCTTTTTCTGATCAGGCGTCATGGACTGCCAATGTCTGGCTAATGATCCCGCAGCTTCTGTTCGAATAGCATAAACAGAATCTTCTAGTAAAGGAGCCAATAGCTGCCATTTCTGCTCGAAAGGATAATTAATGGCTCCTTGAACCGCACCTAAGCGAATGAGTTCGTTTTGATGTTTCATGGTTCGAGCTAATGCCACCAAGCTATTTTTCCCCGGGTGATTCGCTATTCGCTGCAATGCTGATGCTCGAATTATTGCACTCTCCCCCGAATTCTGGGCAATATATGACAGTGCATTTTCAGCACTATTATGATTGATGGCTGAGGCATAAAAGGCGATCGAAAAGTGTTGTGAACTTCGATATTTTGAGTTTGGAAACCATCTCTCTAAAGCACTGTTGGCCCATTGATTGGTTTTGTCCTCGTGGCAACTCACACACACATTGGGGGTACCGATATTCATAGAAAGATCTGGCCTTGGGATTTGCCAACTATGATCGCGTCGGGGGTCAACTTGCATATAAGTCGTTTCAGGCATATGACACGTTGTACACTTTGACGCCTCGCTATTGGGTAAGTGGAACGTGTGGTTATCTGAGCTGTACTCTCGCGGAGAATGACATTGAGCGCAGACCGTTTCCTCTGGTATTTTTAATTTCGCATTGTGCGGGTCGTGGCAATTGGTACAACTTACTCCTTTTTCAGCCATTTTTGATTGTAGAAACGAGCCGTAGACGTAGTCCTCATCATATATTTGACCATCATGATGATACAACTCTGGGGTAATTGTGCTCAGCAAGTAGCGGTCTAGAAAATGACCAGAGACATGATCGTTGATTTCGTTGAGTTGAACTCTTCGGCTATGGCATTGCGCGCACACTGCCAATTGGTCAGTGTCCTCAATGGCAAGAGGCTGTGCGGTTGAGCCTCCTTCTTTAAAAACCCACTCTTTTACCGCTTTGGATAGATCTCGGTCGAAGCCAAAGTGTGCTGCTGATGGTTGATTTGAGTTGGCCCACTCAAGGTGAGCTTGCCCCGCACCATGACACGCTTCACAGCCCACACTGATTTCAGACCATGTTGTTTTATAAGTGTTTGTGCCAGCATTATAGTTTTTTTCAAGGTTGGTCGAGTGGCAATCTGCACACATGAAGTTCCAGTTTTGACCAGTGTTGGTCCAATAAAACTCATCTTTGGGAGTCATATTCGGGTAGAGGTGAAACCAACGCTGTCCTCCTTGATTTTTAGGCCGTGAATCCCATGCAAAAGGAATCAGTTGGACTCTGCCATCGTCGAACTCAACCATATATTGTTGAAGTGGGGCGACCCCAAAAGTGTATTTGATTTGGTAGTCATGCCATTGCCCATCTGGCCCTTGTATATTGACCAAGAACTGATTGTTAAGTGTAAAGAATCGGTTGATGTTACCGTCAAACTCAAACTTAAAATCGCTGAAGTCACCTAGCACAGTATCAGGAGTCGCGTGCTGCATTGCCTGTTGATGGTGAGAGCCTTGCCAGGCTTGGTAAGCCTCCTCGTGACAGTCGACACAAGCATCACTCCCTACAAATTGATTTGCGTGGGCAGAGGTAAGGATAGCTGCGAATACACACAGCGTTAAAATAGATATAGTCTTAGCCAGTGAGGTGCTCATGAATGTCCTTATTCATTTGACTCGAAGTCTCTGCTTCGTATGACAATAATTATAGACACCATATTGTTTTATTTGGTTTTTTTATCTTAAATTTGGATCTGTATGGCATTGAATCTGATAGCGGTTGTTCAACTTGCCGAACGTGATGAAATGAGGGGGAAAGCGCTCGATTGTGTTTATTCTCAAAGGCCCCTAATACTATATCGCCGCAAGTTTTGTCCGTCACTTAGTATGAGACCATTTACATGGTTATGATCAGTCCACTGTGCTTAATAATGTCGATATCATCTGCTTAGACGACAGCGAAACTAATGATCAGGTTCACCTAGGATCTGAGAGTCTGCTGACTCTGATGATGCCCGAGTTGAACTGGCAGATGCGAAATCAAGCACGGATACATGCTAGAAATAACAACGAGCTATTCAACCTTGAACCAGCTTTGGTGCCACATAACAAAAGTAAGTCGAGTTTAAGCTAACATAGCAAGGTAGGCATGATTCTCTAAATAATAAATGGACACAACCTCGTTAGAAATAGAGGTTCTGACATTGAACATTCCCAATAAGTTTCAATCTTATTCTCTTAGCTTTAATTTTTGTTATCTAGTTTCAGGCTTTAATGTACGGACTACATCAAGAGATCGGCAATCCTCGCCGATGACTAACCGTGTCATCGCTATTTGTTTTCTTGAAAGTCTTGCCAGAGAAAGTCGATAAAAAAACCGAAGGTGAATGCTATTCAACCTTCGGCTTTGCTATCAATTTGCAGATTTAAAGCCCGATTCACAGTGTAAATCGCACTCTATGACCTGCCTTTATTCGTTCGTTTTTATATCACTTCAACTTATAAAAAACCGTCGCAAGGGGTGGAATGCGCAATGAAAGAGATTGTGCTAAACCTTGGCTTTCAATTTTTTGAGTTTCCGCCGTTTCATACACATGATAATCGCTGCCATTATAGTGGGCGTTATCAGTATTCAGTAGCAACTCGTACTTGCCTTCCACAGGCATACCCAAAGTGAACTCATTTTGTGGGACCGGTGTAAAGTTAGTGACGACGAGAACACGTTCACCTTGCTCGCTGATTCGCTCATGAGCCAAAATACTCACGTCTGACGCATCTTGCAAACGCCATTCGAATCCACGAGGGTCACTGTCTAACTCATGCAGCGCGAGTTCGTTTCGGTACATCTTATTGAGATCACGCGTTAAGTTTTGAACCCCTTTATGACGGTCAAATTCTAGTAAGAACCATTGCAATTGATCGTCATGATTCCATTCGGCAGTTTGACCAATTTCAGCCCCCATAAAGTTCAACTTTTTACCCGGTTGACCATACATGTAGCCCATGTAAGCGCGAAGGTTTGCGGTTTTTTGCCACTCATCACCTGGCATTTTATCGTGTATCGATCCTTTGCCGTACACCACTTCATCATGAGAAAGTGACAATACGTAGTTTTCACTGTGCGCATACACTAATGGAAACGTGATGGTATCGTGGTGATATTGACGGTGAATGGGATCTTCTTTGATATACGCGAGGCTATCGTGCATCCACCCCATGTTCCACTTAAAGCCAAAGCCTAAACCGCCCATGAAGGTCGGTGCTGAGACGCCAGGAAAAGCGGTCGATTCTTCCGCAATCGTCATCGCATTCGGAAAGTGCTTATACACTTCTTCATTCATCCACTTTAACGTGGCTATGGCATCGTAGTTTTCATTCCCACCATCGACATTCGGCACCCATTGGTCATGACTGCGCGAATAATCGAGGTAAAGCATCGAAGCCACAGCATCGACTCGGATACCATCAATATGGAACTGTTCAAACCAATACAGTGCATTTGAGACTAAGAAGCGACGAACATGTTCACGCCCTAAGTCATAGATGTACGAGCTCCAATCTTGGTGCCAGCCACGTCGAGGATCCGGATCGTGGAACAGCGGCGTACCATCGAAGTTAGCTAAACCATGGTCATCGGACGGAAAGTGCGCAGGCACCCAATCGAGGACGACACCTAAACCGGCTTGGTGACACTGATCAACAAAATATTTGAAATCATCAGGCGTGCCAAAGCGGCTCGTTGGCGCAAATAAACCGATCGGTTGGTAGCCCCAAGAACCATAAAATGGATGCTCAGAAACAGGCATGAGTTCTATGTGGGTGTAACCAAGGTCAACCAAATAGGGAACAAGCTCAGCGGCAAGATCGCGATAGTTTAGGAAGTTGCCATGCTGATCTCTTTTCCAAGAGCCCGCATGAAGCTCGTAAAAAGAGAGCGCTTCACGGCGCTTCTCAGTGACAGGTCTACTCTGCCATTTTGTATCTTGCCAGTCGTAGCGATCATGATTATAAGTGACCGACGAAAACGATGGATGTTGCTCGCTATAAAAGCCCCAAGGATCGGCCTTATGCGGTAAGCCTTCCCCTTCTGGGCCTTTCATTTCAAATTTGTACTGGGCACCTTCTTCCAGACCAGGTATGAATATTCCCCATATGCCGTAATCTAAGCGCTGCATAGGGTGACGACGTCCGTCCCATGAGTTGAAGTTACCAACCAGGCTACAAGCAGAAGCATGAGGTGCGTAAACAAGAAAACGCGTACCCGAAATGGACTTTCCATCTCGTTCTATAGTGACAAACTGGGCACCCATTTGGTGATACATTTCTTTCGGGTTGTGCAATTCATCGTAGCCAGCGTATAAAGCGTGGTATTGATAGGGGTCGTCAATTAGCTGCTCGGTACCCGACCAATTCACCGCCAGTTTGTAGTGGGTAAAACGAAGGTCACGTGACTGTTTTAGCACAAAGCCAGAAGAGTCTTCGCGAGTCAGTGGAACTCTCTCTTCGCCTTCAATCACTAACTCAACACCATCGGCATCGGGCATCCATACGCGCAATGCACCTTGTTTTTCGGGCAAATACGGCCCAATAAATGAGAAGGGGTCGGCAAACGCAGCTTGTGAAAGTTGGGTGTACACTTGTGTTATTTTATTAAGCCCTGTTTGTTTCAATGTAAGTTCTCCTAACCTAACTTTCGACAATCGATTTCTTATATAAGTACCCGCTGCTTAATGATCGTTTCTATATAATAAATTTTTATATAAATTAGCAACTTGTTAACTAAAAAAGCCTACTAGTCAGCAGGCTTAATAATTAGTGGATGTAGTTTACCGAACTTACGCCTCTTTTAGAGTGACCAAGTTTATACTTTTCTATGCGACTGGTATCAATGGCCGCTTTATCGGTTCTATTGATCGCTTTACCCTGCTTTAGAACGAACTTCAGTCAAACGCTTAGTAATACGGTTAACACTTTCGCGAGCAAATATTTCATCCAGATTCATTGACAACTTACGACGCCAGTTAGGGTATTCATTGACCGTGCCTGGTATGTTCACTGGCTGATCCATTTCTAACCAATCTTCAAGTTGCACACTCAGCAAAGAAGATGAGCCCGCTGCAACGTGCAAATGAAGCGCTTCGCTTAAGTACGAATCCATCGGCACTTGAGACGCATCACGACCCACGCCTTCTGGTAGATATCCATGCCATGCCACTGAATCTAAAATACCCTGTTTGCATACCAATCGATCTTGATACAGGCTTTCGAGTTGCTGCTCGTCTGGGTACAAACCGATGTCATGGCCCATTTTTAGATCATCACAGTGCCAGAAGCCACGGAGTGTCGGCATATCGTGCGTACATAACGCTGACATGGATTGTTCAGCGTAATGGGCCGGTGAAATAAAACCACCGTCTTCCTTTGATGTCTCAAAGAAAAAGACCTTGTAAGAGTTCACACCCGCATCACGCAAAATATCAACTATCTCATCGGGTACCGTACCCAAGTCTTCACCTATCACGCTGCATTGCTGACGGTGCGATTCAAGAGCCAGTATCGCTAGCATGTCTTGAACAGGATAATAGATGTAAGCGCCTTTTGTCGCATCTTGACCTTTCGGAATCCACCATAAACGCAGCAATCCTAATACGTGATCAATGCGCAGTGAGCCACAATGTTTCATATTGGCACGCAGCAAGTTGATGTACGCTCGATACCCGGTCTCTTTTAGTACTTGAGGGTTCAGCGGCGGCAATCCCCAATTTTGACCAAGTGGGCCTAACACATCAGGCGGTGCGCCTATGCTGGCATCCAGTACTAGGCTGCCGTCATCGGCCCAAGTTTCTGAGCCTGAATCTGCCACACCGACAGCAAGGTCTCGGTACAGGCCAACCGCCATCCCTTTTTCTTCTGCCAGTGTCTGTGCTTCATTGATTTGCGTATCAGCAATCCACTGCAGGTACATATAAAGGTGCACACTGTCTTGGTTGTCTTTGATGTATTTTTGTACCGCAGGGCTATCAAACTTGCGGAACTCTTCAGGGAAAACAGGCCATCCCCAAACATTAGAATCTTGTTTATGCAACTCAATATGCAGAGCATCAAACGCCGCCTGATGAACGAGGCTGTCTCCACCTTGTTCCACAAACGCCAAGAATGCTTGCGCACGTTCGCTGTTTTTGTCGAGGTGGCGAGATTTAAATTCGGCATAAAGCATTGGCAATACGCGATTTTTTAGCTCGGCAACCTCAGTGTAATTTACCCAATGTGAATCACGAGCTTGCTGCAAACGCTGCTGAAACTCCGCACTTCCAACCGTTTGCTGCGCTTTAGCGCTGAGCGCAAACTCAGGTACTGAACTCACATCAATGTATAAAATGTTAAGCCAACGACGAGAGGATGGGCTGTATGGGCTCGCCCCTTCTGGGTTCGCTGGAAAAAGCGAATGAATCGGGTTGAGACCGACAAAGTCACCGCCGCGAGAAGCGATATCTGCAACAAGCTGTTTTAGATCACCAAAATCACCAATGCCCCAGTTGTGAGAAGTACGCAAAGTGTATAGCTGAATACTTGGTCCCCACATTTTCTTGCCATCATTCATTTTTGGCTGTTTGAAACACGACTGAGGAGTCAGTATCAACGACATCGCATACGGTGTTTTACGACGTTTTCGCGAAACAATAAGAGTGTGGTAACCCCACTCAAGATCGTTAGGTAGAGTAAATACTAAAGGGCCACCCTCTTTTCGCTCATCTCTAACAATCTGAGATTGAAGATAGCCTTCAAGTACCTGGCCTTGCTCTGTTTCCAAACGCCAACTGAATTCGCTCTCTCTGGCGCTCACACCCAGATTAAGTTCCACTTCAATCGCTTCGCCGTCACGAATAACCATGACGGGTTCAAGTACCGATTTCTTGTGCTTTTTCTCTGCAGAACTTAGTAATGCTGCATCACTGCGTGTGTCGTACCCTAGCGAGCCTAATAAATGTAAAAGAGTGTCATCTTCTACTTTTGCTTCTTCTCCCCAAGCACTGATATAGCTATCAGCGAGTCGAGCCATTTCGGCGACTTGTTGTAATGCTGTTTGATCTGTCATCGCTCTCTCCGAAGGTTATTATTACCTTCACAACGTCGGGTTTTATTGATTGTAATAGATAACGCATTGCCTAATACGAATGAAGCCAAGGCGATCGAGACCTAAAATAAGGTACGCCTTGGCTATTATTTGGACGTATTAGCGCTTAACCGCTTCCAATTTCCAAATGTTGTTCACGTAGTCGCGGATTGAGCGGTCTGAGGTGAACTTACCAACCAGTGCAGTGTTAAGAATCGCTTTCTTAGCCCAGCCCGCTTGGTCTTTGTACTGTTTGCCCATGTCTTCATGTGCTTGCACGTAAGATGCGAAATCAGCAAGACATAAATACGGGTCACCGCCGTCTAGCAGGCTATCAAACGTTGCACGTAGAAGGCCCGGTTGACCTGGAGTGAACTCATCGCCAGTCAATAGATCCAGAGATGCTTTCAGCAAAGGATCTGCATTGTAGTAATCGTATGGGTTGTAACCCTGAGCTTTCAGTGCCACAACGCCATCCACTTCTAGGCCGAAGATATAGATGTTTTCATCGCCAACTTCTTCACGAATCTCAACGTTTGCACCATCCATCGTACCGATAGTTAGAGCGCCGTTAAGTGCCATCTTCATGTTGCCCGTACCCGATGCTTCTTTACCCGCTAGCGAGATTTGCTGAGAAACGTCTGCTGCAGGGATGATGATTTCAGCCATGCTAACTCGGTAGTCAGGGATGAAGACCACTTTCAACTTGTTGCCGATGCGAGGATCGTTGTTGATCTTCTCAGCAATCTTGTTCACCGCGAAGATGATCTCTTTCGCTAGGTGATAACCCGGTGCGGCTTTCGCTGCGAAGAAACATACGCGTGGCTCGCACTCGAAACCAGGTTCGTTAAGAATACGGTGGTACAGAGAGAGAATGTGTAGCAAATCTAGGTGCTGACGCTTGTACTCGTGCAGACGCTTGATTTGAACATCGAAGATAGCGTTAGTATCGAGCTCGATACCCATGTTCTCTTGAACCCAATCCGCAAGACGCTGTTTGTTTTCTTTCTTAACCGCCATGAATTCTTTTTGGAATTTTGCATCGGTTGCAAACTTAGCAATGCCTTCTAGCTGCTCAAGTTTCGCTGGCCATTCAGTACCGATTTTGTCAGTAATTAGCTTAGATAGACCTGGGTTACAGAACTTCAACCAACGACGTGGCGTGATACCGTTTGTTACGTTAGTCAGTTTGCCAGGGAAGATTTCGTTGAACTCAGGGAACAAGTCTTTCTTAACCAGTTGAGAGTGAAGCGCGGCGACACCGTTGACTTTGTAAGAGCCGATCACACATAGGTTTGCCATGCGTACCATGCGGTGGAAACCTTCTTGGATGATAGAAAGCTTCGCTTGCTTCTCACCGTCACCAGGCCACATCTTGCGAACTTCTTGCATGAAGCGGTGGTTGATTTCAAAAATGATTTCCATGTGACGTGGAAGAAGGCGGTTGATCAGAGATTCAGACCAAGTTTCTAGTGCTTCTGGAAGCAGCGTGTGGTTCGTGTATGCAAACGTATGTGCACTGATTTCCCAAGCTTGGTCCCAAGATAAACCTTTCTCGTCAATCAAGATGCGCATGAGTTCAGGAATCGCAATCGTTGGGTGCGTATCATTCAGCTGAATCGTTTCTTGCTTAGGCAGATCTTCTAGAGAGAAACCAGCCGCTTCGTGACGACGTAGAATATCGCGAACCGACGCTGCTGAGTGGAAGTACTGCTGCATTAGACGCAGAGTTTTGCCTTTCTCGTGGTTGTCGTTCGGATAAAGTACTTTAGTGATGTTACCTGCATCGATTAGCGAGTGTTGCGCTTCGAAGTAATCACCGTTGTTAAAGCTTGCGAGTGAGAAAGGAGCGATTGCCTGACATTCCCATAGACGCAGCGGGTAAACCGTATTTGACTCGTAACCTACGATAGGCAGATCCCAAGGCATTGCTTTTACTTCCATACCTGGAACCCAAGTACGCACTTCTTTTCCGTCGATGTATTCAACATCAACGTGGCCGTAGAAACCAATGTGTTGTGCAAGTTCTGGACGAGCGACTTCCCACGGGTAACCTTCAACACCACGCCATGCGTCTGGTGCTTCTTGTTGACGGCCGTCTTGGAAAGACTGTTTGAATAGACCGTATTCGTAGTGAAGACCGTAACCGACTGTTGGGTATTCTTGAGCGGCACAAGAATCCATGAAACAAGCAGCAAGACGACCAAGACCACCATTACCTAGTGATGGGTCGCGCTCTTCTTCTAAAAGGTCAGTTAGGTTTTGACCTAGCTCTTCCATCGCGTGAGTAATTTTCTCGTATAGACCCATGCTGATCAGGTTGTTACCTGTAAGGCGGCCAATCAAAAACTCGAGTGAAAGGTAGTTAACACTTTTTGCGTTCTTAATTTTTTCGTCATTTTCAGTTTCTAACAGGTCAAAAGTCGTTAGCTCTGCAAGAGCACGACCCATTGCCAGGTACCATGCGCGACTGTCTGCTGTTTCAACGGTTGTTGCGTAGGTTGCAGATAAATGTTTCTTAACGCTTTCTTGAAATGCGTTTTTATCGAAATTCTTTTGTTGAGTAGGTTTCATTAGAGAAATCTCACTTATTGGTTAAATCCATCTGAGACATATCGTGCATCTACACAGTATTCTAAACATCCTCCTAGTTATTATGATGAAGAGGAGGAGAAGTTAGGGCGTAGAGGGCGTACCCCACTATGAGCGGTGATCTAAATCTCAATAATCGCTGTGCATGACAAATCAGTCGTGATTCACCTCACACACTCTAGCTGTTTACCCTACTCTGTATTCATTAAAAAAGTATCAACCCGAGTTTCACTATTGATACAAAATGAGAAATAGTTCTCATAGTTTCTCCTCGAATGATGCAAGTTTCATGATTTTTCGTACAAATTACATTTTCATTACACATCACAAACGAACAATAAGTGACTATCGTCACATTTATGGGGCGTAGTAGTAAATTTGAAGCGATCCCCTTAAAAAAACGGGGTGGGATCAATAACGGTCATTGATGAGTTCCGTTAGTATCCAACCTATCGGCTCCATAACCATCATGACAACGGATTAGAAATATGTGGATTCCATCGAAATTAACTCGACCTGGTCGACTTCATAATGCGATTGTTCGACCTAGAGTCCTGGATCTATTACAACAAGCGCCTTGCTATAAGCTGGTTCTTTTTCGTTCGCCTGCTGGCTACGGAAAAACCACCATGGCTTCTCAATGGCTTTCCGACAAGTCTCATGTTGGTTGGTACAGCATTGATGAAAGTGATAACGATCCGTTTCGCTTCATCAACTATCTTTTACAAGCACTCAACAAAAGCACCAATAACGCTTGCCCAAATGCGCAAACCTTGGCAGAGAAACGCCAGTTTTCTTCTCTTCACTCTCTCTTTAGCGAAGTCTTTGCCGAACTTTCAAATTTTCACCAGGAATGTTACGTCGTACTCGATGATTACCATCTGATCTCGGATGATGAGATCCATGAAGCGATGCGGTTTTTCCTCAAGCATATGCCTGAAAATCTAACCCTTGTAGTGACGAGCCGAGCAGCGCCGCCATTAGGAACCGCTAACCTACGTGTGCGCGATCTGATGATTGAAATTGGCAATGAGTTACTGGCTTTTGATACGGAAGAAACCACACGATTCTTTAACCAGCGAGTCACCGATGGTATTGATACGGACACGGCAAAGAACCTGCAAACCTACGTTGAAGGTTGGCCATCCGCCCTGCAATTAATTGCGCTCCAAGCTCAGCATCAAAAACGAACATTGGCCCAATCAGCAGAGTCTGTATCGCAGTTTAATCACGCTCATTTATGGGATTATTTGGTAGAAGAAGTGTTCGACTTGCTTGACCAGGAAACAAGGCAGTTCTTATTACAATGTTCGGTACTGGATCATTTCAACGATCAGCTCGTCTGTGCACTGACTCAGCGAGACGATGCACTCAGCATGATCGAGTCTTTAAATCGCTATGGGTTATTTATTTACCCGCTTGAAGACGAGAAAAACTGGTACCGATTCCACAATTTATTCGCCGAGTTTCTCGCCCATGAACGCATGGCTCGCATTCCTCAGCAAGAGCAACATTTGCATAAAACCGCCGCACAAGCCTGGTTGAAACTAGAGTCACCACACCAAGCATTGCAACATGCGCAAAAAGCCAAAGACAGCGAGCTCGTGGCAACCATTTTAACCAGCTATGGTTGGAAAATGTTCAACCAAGGAGAGTTACAAACACTTGAACGAGCGATTAAAACACTTGAGCCTACTCAACTCTATACCGAACCAAAGCTGTGTATGTTGGAAGCCTGGTTAGCACAAAGTCAGCACCGATATAATGATGTAGGTGATTTGCTCGCCAAAGCTGATGAGCAGATGCCACTGTACAACGTGACCCCGACAACCAAAGAACAAGGCGAGTTTAACGCATTGCGAGCGCAAGTCGCGATTAACCGAAATGAGCCACAAAAAGCACTGGAACTGGCGGAACTGGCCTTGAGCCAACTTGATCATACGGTCTACCGCAGCCGAATTGTCGCGACCTCTGTCGTTGGGGAAGTCAATCACGTGACCGGCCACTTGAGCCGAGCGTTACCCATGATGCAGCAAACAGAAAAGCTGGCCCGTCAATATCAGGTTTACCACCAAGCACTATGGGCCATGCTGCAGCAAAGTGAAATCTTAATCGCTCAAGGCTATGTTCAGGCGGCTTTTGAAGTACAAGACAACGCGTTTAAATTGGTTGAAGAGCAGCAACTTCAGCAAGTGCCGATGCACGAGTTTTTGCTGCGTTTACGCGCTCAAGTCTTTTGGTGTTGGAATCGACTAGATGAGGCCGAAGAGTGTGCTTATAAAGGGCTACATGTGTTAGGTAAACACGATCCAAGTAAGCATCTGCACAGCTACTCCATGCTGGCACGTATCACTATTGGACGAGGTGAACTGGATAAAGCCGCCAAATTTATCGACCAAATCGTTCATCTGTTAAAGCAATCAACCTACCACGTTGATTGGACAGCGAACGCATCGCTTTCATTGATCTTATTTTGGCAAGCGCGTGGCGATAAAGACGCGATTCGTCAGTGGCTCGATACCGCAGTAAGGCCCGAAGAAGCGTGCAATCACTTTACACAACTTCAATGGCGTAATATCGCACGGGCTTATATCAACCTAGGGGAAACAGACAACGCGCAAAAAACGCTCGATTTCATTCAAGAACAAGCCCAAAAAGCGCACCTCCTCACTGACAGAAATAGAAATCTCATTGTGGAAGGTGTTCTCTCGGTAAAACAAGGGGATGAAGATCAAGCCAAAGATAAGTTGAAGCAAGCTCTAGAGTTAACGAATCAAACTGGGATTTTGGGTAACTTTCTTATCGACGGTGGAAAGATTGGCCACCTACTTGAAAAACTCAGCACGAAATCTGAACTGGGCGATCTTGAACGCCACCGTGCGCAACAACTCACCAAAGATATTTCAACAACTCAACGCAGCCGATCGGTTCACTTTGATGAAGAGTTTGTCGAGAAGTTAGTGAATCATCCCAACATTCCCGAACTGGTTAGGACTAGCCCTCTCACCCAGCGTGAATGGCAAGTCTTAGGACTGATCTATTCAGGGTTTAGTAATGAGCAAATAGCCCAAGAACTGGATGTGGCAGGAACCACCATTAAAACCCACATTCGAAATTTGTATCAAAAGCTCAATATTGCTAATCGTAAAGAAGCAATAAGAACCGCCGAACATTTACTGCAACTGATGGGGTTTTAAACTCACCCTTCTGCTTGTAGACACACCCAATTGTAGATCCACCCAAAAAAAACGCCCAAACAAGTTATCTCTTGTTTGGGCGTTTCTGCATCGATCTTTTTAAACAATAAACATCACATCAAATGAGACTAGAATTTCTTAGGTGCAAACCCTGTCATCACATCACAACGTAATGCCTTACCCAGTTTCGTCATTGGGTGAACAACCACTAACCCTTTTACGGATTTTTTCAACTTGCCCATATCCGCCTGTTCAGCTTTGGTAATTTCACGAGAGAACGGCATATCGGATAGGTCTTTACGCTCTTTGTTAAGATCGTAATCTTGCTTGTGTTTAAGTTGGGCGATCTTTTTGTTAATTTTCTCAATTTCATCCGTAAATTTTGAGATCATAGCCTGATCGCCACGAGATTTCGCCGCATCTAACTTAAACTTACACTTATCTAGGCGGTGATTTAATTGCTGTACTTCTTTTTTTGAACTCATGACTCATGACTCTTGGATGAACTTTGGGCGCGGAGTATATCACATTCTACTACCAACCCATAGATCGTTATTCTATGGTTTTTCCATCACTATTCTCTTTCTTCTTGACGGTAAATTTCCAACAATCAACGCATACAGACATAGATAGAAAGGTTGAAACAAACACTCCCCCAACCCTAAACAGAATAAATGAGCTGAATTAATTACGCAGAATCCACTAAACTGACTAGACCGCATTCATAACAAGGATGGTAGAGCATGCATGACCGAATTCTCTCAGTATTAGCAACCGCACTGTTAATGGTATCCACCCCATTAGCCGCAAAAGATTCCATCACCATCGACTATCTAACCCCCGCCACAGATCAAGACAAATACGCACGGCAAGCCATCAAAGAAAGCGGAATCAACGAACTCGTCTCTGAGCTTGCAAACTCTCATTTCTCTTTCAATAAAACCCTAGTTATTCAATACGGAAGTGACGATGGCCCACTTTACGACCCAGAGCTTCATCAGGTATCCATCCCTTACCCGTTTTATCAACAATCCCTGCAATACTTTACCAAAAATGACTACCAGAAACGTTTTAACAAACCTGCCCAACAGGGCGCGATTGATACCTTATTTCATACTCTACTTCATGAAGCTGGGCATGCTTATATCCATGACCAGAACATTCCAATATTGGGCAAAGAAGAAGATGCGGTCGATAACTTTGCCACGATTATGTTGATTGAATACATTGATAACGGGGCAGATATTGCTATTAGCGCCGCCGATATGTTCGCATTTGAATCTGACGATCGGCCCGACTACTACGATTTTGGTGAATACATTGATGAACATAGCTTTGACCTTCAGCGCTATTTTTCCACCTTATGCTTAGTCTACGGCAGTGACCCTAAAACCCATCAGAATTTACTTGACGAAGTTGAACCGGATTACCTATCCGAGCGGCAAGAGTTTTGCGAGTTTGAATATCAAAATCTTTCCCAAAACTGGCACTACTATCTCGGTCAGGATAGATAATATTCAAAAGCCGTGACTGACTGAAATTGCTCACTTTTCTATGTAATGAGAGCAAGAAAGAAACTTCTCTGTGATACAGAGACCAATAACCGATCGATTTTTGCCCAACGGCGTCAACTTTGTCTAATCTTAAAGACAACAATTAACAATTATTTCGACTGGGGAGCAAACCTCAGCGTACGTCCAAGGAAGTAACTATGAATTTATCCATTCGCAATCGACTCTATATCTTATCCATTGTGCCATTGCTGATCATCGCCATTGGTATGATGTGGTTTACCTATTTAAAAACCACGGGGTTCAATCAGCAGCAAATCGAACTGACTCGTTCGAATATGATGAACATGAAACAAGCCGAATTACACAGCTATCTAGAACTGGCTAAATCCTCTATCGATCCATTTTTGAAACGCGGCGCAACCTTAGAAGAAGCCTTGCCAACACTTCAATCGCTAGAATATGGCGAATCTGGTTATGTCTTTGGTTACGACTCTAAAGGGGTACGAATCGTTGTGGGTAAAGGAACCAAGGGCATTGGTGATAACTTCTTTAACTTGCAAGATCAGCAGGGTAATTACCTAATTCAAGACCTGATTAAAAACTCAAAAACCGGAGAGTTCACCACCTACTACTTCCCGAAACCAGGTGGAACCGTGGCACTGCCAAAACTCAGCTATTCAATGTTCATTGCAGAGTGGGACTTAGTCATCGGGACTGGTTTTTATACCGATGATATCGATGCGGTGATTGTTGAAATGCAAGAGTCCGCTCAGCATGCACTCAATGAAACCCTTGAAGCGATCGTCTTTTTCTGTGTTGTGATCGCCGCCCTTGTTGCTGTGTTTGCCATATTCGTCACCCGCAGTATTTTGCATCCTATTGATGTTTTAGATAAATCTATCAAATCCTTTGCCAGTGGTAATGCGGATCTGACCGCCCGAATGGAAACCTTCAAAATACCTGAATTCGCCGATCTCAGTGCTAATTTCAATCGCTTTGTTGAGAGCTTACAAAATATCATTCGCAATGTGAGCGATGTTGGGCAGCAGGTTGTGAGTGAAACCGATGATATGTCCAGCCGAGCAGCACAAGTTGATGAACTCGCCTCAGGGCAGCGTGAAGAGACCGAACAGGTGGCAACGGCAATGACAGAGATGACAACGACCGCTGGCGAGATTTCAAACAACGCTAGCCATGCCGCTGAATCCGCAAACGAAGCGGAAAACCACGCCAAAGACGCTCAACAAATTGTTAACTCTGCGGCAAATTCGGTAAGAGAGCTGGCGCTCGAAGTGTCACAAGCCAGTGATGTTATCTCGCGACTAGAAAGTGATGTTAAGAATATCTCTTCTTCTCTCGAAGTTATCCAAGATATCGCAGAGCAAACGAACTTATTAGCGCTTAACGCAGCGATCGAAGCGGCTCGCGCAGGTGAACAAGGCCGAGGCTTTGCTGTCGTGGCGGATGAAGTCCGTAAACTCGCCAGTCGAACACAAGAGAGTACCGGCGAGATTCACTCCATGATAGAGCAATTGAAATCCGCTTCCGACGATGCGGTTAAAGCAATGGATTCGAGCCAAGCCCGTGGCGATAGTACCGTCAAAGAAGCCAATGAAGCTGCGCAAGCCTTAGTGAAAATTCAAGAGTCTATTGTGACGATAATGGATATGAATTCACTCATCGCGACCGCTACAGAAGAGCAAAGCATTGTTGGACAAGAAATATCACAACGCATTGTGGTTATTTCAGATCAAAGTAGCCAATCGGCTGAGCTGGCGAATCAAAATCGTTCCGGTAGCCAACAGCTGAATGGGCGGGCGAAAGAGCTGTATGATCTGGTTGGGCGCTTTACGGTTTAGTCTGGCTGTCCCCCTCCCTCTCATACGTTACATAAATAAAAACACCAGCGCTTGGCTGGTGTTTTTATTTACAGATTTTGAATATATTTAGGCAACCGCAAATAAAGCTGGTTAGCTATTGTATCGAAACTCGGCATAACCGCATAAATCACAGCAATAAACAACGTAGACCCAACGAGATCAATAGGCCGATGCATGCCTAGCCACAAACGGCTATAGGCGACCGCTGAAGCCCAAGCTAACACTCCAATCGCCCAAGAGTATCGTTTGTGTTTCCAGAATAGCCCACCAAAAAAAGCAACACAGATAGCAGCAAAAATCGTATGCCCAGATGGGAATGAATAGTCTGTTTCACCTTGCCAGTGGTATACACGCCAAGGGCTAACTTTCTCAGAAACATTATCGATCAGTTGCATCTGCTTCTCAGAATCCAACCTGTAGAAATGAGAAGGCTTTGGAATCAATAACTCTTTTGCAAGTAACTCAGTATAAGGGCGAGGGCTTTCCGTCATCAGCTTTAGGCTGGTCTTACTCACAAAACCAATCATAAGAAGAACAGTGAGCACCATCATATGTGCAATAACTGTTTTCTTGGGCAATTTCAGCATCAATACTGCGAAGCAGAAAACAGCCAAAGTAATCACAAACCCTCGACTTCCAGCAGAATCCGTGGCTAACGCAATAAAACCACCAAAACCTGGTGAAACCGATGACGTTAAGTCGATATTGTAGGTCAACAGTGAGATAGGAACTAACGCCATCAGCATAAGCCCCAGAAGGAGCAAACCCCTGATTTTACTATTAAATAGGCTCTTCAATGTATTTTCTTAACGGCAGTCTCAAAAGTAGCGCAATCTTAACGGATAACGTGTTTAGAAAGTATCAGCTGAATGTCAGATTGATGAAAAATCACCCGCTATCGATAGCTTGTTAATATCAAGAAACAAAAGAACCCCTTTAAGCGAAACTAAATGGCATAAAAGTGATGCACTGGCCCATGTCCAGCACCAATATCTAACTTATCCGCATGAGCAATGGCCTCGGAAATATATTGTTTGGCCTGACCCACCGCTTCTGCTAATGAATAGCCTTGGGCCAAGTAAGAAGCGATGGCCGAAGAGAGCGTACAACCCGTACCATGAGTATTATTGGTCACGACTCGCTGGGTTGTGAACACTTGAAGTTCATCATCGATGATCAGTAAATCATTACTTTGTGCATCTTGATCAAGATGCCCACCTTTTAACAACATACTTTGGGCACCAAGTGACATCAGCTGTTTTACCAATAATGTCATTTCTGCCTGATCTTTCGGTATCGATGATCCTGTCAGTGCCGCACCTTCAGGAAGATTGGGCGTAACGATATCCGCTAAAGGCAACAATTCCGTTTTAAGGGTGCCAATGGCAGCATGTTCAAGCAGCAGATCGCCGCTGGTTGCAACCATAACAGGATCAAGCACCACAAATTGAGGCTTGTATTGACGAAGCTTTTTCGCCACCAATGCAATGATTTCAGCATCAGCCAACATTCCTATTTTCACCGCCACGATTTTAAGATCGCTAAACACAGCGTCTAACTGCTTCTCTACGTGCTCTAAAGGGATAGGGAAAATGGCCGACACGCCGCAGGTATTCTGAGCCGTAATAGCGGTGATCACAGAGCAGGCATAACCCCCTGTCGCTGAAATTGACTTAATATCGGCTTGAATCCCAGCACCACCGCCACTATCTGAGCCAGCAATAGTCAACACAATCGGAGTGATTGAACGCGAAGAATGAACAGACATGAAAGCTTCCTAGCAATAAAAACAACATCATAACAAGAAACTAAGCGGGCGAATAATCTCTTTCACTCCCATTAATCTTTGCTAAACACTCTCATCTGCTCAGACAACTTTGCCACAAATTAGATTACTGAACTATAGTCATTGTACTCACAAGAAAGGAGATCTTCATGAATCAGTCGGCACTAATTTCAAGATTAAATGAGCTGCCTAGAATACAGGCGGTACTGCAAGAGCTTCTCGATATGGTTAACCAAGACGATGTTGATTTTGGCGAGCTGTCGAGAAAAATATCGGTCGATCAAATACTCAGCGCAAGGCTACTCCGCATGGCCAATTCCGCCCACTTTGGCGGCAGCAAAACCGTGTCTTCGGTTAATGAAGCATTACTAAGAGTCGGAACCGGCGCAGTACGAACCTTAGTCGTGGCCTCGGTTCTATCCAGTGCATTTCCGAGCATTAAGACCTTGGATATGGATACATACTGGACCAATACCTTTGAGATCTCTGTCATTTCAAGCAAACTCGCTAAAGAAACAGGAATGGATAGCAACGAGGTTTTCACAGCAGGGATTTTACATAACATTGGTGAGCTGATGATTCATACTTTAGCCCCAGAAGAGGCGTTAGAAATTCAAGCATTAATAGAGTCCGGCATGAATCCTATTGCTGCTCAGGAACAGGTGCTGGATATCTCAGCGCCGTCGCTTGGTGCCAAGCTCGCAAAAACATGGAAGTTCCCTGATCATATGGTTGATGCCATTGAGCACTACCATGAGCCAAGAGAGGCGGAATTGTCACCAAAGCTGGCCGTCTTGTTGCACTTTGCTCACGCAATTAATGACGATTGGGATGCGTTGGCTGATGAACAGCAAAAACTGCTCTACATTGCAGAACACCCTGACGCTAGGCTGCTCCATATTTCTTCAGAATTCTCGGCAACCATCGATAATTTTAGGGGTAATGGCCGAGAGTTAGCGACTCAATTAACAGCCGCTTAGATCGAACAATCAAACCGATTAATTTGACGTGGAGTTCTTCGAGTTTTAAAGAGACTCCACGGGTTCACTGCGGCTTCTGTTCCGATGACAGTCTCAAGTCTGAACGTTCATACCAAGGACTGCTCATGCTTACGTTGAGACAACCACTCTCTTTGAACGGCGCAATGCTAACGTCGGTTTTTTCACCACAAGATACACTGCAACACTGGCAAAAACAAAACCCACCCCGCCAAGCCAATCAAAGGATTCTCCAAACATCAGCCACGCTTGTAATGCTGTGGTCGGTGGCACCAAATAAAACACCGAGGCAACACTAGAAGCCGCGCCATTCTTAACCATATACAGTAATAACAGCACCGCGAAACACGACAACACCACCACTAACCATAATAAGGTAAGAATAAACTCTGAAGTCCATTCTACTTGCCTAGTTTCAAACATAAACGCGTAAGGAATAAACAGTCCAGCGGCAGCCACATACTGGAGCATAGCCGCGCCAACCATATCTACTTTTTGGCAGAATTTCTTTTGATACAAGGTACCTAATGTCATACCAAACAGTGAACATAAGGTAATCGAGATAGCTAGCCATTGATACTGCTTTGACTGCCATTCTATATTGCCACCGAGAACTAAGCTTATCCCGATGAAACCAAGCCCCAACCCTAACCATTGAGACAATTTAAACTTTTCACTCCCCCACGTCAGCAACAGTACAGCGGTGAGAATGGGCTGAATCCCAACAAGCAGAGAACTTAGCGCCGCTGGCATGCCTAAGGAAATAGCCATAAAAACGCCACCAAGATAGAAACCATGGATCAAAATACCGACGACTAAGCAGTGGAGCAAGGCTCGTCCTTTAGGAATCGAACGTTTAAGCACCCAGATCAACAACAAAAACAAGGCCACATTGGCAACCATACGGATAGAAAGCAAGGTCGCAGGCTCGGCGTATTGCAACCCAAAACGGGCACCAACAAAACCCGACGCCCATAACATTACAAAAACAAAAGGTATCATCCGTATCAACATAAAAAACCCACTAGCCAAAGTGTTAACAATGCTGTTACTTTAATTAGGTACAGCAATGTAAAAAAGGCACAAACAGGACGGTTTTTATGGGTACAGAATGGACACAATGAACAAATATGATCGAATTGAGCGGTATTTGCGGCAGGCCATTACCGCAGGAGTCTATCAACCAGAAGACAAACTGCCTTCGATTAGACAACTGAGTACCGACAAAAACGTCAGCAAAAATACGGTGATTCGCGCTTATCAAGAGCTTGAAGCGGTAGGTCTTATTTATTCGGTTGCCAAGTCTGGCTACCGAGTCAAAGCGATCTCTCGGCCAGATAGCAAATTAAACGCCTCAAACCACCCACCCAGTAAGGTTGATCTCTTATCCATCTGTAAATCCATTCTTACCTACTCTAGCGAGAAAGAACGGCTTCCCGCCGGATCAGCCCATCCCAATATCAAATTCCCTGCGATTAAAAGCCTGTACGCAGAAATAGGTCGACACAGTCGAATACAAAGCCAATTACCCAGCCAATACCAAATTCCACCAGGCAACCACCTGCTGATAAAACAACTTCTTAAAATAAGTCATGACCTTGGCATTACTGCCCATTATGGTGACATTGCCGTCACTCACGGTGCTCAGCAAGGAATTAGTCTGGCGCTTCGAGCCTTAACCAACAAAGGGGACATCGTAGCGGTAGAGTCACCTTGCTTTTTTGGCAACTTGTTACTTATGGAATCTCTTGGGTTAGAAGTGGTTGAAATTCCTAGCTGCCTGGCTACAGGGATCAACCCAGAAGCATTAGACAAAGCCATAAGTCAGTGGGATATTAAAGCCATTATTGTTACGCCCAATTTTTCCAATCCAACCGGATCACGAATGACCCTAGAAAAGCGCCAACGCTTACTGGCCGTTTCTAAAAGTATTCCCATCATTGAAGATGATGTGTTTGGCGCGTTAAGTTCGGATGAAAGCCTACCAAGCTTGAAGTCTTTAGATACGCAAGATCGCGTTATCTACATCAACTCTCTTTCCAAAACACTCGATTCTCGCTTACGAATTGGGTGGATTCTATCGGGGCGATACCAGAAACAAATTGAACGGCTTCTTATCAGCGACAACATGGGCAGCC
Organism: Vibrio sp. YMD68; assembly: GCF_029958905.1. Lineage (NCBI taxonomy): Bacteria > Pseudomonadati > Pseudomonadota > Gammaproteobacteria > Vibrionales > Vibrionaceae > Vibrio > Vibrio sp. YMD68. Next base: position 346,294 of record NZ_CP124613.1, on the reverse strand, counting down.
TTAATTTGATGCAATCTGCCGTCGCGGAGTTCCTCACCACCGGCAAGTATCGCTCTCATATCAATAAAATGAAGCGCGTATACTTGTCCAACGGTAAAAAGCTACATCAGTGGTTAACTGAAGCCTTGAATCAGTACCCATCATTGCAAGGGCGATACCACCTAACCAAGGCATCAGGTTCATTTATCACGTGGCTAACCCTGCCAGAACATATTGATAGCCACCAACTTTATCTTGAGTGTAAAAAAGAGAAAATCGGGATTTACCCGGGTGTCGCCTTCGGCACCAATAACAAGTTTGGTCACTGCTTGCGCTTAACCTACGCAAACTTAGAAGGAACAACCAGCGAAAAACAAGGGGTCGAACGACTTGCTCGCCTAATCGATCAACACTGCCAACGAGAAGAGAAGTCATACGTGCAGAGAGCATCAGCACTCACTGACTAGGGCGTGTTGATCTTTCGCGGTTAAATTTTGTTCGAGATAAAATCGTTTTAGGCGCGGCGAGAAGTATGACGCCTAGTTATTCTAAGCAAATACTTCTAAACAAAGCATAAAACGATTTTAGCCGAACCCTTCGGGCAGCACTTGTTGGGTATTGATACTGCATTAGCGGCTTCTCAAGTAGAATAACCTATCTAAGCCTCTGCCTTGTCTAAATACCCAACAAGTAGCTGCAAAAATCAGCTCGAAAGATCAACACGCCCTAATCATGTTGTACGTATATGAGTTCGTCGATGTTGAAGCCTCGCTCTTTGGCCATGCGAACAAATTTGTTCTTTACTTCTTGAGGAACGGAACTCGTTCTCGATAAAAGCCACAAGTAGTCCGTATTTGGCCCTGAAACAAAGGCATATTGATAATTCTGGTGATCCAATTCAAACACCACATAAGACCCATAGAAAGGCCCGAAGAATGACACCTTTAAGTACCCGTCATTTTCACCTTCAACAAAGTACGCTTTGCCTTCCGCCTCACTCCATTCCGATTCTTCGACTGAATAACCTCGGTTAAGCACTGTCACACCACCGTCACCCTTAAGACTATACTCCGCAGTAACCTGAGTAAGTCCGCGTTCGAAGGAATGATCCAAACGAGCCACTTCGTACCATTTTCCTAAATATTGATTAAGTTCAAAGTCAGAAACGGGTTTGACAGTATCTGGCATACCTAAACACCCTTGCAAAACAACCATCATTACCAGCAATAAGATTTTTTTCATCAATAAACCCTTGTTCCATATAAAATAGTCAATTAAAACTAGAAAGGGCCATGGTAACGACCTTCCACTTACTTTGAGTCTTAGGCAAAATCATAAAAAACGCCACGAGTCATTCTATACAGATTGACTCGTGGCGTTCTACTTTATCTTTTAATGTTAGATATCGCTGTTAAATATCAGTGTTAGATATCAGTGGCTAAACGATGACTCGGCGATAACTAAACGCTAGCTAAACAATAGCAGCTTGTAAAATTTGTCGACTTTCAGTCAGTGTGATCGCTTGGTGTTCGCCCAATGCCACTAAGCCATGCGCTTCAATCTGAGTGACGATGTGATCAACCGCTTGCTCTGCCGTTGAACCATGCTCCGCCAATTGAGTCGCAACACCTAAACTTTGGTAGAAGCTTTCAATTTCATTAATAGTGCGTTCTGCCAAGTCATCACTTTGCTCTAAACCAAACACGTTAATACCCATTTGCTCTAACTTCGCACGTTTATGCGCCAGTTGATTACGAAGTAATGAAGGCTGCACAATCGCCAGTGAACGAGCATGATCAACACCGTATGCTGCTGTCAACTCGTGCCCAATCATATGGGTTGCCCAGTCTTGACGAACGCCAACACCGATCAAACCATTTAAAGCTTGATTTGCTGACCACATCAGGTTTGCACGCCATGCGTCATTGTCACGCTGTTCAAAATCACGACCTAGTTTTAATAAACTACGCAATAGTGCTTCCGCATAACCGTCTTGTACATAGGCACCATCAACCGTCGTAATGTATTGCTCACACACATGAACCCATGCATCCACAACGCCGTTGACTAACTGACGGTCAGGCAATGTTTTCATCACATCAGGATCCATCACTGCAAATCGTGGCTGAACGGTTTGCGACATAAACGCAAGTTTTTCTTTAGTTTCACCATTAGTAATCACCGCGCCACCGTTTGACTCAGAGCCCGTTGCTGGCAATGTTAAAATTGCACCTAATGGCACAGCCTGAGTGACTTGATGTCTACCTGTAGGGATGTCCCATCCATCGCCATCATACATTGCGGAAGCCGCAACATACTTAGAGCCGTCAATCACGCTCCCGCCGCCTACTGCCAATATGTAGTCGACATTTTCACTGCGTACCATTGCCACCGCTTTGTCTAACGTCTCTCTTGTTGGGTTAGGTTCCACACCAGAAAATTCAATCCAGTTATGATTTTTTAGCGCTTCGGTCACTTGATCATAAACGCCATTGGCTTTAATAGAACCGCCACCATAGATAACCAGTACCTTACTTTCTGGCGCGATTTGCGTGCTGATCGCCGCGATTTGGTTTTGTCCAAAAAGTATATGCGTTGGATTCACGTAATTGAATTTCATCTGTTGTTCCTTAATAATTATAGGTCTTCATCATTGCCACAAGTGCATATTACTCTCAATATGAATATTAAAAAGGTATATTAGTCGTGTTTTATTGCCTATTTCTGCTTTTCTATGTACATTCAACGCCAAGACACGCCATAGATGAAGACAATGAATACACTGACGACTGCGATGCAAGCTTACGCGAACACACACTCTTTAGAGTGCACTGAACAAGTCATAAAGACCGGTCTACAAGGCGTCAACTTTTATTATTCAAGTACATCAACCCCTCGTCGCCCGCTTCTTTATCAATCAGGCATCATCATCATGGGACAGGGGCATAAGCGCATTCATCTAGCCGACGAATCCGTCAGTTATGGTGTTGGTGATTATCTTGTTATTGGCGTTCCTCTCCCCCTCGAATGTGAAGCATTTAGCAGCAGTAATGAGCCATTATTGAGCTTATGTATCGATGTGGATTTACCCTTACTTAATACCCTGGTCGAAAAGCTCAACACTTCCATTCCAAACCCAGGAAAATCAGCGCGAGGGTTACAAAAAGCCCAGGTCACTGCCGACTTAGAAGACGCCTGTATTCGGTTACTAAAATGCCTTGAAGATAAAACAGAAATGGCCATATTTGGCAAAGACCTGGTGAAAGAAATTGTTTACCGTGTGCTGACCGGACCGCAAGGTAATACGCTAATGGGACTGGTTCAACAAGACAGCCACTATGCCCGCATTGCAAAAGTACTCAGCAAATTGCACGGCAACTTTTCTTCACCAATTAATGTTGACGAATTAGCACAAGAAGCCAACATGAGTGTCTCGGCCTTTCATCGCGCTTTCAAAGAAGTGACCTGTGATTCACCCATGCAATATATCAAGAAAGTGAGACTCGATAAGGCAAAAGAACTGATTACCATTGAAGGTAAGCGAGCCAGCGAAGCAGCAAACCTTGTGGGTTACAGCAGCCAATCCCAGTTCTTTAGGGAGTTTAAACGCCACTTTCAATTATCGCCGTCTCAAATGACCTAGGTTAATTCGGTGAAATAGATGAATTTTTCTTGGCGAATTATAACGTTAGCTTCTACTCTTTATCTACGCAATATCATTCATAAAGAAGGAACTGACTATGAAGTGTTTCACCATCTCGCTATTGGCGATGGTCATCTCGACAGGGAGTATTGCTGCGGAATCTAAACCCGCAACTCAAGCAACAATAGACACGAATAACGCCCTGTATAACACTCTTCCATTTAAAGACACTAAAGACTTTGAACGTGCACAAAAAGGCTTTATTGCTCAGCAAGATGTCGTCACAATCACCAATGACAATGGTGACGTTGTTTGGGACTTAGAAGAATACAAAAAGTTCATTACGCTCGAGGCTAAAGCACCCGACAGCGTAAACCCAAGTCTGTGGCGTAATGCGCAATTAAACGTGATCAATGGCCTTTTTAAGGTAACAGATGGTATTTACCAAATTCGCGGCTACGACTTATCGAACATTACCTTTGTTGAAGGTGAGACTGGCTGGATTGTGTTTGACCCTCTTATCTCTCAAGAAACGGCAAAAGCGGCCCTCGAATTCATTAATGCGGAATTAGGAGAGCGCCCCGTAACGGCGGTGATATACAGCCACAGTCATATTGATCACTTTGGTGGTGTACGTGGCATTGTTGATGAAGAAGATGTCAACGCAGGTAAAGTACAAATCATAGCTTCACACGGTTTTACCGAGCATGCAGTTTCTGAAAACGTTATTGCGGGTAATGCAATGGGTCGACGCGCAATTTACATGTACGGTGCGCTGCTTCCACGAAACGCACAAGGTGGCGTTAACGGAGGTTTAGGACAAACAACATCCACGGGCCTCGCCACGCTGATCAGCCCTACGCTGGTTATCGAAAAAACCGGTGAAGAGCATGTCATTGATGGCGTCAAAATGGTGTTCCAGTACACCCCTGGTTCAGAAGCCCCGACTGAAATAAACACATGGATCCCCGAGAAAAAAGCGCTCTGGATGGCGGAGAACAGCACCAATACCATGCACAATATTTTGACGCTGCGTGGGGCTCAAGTTCGTGATGCATTGAAATGGGCATCATATTTAAATGAAACCATTGAAATGTGGGGCGATGACGTCGACGTTAAATTTCAAAGCCACCACTGGCCAATGTGGGGCCAAGAAGAGATCGTTGACTACTTTAAGCTACAACGTGATATGTATAAATACACGCACGACCAAACCGTACGCTTAATGAACCAAGGCTACATTGGGTCTGAAATTTCAGAAATTATTCAGTTCCCTGACGAAATAGAAAACAACTGGAGCACCCGCGGATACTACGGCACGCTTCGTCATAATAGCCGTGCGGTCTATCAACGTTACATGGGTTGGTACAGCGGCAACCCTTCCGACTTGAACAACCTTCCACCTACCAATGCTGCCGTGAAATACATCGAATATATGGGGGGTGAACGAGCAGTCATTGAAAAAGCCAAACAAGACTTCGACAAAGGTAATTATCGTTGGGTAGCCGAAGTACTTAAGCATGTTGTATTTGCTAACCCACAAAGTAGAAAAGGCAAAGCGTTACTTGCCGATACCTACGAACAGCTTGGTTACCAATCGGAGTCTGGCCCTTGGCGTTCCGTGTACCTACAAGGGGCCTATGAGCTGAGAAATGGCACCCCTTCTGCTGGCGGAACCAATACCGCTTCGCCGGATATTATTAAAAACATGCCACCGGAAATGCTGTTCGATTACTTAGCGGTAAGACTGCTACCAGAGAAAGCCGCAGGAAAAGAATACGCGATCAACCTCGACTTTACTGACCTTGATGAACAATACACCTTATACATTGAAAACTCGGTGCTTAACCACACAAGAATGCTCAATGACGACCCAGATGTATCGTTAGTATTAACCAAAGCAACACTTGATGATGTTCAACTTGGTATTACGACGCTTGAGAAAGCCATTTCAAATGGGGATATCAAGTTAAAAGGTGACACAAAAGTATTTAAAGACTTCGTTGGTATGCTGGATACGTTCAATTTCTGGTTCAATATCTCAACGCCATAGGAAGGTGATATGAAGCCAATACGCTCATGGGTTGTATTGAGTATGATGATGTCATTGGGAACAAGTTTGCCCGTGCAGGCTTGTTCCTATGATGGACAGTTTAATAACCCATTTACAGAAAGCTTCCCAGGGTCGCTGGATATTGCGATTGCGACACAAAGCGCCCTAGAAGAAAACCATGTAAAACAGGTAGACGCTTTAGATGGAAAGCGAGGGCTAAGGCGAGTGAGTTGGTGGTTAAAACTGATGGCTAAGCAGCACTCAAGCGCACTCGAATCCGTGTCGTATATTTACCTTGTCGACAGCCACCTGTGGTCTAAAGTGACGCAAGGAAACCAACTTGATATTCATTCTTCCCCAACCTCACAAGCGTCATTATCGGTGATGCTATTAAGTGAAGCTGCGTTGAATGCGCTCATTGAAGACGACCTCGACCTTCAACGTGCCATTGATTTAGGCATTGTTCAGTTCTCTAGCTGACTGTTGCTCTAGACAGCGAGCCATTGTTTAACTGGCATTCAAATCGTGAACAGACATCCAAGCAAAATCCAGTAATGCACATTACTGGTTTTTTTTGAGCTATAACAATACTATCTTCAAAAAAGTCAGGCATAACGAAGTGAGTCTATTCATCTTTATACCGCCTTAAGGAGAAATCGTTGTGAAAATGTCATTTAAGCGACTCAAGATACTCATCAAGCAATTGATGGAAACCGAAGTGTCCTCACCCGAAACGCAGGCCGCACGCATCTATGCTTCTGGGTTATCTGTCGAGTTAAACTGGGCAAACGATGTTTCTGAGCTTGATAAGAATACCTTTGAATACCTCTATCAAAGCATGCCGCTTAACATGATTGAAAGCGTGCAGTACCAACTGCTTCAAGAGCAACAGTTTCATCTAGCCGAAAAATGGCAAAAATTGATTTCTCATCTGACTCTTCGCCACCAGCAACGGCTTTATTAACAACAGACGAATGAACAATGATTCTTGCGAGTGATGATGGTAGTCTGCAATAACACATCCGCAGTTTACAATGTAAATAAGTAACCTCTTCTCTCGGTTTCCATGTTGGCAAGGATTAAAAATGAATCTAGATAAAGCGAAAAAACGAATCGCGAAACAGGTAAAAAAAGGCTTTAAAGGCTACCCACAAATCACCATAACATACTTCGGAACCAGTAAAGATTGCGCGACTGAGGTGGCTGTCCAGTTTTTACAAGAGGAAAGTGGCGAAGTACAGGAAGAGCGTTTCAACAGTGATACAGACGCTCGGGAAAGCGAAGTTATCCAAACGGTTCTACTGAAAATCATCGAAAGAGCCAATGCTCATTCGGTTATCGAAGTTGAAGAGGTCTCTCTTCTATAATGCACTTTCTTGATCGACTCAGAATCTACTTTTATCATCGCAATAGAATAAAAAACTGGGCCGGAGATAATTCAAAAATACAGGGCTGGACGAGTATTGAATCGCAGCACAACCGATTTAAAATCATTCAACAGGCCTGCGAATTTCATAACAAATACATTGTTGACCTGGGGTGTGGTTATGGGGAACTGTTTGATTACCTCACTCAACACCATACCTTGGGCCGCTACACTGGGGTTGATCAGCAGCCACAGTTTCTCGCTCAAGCAAAAAAGCGATTGGCTAAGCAGCGGGACGTCTGTGAATTTGTTCATGGTGATATCAGCAAATTCACCGCTGACAATGCCGATATTGTCATAGCGAGCGGCTCATTGAACTACCACAGCCGAGAGCCTGACTATCTGACACGTATCATCTCGCATATGTATTTAATGGCGAATGAAGCCATCATCTTTAACTTGCTCGATTCAAGCACCTTTCCCAAGCAGCCTTTTTTAACGGGGTACAACAAACAAGGAATCGTTCGCTATTGTAAAACCCTGTGCGCCAACGTGGAACTTATTGATGGGTATGACCAGCGCGACTTTACGATTGTCATGAAAAAGTCGATAGATAATGATAGCAAATAACGATGGCAGACAATCAAAGAGCCTCGGTTTGTGGCTCTTTGACCATGATAAGAAGAACAGGCAATTAACAGAAGCGTACTAAACAAACATGTCGCTCAATACCTGAAAGAATCGGTCGATCTCTTCTTTGGTGTTGTAGTGCATCAAGCCGACACGAAGAATGCCTCCTTTGTGGGTCACACCCAGTGCATCGGTGAGGCGGTCCGCGTATAAGTGACCACTCCAGGTATATATTTCATGCTCACCTAAGTGTGTCGCCACCTTTGCAGGGTCAATCTCACCAAAACGAAGGGCAAAGGTCGCCGTTCGATTGTCCGCACCAGGTTCACCCAGAAGTTCAATGGTAGGAAATTCATGTAGGCGCTCTAAAAAATAGATCGACAGTGACGTTTCATACTGATGAATATTGCCATACGCCGACGCCAACTTGGTTCTTAAATCGCCCCCTTCACCTAACGAAGCCAGGTAATCAATTGCACCAGAGAACGCCGAGAGTGCTTCAAAGTTAAGTGTTCCAGTCTCCCAACAGTTGGGGGCATACGTTGGAGCAGGTTCAACCTTGTAAGGTCGGTATTTCTTCAACAACGCTTGACGACCAAAGAGCACCCCTAAGTGAGGGCCAAAAAACTTGTACGCAGAGCCAGCAACAAAATCAGCACCTAACTCTTGGACATTGAGAATTTGATGAGGCAAAAGATGGACAGCATCAATAAAAACCACACTGCCATTCGCTTTGGCAAGATCTGTGACCTTCTTTACATCAACGAGAGTCCCAGACAAATTGCTGGCTGCGGTCATCGCAACAAGGCGTGTTTTTTCATTAAGCAGTGACTGAAAAACCTCTAAATCAAGATTACAGCTCGCATCTTTAATGGGAACATAATGTACTTTTACACCTTTGTCTTCGGCCGCCATCGCCCATGAAGATCGATTTGCCCCGTGATCAGCATCGCTAAGAATGATTTCGTCCCCTGCCTGCCAATCCTGACTGATTGCACGACTGAAATGGAACGCCATTGTCGTCATGTTTGCACCAAATACGATTTCATCTTTTGAACTTGCGCCAAATAGCGCCGCTGCTTTCTGCCTACAAACGTCCACTAAGCTGACCGTATTTTCACTCACAGAGAATCGCCCACCCAGGTTTGAATTACCGCGCAGGAGGTAAGCGCCAAACCCTTCGATGACAGAAGTGGGTAACTGCGTTCCACCAGGGCCATCAAAATACACAGGAGACAAACCATTGTTCAGAGCCCCTAACGCAGGGAATTGCTCACGTAAACGGTTTACATTGTTTGAATTAAGCGGTGAATACGAAGACATCACGAACCCCTTTTTTGCCCGCTTTACTCGACAGAGTTTCGGAAATATGGTGGAAAAATCTAGAATCATTCACAATAACAAATTGGTTTTCTTCCAAGACGGTATTTAAATGCGGATGCTGTTCGACTGGGGACATATAAATTTGGGTGAACCCGCCTGAAATGTTCTTTCGCTGGACACAAAAAATCCCCACAAATCGGTAACCATCTTGGTGAATACCTTCTGGCGCAGGCGCACTCGTTGCATCAGAATCACAGGTGACTCGAATTTGGTGAACATCAACGACAGAGTTATCTTTATCCGTTCCTGTTCGTTGTATAAACGATTGAAGTAAATGTTGGAAATACGGCGTTTGCACCATCTCATTATCCATTTCAGCAAAGTCTCTCTCTATGTCTCCCACAACACGATTAAACGCTGATGATTGATTAAATGTACTGTGAGGGAGCCGCTCAGCCCCTTTATCACTAACTTGAAATCGTGCATAGGAACGATAGCGATGATCACTGTCAACATACTGATCAGCAGGTAAATCATCGAAATAAGACGACAGTTTCGGTGCAATATGATCCGGAGTTTGAAAAGCATCGATTAGAATTTTATTTTCCATTTCCATGACTTGTCCTTATTTGGCTTGCGCTCAAAATGGTTAACAATAAATTAACAACAAGCTTATTATCTCGCCTATTAATATATTATCAATACATAAAACCAAATACGCACATATATTCCAGAATTAAAACCCACGATACGCAATAATCAAAACTAACCTCCAGAAATGCAAACAAAACCAGAATATACCACCACGCATTTATACTTATTCAATATCATTGCGTGGTTTAGTGGGGATTTTAACCGGTAAAAATGACGATAAAACGAAAAAGAGCTCAAACGAGCCCTTTCTGCGTTCTATCGTGATCTGTATTTTATTTGGATAGTTCGGAAATAGATCGCTGAATGTAATAATCCGCGACTTTGACGATGGATTTTTTAACCTGTGCAATCTGTTTTGAGTGTGGGCACCAAAGTGCGATGGGCACCATTATCTCTTGCTTGAGTTCGTCACATTGAATGGGGACTAGGTTCTCAGTCACATACTCCGATGCGGTAATCGATTTTGGTAATAGAGCCCACCCAAAGCCTTCTTGAACAAGCTTAATAATGACAGCCAACTGTTCGACATACTCATGCTTAGAAGAAAGAAGGACCTTTTCCGTCATTTTGTCGTCAACCAAAGATTTTAGAATCAACTGCCTCGAAGATTTCATCAATGAGAGTGTTTGGGCCGATTCTACGCTTGATAACTTACTTCCAACATGGGCAAAAGGTACAAAGGGCATATTTCCTAAAAACGTGAAATCAATACTATTGATGACTTTGCTTTCATATATATTCACGATCCCAAAATGTATGCTTCCATCCTCAATCCCTGCTTTTATTTCCGGCTTTGTTCTAACAAGAAAGTTCACTCGCATAGACGGGAAATCTTCATCTAACTGTCGACGAATACTCGTCACAACGTGATGGGGCAAAAAGCTCGCATAGGCTATCGTCACCGACTCTAGCCCTCCATAGGAAAGACTCAATGCAAAACTATCAAAGGTTTTAGCTTGCTCCAATATTTGCTTAGCATAATGATAAAGGAGGATCGCATCTTCTGTTGGTTCGACGGTGCGGCTTAATCTCTCAAATAAAGTGATCGCCAACTGATCCTCTAAATTGGTGATTACTTGTGCAACCGTCGTGCGATGCTTATTCAATTTTATGGCGGCTTTACTGAAAGCTTGCTGCTCAAATACAGCAACGAACGTATTTAACTGCTCTAAGCTAAAGTTCATGTCATACCCAACGGGTTCTCATCAATGTTCATAAAATACTAACACTGGGACCCATTTTAGCCAATACAGCGCCTCTCTCATGATCTGAAAAGCAACTGAAGCCCACAATAATGCCCAGACAAAGGAGCATTTGTTTGTTATACGAAAACCGTCACCTCATTTCGAACATGCATTGGATTAATGATGGATCGAGACCATCGCTAGAGAGTTAGTGGATAGCAATTTCCTAGGTAAAGTTACGTCATTGCTACGGCAAACCGACTTAATTCACTCAGGAATCAATACCATGAAAACAGTAAAAATGACCGTTTTATCCACCGCTCTATTGGCTACCCTTTCAATGTCAGCATTTGCTGGCGATGATGCCGCTAAGGGCGAAGTTGACCCATCTGATATGACTCGTGCCAGCTCTAATATGTATGTGGCACTCAATAATAAGGGTGACGTCAAACTATCGGGCGCATTATCGTACACTTACGACAACGGTCAAATGTCCATGGTTACTTTAGAAGGGTCTATGAACAATGAAGGTCGATATAAAGACAGCCGAGCTCAATACTTCCATGTATTTAATTTGAAGAATGCCACCACACCTCGTGTCGCAGCATCATTAGATATTATAGACAATACAAGCTTCACGACCGCGGCGGTGGGTGGAATAGCTATTTTTAGAACCCCAATTGATTCTCTCACCTTTTTTGGCCGTGCAGCAGTGATGGGGGGTGAATACTCAGACGACACTACAGCAGCGTTTGGTGTAACAGATAATAGTATTGTCGGCGGAATGGCAGCCGCTTATGCCGTATGGAAGCCAGGAGCAGATGGCACCTATTTTGCTGCTTATCCAGAATTTACTTACATGAACGGCGATATTGAAACAAGCACGGTGAAAACAACGCTGCTTGCAGCCACTCCATTCTCTGCGGACAAAACACGTTGGGGACAAATAAAAGTGGAAAACACATATGGAAGCATGAAATCAACCAACCAAAGTCTAGATATTGACGATACTGTTGCTTGGGTCCAATACAAAGTGTTCTTCTAAAACCATAAAACAAAGCTTCTAATTCGTTTAAAAGGTGAATCTCTCGATTCACCTTTTTCTATTTCAGGCTATGAACTTCAACTTGAGCTTTCTAACTAAGAACACAGACTCAAGCAATGAACGAAGGTTTGAGTTACCCGCGTTCTTAATGCTGGGTTAATGTATTAGCGATAATGTCCATAACCCCATCCCATGTGGCTTACTTTCTTCTGTTGATCACTCATTCCAATCAACACCTACTTCAATCATTTCAGGCGCAGAACAATATCAAAGGAAGCCCATTCGTCTGTTTAGAGTCATGGGCATAAGGTTAATGGGCTTAAGGTTAATAAGAATGAAGTTAATAGGAATGAAGTTAAATACGTTCCTCAATGTATTTAAACTTATCCATAACACTGTCTCACCTATCGTTATTCAGCTTGTAAAACAGTCACCAACGGCGGGAACAAGCCGCTAAGAAAGCGTTTCAGTATCGGGGTTCTGATGCTTTCACGCATCAGTGGCGATGGTTCTGATTAGGCTGCTGAACTTACCGTAAGAATAAATCCAGTAAGGTATACGAGCCATACAGAAATAAGCCGGACAGGCAAAAATAAGCGTTGATCGCAAAGTCTAGACTTACTAAAAGAGGCGTTGAGTCGCATTCATTACTGACCCGCAATATAGACCAACCCATTGCTCATGACGCATGAAAACGGCACGACATGCTTCAAAGGAGAAGTGAAATTAAGGGGGGTAACAAAGGGGGAAATAAAGATGTATACGTCCAGTATCGGTAAGTAATTTAGAAAGCGCTTCATCGCAAGAAGTAGGATGTAACACCACGTGAAGCGGGCTTGAGATAGAAAGTAAATATGCTTAGTCGGTGTCTGAACCGCTCGTCAATAAAGTCCCTAATTCGACAAATAAAAAACGCCAGTCAGGTGACTGGCGTTACAGAAGTGCAAATCTTGTTCAATAATGGCATCACTTAGCGATCGTTCCTATCAAGCTTAGGTGCTCAGCTAGTTATGATTCTAAGTAAGTTATGGTTCTAAGTAAGCTATGATTCTCAGTATAATCGGGGCCAATAAGAGCCTGCCATTATTGTCTTTTCAGATTATTTACTGAAATATTTTGCTATCTCACGAGCATACGTTTCTTCTTGATTTTTGCCGGTGCTTGTTGAAAAGAAAGAGATGACTAAGTCTTTATCTGGCGAAATATACACGCCTTGCCCACCAACACCTGCTTTAAACAAATCGCCATCTTCAAAGATTGCATCAAATTGATAACCATTTTTAATGTTTGTGTCGTTGTAAAAAGAGTTTTCCATCATTTTACCAACATAACCACCACCGTAGGCCTCTGGGTTACCAGAATCTTGAATCAATTGAATCACATCTTTACTTACCCCACCATTGCCTAGCTTTGTAGCAGATGGCGTAAGCAACATGCCAAATTTGGTCATATCTTCAATTGTGGTGTTCATTGAGAAAAACATCAAAGGGTATCCCCCTTGTGGAGAAACGACCGTATAAGCATCATTGTTTGCGCCCATCTTCTGCCACATATCGCGACTGACTATCTCATTCATCGGTAAACTACGGACATTCTCAATGATTCGAGAAAGAACAAACGTATTGATTGAATTGTATTCGAACGTCTTTCCGCCTGGCGCTCTTCGCTTCATTTCAGCAAGAACTTCAAGTGGTGTTTGGTTACCTTCACCTTCAAATACACCAATAGATACCGCCCATTTAAACCAAGGTTGTTCTGGGTTGATACGTGAATCAGCCTCCGGTTCATCATGTTCGGTTGCATTTAAGCCCGTCGCCATATTCGCGGTATCAGACACTGATACCGTATCCCAATCTGATCCTTGTAGTTCTGGAATGTATTTAGAAACAGGATCGTTAGGGTTAATTTTCCCTTCATTCACCAACTTAGCCAACTCAATCCCTGCTGTGATTTTTGAGTTTGAAAACCAGTTGTGTTTATCTGTTTTTCGCATCGTGTTGTAACGCTCAAAGACTATCTCTCCGCCTTTAACCACGAGAAAAGCGTCAACAGGATAAGAATCTAGGTGTTCATTTAGCGTCTTACTTTCTCCGTGTACAGTCGCTGATATCTCACCTATGTTTTGATCAATTTTGTAAGGGAATTGGTAAACAGGACCATCACGCTCGACTTGGGCGGTAGGATAAAAACGGCTTAGATTCTGCCAAGCGAATTTGGATTGCTCGATCGGAAACTGCAGTTTTACACGGTTACCTTCTTGTAAGAAGAAGTCATGAGTAGTGTACACATCTTTATTGGTAGAGGATTCATTGACGATTTCCTTGGCGAATACAGAGCCCGCTGAGAGAGCCGTTATGATTGACATAGCGATTAAGCTTTTCATAGTAGTTTCCTATTAATAGTAAAATGCGATATGAACGACTTGCACTAAATCTGCGCGCTCATTGCCTTCGTGATGCAAATACAATACTAGGAAAATTCGATAGCTCCTCATCGCTAGCGATGGATTACGTCCGTCACGTATCGGTTTTCAGATGCGTTTTCAGGCAGAAATGTGACTCTGATTTACCCACAGGGATTAAAGTCTATGGGCTTTTGGGGCAGGGAAATTCAAGCCACTCAATAGCACTTCAAGTTAATTGATAATCTAACGCTTTTTGCTTTAACTCTTGGTATTTCGCTAACAATTGTTGTTTATCAAGATGTTCATCACCAAAGAAGAAACAATCGTTACTCTTGAGTGATTCAAAACGGTTAGTGAGCATATCAAGTACTAAATCAGATTTTTGGATTGTGTAGGCAGAGCACGATTTTCCATGGATATCATCGAGAAGATCCAGAAGATTTGATCGAAAGCTTTCCTGCATGAAAAGACTTTGAAGTGCTTCTGCACTCTTTAGTGCCGCTTCCCATCTATCGGTGATCGCCGTTAGGTGCTGAATAACGTGATCGTCAGCATCGATCGCCTTCAGTTGCTTAAGTTTGTTTTGATAGGCCAAAAGAGCACAGTGCTTTTCTAACTTATATAAATCAAACTTTTCATTTTCAGGCAATTGAAGTGGGTTTTTTAATAAATAGTCAAAGAAAAAGCGAGTTTCAAATCGTTCTACACCATGAAAGATTGGCGTATATATCCCATTGCTATTGACATGAATTTTTGGGTCAAATCGGTACATGTACCCGAAATCAAACAACTTAATTCTACCGCTGCCTGATTGCAAAATATTACCTGGGCAGAAATCCCACTCAAAAAGGCCACTGAGTTCTAAATGAATAACCGTGTTAAAGATTTGGTCGAACACTGATTTATCGAGGCGCTGTAATGGTGTGCCGTCAATCCATGGCGAAAGAATGATGCCGTCTTGAAATGAAGCGTATTGCGTTTCCACTATGTGTTGGAAATCTTCAGGTTTTGATTGCTTCAAGGCTGAAAGGTCAATTCTTCTTTGAACTTCATTTAGGAATGAGGTTTGCCCATCGATATTTTGTACTAAACTTTCCGACCGCTTAGTCTTTAGCGTCCAATCTTTACCCTCAATTCTTATGTGATAAACAATGGCGGTTAACCCTGACTTGAATGTTTCTACAACGTAAGGGCTTCGAGAGGTTGTTTTTTTCAGTTGGTCTAAAGTGAGAGAGATAGGATTAAGATCACCAAATTCGAGGTCTTGCTTGCTGTTCACAAACTCTAGTTGTGTGGCTTGGCGTTGCTGCTCAAGGTTCATTTTTTATACACTCTCCATTAATACACTTGCCATTAATACACTGGGAGAATATATCGAGGTACTATGCCTACATACTGTGATGGTTCTAACCAATTAAGAACAAGAATAGGTTCTCCTGTCTCTAATCCGTTTAAATATCTAACCCTTTAAGCCGTGCTTGTCTTCCTCAGATAAGAGCACATTGAATTGCTTACCTAGGCCTGAGAAAATAGCCTAAATTTTCAGTCTTCGTGGAGGGCGTCATTCAATGATAAAAGCGAACACCCAAAGAGACATTGAAGCTGTCATAAAATATGTTCAATCTGAGTGTAAGCTTCTGAATAGCAACGGTAGTAGTAAAAATACAAATCGCACCACAGCTTTACATCATTAATTCAAATTCATTCTGCGCTACAATCTTACCGTTCACCTGCAATTCGACCTTATGTATTCCTGGGTAATAGACCCGTGTAGTGATTGGTTTTATCGTATGCTTTTTCTTTATTGTCAGGCTGTCGCCAGGTGCTATATCGACAGTACGCCATTTAAATACCTTCGGTGACGTAGTGCCGTTCGCTTTCTGATGATGAACAATGTAGTCGATCATCAACGGTTGAACATGTTTCATTACCGATTTAATCGTTGCACTCAGTTGGATTGAGCCACCATACATGAGCTTTGGCGCGGAAATATCAAGTAAACACTCATCCAACTCTACATCACCATATCCCAATGCTTTTAACGTGTCCGGGTGTCCTGATTTTATCAAGCTACGACAAGCATGCTTAATCAATTTTTTCCGCTCTTGACTGGCACCAATCAACCAATCTCCAGCAACCTGAGCCACTAAATCAGGGTGATCTTTACTGATATCATTCAGGTTGTTAGCCACTGATCGACGAACGTATTCGCTTGGATCATCTTTGAGTTTTTCCAGCAACGGTAACAACGCCTGAGGGTCTTTAACAAACTTGTTAAGGCGCATTCCCCAAGGCAAGCGTGGCCTTGAGCCTTCACTAGCCAGACGACGAACATGCTCGTCTTCATCCAAGGCCCATTGATGCACCACCAGCATTGTTTGATCCGGCTGTTCATCCAAAAATGGTCGAATGGCAAACTCTGAACTTGAGCGTTTAGTCATCTCTTTCAGTAACTTCATTGACAAGTCGAAATGCTGCATACCATGACGTGAAACATAGTCTGCCAGTGGCATGATCGCCCAACCATTAACACCACTTTGCGTACTTGGCTTCGAAATCGTGGCATCAGGTGCCTGAGCATCAATTCGCTCACCCAGTACACCATGTAGTATTTCACTGCTGCGCTCAAAGTCCTTAGGTAAATAATGGCTTAGCTGATGACATATCAGGTCACTACGCTGTTTTAGCTCCAGACTTTCCAGTTGGCTGTTAACCGCTGCAACGAACGCAGTGTCATCGAACTGGCTATCAACTTGTTTTAGCTGACAAGCAAGGTTTTCTACCAGTTGAGGATTAAAAATATTTTTAAAGGCTTCAGGCATATGAGTGAGATCCTAGTTGTTGAATATGAGTCACATGATTTTCTAAGGAAAAAACGCTTCCACCGTTTGAGGACATCGCTAACATAAGTCTCTCCTGTATCGTCGTCTATCCCTCTATCCCTCTATCCCGCTGAGAAATGAGAAATGAGAAATGAGAAATGAGTATATTCCTATTGATGCCAACTTATGTCCTATTAAAAGCTGGCAAATACAAACTCTCGATTCTGGCGACTAAACAACAAAAAGGACTGGCTAGTGGCCAGTCCTTCTTCATCAATTCTTTGTTTTCAAAAAATTACTCGTAATCTGACGCATAAGTCTCTTCGTAGGTGTGCGAGTAGAGCTCAAACAAATTACCAAACGGGTCTTCTAGGTAAACCATTTGTGCAGGCTTGCTGTCATCTTCTGGGTGGTAGCGCATAATATCCATGCGAACCTTACCGCCATATTGTTCAGTGCGCTCAATCACACCTTCAAAGTCATCAGTTTGTAGACAAAAATGGAAGATTCCGAGGCGAGAGAAATCCACTTCGTGACGCTCTTGGCGCTCTTTCATCTCAAACATTTCGACACCAATACCATCAGAGGTAACCAGGTGTGCGATGTTAAAACCTTTAAAGCCTTCACCGAAAACAGCAATACACATACGGCCAATCGCTGTTTCGCGCTCTTCGATAACTTTGGTGTTATTCATCACTATTTTTAGACCCAGCGCTTTGGTGTAAAACTCAACCGCTTTGTCCATATCGCCAACCATAATACCTACGTGATTCATTTTCATAATTTGCTCCAATCTCTAAGAATTTGTGTCATACCTTGTTTCGATGAAGAGAGTATAAGCAAAGAACCAGATTAACAAAAATTATCATAAATTATATAAATGATAATTATATTTTATTAAAAACCGCCTTGATACTGTAAGTCTCTATTGATAAAAATTGGTCACACAATAATGGCACTTATTGCTCTTATCTCTCAGTACAAGTAAGGTGGCACTATTCATGTTAACAGGAATGTTACAATGCAAGAGCAGCCGAAAAATTCAGATTCCGCACTACATTCAGAACACGAACAACACAGTGAAGAATCTCTTTGTGTTCATTTTGACAACAGCTATGTCCGAGATTTAGAAGGATTCTATCAGCACCAAAATGCCGAAAACGCCCCTTCACCTAAGCTGATCAAGTTCAATCACTCTCTCGCACAATCGTTGAAGATTGAAATCAATAGCGCCAGTGATGAGGAACTCGCTCACATTTTTTCGGGGCAAACATCGTTACCGGGTGCCAACCCAATCGCTCAAGCGTATGCCGGTCATCAATTCGGACATTACAACCCACAGCTTGGGGATGGACGCGCGTTGCTGCTCGGAGAAGTTATTGATGTAACAGGGCAGCGAAAAGACATTCAACTCAAAGGCTCAGGGCGAACCCCTTACTCGCGATCAGGCGATGGTAAAGCAGCCATCGGCCCCGTGATCCGTGAATACTTGGTCGCAGAAGCGATGCACGCACTTCACATTCCAACAACACGCGCACTCGCAGCGGTGACGACTGGCGAACAAATCTGGCGTGATCACATGGTAGATGGGGCAACGCTAACCCGTGTCGCTGCCAGCCATATTCGAGTGGGTACTTTTCAGTTCTTTGCCGCTCAAGGTGATCCCAACGACGTAAAGCGATTGGCTGACTACACGATTGAGCGTCATTATCCAGAAGTAAATAATTCCGATTCACGCTATCTTGAGCTGCTTAAGTCTGTCTGTACGCGACAAGCTCTTTTAGTGTCCAAGTGGCAGCTCGTTGGCTTCATTCATGGGGTGATGAACACAGACAACACCACCGTATCAGGGGAAACGATTGATTATGGCCCGTGTGCCTTTATGGACCACTACGACCCAAATACATTATTTAGCTCTATCGATGCGAATGGTCGATACGCATACAGCAATCAGCCTCAAATAGCGCAATGGAATTTAGCTCGATTTGCAGAAACACTCTTACCACTGCTTGCAGAAAATGAAGAGGAAGCGGTGGAAATAGCCACCAATACACTGCATGAGTTTATGAATTTGTATAACCAACTATGGCTAGATGGCATGCGCTCCAAGTTAGGTCTTACCAATCAAGAAGATGGTGATCTTAAATTTGTGCAAGACACGCTGACCATGCTTCATCAGCAGCACATCGACTTTACTCTGTTTTTCCGATCATTATCGTCTGCCCTACTATCAAATGACAGCAGCGCCCTCGCACTCTTTGCTGACGCAGAACGATGGGAAGAATGGAAAACAAAATGGCTTGCGAGAATGGAAAGAGAGGCAATAACGGAAGGAGAAAGTGTCACTTTGATGAATGCCCACAATCCAGTTTATATTCCTAGAAACCACAAGGTAGAGGAAGCACTATCAGCGGCAGAGCAACATAACGACTTCCAGCCTTTTGAACGGTTACTGTCAGTTCTGATGAATCCTTTTGAAGTACAACCGAATTGTGAAGAATTTGAACTTCCAGCACCGAGTAGCTTTGGTCCGTATCGAACGTTTTGCGGTACTTAGAACGATTGGTGCGGTGCTTAAACGATCGGTAAAGGCATCCAAATGCGTATTTTTAGTTAATGAGTAAATCACCAAATTAACTGAAAATACGCCATGATCACTGGCCAATTCCGTCACACCCTCTATCCGTCTCCAATCAAATAAGAGTGTTCTTTGCTTTGATGTGCGTTCCTAGGGGCTCTACCGTAATAAGTCTACGGCTATCTGCCTTTAGGTTGCAGTTCAATGAGCGGAATTTGGTACAGATACTCAGTATCCTGCTTTCCCTTAAAATGTGTCTTTTTTTCAAGGAACGTGCTGACTTCTCCACGCTCTCCATTGCTTTTATCCAGCTTTTGAAACACGGCCCACGAAGCGTCATTTTTCTCAGTGATCGTCGTTTCAACCGAATTAATGCTGCTAAGATGATCTCGACTTAGCAATTCATCAAGCATGCTCGATGCCAGTCCTTTACCTCGAAACCTTGGTGCAACCGCCACTTGCCAAACAAATAATGTACTGGGCTCATCGGGTTTTCTATACGCCGACACAAACCCTGCGATATCACCATCGTACCGCGCGAGAACACATGTTTGGCTAAAATGCATGGATTGAAGAAAATGGCAATAAGATGAGTTAACGTCGAGAGGTGGACAAGCAGCAATCAGGTGAGAAACATCACTGCCATCTTCTACTGAAGGTTCAGAAAACGACCATTTTTTGCTCGTGTTTTTCTTTATTTCGGGATACGCCGCCCATAATGCTGATGCGATCATACGCAGTTGCAACTCCTTTGAACTCTAAATGATTACTTCAGTGACCATCATCCTGACTGAGAGATATAAATCAAATAAATGGTCTTAAATAGGTCAATTATGTGACAAGGATCTACATCAACCCTATTGTTGCGGATTATTTTAATTAGAACTCTAATCTATTTTCATCTAGTGCTTGAAACGTACTTAGTTTAGGCATGATTTAGATGTGCACACTGATGAACCGAAGTTACTGTGAATCCAGTCAATACCACACCACTGACCACCATTGATAAATCATGTACGTACGTTGAAGCGGCTGGCGCGGAAAGGTTATACAGCGCTGGTATGGTTCACTTTAAAGCAGGCGCCGATTGAACAGTTTGCGGCGTTTTTATTGTTACGCCCGAAATGGATGTTTAACACACTCAGCTCTTACCTATCATCTATCCTCTATCCTCTATCCTCTATCCTCTATCCTCTATCCTCTATCCTCTTTCGTTCGCATTTGCATTCGCCTGGTCTATTTCTGACCCTATCGAACGGTATCTCAACACTCTTATTACAAAGTGCCGTTCTTTCTTGAGGGCAACTTAGCTGTGCAATCACAGCAGGTATGGGGCTCAAATAGTCAAAACTGAATACATTCTGCATAATTAAAATCACACTATGCTTAACTATTCTCTATATTTGTACCAAATTAGATGCCAAAACATGAACGACCGCGTAAACTGGATTCGTGATTAAATTCAAGCTAGATCAAGAGAATCAGTAATGACAAACAAAACAAAAACCATGGAAGTGCCTATCGCTATCGCTGATAGAGTTCAGGCTTTAATTGATTCATATGAAGCCAGTGAGAAATTTAAAGCTGAGCGTAAGTTAGTGGTCAACAACTTCCTATCTATGGATAAACTAAGTTGTGAAATGGCGGTTTACAGCTTGGCGCAAGACGAATTACTCGACACACTAAGATTTGTCTATGAGCTTTCAGGCACCAACAGTAAGTTCGTTAAGAACATCCTGACACAATCGAGAGAAAATCCGAAAAAGGTCTTATCCGACGCCCAAAGATCTTCAGCAAAAAGCCTGTTGTTTAACTTGATCAATGACCCTTCTGTCGTTTCTGCCATGAAAGAAATTTAATCATACGACGACTGCATATCGATACTTAAAAGCATGCTTGTCATGGGTTTGATCTTGAAATCGGAGGTCAAGCCCACAGCTATCTCGCCTCTCAACAAACGCTCTTAAGATGCGGGCTCATTGATAAAGTGAGACTGATAGAACTTAGGCGTTACCGCCAGTTTCTTTTTAAAATGACGCTGGAAATGCGCCTGGTCGGAAAACCCTAGCTGATACGCCACTTCAGAAATATTAAGACCCGATTTGAGCATACGTTTTGAACGCTTAATTTTTTCATCCATTAAATAAGCATGTGGCGGTAGACCATACTGACCTTTGAATGCTCGCAATAACTGATAGCGGCTTAACCCAACTTCATTAGCGAGTTCTTCTAATTGGATACTATGCTTCACTTCATCAAGCAGCTTTTCGCGAACCCGACCAAGGCTTGGAGTCAGTGGCGCGCGTTTAGATTGAAGGGG
Organism: Vibrio sp. YMD68; assembly: GCF_029958905.1. Lineage (NCBI taxonomy): Bacteria > Pseudomonadati > Pseudomonadota > Gammaproteobacteria > Vibrionales > Vibrionaceae > Vibrio > Vibrio sp. YMD68. The sequence continues at coordinate 324,293 of NZ_CP124613.1, read as the reverse complement.
AGTTTTACTTAAGCTCGACGCCAGAAAATCATACAAATACGTTTGAATAGTCAATGGACTTGATTCTGATTGTAACGCGCTAAACAACCTTTGCAACTGGTTCTGAACATACTCACTGCGCTCTAGGTCATGCAAAAACGGCACATAGTCATTAAGATGAGCATTATTGTCATTACCCTGAATATCTTGTTGAAACTCACCCATTTTAAACGCATCAACAAACAGCATACAGTATGACCATGTTCCCGCTTCAGGGTTGCACGAATGAACATCCGCAGGGTTTATCGTAACAATGTCTCCACGACCGATTTGATACGTGTGACCTCGATTTTGATAGGTGGCATGGCCCTGTTGTATAAGGCCAAATGAGAATTCGTCATGTGAATGTGCTTGATAACAGGCTGTACTTCTATCAGCGATGCGCAGTTCAATCCATGGCAGCGTCGTACTTTGCTTAAAGTGAGCGCTGTTGTCTATTTTCATGATGAATCCCTATCTACCCTATTTAGACTGTTTCTCTAGACTGTTTTAACTCTCAAGTTTGCCTCTGACAGCAAAACACTATAACCAGATCATACCGACGGAAACGCCCAGCAAGACAGCCATTACCCTATTAAACTGACGTTGTTTGGTAGGATTTTCAAGTTTTTTGGCTAAAACTCGTCCAATAACTGCCCAGACACCCACGCCAATAAAACAGGCAAACAAGGAAACGCTGGTAAACAGAAACAAAGAAAGTTGCGCATTGTCTTGACCAATCACATACAAACTCACCCCTGACATCGCAACCAACCACGCCTTAGGGTTTAGTATTTGGGTCAACGCTCCCGACCACCAGATCATCAAACTAGGGGATTTAATCTCCATAGTTTCTGTTGGTGTCGCATAAATCTTCACCGCCAAATAGACTAAAAATATGCTACCAGATAGCTTCATCATCACTTCGAGTTGAGGCAATAGAATCACAATGGATTGCATCACACTACCAGACACAAAAACAACGAACGCATAGGCGATGGAAGCCCCCGCCACATGTTTGAACGCATCTTGTATCCCCCGATTTATGGCGGTGCTCGTTGCCAGTAAGTTGACAGGACCTGGAGTCACAGAGCCGACGAATGCAAAAACCACCATGGCAAAAAATACACTGTTCATGATTACTCTCCTTTTGACTGAGAAAATAACCCGTAAACCGACAAGAGTATTGAACGTTATTGCACTGAACAATTACACGGAACAATTGCACAGAACGATTGCACTGAATATGGCAAGGAACGGTGACTAGAAAAGATGGCACGAAACAGAGCGCTTAACTGAGCCTGTAAATATTTACCAAGCGATATTTACCATGCCAAATTCATCCAGAAATATTCATCCAGCAGCCTAAAGGCTCACACCATTCGAGTGGCGGTAAATAGGTAATATCTAGAAACAAATATGATCGATCACCGCCTCAGCGACGTAGTATCAGCATAAGTAAAAATGACTAATAACGGACGCGGAGAACCCTAATGAGCGATTCATGCTTAGCCCAACAAGGCACCAAATTAGAGCAAACAAGGACACGTTGGCTCCCGGTTTTTCCGCTCCCTATTTTTCTTCTCAGTGGTGGGATGCAACGGCTAAGAATCTTCGAGCCCAAATATCTGAAGATGGTGTCCCAAGCCACTCAGAACGATGGTTTTATTATTGGCCTATTTAAAAAAGAAAATCCATTTTCAGTCGCTGGATGGGGAACCCATGTGAAAATCGTTAACTTTGACATGGGAGAAGACGGGGTCTTAACCATCGATGTTTTAGCGGAAAGTATGGTGAAGTTGGTCAATATTGATACACAAAAAGATGGCCTTGTGATCGCCCAATCTGAACCACTTGCGCACTGGTCTTCGGAGCAAGATACAACATCGATTGAGGCTGACGGTGTCGTTGGGCTGTCCAAAACATTAAAAAGTCTCTTCGACACCCATAATGAGTTCTCTGCTCTATATCAAACCCGTTACTTAAGCTACTCTAAATGGGTGTGTGCTCGTTTGCTTGAAATCATTCCTCTCTCTTTGGAAGAGAAAGAAATGTTTATTCACGATCTTAGTTTCACACAACTAAAGGAACTCCTGAGTTCAATGTGTGAAAGAAAATCAAAAGAAAAGTGATCCTATCACTTCATCCTAACGTAATGTGTTGTAAATAATTAAGTAAGGGTGATTTCTAATGCATCGTATTGAAGGGAGTTCCGAACATAAACGGGGAGGAAACCCAATTACTAAGCCTAGTTCAACAGCCCACGAAGATTTGTCATTGCACCTAGCTTCGGTCGCTCAAAATCAAGATAAAGAGGCTTTTACTCAGTTATTCGAATTCTTTGCGCCAAAAATAAAACGTTTTGGAATAAAGCAATATAGAGATGAACAACAAGCCAACGAACTCGTACAAGACACCATGACCAATGTGTGGAAAAAAGCACACCTATACGATAAATCCAAAGGCGCTGCCACAACTTGGGTTTACACCGTCATGAGAAACGCTTCCTTTGATCAGCTCAGAAAAAATAAAAACAATGCGGCTCAAAATTTGGGCGATGATATCTGGCCATTGGAGCAAGAGTCTAGCGAGAGAGAGGTAGAATCACCGCCTTTTTCTGACCACTTAATGGACAACCGAATTAAAAGACTGGTTGATGAATTGCCAGATGCTCAAAGAGTCGTGCTCAAAGCGGTTTACTTTCAAGAATTATCACAAGAACAATTAGCGCAGCAGTTAGGGGTACCCATTGGCACCATAAAGTCACGTTTGCGACTTGCGCTAGAGAAAATCAGACAGAAGATGGGAGATCAACATTATGATTAAATACCACCCAAGTGATGCTCTGTTAGAAGAGTTTGTATCGGGAAAAATGGTGGCTTCTGTTGCTGTTATCGTCTCTAGCCATGTGGAAATGTGTCAAAAATGCCAAGAAAAAGTCGCAAAACTGACTGAAAATGCGGCCATGAGTGCATTTGGCATGAGTGACCCATGGTCAGAAAGTGAATGGTCAGAGGGTGAATGGTCACAAGGTGAACCGTCAGAAAATAACCTTTTCAAAAGCGGTAACTTTGAAAGTAACCACCAAGGGTTCGACGATGAATACTTGCCTGAGCAACAATCATCGGTAATCGATTTAATTCAAGGCATCACCGATACCCCTCAGGCTCAACAAACGTCAATGCCAACAACCGTCACTGAGATAGACGTGTCTGGGACTCGAGTCTCATTACCGAACGCTATTCGCTCTCTTTCTTTGAATGAATGGCAAGGGCTTGGCAAGATATCAAGGGCTCGATTAAATCTTGACGATGACAAGCGACGTACTAGCCTACTGCATATCGATAAAGGTGGACACGTTCCTTCTCATACCCATAAAGGCTTTGAAATCACCTTGTTACTTCAAGGCAGCTTTAAAGATGAAATGGATACCTACCATGCGGGGGACTTCATCTGGTTAGATGGAAAAAATACTCACACACCCGCAACACAAGATGGCTGCGTGTGCTTAACTGTATCGAGTGATTCGTTACATTTCACTCAAGGGGTTAGCCAACTCTTTAACCCACTAGGAAAGCTCATTTACTAGTAAGCGCCCCCATTTTTCTCAAAGGCGTTTTTCAAGGACAGTATGATGAAAAAATTACAAATTGGCATTAGTGCTTGCGTAACAGGACAAGAAGTTCGTTACGACAAAAGCCACAAACGCTCTTACTTTTGCATGGAAGAGCTCAGTGAGTTTGCAGATTTTAAGCCCGTTTGCCCTGAAGTTGCCGTAGGGTTGCCCATTCCTCGTCCAACGATCAGACAAATCTCTAAAGGCGACGTCATTACCGTTTCAAGACCTGATGGTACAAGTGATGTCACTGAAGCGTTAACTGAATTTGGTATCGCACATGCGAAGCAGTCTCAGGATTTATCCGGGTTTATCTTTTGTGCCAAAAGTCCAAGCTGTGGCATGGAAAGAGTCAAGGTTTATCAAGAAGATGGCAAAGGTTCAGAGATGACAGGCGTCGGTCTATTTTCTAAGCAAATAATGAAAAATAACCCATTATTGCCTTGTGAAGAGAATGGGCGCTTGAACGATCCTGTGATTCGCGAAAACTTTATTACGCGCATTTTCACCTATCAGAAATGGTTAGATCTGAAAGAAAGCAAAATAACGCTCCACAAACTCATCACCTTCCACAGTAACCACAAATACTTACTGATGAGTCATAACATTGAAAGCTATAAAGCACTCGGCCGCCTTCTGGCTGATCCGCAAGACCCTATCGAAACGGTTGCAGACCAATACATTGCAATGCTGATGGAAGCGTTGACCATTAAAGCAACCCGCAAGAGCCACACCAACACGTTGCAGCACTTGCAAGGGTACTTTAAGAAACAATTGAATAAAGAAAAGCGCAAAGAACTCAGTGATGAAATTGAAGCTTATCGCCAGGGATTAACACCACTGCTTGTGCCTGTCACCTTGATAAAACACTATTTGCTCGAGTACCCGAATGAGTACCTGGCGAGTCAAGTGTATTTGGATCCACACCCTAAAGAACTTCGCTTGAGGTATGGATATTGAGCGCATTACTTTGGATCAGAAGAGACCTACGTATTCATGATAATCCTGCTCTTTGCGAAGCAATAAAACTGGGGGCCAAAACCGCTGTTTATATCTCGACACCACTTCAGTGGGAACAGCATAACTTGGCCCCGATACAATCTGACTTTATTGAAAGACACCTCAACGCCCTAGCCGAGCCTTTAGCAAAGCTAGGGTTAACTTTGATCCACCTACCCTCTACCGATTACCGTTCGCAAATTGACGCCCTCACTTCATATTGTGAAGAACAGGGTATTGATGTTGTGTGCGCAAACAGTGAGCCAGAGATCAATGAACTTGAACGAGACCAAAGTTTCAAACACCCACATATTGAATTAAAAATCTTCCATTGCGATACCATTTTACCTGTAGGCACGGTACTCAATAAGCAAGAGACCATGTTCAAAGTGTTTACCCCGTTTAAGAACGCATGGCTAAAGCGCGTGCAACTGACCGGCATTGGTTTCAGTGAGATCCCTCTGTCATCGACTAACCCGTTGGATCCTGAATTCGCATCAACCCAAACAAGTAATAGTATTGTTCTTGATTACCCTAAGGTCGACTCATCCCGCTGGCCTCTGAGTGATACGGTGATGCAGTCTGTGATACCACGATTTTTCGAGACTAAGCTGAACGATTACGAACAGAACCGCGATTACCCCGGAATAAAAGGGACCTCTGGCCTGTCTCCTTATCTCGCTATTGGGGCCATTAGCCCACGATGGCTCGCCATTCAGTTGATTCAACATCACCCGGATATTGTTCACGACACCAACCTACCCGCTTTCAGTTGGCTCAACGAACTCATTTGGCGTGATTTTTATAAACATCTTTTATTTCACTTTCCCAACCTAGCAAAAGGTGAAAGCTTCCAGGACAAATACAAGGGCATGGTGTGGCAACCCAATCACTCGCTCTTTTTAGCCTGGTGTGAAGGCAGAACAGGCTACCCTTTGGTGGATGCGGCAATGAAGCAGTTAAACACCACTGGCTGGATGCACAATCGTCTCAGAATGGTCGTGGCCAGTTTTTTAACCAAACACTTGTTGATCGATTGGAGGCAGGGCGAAAAATATTTCATTTCTAAATTAATTGATGGTGACCTCAGCGCTAATAACGGCGGCTGGCAATGGGCTGCGAGCACAGGCTGCGATGCTCAACCCTACTTTAGAATTTTTAATCCCATCACGCAGAGTAAAAAGTTTGATCCAAATGGCGATTTCATCCGTAAGTATCTACCAGAATTGAACAATATTCCTAACAAAGACATTCATTTCCCTCACCAATATTTGGAGGTAAATGGTATTCGAGATACGTATTGCTCTCCGATAGTTGACCACAAAGATGCGAGACAAAGGGCACTCGATTTTTTCAAACAACATCATTTGCTGACAGGTTAAGTTCTTCAATGCCTAGCGGCAAACAACAGTAAGGCAGAACAGTATGCAGCGCTCATTATGGTTACAAAAATTCATCGATGTATACCGTGAGTTAGGAACAGACAACCTTTCGACTCTTGCGAGTATTTATCACCCGAACGTGGTTTTTATTGACCCCCTACACAAAGTTGAAGGTGTGCAAGACCTGATAGCCAGTTTCGAGCGAAGCTACACCAACATCATAAGTTGTGAATTTCACATAAAGCATGCCTTTGAATCAGAGTCTGAAGCCGCCGTATATTGGACCATGACATTTCGCCACAAAAGCTTAAATAAACAAGAGCCTATATCTGTCCAGGGACACTCTCACTTGAAAGCAGAGAACGATGCAGTGACCTTCCACCGAGACTACTTAGACATTGGTGCGATGATTTATGAACACGTGCCCCTGTTAGGTCCGGTAGTGAAAAAGTTAAAACATAGGGCGGGAAAATAATGCGTATATTAATCACGGGGGCGACTTCAGGAATAGGCAAAGAGCTCGCACTGAGCTACGCTCAGGCAGGGCATGACGTGATCGCCTGTGGCAGAAGCCAAGAGAAGCTCAATGCGCTCAAGCAACAACGCCCTAACATACAGCCGCTTTGCTTCGATTTAACCGATTATAATAACTACCCAAGTGACCAGAGCGTATGGGGAGCATTAGATCTGCTCATTTTTAATGCTGGTGACTGTGAATATATTGATGACCCACTCAACTTTGATGCAAAAAAATTCGAACGGATCATCAATATCAATCTCGTTTCTATTGGCTATGGGCTTCAAACGTGGCTCAAATCACTTCAGTCAGGAGGTCGACTGGTGCTGGTGAGTTCAAGCGCGGGCCTTCTGCCACTGCCGAGAGCTGAAGCGTATGGATCCTCTAAAGCGGCCGTGACGTACTTAGGCAAAACGTTGTCTGCGCACCTGGCCCAACACGATATCAATGTCACTGTTGTTCATCCTGGTTTTGTCAAAACTCCACTCACTGACAAAAACACATTCCCTATGCCAATGATCGTCTCAACACAAGAGGCTGCACATAAAATTATTGATGGCATAGAGAAAGGGAAAGCTGACATCAGCTTCCCCACCCTGTTTATATTTATGATGAAATGTTTACGCTTTTTACCTTCATCACTTTGGAACCGAATTGCGACTAAAATGGGATAATTATGAAAAGGATAGCGATTATTGGATCGGGAATTTCCGGCCTAACCTGTGCTTATTTACTCGATAAAAAGAACGATGTCACTGTGTTCGAAAAAAATGATTATGTCGGTGGACACACCGCCACAGTAGATATTGAGCATCAAGGGAAAGAATACACGGTTGATACCGGGTTTATCGTTTTCAACAACAGAACCTACCCAAACTTCATTGAGCTATTAACACAACTAGGGATAAAACAGCAAAAGACGGAAATGAGCTTCAGTGTTCACAACCGACAAACCAAGTTTGAATACAACGGCCACGGAATTAACGCGCTGTTTGCCCAAAGAAGCAACATACTTAAGCCCAAATTCTGGCGTTTAATTTATGAGATTATTAAGTTCAACAACCTGTGTAAGAAAGCGTTTAGAGAGAATAATATACAAAGCCAGTCTTCGTTAGGTGAATTCTTAAAAGACAACGGATTCTCTTCATTTTTCAGCCAGCACTACATTCTACCGATGGGCGCTGCCATTTGGTCGACCAGCCTTGAAGAGATGGAAAAATTTGAACTCAAATTCTTTATTCAGTTCTTTTATCACCACGGGCTACTGAATATCGTCGACCGACCTCAATGGTATGTGGTACCTGGTGGTTCACGAGAGTACGTTCAAGCGATTCAGTCAACATTAAGCAAGGCCATCATCACTAACGCGGACATTAAACACGTCAGTCGTATCGATGGGCAGGCGGTTGTGACAATGGAGACCGGTGAGTCGCACGCCTTTGATGACGTCATCTTTGCTTGCCACTCAGACCAAGCGTTAAAACTACTCGCACAGCCCACAGAACAAGAAACAAAGGTACTTTCTGGTATTCCGTATAGCCGCAATGAAGTCGTACTCCACACCGATACCCGCTTACTTCCAGATAGAAAACTGGCTTGGGCGAGTTGGAATTACATGCTTGATGGCGATTTATCTCGACCATCATGCGTCACTTACAACATGAATATCTTGCAAGGCATTCAAAGTGACGACACTTTCTGTGTCACCCTCAATCAAACTGAAGCCATAAATCCAGAGAAAGTGATTCGAAGTTTTGTCTATCATCACCCAGTATTAGATGCATCCAGCGTTAAAGCACAAAACCTACGATCAACCATTTGCGGACAGAATGGTTTCCATTTTGTTGGCGCATACTGGTACAACGGCTTTCATGAAGATGGCGTAAAAAGCGCGCTAGATGTTACGCAACGATTCGGCCAAACACTATGACACAGAACAGCGGCATCTATTGGGGAAACGTGCGTCATCGCCGCTTAGGGGCGGTGAAGCACGAATTCAACTACCAGCTGTATATGCTAAGTATCGACCTTGATGAGTTGCCCGCTTTAGTCCAAAAGAGCTGGCTGTTTGGTGAGCGGTGGTATAACCCCATTCGTTTCAATGAAAAAGATTACTTAAAAAATGAACCAGGGGAACTCAAGCAACGTATAAGTAATAAAGTAGAGCAGTTAGGTGGAAGCTGGTCTGCTGGAAATAGAGTGGTATTACTTGCACAAGCTCGCTGTGTCGGTTTGTATTTTAGCCCGATTAATTGTTACTTCTGCTACGCAGACTCTGGCGAGTGCGAGTACTTACTTGCTGAAGTAAGTAACACGCCATGGAACAAACGCCACTACTACTTAATAAAGATGTCGTCAGAAATGAAGGTTAAAAAAGACTTTCACGTTTCACCTTTTATGGACATGGATATGGACTATCACTGGACAATTACGCCACCAAGTAAGAACACATTAGTTCATATCGAAAACCACAAAAAAGACAAAGTTTTTGATGCGACTTTAGCGCTAAAGAAACACGAATTCAGTGCCAAAGAGATCGGAAAGACGGTTCGTTCTATACCTATGATGACATTAAAAATCGTCTCAGGTATTTATTGGCAAGCTCTTAAGTTGTTTTTGAAGCGGGTTCCTTTCGTCCCGCATCCCGATACTCAGACATAGCAACAATAAACGTTTCAAGCAAAATATAACTGACAAAAATAATGACCGTTTTCTCAAGTGAGGTTCACATGGAACAATCTGCGAAACAAGCTCAAGGCTTAGCTTACAGTAACGACAATGTTGAAAGTCGTTCAACCAATAAATACAAAACGTTGATATTTTCTCTACTGACTCATATCAACCACGCGAGCCTAGAAATTGTTGACGGGGATGAACGTACACGGTTTGGTGATCAAGCATCATCTCTGCATGCGACCATTGTGATACACGACGCCTCTTTCTACAAAAATATGGTACTAAACGGTGGCATTGGTGCAGCAGAAGCCTACATCGATGGAAAGTGGACGAGCCCGAACCTAACCAACCTCATTCAAGTGATGGCTATCAACCAAGACCAGTTAGACAAAATTGAAAACAAAGTCCAATGGGTCAGCAAGATAAAGAAACAGTTCCTACGTTTTAAAAATGCCAACTCTGAAGATGGATCCAAACGAAACATTCTCGCTCACTATGATATTGGCAACGAGCTCTACACTCGATTTTTAGACCCTGCTATGCAGTATTCTTGTGCTGTGTATGGTTCAAACGCAACGACTTTAGATGATGCGCAACAACTAAAAATGCAAACAATCTGTGAAAGACTGGAACTCAAAGAAACCGACCACGTAGTAGAAATAGGCACAGGTTGGGGTGGTCTAGCGATCTACATGGCACAGCATTTCGGATGCCATGTGACCACCACCACTATCTCCGATGCTCAGCATGAATACGCAGAGCAGAAAATCTCACAACTCGGCTTAGAAGACAAAATTACTCTACTCAAAAGCGACTACAGAAAGCTGAACGGTCAGTACGATAAATTAGTGTCTGTCGAAATGATTGAAGCGGTGGGTCATGAGTACTTGCCAACATTTTTCAAAAAGTGTTCCGACTTGCTAAAACCCGATGGAAAGATGTTAATTCAATCCATTACGATAGCCGACAGCCGTTACGATCGTTACCGCAAAAATGTCGATTTCATTCAAAAATACATATTCCCAGGTGGTTGTTTACCATCCGTGTCGATCATGACGCAACAGATGGCCAACTGTACCGATTTAGTGACCCATGAGTTGCATGATATTGGCCTTCATTACGCTCGCACGCTCCATGATTGGCGTCAGCGATTTGAACAATCTTGGCCTCAATTGGTTGAGCTTGGTTATAACGAAGAGTTCAAACGGTTGTGGACTTTTTACTTGTGCTACTGCGAAGGCGCATTCTTACAACGAGTGATCAGTACCCACCATGTCGTAGCAAGAAAGCCACGATACAGAGGACACAGCGATGCAGCGATTCTGGATTATTAATCTGGTTATTTTCCAGGCCAGTTGGTTTTGTGCAGCGTTCTTAAACCAACATGCAGGGCCCCTCATGGCCGGGCTGTTGGTGGTCCATTTTTTACTCTCGCCAACCAAAAAGAAAGACCTGAATTTATTGCTACTGGTCCCTATAGGATTAGCCGCAGACAAACTTCAATTGCATTTCGGTGTCTTTTCCGTTGGTAGCGAATTCTTCCCTATGTGGCTTCTGCTGATTTGGATCATGTTCATCATCAGCCTGAATCATAGCTTAAGTTGGTTGAATCGGTTTTCCTCACTGCCACTTGCTGTCATTGGCGCCCTAGGTGGAACCGCCAGTTACTGGGGAGGAGTAAAAGCAGGCGTGATTGAACCACTGCTGCCTACGCACCAAGTCATATTGTCGTTAATGTTGGTCTGGGCAATATTGATGCCCACCTTTGTCATTCTAAGAAGGAAAATAGAACGACCGACATGTGAACCAGTAACGGGGTGATTTATGTATAAATGGTTTTGTTTATGTTTTCTGCTGATCAGCAGTACTGTTTCAGCGTCGCCTATTAGAGATCTCAGCAAAGTTGGAACCGGAGAGATGAGTTACCTGTTCTGGACAATATACGAAGCTGAATACTACTCGGGCCAGCACACTAGTACAGGTGAGCCCGATAAAAATAGGCAAGCACTCAAGATTGAATATCTGAAATCAATAGAAAGCAAAGCGCTTATTCAAGCCACCATAGAGCAATGGCAGCACTTAAATTATGACGCTAATGACATTGAGCAATGGGCAGCATCGTTAGAAAACCTTTGGCCAAACGTTGAACCAGGCAACACCTTGACTCTGCTGCTTGAAGAAGATGGACGTAGCGAATTTTACTTCAATAATGAGCTCATAGGCACCATAGGCTCAGAAAGCTTTGGGACTGCATTTCTCTCGATATGGCTGTCGGAAAAAACCTCTGAGCCAGAGCTTCGCCGTCAATTACTGGGATTAAACAGATGAAAAAAATCGTCATTTTGGCGCTGACCATAATGTTAAGCGCATGCGGAAATGCAACGTTAGACAAGCATAAAGATACCTTTCCTGAGCTCAAGTTAGAGCAATTTTTTGATGGTGAACTTGTCGCCTACGGCATGGTTTTGGATCGTTCAGGTAATTTGTTACGTCGATTTGAAGTCAAACTGATCGCCTCTTGGCAAGGTGATACTGGAGAGATAAAAGAATGGTTTGAGTTTGATGACGGTGAGAAGTCGACTCGCAATTGGCAGCTCAAAAACATTGGTAATAACCAGTATGAAGGGACGGCTGAAGATGTGGTAGGCACAGCAACAGGTAGAACAGAAGGCGCTGCCTTGTATTGGCAATACGACCTAGAGATTCCCGTTGATGGGACCACTTATCAAATCACCCTAGACGATTGGATGTTCCTAATAGACGAAAAGCGACTGTTTAACAAAACCGATATGTCGAAGTGGGGCATTAATGTCGGTGAGATAATACTGTATATAGAAAAGCAATAACTAGGGTCTGATGGTCTTTCGGGCTGATTTTAGCAGCTAGGAACGATTTGTAGCGGGAAACTATTTACATCGAGAAACTATTTACATCGAGAAGCTATTTACATCGAGAAAAAACCCCCAACGAATAGACCGTTGGGGGTTTGTTTTATATTCCAGCCCAAACAGCACTAGATGACATTCTAAACTTGCTCGTCTGGATCTGGAGTCATGAATGCCGCAGAAATTCTCTCTAGCTCTTCTTGCTCTTTCAACTTAATTTCTTCTTGGCGAGCTAATTTTCTTTCATTCAGCGCTTTACGCTCTGATTTAGTAAGGAATTTAACCGCTTTTTTATTAGTAAGAGCATAAGCTATTACGTCTTTGCCTTTTTCTCTGCGTTCATTCACCCGTTGTGAAAAACGCTCATCATCACGCGCTTTGCGTTCTTCGGCATTTAACTTGCTCATTGCTCATATTCTCTTTGGTTAATCATTGTTAGTTCAATCGAAATGACATTGTTTGAATGTCTGCATTTCTGATGCAATGGATGTTAGCACACTCCTGCGCAAGACAAGCATACTGCTCAATAATTCCTAACCCTCTTTACGCCATCAATGTGGGAATGTGCTTGAAAATAGCGAGCAAAGATGCAAAAAACGAGAGTCACGTGTTAGAAAAAATACAAGATGACAGAACGAGCATAGCGCGTGACACTAGGTTGTTATTCACATTTGTTTCATGCTCATGACGCAAAAATGACTCAAACAGTGTCTATTCTAAATGCTCCATGACGCGACACCCTAAATAAAAGAAGAAAGTACTGTACAATAAAAACACAGCGTGTATTATACCGCTCAGTTGTTCAGAGAGTTATTAAATGCAGCATCAAGTACAAGTAAAACATCCACTATTAAAACCACGTTTTTGTAGCTAGGCGTTTCCCTTTTATTTTAGCGTAACATGACATAATTCAACTCATTGGCATTTGGCTGATGTTGAACTTTTTCTTAAATTAAATAAATAAGGGACATAACATGTCTAACTCAATTACTGGTACTGTAAAATGGTTCAACGAAACTAAAGGTTTCGGTTTCCTTACTCAAGATAACGGCGGCGCAGACGTATTCGTACATTTCCGTGCTATCGCTTCTGAAGGTTTCAAAACTCTTAACGAAGGCCAAAAAGTGTCTTTCGAAGTAGAGCAAGGTCAAAAAGGCCTTCAAGCTAGCAACGTAGTAGCTATCTAATTTAGCTCTACTAGCATTAGCTAATAGAATATATAAAGGTCGCCATTGGCGGCCTTTTTTGTGCCTTGTTGATTGTCTACATGCAGGTTTTACCTCATAAACAAACCCAAAAAATGAAGTTCACAAGTAATGCGAACTCCATTTTAAGTTCCGAATGAATACCTTTCGATTTACACCTTTTAAAGCAACCTCTTCCTAGTCGGCAAGAACACTTCCCCTAGCATACAGCGAACACTGCCTCCACCAATCGATTCAATTGTCTTAACATCAAATGGTAATAATTTCCCATGAGTTGAAAGCTGGGCTATCTGAGCCGGTGAAAAAGCGTCATAAGCAGACTGAGACATGGCAATCACCTTAGTACCGTTGACGGTTTCAAGCTGGAGAATATTGCCGCAAAACTGATTCATCTGTTCAATCGATATTGAAATCACTTGTTTCGATTTCGACAACGACTTCATCACAAAGCGTCGTTCAAACTCAGGGATAACTTCATCGCATATCACCGTGAAGGTTTCCCCAACCGCCATCATTACATTAGTATGGTAAACAGGCTGACCTGATTCTAAAGCAGTCTGAAACGAAATCACTCGATTGTAACCTATGCGTTTCGCATATTCTTCCAGAACCTCTCTGTCACAGCGTTGAGATAATGCGGCATATATTGTTCGATTGGTATGATCTTTCACCATCACACCCGTACTTTCTAAATACGCATTGTGCTCTGTGTACTCTTGTAGGGAGTCAATGTACTTCACAGGGCGACCCGCTTCCTCTAGAGAGGCAACCAACTGTTCAATACGCACTTCATGTCGTCGATTTTTACACGCCATAGGGAAGGTATATAGCTCACCAGAAGAAGTCGTGCTAAACCAGTTGTTTGGGAACACGGCATCGGGAGTGGCTGTCTCAGAGGGCTGATAATCAAAATCGATCACTTGAACCCCTTCTGAACGCAAGCCAGAGAGCATAGCGCGATACTCCGCCATCGTCTTTTGATGAATTTGCTCTGGGGTCAGATCGAGCTGATGCTGAAACTCATTATCCTTTGCCGTCTCAGGGTTAAAAGTAAACTCTTTTGGTGGCACCATGAGGACACAATTGGCATTTTGAGTATTAACAGTCTGATTAGGTAAAGCTGCTGGCTTTTTACTTTGCAACATCGTCTTAGCTCTTTTTTACTTACGATTCGCAATTGTAAACACTTTGTTAACTGTGTTTTTACTGAATTAACGAGCATCTCCATTATCAAACCCAATTATTAACTGGGAAATCATCCTTTATCAGTAATATTTACTGTCACGTATACCCTATCGTATTTGTTGGGTAAAAACCGTTACATTGGTGCACATAACATATTAGTGACATTTCATATCCAATCGTTATACCATAGCGACGCCTCTTTTTTCCTCTCATGAATGACAAGTACACCGATAAAAACACTGAGAATTGGCATTATATTAGGATGATTTATGTTTAAAAAGTTTGAAAGTTTTACCAAACCTTTCCCCAATGAAGAGCCCAAACAGCCGCCTAAAGGGATTTTTGCTTTCTGCCGTTATTACACGCGCGGGTTTGAAGTCCCACTGATTATCATGTCGATCATGTCTACCATTGTAGCGATTGTTGAAGTCTCTCTATTTGGGGCAATGGGACAGTTGGTCGATTGGCTTTCGACCAGTAACCCTGAAACGTTCTGGCAAGACAACAGCAGCGTATTAATCGGTTACGGAATACTATTGCTCGTGATCATGCCTGTTCTCGCCGTGGCATACTCTCTGCTCATCCACCAAACGCTTCTTGGCAACTACCCAATGTCGATTCGCTGGCTGGCGCATCGATACCTGCTAAAGCAAAGCGTGAACTTCTATCAAGATGATTTCGCTGGCCGCATTGCAACAAAAGTCATGCAAACCTCACTCGCTGTACGTGAAACCGTCATGAAAACCATGGATGTCTTCGTCTATGTTTCGGTCTATTTTACGTCGATGGTAGTGCTGCTCGCTTATGCCGATTGGCGTTTGATGATCCCAATGGTCATTTGGCTAGCTTGCTACGTAGGAATTCAGCTTTATTTTATCCCTAAACTAAAAAGTGTTGCCGCAGACCAAGCGGACGCTCGATCGACAATGACAGGACGAATTGTCGATAGCTACACCAATATCTCCACCGTTAAGCTGTTTTCGCATAGTAAACGCGAAACCGAATATGCCGAAGAAGGCATGAAAGGCTTCCTGGATACTGTTTACAAGCAAATGCGCCTGGTAACAGGCTTTGATGTCTTGGTAGAAATCACCAACTATGTGCTGGTTTTTGCCGTAGCGGCTATGTCGATATTTTTATGGATGGACGGTTCCATTACGGTTGGGGCCATTGCTATTGCAATAAGCTTAGCACTTCGTATTAATGGTATGTCGATGTGGATCATGTGGGAAGTCAGTGCCCTATTTGAAAATATGGGTACTGTTGTCGATGGCATGAAAACCCTCGCTAAGCCGGTGGATATTGTCGATACACCAGAGGCTAAACCACTAAAAGTCCCGCATGGTGGAATCAGCTTTGAAGATGTCAGTTTTCACTATGGCGAAAACAAAGGCGTCATTAGCCACCTTAATCTCGACATTAAGCCAGGCGAAAAAGTCGGGTTAGTGGGAAGATCTGGGGCAGGGAAATCCACCTTAGTAAATCTGCTGCTTCGTTTCCATGATGTAGAAAGTGGAAAAATTAAGATCGATGGGCAAGTCATTTCAGACGTCACTCAAGATTCGCTTCGCAGTAATATCGGAATGGTGACCCAAGATACCTCGCTGTTACACCGCTCGATTCGTGACAACATCTTGTATGGTAATCCCGACGCCACCGAAGAAGAGTTAATCAAAGCGACCAAACAAGCTCACGCTGATACGTTTATTCAAGACCTTACCGACCCATTTGGTAACACCGGTTATGATGCGCAAGTAGGCGAGCGAGGTGTCAAACTGTCTGGAGGCCAACGCCAGAGAGTCGCTATCTCACGAGTTCTGTTAAAAGACGCACCTTTATTGGTTCTGGATGAAGCGACATCTGCACTCGATTCTGAAGTCGAGGCCGCCATTCAAGAGAGCTTAAATGAGCTGATGGAAGGTAAGACTGTTATCGCAATTGCGCACCGATTATCGACCATCGCAGCAA
Source organism: Vibrio sp. YMD68 (assembly GCF_029958905.1). NCBI lineage: Bacteria > Pseudomonadati > Pseudomonadota > Gammaproteobacteria > Vibrionales > Vibrionaceae > Vibrio > Vibrio sp. YMD68. Next base: position 307,842 of record NZ_CP124613.1, on the reverse strand, counting down.
TGGATCGCCTAATCGTTCTTGACCAAGGTACGATTGTGGAGCAAGGCTCCCACCAAGAATTGATCAGCCAAAAAGGGATTTATGCACAATTATGGGCGCATCAAACCGGTGGGTTTATCGGTGAAGATAACCAATAAAGTCGTTGATGTTCATGGTAAAAAGGAGCCGCTGGCTCTTTTTTTTTGAATATCCGATGGTAAATGATCGTTTTTATAAGGTTTTCCGTACCTATTCACTCTGGCTAAACGCATCATAATTTAACGGACACTGATCACATCATTAGTTTAATATCTCTATCATCTTGCTTAATAATGTGACTTAGATCGTGGCGATAATGAAGATTCAAGGCTAGATTGAATACAGGCTAAATCAAAATATTGAGTTGGATAGACACTCACGAAAAAGCCTCGGTAAAATGAAGAGAGGATAAAATGAAAAAAATGAGAAGAGCGCAATTGCATCGCATTAGAGTTCAATACTGGAAAGACACCAGTAAAGATGCAAAAACTTCATAAGCGTACATTGTAACAACCCTACGCTCCTGAAATGTAAAGTGTGTATCTGGTCTATAGCAAGAAAAGCAATGGTAACCCTTTATATACGTAGATTTCAAAACACGTAGGTTTCAAAACCAAAAAGCTGGCTTATTGCCAGCTTTAATATTTACAGACCCTAACTGGATTCTGTCAACTACCCCGTGTACTACAATTCAGTCACCGCTTCATCGCCCATCATTGATACGCAGTTAATCTCATACTGATTAAAGGTAAACACACTCGGGCCATGGCTTCGCTTAGTGATCACTTTTTCATCGCCAAACTGAACCGTCACATGGGAATAGACCTTATTCTTGGCTTCCACACTGTTTGTCTCCAACAGAGCTTCAAACTCTTCTTTACACATTTCAACCGCGAGCTTGGCTTTTTCTAGCTTATTGTTTTCTCGCAGTTTCAGCTGTTCCAGTTTCTGCTCATCTTCCTCACTACGCTCAGATTTCGGAGTTTTCTTGAATTCTAACTCTCGTCTCACGACGTCCATTGTCGATTCTTGAGCGTCCTTATAGCTCGTTTTAAGCTTAGAGATTCGCTCTTTATACATGGCAAACTTAGCAAAGCCTTCTACATGAGTGGCTGTATCACCTTCCACCCCAAGATTGATACAGGTTACCTTACCGCCAACTTTTGCTTCTCCGCCACTCAAAGTTCCTTGTTTGCCATTGCTATCGCTGACATGCAAATCTTTGCCACAACGGAGAACATTGTTTAAACAGTGTACCGACAGGTTGATATCTTCCGCGGCTTGAAGCTCTGAAAATTGTGCATAATTGGCTTTGATCGTGCCACCAGATTTGACAATACAACTTTTGGGCTCGCCTTCAGAAACGGTGTGGCCAATGATCCCTTTCGCCACTTCAATATTCCCTTGAGCTTGCACATTGGCACTTTCAATAAAGCCGCCAACGGTGATCGAACCCGTCGCTCTCACCATCATGTCTGATTCAATATTGCCTTTCACCACAATCGAACCTTTAAACTTAATATGGCCCGTCGCAACACCAATATTGCCTAGACAAAGGGCATTATCTACATCGACCGTCTTCTCTTTTATGATTGGCATACCAGAGACACTAGCCAGCAATAAATTTGGATTATTCGGGGAAATATGCGAGCCTTTCCCCGCCACCAGCGCCTTGTCTTGTCCTGGCTTAGTCGGAATCACTTTACCTTGAACCGTCATGCCAGGGGTTCCTTTAGTGGAAGGAACGCGCTCCATTAAAGGCTCTTCGACGTCGACTGTGATCGTTTCACCGAGGTCAAGCATATCCACTTTATCGCCATCATCATTCGCCTGAGGGGCCAAAACTTGATGCGTGACGTCTTCCACTAAAGCGACAAACTTAGCGTCTTTCCCTTCTATGGGTTTCATACCTTTCGCAACAGGTTGAGTAAATGTTTCTCCTGGCTTAAGTTGGTTGCTCATCACGAGCACTTTTTTCAACGCGAGTTTGTTAATGCCTTTCGTCACTTGCGCCTGCGCCAAACAGTGAATAATCTCATTACCTCTCAACCCACGCCCACCATAAGCGCCCGTAACGGTAATGCTTGCCAGCATATCGCCGTCTGATAAGTCGACTTTAGCTTGCGCATTGCGAACTTCAGCGATAACAATCCCATCATAGGCGTCTTTTTTAAGGTCTTTAGCAAGTTTAACGAAACGCAGCATATCCTCTTCTAAGACGAACATATGATCAGCCTCAAGATCCACTAACGTCTCTTGAAGCCCTGTTGAATCGAAATTCTTGTCGACAGTGATCGCTGCGGGTAAACGAGCAATCACCTGCTGTCCGTTATCTGACAGTGAGATGAATTTTTTCCACATACAACGTACCTAATAAAGGAATGCAACCATTTGATTCAGTTTATACAATTTGTTTTGGGTGAAAAATACATCAGTCTCAAAACTAAGGCGTACATCACTAAGGTGATATCTCTTCCACAAAACTGCTTGTCACTTAATACTAGATGGCTTCTGCTGATAGCACATTATCTCGCCTTAGCGGTATCAGCAGACATTGTTGTAAGAAGCAGACATTGTTGTAAGAAGCAATAATCTTGCCACTCAGCTGGATTATGAATATTTAAACCTTTCTTAGCCATACAAAGTCTGGTACAGGCCGTTTTCCGTCACCAGTTGTTGGTGTTGGCCTGATTGAATCACTTTTCCATCTTCTAGGACATAGATGACGTCAGCTTGCTTAACGGCAGATAAACGGTGCGCTACAATGAGTGTCGTTTTGCCCACCAGAAACGCTTTCATGGCTTGGTGAAGTGAGGATTCCGTTGCGGTGTCGAGCGCTGATGTCGCTTCATCTAAGATCACGAAGTCTGGGTTGGTTAAGACCATTCGAGCAATAGCAAGGCGCTGTCTTTGCCCACCTGAAAGCCGTACACCTTGTCGTCCCAATTGAGAATCTAACCCTTCAGGCATGCTGTTAATGACCTCAGTTAACTGGGCAACACTAAGCGCCGCGTATAACTCATTATCAGTATGCCGTTCGCCTAAGGTTAGGTTTTGTCTTACCGTATCGTTGAAAATAATCGGCTGTTGCAATACCGGCGCAATTCTCTTCCGAAGTGCTTCGTAACCCACCGACTCAATCGGATGGCCGTTGATCAATATGTCACCGCTGTCTTTCTGGTAAATTCCCAAGAGTAATTGAATCAGGGTGGATTTCCCTCCACCAGAAGCCCCCACCAACGCAACGCACTGACCTTTTTTGATGGTCAGATTTAGGTTATCCAGAACGGTCCTCTCTCCATCAAATGAAAAACAAACGTTCCTGCATTCAATCTCAAATGACTCGTTGTCTTTAAACGGGTTTACGGTTGCAACCGGTCTTTTCTCTTCTTCCAGTGCTAACAAGGTGTTGATGCGTTTCATCGCGGCACTGGCACTGAACCACGAGTATTGGATACTCAGTAAATCTTGAATAGGCGAAAGCATAAACCAAAGATAACCGAAGATGGCAAAGATTTGGCCAACGCTGAGATCCCCCATCAACACTAGCACGACTGCCGCTGCGCGAAAAATTTCAAACCCAACGAGAAACATAAGAAAAGAGACTCGATTTGCCGCGTCAGATTGCCAGGCGTAACTATCAGCATCAATTCGAATATTGTTGGAATCTTCCTTGAGTTTGGTGAGGTACTGCTGCTCTCGGCTAGAGGCGCGCAGTTGATAAAGCCCTTCCAGTGTCTCAACCAGTCGCTGTTGGAAACGCTCAAATGAACGATTTTCACGCTTTTTCAGCGTCTTCACTCTTTGTCCCATTAATCGAGAAAAATAGACGATGACAGGGTTAAGCAGCACGATAAAAAGCGCTAACTTCCAATCTAACCAAAATAAAACCGCTGCGATTCCAAGCGTGCTTAACACTGCAATTAAGAAACGACTTAATGCGCTGCCGATAAATTGGTCGATAGTTTCGATATCGGTAACAAAATGAGCGGTAAGGCTGCCACTGCCCCGTTCTTCGTATTGACGCATGCTGATGTTGCCCAGCTTTGTAAGTAACTGTTCGCGCACCATTCCTGTTAAAGATTTCGATATTAAGGTGAACTGCCTTGTTTGGTAGATGTTCAATGCTTGACTCGCCAATCGCATGACCACAACCAGCAAGGTGACAATCACGACATACCCAACCGGTGTCTGCCAAGCCTGCGGAACAAATGAATTTAGTAATGCAATGCCGGCAGCGGGCTGCTGTAAAACAACTTCATCAATAAGCAGTGGCATTAATAAAGGAATGGGTACACTCAAAAGTGTGGCAAAAATGGCGACAACATTAGCTACCATGATTTTGTTTTTATGTTTAGAGGCCTGCTCTATTAGCCAGGTTCTATTGATCAATAACGTCGGCAAAATACTTCTCGTCCTATACAATAAGACCGCTCTTCATAAGAAGAGCGGTCAGTTTAGATTATCCGTGGAGGCTAAGAGAATTTAGAAATCGTACTTAGCGGTAATCGCGAAGCTTCGACCAGCCTGAGTATAAAACTTGTCTTCTTCCGTTTGTCCACGAACATCACTCCAGTTGTAGTACTCTTCATCTGTTGCGTTGAAGATACCCGCACGTAGCGTGACGTCTTTCATTGGCACGTAATACGCGGTTAAATCAACCACCGTTGAACTGTTAGGCGTAAACATCTCACTAGGTTGCCCCATACGGTTAGTTTCTGCGGTTACGTCAGATTGCTTTTTCTTCGCGGTGTAAGTCACTTTTAGTGAGCTTCCCCAAACATTCGATGGTGCATCGTAGTTTAGGCCCAGTACCGCATTCCAAGGATTCACTGAATTCAGTGGATCGTTGTTTCCATCTTTACCCTCTGTATACGCTGCGGCAACACGCGTGCTCACACCTTCAGCGCTGCCTGTTAGCTCATACCAATCCAATGTATTGGCAAACTCAATCCCTTTGATGGTCGCTTGGTTGATGTTCACATATTGGTATTCAGCAACCCGACCGTTCATGCCTGTGTTTTGGTAATCAATAAAGTTGTCGTAATCACTATAAAAGACCGCCACTTCGGTTGAACTCATCGCTGTATCATGGCGCCAACCTAGCTCGTAAGACACACTCTCTTCTGCTTCTAGATCCGGGTTAGGGATGCTGGCATAGCCGTGCATCGGATTACCGAACGAATAGAAAAGCTCTTGGAAATCAGGGGCACGGAAGCCCTGGCTGACTTGAGCAAAGATTTTGTTCTCTTGATTAATAGAATAAAGTGCCCCTAAACGGCCAGTTACCGCTGAATCAGAATAGGCTTTGTAGATCGTAGGGTCGTACATTCCACCTTCAGGGAAGTTATTGCCTGGATCGGTTTCAAAAGAATCGAATCGAACACCTGGAGTTAGAATCAGATTGCCCATCGTGATTTCATCTTGAGCAAAAAAACCATAACGCGTTTCAGACGCTTCCGGCATGTAGAACACCACCTGGTCAGCGTTTAGAGAGTTGTACTCGCTGTTGGTGTTAGCAATGTCTTTATTTGAGAACGAAGCACCATAGACAACAAAATGTTCAGTCGAACCTACTTCAAAAAACTTATCGAGTTGAATATCAGCCTGTATACCTTCGTCACTGTATACGTAGTCTTTTTTCTGCACATTACCCGGCGTATAACCGCGGCTTCTACTTGCAAACGTACGATCAGTAATGCCGTTCTGATCTTTGACCTGATAATCCAATTGCCACGTTAACTTGTCTGCGGCTAATGATTCCATCGCCCAAATGTGTTTCACGCCAAGGCGGTAGCGATCACTGATGTCTTCACCCGAGTAGTCGGTGTATAAATCATCGGAAAACTGAGTCTTGATCGTACTATTGACGTATTCGCCAGTAAATTCTAAACGGTGCGCTTGATTCAATTGATATTGAAGTTTGAGCAACAAGTTATTGGCATCAGAACTTTGTGGATCCACATGACCAAAATTATCGATTTCTTCGCCATCACGTCTTGTATACGCGACTAAAGTTTCTAAATCACCGAAGCGATTCGCCAGTGCCACCGACTCACTGAAGGTATTATCCGCCGATGAGAAGTTGAACTTAGCATGGCCGCCAACGTCTTTTCCGTCCGCTAAAAAATCACTGGGATCTTTGGTTTCAAAGGCAACAATACCGCCAATGGCATCGCTGCCTTGTAAAGAAGAAGCCGCACCTTTCACCACTTCAACGGATTTAATCATATCAATATCAACGTCCACTCGACCCGAGTTGATAAAGGAAGAGACATTTTTGAATTGGTTGGGCTGTGAAACGCCATCCACCAAAATCTTAATTCGATTTCCTTCCATGCCACGAATGTTAATGCTCTGAATGCCCTGGCGAGAATCCGATTGAACATCAACACCAGGTGTATAGCTGAAAAGGTCATCGACACTGTTCGCTAGGTTCTCTTCAATTTCCTGATCGCTGATGACCGTCACAGAGGCCGCGGTATCCTGAATGGTTTGATTCGTACGAGTACTGGAAACCACAACTTGATCTAACGTGAACACTTCATCTTGTGCCAAAGCAACGGCACTATTTGATGAAAGAATCGCGGCAACCACCACGGCTAAAGGTTTTTTGTTAAGCATGTTTGTTCCTATTCCTAAATTTTGGGCAATAGAGTCCGTTAAGCAGATCATCATGAACTGCCCTTATTATTTGAATGCTCTATTGAATTTTTGTATTACGGCTAGCTTATTTCACTGCTCTCTGTGCTTCTTTTCTGCTCTTGAACATGCCCTTCGGTGAGGTGCATAAAACTGAGTAACTCATCGCCGCTCACGTTAAACGCTTTACCAAAGCCTTTCACGTAACGACCTTTTTCGGGGACAAGTTGATATAAGTTAAAATCGCCTAACGTACTAAGGTTATCGATAATCTCACCAAAACGATGTCGCATGGCCGCTATCGCCTCAACACCGATGTCTGATTGCTTATCTATACAGGCTGCTTTGGTGTCAAACGTGAGTCGACGACGAGCGTAAATCGATTTCGCCTTTGCTTCATCTTCAATCATCATGATGGAGACGGATTTGGCGTGTTTTAGATTCTGCCCATGCTGGGCAATATCGCTGATCAAAATGAAGTATCCATGCGATGTGTGCGCAAATGGAGAGTAGCTCACATGAGGAATCCCATGATTCAAGGTCGCCAACTGGAGTGTTTGGCAACTTTCTCTAAACTCTTGAATTTCTGGTCCTAAGCGATCTTGCAGTCTCTGTTGTTTGTCTATCACGCTGTGTACTCCTTCTTCAACGCTTGAAATGCTTCGATTTGTTGTGGGATTAACTGACGGCTTTTATCGCGACCAAGGTACACCTTAAAAACACAATGTCCTTGCTGCGTATAAAAACCCATGTAGTGACTTTCCATCGACCTAAATGGCTTACTAACAAAAGCGATGTGCTTTACAAGGTCGATTTTCAAATGACCATGTAGCCCTTCTTTACCCATAATGTTGTAATATCCATGCGCCACTTTTCCTTTAGGAAACGGGTTTTTGAATTCAAATATCGACCCAAAAGAGTGCACGATTGTGGTGACCTTACCCCATTCTGGCAGTTGGCTAAGAATGGCTTCTGTGTTTTTCCCGTCGGTCACTGAAACACACTCGTCAGGCAGTGCGAGCGTAACCTCACCTTCTGTAAGACCGAGTTGTTCCGCTAACGTTGATACCGCAATACCGCTTTCTTTTTCTAGCGACTGAGCGACTTTTTCTTTCACTTCGATGTAAGAACTGCTTAAAAACATCATGACTCCATTAAGCTACATTTGTGTTTGATTGACTTTGATTAAAAAGCGGTCTAATCACTTGGATGGTATTTTGTGCTAGCGTTGTCGACCAGAACTGTCCAGCGAGCGAGAGTTCGACATATTGCTGGTTCACCTCAACCAAGCCATTTTTTTGCCACGCTTTGAACAGCGGAATTAACGCATCAAATAACGGGAAGTTAGCCACTGAATCCAAATTTGCTTTGGATAAAACACCGCGATCAAAATGCGACTTAATCACACTTTCTATTGCGGCATTGGGTGAGACATTCATGGCCCCTGCGACAGGAAATCGTTGATCTTCAATCGCCTTGATGTACTGGTCCATGTCCCTGAGCTGCATCGTGGCGACACCGTTAACACTACCACCCGCCCCCGCCCCAAGAGGCAGTACCTCGGCGGTCGTTTTAGCTAAGCTGTTATAGATGCTGCGCTCACGATTACCCGAAGCCCAGTGATTGACACTCAACCTTCTTTGGTGGTGTTTAGCCATAAATTCGACGCCCATTTGAAACATAGACGCTTTCATTGCGGTGTCTGCGGGCATAGGCAAGCGCCCTTGATTAACCATCAGTTCCATTGGCAACCCTTTCATCTCGATCAACTGATACAAATCGACGCCATCAACGCCAGATTCCAGGTAGCTTTCAAGATCCTCTTGCCAGTTGTCTAACGTTTGATGCGGCAAGCCGTAGAGCAAATCAATCACAATCGGTGCAGCGTTATAACTCACCATGGATTGCAGTCGTTCCATCACATAGTCTCGCTTATCAAGACGTTTAGCTGCGAGACGAACCGTATTGTCAAAACTCTGAACACCAAAAGAGAATCGGTTAAATCCGCCTTCCAATGCCGCTTCGAATTTTTCATCGTTGAAGCGATTCACTCGCCCTTCCAGAGTGATTTCACAATCACTGGTTAACGGAAACGAAGAACGCAGTAACTGACCAAGTTCTTTTAGTTGTTGCGACGACAGATCAGTTGGCGTTCCGCCTCCAACATACACCGCTTGGAATGGTGCCGATTGAGACCAATCAAATGAGGATTTCCACTGTATCTCTTTAACAAGCGCCTCAAAATAACGATTCATTAACTGTTTTGAAGACGCGTATTGGAAAAAATTACAGTAGGTACAACGCACTCGGCAAAAAGGAATATGGATATATAAACATCGCCCGTTCGTTGTTCGAGGATGAGTTTGGGTATTGGATAGCTTGAGAGCATCTTTAAGTCGACTCTGAACCTGATTGGGTTCAATGACGTCCATACGCCCACCAGCATGTGCTCCTTTTTTCCGGCTAAATGCGTACCGAAGAGGATCTGGGGTCGAACGACCCACTAAATCTGGATCAGATGTATCAATTAAAAACATAATCTTTGGTTCTTTGATTTGCTTAGGTAGAGCGAATTTTACTGGATGATATACTTATCAAAATGAAATGCAAATAATAATTGATCTCATTCGTATTTGGTGGATAATAAATCCTCTCAACGATCAAACTCATCTCAAGGAGCAAAAATGGACCTCAAACGGTACGCCATCTTTGCTGGACTTTCACTGACTATTCATAGTGTTGCATTTTCAGCCAGCTATAAACCTTTAAGTGTTTCACCAATAACTTCACCAATGGAGACCCCGTTGGGCCAAGCAGTCAGTATTCAATTTGTTGCTGCTCCTTCGCCAATGGTCAAGAGCGCTACGACATCTACCTCTGAAAATAAACTTGAACCAAAACCAAAGCCAGAAAAACCCAAAGTAACCACAACGGTGAAGAAGACGGATCTACCCACACAAAAAGAGCCAAAGCAGGCGATTGAAAAGCCCATTACTGTTGAAAAACCTATTTCAGTTAAAAAAACCGTTTCAGTTAAAAATGCAGCAGTAGAAAAAGTCAAAACAGCTACCGAACCTGTGCCGGTCATCACTTCACCGACACAGAGGGTGACCAAAACAGAGCAACAGGAACAAGCCGAACCCGTTTCAGTGGCTGAAGAAAATCAAGCCGTTAATGAACTACCACAAAGCACCATTGACCCGGTCACGACGGCCAATAACACCGCACCCGCAGCGCCTAAGTTGGTGAAAAAGCCTACGTTTGAAACCAGGCCGTCAGCCATTGATTACCCACGCAGTGCCAAGCGTCGTAACATTCAAGGAGTGGTATTGGTTGAAGTGTGGCTTGACCCAGAAGGCGATCAAACAAAATTGACGATCGTGAGTTCATCCGGTCATCAAATACTCGACAGTGCGGCACTCAAAGGGATATCAGAGTGGCAATTTCGTCACCACAAAAATGATGGGCAAGCCATCGCTCATCGAGTTCAAATTCCTATTAACTTTAAATTACATTGATTATGCATATTCTTAACTCTATTCACTCTCAGCTTGGCATGATGACATGGCCACTGACGATTATGTCCCTGATTGTCGTCATGATCTTACTTGAACGAAGCGTGTTCTTATTGCTGAATACACGCACCAACCGTAAATCGTTACTGCGATCACTGCGTCAGCTTGATATGAACGATGCGCAAAAAGTGGATGCCTTTTCACAAACGCTCACCGCCAAGAAATACACCCTTGAACAAGGGGCAGGCATGCTACTTGGGCATCGCTATTTCGCTAAGTCCCTTCGTGAAGAAGCGGTGTCGATCTGGCTACAGAAAAAACGCCAGTGCTATACCTCAGGCCTGAAAGTACTGTCTATCATTGGCGTTATTGCGCCTTTAGTTGGGCTACTGGGCACCGTATTAGGCCTCATTGAGATGTTTAAAACCCTTGGTGATTTTCAAGGCTCGATTGAGCCCTCTTTACTTGCCAAAGGATTAGGACTTGCCATGTCGACAACGGCGGCGGGTTTGTTGATTGCTTTACCTGCCATCACTGCAGCGCAGCTTTTTCACTTATGGGCAGACAACACACTCAACAAAATTGAACATGGACTAAACCACTGTAATCTGCTTTTAGAAGGGGTTTATTTCGAAGTAGAGACGAGTGGCATGCAAAAAGAGTGTGGCGCAGCCGCAACGCAGCAATCTTCTGTCTCATCATGTTTGTCATCAGATTCGTTATCAGAAGATCGCCCAGCACCAACATCAACATCATCTACCGGAAAAGCATCAGAAAAGAACGGAAAGCAAGCCGCATGATCACCAGTAAGATGAATTCAAACATCGGTGCTGAAGATCTAAAGCCCGACCTAACCCCGCTGCTTGATATTATTTTTATCGTCATGGTGTTCTTGTTACTGACCGCCAATATTGACATTAAAACCATGGATGTCGACATCCCCACGACCAACGAGCAAACCGTACTCACCGATGTGGATTCCGACGTCATCGCAATTAATCTTATGCTCGAAGCGCCCAACTGGGCCATTGAAAAACAAACATTTCACGATTGGGATGCCTTTACGCAAGCGTTAATCGATGTGTCGCATCAGTATCCAAAACGCTCACTTGTGATTGGCTCTGATAAAAACGTGCCCGTCGAAAAAATGCTTCAACTCCTGGCTTTCATGCAAAAAAATGAAATGAACGCCACCAGCATCATTATGGATGAAGAGAAATAACCATGACTCAATTGTTTACCACATTTAATACCTTATTACTGTTTAGTGTTTTCCAGCTTAGTGTTGCTTTCTCTGCTCACGCACAAGAGCGTATCGTCAGCGCTGGGGCCAATATCACAGAGCTATTTTTCGCACTCGACGCCGAGGATTATTTGGTTGCCGCAGATTCCACCAGTAAAAGTTATCTCCAAGGAACCGATATTGCTCAGGTCGGCTATCACCGACAACTGTCTGCGGAAGGTCTTATGGCGCTCAACCCTACTCATCTCATTGGCTCGCCTGAAATGGGGCCAGAAACTACGTTAAAGCTCATCACTGCAAGCAATGTAGAAGTCTTGACGTTGTCATCAGAAAATTCATTATCGGCGCTTAATCAACGTATTGATATAATTGCAGAAATCACCGACAAACAGCAACAAGCAGAACAGCTAAAGCATTCGGTACGTAGCGATATTGAGTTTTTATCACAAGGCTCCTTAAGCACACCACCCAAGGTGATTTTCTTAATGCTGAGTAAAGATCGCCCAGCAACCGCTGCCGGTACCAACACCCCCGTTGACACCATTATTTCACTGTCTGGCGCTAAGAACCCAGCCTCAGACATGATCGAGTCTTATAAGCCGCTCTCTTATGAAGCGATCATCGCCTTACAACCGGATTACATCCTAGTCAGTGAACGAACCATCGAGAGCTTTGGCGGGCAAGACAACATCATTAAAAAGCTTCCGTTATTGGCGGCGACTCCAGCAGGAAAACATCAACAAATCATCTCTGTTCCAAGTAGCGCTTTGATTGGTGGATTTGGCCTACAAAGCATTGAGTTGGCTAAAAAACTCAATCAACTCTTTACACTTAATCCACCCATTACACTCAATCAATAAGTGCTTCATCATGTCTGTTTCCAGCTTTACTCGCGTTCCAACCACCACTCTATTTATTATTGGGTTGGTCGCACTTTACTTCGCCGTGATCAGCTCTGTTGCAATAGGGCCAATGAATATTTCACTGCTTGATAGTCTGCATGCCTTGATTCCAGCGTCATTACGTAGCGTGGAAATACCCGCGCACATTACTTTGGTGATTCAACAAATTCGTCTTCCCCGTACTCTATTAGCCATCGCAGTTGGCGCGATTTTGGCGCTATGCGGTACCGTGATGCAAGGTTTGTTTCGTAACCCGCTTGCTGACCCAGGAATTATCGGGGTGAGTGCTGGTGCTTCGTTAGGTGCAGCGCTGGCGATCGTCCTGTTTGGTTCGCTTGCTCAAAGTCATCCGCAACTCTTACTCTTTGGTACGGTTCCGGTGTTCTCGTTTATTGGTGGGGCACTCACTACGGTGATTGTTTATCGCCTCGGCACTGGCGCAAATGGTACATCAGTCACCATGATGTTATTGGCAGGCGTTGCCATTGGCGCACTGGCAGGATCAGGCCTTGGTTTAATGAACTATTACGCCGATGACCAAGCTTTGCGCGATCTTTCATTATGGACAATGGGGTCTTTGGCGGGGGCCAACTGGGGAGCATTAATCTTGGCCTTTAGCACTTTAGTCGCTCTATTCATTTTATTTTATCGTAACGCCGAGCCCCTTAATGCTTTACTGCTAGGCGAGGCAGAAGCTAAGCACATGGGTATCGAAGTTCAAAAGCTAAAACGACAGTTAATTTTACTGACCGCGGCAGGCGTTGGCGTGACGGTCGCCTTAGCGGGCATGATAGGTTTCATTGGTTTGATCGTGCCTCACCTCGGGCGAATGCTCATTGGCCCCAATCATAAGTCACTGCTACCTATTGCCATGCTCATTGGGGCTTTGCTACTTCTGATTGCCGATATGATCGCTCGAACTGCGGTCGCCCCATTAGATATGCCTGTCGGTATTGTTACCGCACTTATTGGTGCTCCATTCTTCATTTGGTTGTTGATAAAACAAAGAGGTCGTATCTGATGACACACACAACGGCACAGGCCCCAACGTTACCAGTGGCTGGTAATAACGTTGTCTCCAAATCGACCGCATACAAATCGACCTCAGGAAAATCTACAGAACAGCAGCCCTCAAACTTCAATCACGGGAGCTCTCGCCACGCTATCTCACTCAGTAACCTTAGCCTAAAACTAGGAAAAAAGGTTATTTTGGACAAGGTGAGTACTCACATCAAAACAGGAGAATTGACCATTCTTCTCGGCCCTAATGGTACAGGGAAAAGCTCACTGTTGAAGATGATCACCGGCGAGTACCCTTCTCAAGGAGGAATCGACTTCTTTGACCGTAAATCAGAACAGTGGTCGCCTCAGGTATTGGCAAAACACTTGGGAGTATTACCTCAATCAAGCAGCCTAAGTTTTAACTTCAGCGCCAAAGAGGTGGTCGAATTGGGCGGTATTCCGCTCGCCGAAAGTGCCAAAGGTATTTCCGATATTGCCGCAAAAAATATGCGATTGACCGATACCACACACCTTGCGGATCGTATGTACCCTAGCCTCTCTGGTGGCGAAAAGCAGCGAGTTCATTTTGCTCGGGTATTGACTCAGTTAGCACAATCGGAACAACAAACCATCCTTTTGTTAGATGAGCCGACATCCGCCTTGGATTTGTCCCATCAACATCAGACGTTGTCACTCGCTAAAACCTTAACTGGACAAGGGGCGGCGGTGGTTATCGTTATGCACGACTTAAACCTTGCAGCCCAATACGCCGATAGAGTGATGATATTAAACAAGGGCAACATTGTCGCCGATGGCACCCCTTGGGACGTGTTAACAAAAGAAATCGTTGAAGACGTATACAACTTCAATGTAACGGTCATCGAGCACCCACATGATGATTATCCGGTGCTTCTGAGTTAATTTAATGAAGAGTTAATTTGGTGAAGATCTGGTTTAGTAATGGGTTGGTTTATGATGACTTGGTTTATGATGAGTTGCTTTATGATGATTTGGCTTGGTAGACCGAGAGTAAAATGAACGGTTAGCCAAATGACCAATCCACCAGTCCACCAACCGATCCACCACAAACATTTGAATCGAATACAATCAAGCCGAACTAGGAAAACGATGCAAAGCGTTAAAGTGATAAACCGCAGTAACGCTTTTGCCTTCATTAGAATACTCAAGCGAATCACATAACTCCGTCGCCAATACGATTCCTCGGCCATGGGTCGTTCCGTTTTGAGCCGACAAGCTTAAATGATGGTAATCAAACCCTTCCCCATTATGCTCTAGCAACATAGTGATGATTTGCTCTTCGGGTTGGTAATCTATGTCTAACTTCACCCAAGCATCGGGGCTCAGGTCTTTTAATCTTTCTTCTCTCAACTGATAAAACTCAAAAAAACCATCCGGACTTTCTTTTAAAGAAGACTTAAGTCCGAGCAACCCATGTTCAATCGCGTTAGCAAATAATTCAGATAACACTGAGCAAACCAAATCTAGGTGTTGCCCCCCATTTAAAATACCCGATAGATATTGACGAACCTCACTAAGAACACTGGCGGTTTTTAACACATGAGCCGGAAAGTGTAGGCCCGTTTTCATGGGAATTTTACTGTAATAAAAGTCTGTAAGCTGCAAACTGTTATCATTGCCATTGATAATCGGGAATGTCATCGACAAAATAGACAAATCATCCCCCGCTTTCATATTAGAGAACGCCCGCACCGCTTCGTGCACTGTGGTGATATGGGCTTGACCGTTTTCTAATGCTTTTTCTAGGCGCTCTTGACCAAATTGTTCCCCGTGTTCATTCATCGCTTCGGTTATGCCATCGGTATAGCTTACGATTTGCTGACCTGGCTCTAAAATCAAATGCACAATATCGGTTTCAAATTCATGAGAATCGAGCACGCCTAGAGGCATATGCTTCGACACTAGGCGACGAATGATTTTACTGTTCTTATCCAATACGTAGGTGTCAGGTAAGCCTCCTCCCCACCAAGAAACTTCAAACCCATTGGCTCTGATTTCAAAAATACTGGCCGCGAGCATCATGCCTATCGGTAGAAACTTACTTAACGAGTTATTAATTTCGTTGACGATCTCACCAAGAGATAATCCTTTCTCAGCCATGCTAAAGAATGCTCGAGTAGCGGGAATTGCAGAAATGGCGGCAGGAAGCCCATGACCGGTAGCATCCGCAACCATGACATAAGCCCCACCATGAGGACGATTAGCAACAATAATCAAATCCCCATTGAAAACGGTCGAGGGGGTTGAAATATAGTTCACACCGAAGATATGGCTCGTTTGTGCACTCATTTCTTCCACTAAATTGGAAAAAATTGACTCTGATATTGAATAATCGTACTGGACTTGCTCGTGGAAATGGCTCAACTCATCACGCTGACGAACGACTTCTTTATGAATTTTCACAATTCGGTAATGGGCTTGAATTTTGGCATGAATAACGGTGCGCTCAAACGGCTTTGAAATAAAGTCATCTCCCAAGTTAAGGCAACGTTCATAGGAGGTATTATCATCAAGAACAGTAAGAAATATGATCGCAATATGAATGTTGGGGAAGGCTTCTCGAATCTCGATTGCGGTTGTGAATCCATCTTTCACAGGCATCATGACATCCAGTAATATGATGTCTGGCAGCGCCTCCATCTTTTTCATCGATGGCACAACATCTTCGCCGTTTTCAAACGTATCAATGTGGCTGGCTAAATCCTGTATCATACACCGACAGATTTCACGATTAGTCGCATTATCATCAACGATCATCACTCGCATAATGTCTTCCCTCTAAAACTAACTTTTCAAAAGCTTCACCTAAAAATGATTAATCGATTTTAAATTTCTTATCAAACCTCGAAATGAGAAGAATTTTTTTTACTTGTGGTAGCGTGTTGGTGAGGGTGATTGAACCATCCGCTTGCCCCAAATAGTTTTGCATATTGAGCAGCATCCCCAACCCGGCACTATCGATATAGTCAACTTTGCGCAAATCCACAGTGAAAGAGTACTCTTTTCTGTCGGTATAGCTTCGTCTAAAATCTTGCACCAAACTAAAACCAAATGCGCCTTCAATGACGATGGTGACCCTTTTAGAAGCGGTGTCTACTTGTGTTTCAACTGTCATATACTGTCCTCAAAATAATTCAACTTCGCCTTCATCAATACTAGACTGACTCGCTGCTGGCCCGCTGCGGTGCTTCGAACGCTGCAAGATATCGGACAACACTTCTTGTAGCATCGATGCTTCTTGATGGTTATCTAATGCAGCCATTATTTCTTTCAAATACTCAATGGATTCTTTTGCGTAATCGCCCTGCTGCAGCACGATGTCGGCAAACTGCAATGCGCGTATGCCGTCTCCCACATGCCCGTGAAGATCTCCTCCTAATTCTCTGATCTTATGCACTTCTTGCTCTATTTCGATATTGACTTGATGAACCCCTTTCAACATATCGTCGACTTTTTCCTTTGATTCAATCGCAGCCGTCATATCAATAGAGGCCATCTCGCCCACGGTGTCATTGGCTTCTTGGACGGTGGTTTGAGCGATGTTGATCTCTTTCTCTATCTTAGAATTGAGTTCTTCTGATTGTTTGGATAAATTTCTGACTTCTTGAGCGACCACAGCAAACCCTCGACCCGCTTCGCCCGCTCTAGCCGCTTCAATCGCCGCATTGAGTGCCAACAAATTGGTTTGCTCAGACAAGCCTCGCACCTGATCTAATAGCTTGAATACCGTTTGTAATTTATCGGACATGTCGTGAATACTGTGCACCGCGGAAATACTTTTCTCTGAAATATTGACAAAAGTAGCGACATATTCAGCAATGATGGTTTCTATTTTAGGTAAAACAGAGGTGAGGTCATATTCACTGTCTTTGTTGGCAAGTAAGCCATCAACTAAGGATCCCGTTACTTTGCTTTGTTCTTCGCTTACCCGTTGTAAGCTAAAAAAGCTGTTGTTCAGCGTTTCAACCGATTCATCAATGATTTTGTGCTGGCTATCGAGTGGTGCTGATATTTTAGGAATACCATCTTTCAATATTTGATTGAGCTCTTCTGGAACAGCGAACATTCCTGCTGATTTTTGATCAACTTCAATACTGTCGACATCATGCCTTGATGTGGATAAAACCAACCAAGGTACTGCCGCGACGATAATCATTAACCCTAAGTGAAATGGATTTTGCGATAAGAACATCCAAGCGGAAAGAAACCCAACCTGGACGGTTAAGGCAATAAGCTTCTTTGACTTGTTAGAAAGCCGAGTGATTTTCATAAGCCTGTCCTGACATAATTTTATGATTTGTCGTTATTTATTTTATTTATAAATACAATGAAACAGTTGCTTGGGTATTTGACTTAATGAGAGCAGTTTGTCGACAGCTCCGAGCTCATAAGCGACTTTTGGCATCCCCCAAACGACAGATGACTGTTCGTCTTGCGCGAGTGTTATCGCACCTTTGTTTTTTAAATTAAGCATGCCTTTGCCACCATCATTGCCCATGCCGGTAAGCAGCACCCCGATTGCTTTGTCTCCGACCACTTCGGCCACCGAATTAAACATCACATCGACCGAAGGCTTATGACGATTCACTGCTGGGCTGTCGTCTAGTTGGCAGAAAAGGTGATTACCGCGACGATAAACGGTAATGTGTTTATCCCCAGGAGCAACATACGCACAACCATTGATTAACGGTGCTTTGGATGCGGTGAGTTCTTTGACGTCGATGTCGCTTGCATCATCTAACCGCTTAGCAAACGCACGAGTGAACATGGCACTGATATGCTGAGTAATAATGATAGGTGGTAATCCGGCAGGCAGTGCTGACATTACGTTTTTCACCGCTTCTGTTCCTCCAGTCGAGGCCCCAATAGCGATCAGCTCACAATGTATGTGTTTTTTGCTTGGATCGACCTCTGGCGCGACTTCAATTGGACTAGCGGTTTGTACATTGGCTTTAGCAGCCATGCGAATCTTATTATTGATCTCTGTTTTGTACTCAACAATTTCCCCGGTCGCTTCTACCGCTGGTTTGGGGAAATAATCCACAGCCCCAGTTTCCAACGCCTCTAGAGTAGGCTCCGCTCCGTGCTGGGTTAAGGTTGATATCATCACCACCGGCATCGGGCGAAGCCGCATTAGATTACGTAAAAACTGAACACCATTCATTTTTGGCATTTCAATATCAAGGGTTAACACATCAGGGTTGTATTGTTTGATCATCTGCCTCGCTTCATAGGGATCTTCAGCCGCCGCGACCACTTCTAGCTCTGGATCAGAGTTGATCAACTGCGTCAGTAATGCGCGAAATACAGCGGAATCATCTACGACTAACACTTTAATTTTATTCATTAAAATAGCTCCACATCGTCATCGTGATTCTTATGGCTTTCTTTGCCCAGTTCAGTGGCGTATTTTTCTTCTTGATGTTGAAGTTGATGTACTTCGGTAAATGGAATTCGCTTTAGCCAGGCTTTACCCGTTAGTGGGTCAAAGATGACTTTTCTGGGTTCCATACCACCGAGATCATGAGCTTCAACCACAAGTTGTTCTTGCTCGACATAGCGCTTAATAAATTCGATGTTTTTTTCACCTATCATGGAATAACGCCCTAACATTTGTGCGCCACCAAACAGCTTCAGTCGCAGGTTCTCTCGCTGTGCCCCCATAGAGATGAGTTGATTAATTAACATCTCCATCGCATGGCTACCGTAACGAGACGCGGTAGAAACCACTTCACTGGCCTGCCAATGCCTTAATTGGTCACTGCTATCAAAGGGCAATAAAAAGTGATTCATGCCGCCAAAGTGTTCCTCTGTATCCCAAATACATGCGGCAATACAGGAACCGAGGCCCGTACAAATAACCTCATCACTTTTTGTGCAATACAGCCCTCCAGGCATGACCTTAACCACATGGTGCTTGTGCTTAGGGTGATAAAAGCGACTAAAATGCGCATTTTCGCTGCGTCTTTTTTGTACTTCAAATGTCATCATTCGTCGCCTTTTCATTCCGTCTTGATCATTTCTTCACGTAAATGGTATGACCTAAATGGTGGAAAAAATCACTGCAAGTTCCAACACTTTCCGAATGCCCAATAAATAAGATCCCATTAGGTTTTAATGCTTGATGAAACCTTTTCAACAGGTTTTCTTGTGTTGGCTTATCAAAATAAATCATCACATTACGGCACGATATAAGGTCGAAAGGTGGCATCTTAGGCCATTCATCGAACAGGTTTAACTGATTGAACTTCACGTGCTGCTGGAGTCCTTTCTTGATTTTAATCTTGCCTTTATGCTCACTTTTTCCTTTAACAAAACAAGGTTTAAGATAGCGTTCAGGAATGCTCTCGATCACTTCTTGGTCATAAATTCCGGCCTTGGCATGGTCAAGAACCGAGGTATCGAGATCAGACGCAAATACATTCACCGTCTCTACTGCATCAAACGCCCCCGAAACGAACAGCGACGAAATTAAACTGTAGGGCTCTTGCCCTGATGAGCAACCCGCAGACCAAATGTTAATGCTCCTGTTTCCTTGGTGTTTCCACTGATCAAGAGCTGGGCCTTCTAAAAACTCAAAGTGGTGGTACTCTCGAAAAAATTCGGTTTTGTTGGTGGTCAATGCGTTAATAAAGTTAACCCGTTCGGTTTCTGAGCCCTCAATTATTTCTCGATACTGTGAGAACTTCCGAACGCCTTTCGCCCGCATTTGTCGGCTCAACCGACCGTACACCATGGTACGTTTACGATCAGATAAATAGATTCCAACGCTTTTATGCATGTACCACTGCACATACTTAAAGTCTTGATCCGTTAGCTCAAACTCCTCGTCCATGGCAGCTACACCCTCAGCATGAGTTAAAACTCTTCCCATTCGTCGCTATCCTCGTCCATGTTGAAGTTGGAGTTCACCGCTTTGTTTGAGCGCAGTTCGCTGACATTATTTTGAGGAGAAGGCGGAGTATTGACGGCTGGTTTTTTAGATTCTAAAGTTTCGACGTTACTGTCCGTTGTGAAGAAATTCATCAGGTTAAGTAATACTTTCCCTTCGTCTTTTAATGATTGGCTTGCAGCAGAGGTTTCTTCAACCAACGACGCGTTCTGCTGCGTCATTTCATCCATGGTGGCGACAGCACGATTGATTTCATCGATGCCTGTAGACTGTTCAATGCTTGATGCTGCTATCTGTGCGATTAACTCCGTCACCTTGGCAACGGCATCGACGATTTCTTTTAGAGTCTCACCAGATTCATCGACCAATCGAGATCCTTCATCCACTTTTTCAACGCTGTCGTTAATTAACCCTTTAATTTCTTTTGCCGCAGCAGCACTTCGCTGCGCTAAATTTCTAACTTCACCAGCGACAACGGCAAAGCCTCGCCCTTGCTCACCGGCTCTTGCTGCCTCTACCGCCGCATTAAGTGCCAGTAAGTTGGTTTGAAAGGCGATTTCATCTATTACCCCAATAATATCGGCAATTTTCTTACTCGCATTGTTGATGCCAGACATTGCCGTGACCGCTTGCCCAACAACATCGCCTCCTTTGCTTGCTTTTCTCGCCGCGTCATCAGCCAGTTCATTCGCCCCTTTAGCGTTATCCGCATTTTGTCTCACTGTCGCCGTCATTTGCTCCATACTTGCCGCGGTTTCCTCTAGATTTGCCGCCTGAGACTCTACCCGTTGGCTCAAATCATCATTACCTTCCGCAATTTCAGACGATGCAGTCGCGACTCTGGCCGATGAAGTGGTGATTTTTTCCGTCATATTTCTTAGATTCACAATGGAGGTATTCACTGCATTCGCTAATCGACCAAACTCACCGTCAAAGTCATCGGACATACTTGCATTGAGGTTGCCATCGGCCACACCACTCATGACTTGAATGCACTCTCCTAGTGGCGTCACCAAAGTATCAAGCAGGCTATTCACCCCATCCCCAAGCTCTTTCATAAAGCCACTGTAAACGCTGGTATCAATTCGATCGTTGAGGTCACCAACAATGGCTTTTTTAATCAACGCCTCAACCTGACGCTGCCCATCTTGCAGCTCGGTAATATCTTCCCACTGCAACGCTGGACCAATGTAATTCCCTTGCGTATCTCGCATCGCAATGCAGGTTAAGGTGAACTCTAAACCTCCAACCGCGATATTGGAGGTGAATGGAAGTGCATCAGGATTACTGATAATTCGGCGCTGGTGGGCTGGGTTTTTATGGAAAATATCAATATTGGCACCCACTAAGTTATTGATATCAAAATTCGGTAATGCTTCTGTTAACTCCGTTTCTCGCGATCGCAATAGCGCCATCAACGCTGGGTTAACATCGCGGATAATCCCTTCTTTATCGGCCATCATTAGATTGGTGGTCATCCCTTCTACAGCAGATGCTAGACGCCCAATTTGCTGCTCTTTGGCTCTCTCTTCTGTCACGTTCGCCCATTCAAGGGTATTACCAATGTACTCTCCATGAGCGTCAGTGATAGCAGCTACATTGAGCTCTATTTTCACATCGGCGACTTGTATATCCGCTTTGTGAGGAAGGTTGGCAGGATCTGACAGTAATTGACGTTGATGGGCAGGGTTTGCATGAAACTCATCGATGCAGCGATTCATCAACCACTCTTTGGAGGCCGTAAAACCCGGCCACACTTTTCTCATTTCACTTTCTATCGACGAAAACAGGTTAATAGTCGCATCGTTGGCATACGTAATAAGAAGATCTCGATCAATCATCAGCATGGCTGTCTGTGCCTGGCCTACAGCCGTTTGCAGGCGCGCGACATCATGTTCTCGTGCTAATTTTTCCGTAACATCTTTCCACTCTAGGGTATTCCCAACATAGTCCCCTTGACTGTCAACAATGGCACCGACATTGAGCTCTATCTTAATACCTTGCACATCTATGACGGTTGAATATGGCAGATTCGCTGGAGTTGAAAGCAGCTGACGTTGATGAGAAGGATTGGCATGAAAACCGTCGATGCAGTAACCAATCAATGCTTTTTCATCGGCAGAAAAACCGGGCCATTGTGATTGAAATAACACCTCATGTTTTTTAAATAGATTCAACGACTGCTGATTAACATAGGTAATATTGAAATCTCTATCAATCATCATCAACGCGGTTTGAGCACCATTTAATGCCGCCAATAACTGTGACTTTGAGACACCACTCTCGTTCTCAGATTCCATATCGTCCATTAGGCTGTCGTTAGCGTGTGCTACAAATTGAGCACTTGCATCCTTTTTCTTGTTCCAAAAAGCCATGTGTTACCCCTTAAGCTGTCTCTTCTTCAACTGACGTGTTATTTAGCTCTTCTATATCAAATAGAGCCTCTAGATTTAGAAGTATCAAGTGACCACTCGCCACAGAAACTATCCCTTTGATATACGATTGATCTACGGTTACAGACACCTGCGGCGCAGGTTTAATCTGCTCGTCTTTTAGGTCATAAACTTCGGATACTGCGTCGACAATCACCCCTAGCGGGTTCTTTTTACTATCATTAAGAACAATCACCACGGTTGTTGCGCATATTTCCGCAGGTTCTAAATTAAACCGCAGCCGCAGATCAACGATCGGGACATATTCCCCTCGGATGTCTAAAACACCATGCAGGTGCGGTGGAGAATTAGGGACCTTGCGAACCGGGTTCCACCCCCTCACTTCGCGCACATCCAAAATAGGCACGCCATATTCTTCGTTGTCCAATACAAAACTTAAGAATTCTTGTCTCGCCATTGCTACTCTGCCTTAAAAATCAGTTCGATATTGAGTAACTCTTCGGTATCAAGAAGAGACATAATTTCATCGCCGACATTGAGAACACCATGCAAATAGGGCGTTACTTTTGACTCACCGAGAGCAGGGCTCAGCACGTTATCCCCTTGACTAACCACGTCACTCACCGCATCAACAACCAACCCCATCAAACGATCAACGTCGCCATTTCGGCTTCTTAGAACAAGAACCACCGTAGTCGGAATGTACTGGCAATCTCCCAAAGAGAATCGAGCCCTCAAATCAATAACAGGTACGATCATGCCTCTTAGGTTGATGACACCTTTAACAAACTCTGGCGACCTAGGAATCGCTGTTGGCCTCTCCCAAACTCGAATTTCTTCTACGTTTTCAATCGCGACGCCATAAAGCTCTGTAGACAAACGAAAACTAAGAAAGTCAGCACTTTCATTGTTATCGTCATAGTGACTGGTTTGGATACCGATAGAGCCAGAATCCAAGTCTGAAGATGAAGCATGCAGTTCTGTCGTCATATCGCCTCCTAGGCAGCTATTCCTTTGTTACCGGAATTCGCTGATTTGGTGAGATAGCTTGTAATCAACCCTTGAATGTCCAGTATCAATGAAACGGAGCCATCACCCAGAATCGTAGCTCCTGATATACCGGGTACTTTGGTGTAATTGGATTCGAGGCTTTTGATCACCACTTGCTGCTGATCGAGAAGTTCATCAAGCACCAATCCCACTCGACTTCCTGCGGCTTCGACAAAACAGAGAATTCGCTCATTAAGGACACCGCTTTCCCCCATTTCAAGTTCATCTTGTAAACGCAAAATAGGGATATTTTCATCTCGTAAGCGATACAGTTCTATTCCGCCAGACGCATGTTTAATGCAGTCGGTACTGATTTGAATGGATTCAATGATGGTCAACAATGGGATAACATAAACTTCGCTACCGACTTTAACTAACTGTCCATCCAGTATCGCTAAAGTCAGCGGTAGATTGATGGTGAAGTGGCATCCAAAACCCAGTTTTGATTCCACCTCTATGTGTCCACCAAGCTCTTCAATATTCCTCTTTACAACGTCCATTCCCACACCGCGACCAGAGATGTCAGAGACTTCATCCGCGGTAGAGAATCCCGGCGCAAAAATCAGATTCAGTACTTGTTTATCGGTCATTTCCTCTCTGCGAGAGTCCGCATCCAATACGCCTTTTTCAATCGCTTTTCTCCATAACGCATCACAGTCGATCCCGGCACCGTCATCTTTAATCTCAATAACAATCGCGCCACCTTGGTGGTAAGCATTGAGCGAGATAACACCCTCTTCCGGTTTGCCGTTCGCAACTCGAATTTCAGGAACCTCGATACCATGGTCAATACCATTTCTCACTAAGTGAACTAACGGATCGACGATCCGCTCCAACACCGTTTTATCCAGCTCGGTATTTTCTCCACTGATTTGCAGATCGACCTGCTTTTCCAACCGCCCGCACAAATCTCGAACCAACCGAGGAAAGCGACTGAAGGCAAAACTCATCGGTAACATTCGAATATTGAGGACGTTCTCTTGCAAATCTCGACTGTTTTGCAGCAGTTGATCAAGGCCTTCCTTAAGTTTGTCTAGTTTGTCCATCGAGAAGTCGTTACCGATCTCATTGAGCATCGATTGTGTAATAACTAATTCTCCAACCAAATTAATAAGTCCATCCACTTTGTCGATGTCGACTCGTATGGAACTGACACTTGAATCCGATTTGGTGGGCTTAGTCGCCGGTGAACTTTTGCCTTTGTCTAGAAGCTTCGAAGTTGGAGGTTGACTACCTGACGTTGTCTCATCAAGGATAGTCTGAGGGGATTCTTGGACAGATTCTGGCGATTGAACTTGTGCATCGGTTGATGTGTCGTCTTGTTCTATCTCTACCAATGAAGAATCGACAGTGATTGGAGAATCAAAAGTCGGTTCAATGGTGAGATCACATTCATCTTCCACCCATTCAAACACTTCTTGTATTTCATCGAGTGCCACAGAGCCATCGATCGTTATCTTCCAATAGAGATATGACAGCTCCTCTTCTATTTCCGCTATTTCAGGAAGTTCATCAATGCAAGCATCTACTTTTGCTTGCTGATCAAATTCCAAAAGTTCCCGGATGATCCGTAAGGGGTCATTACCACTAAAAAACATTTCTCTATGAGGTGTAAATTGAATCGCCCACAATTTGGGAATTTCTGGGCTATTGTCACTTTCAGAAATGGCGAGTTCAAAAGAATCGGCTTCTTCTGCATCTTGGGTAACGTTAGGCTCTTGGTTCAGTGGCAGATCTTCACTGTTATTATCAAGCAACTGCTCAAGCAATTGATTAACCGAGGCCTTCAGTGCTTCATCAACAACTTCATCACTTTCATGCCCTTCGAGCATATTTTTAATGCAGTCTCCGCCTTTCAGCAGAACATCGATGCTACTTTTGGTCAGTTCTTTTTCATCGTTGCGAACAAGGTCGAGGTAAGCTTCAATGGCGTGGGTGAACTCGCTAATATCAAATAGATTGAAGGTAGCCGCCCCACCCTTGATTGAGTGAGCAGCTCGAAATATGGTGTTGATCGTTTCCTTTTCAACACTTGATACTTCAATATTGAGTAACTCGTTTTCCAGCACTTCTAAATTTTCACGACATTCCTCGTAAAACATTTTGCGAAGCTGGTCCATGTCTAAAGCCATATCTAATCCCTGCGAGTTGACATTATTTTTTGTTTTAATAGTTCGCTAGATCACACGTTTTAACGTTTTGAGCAATGTTTCTGGATTGAACGGTTTGACTAACCACCCCGTCGCTCCAGCAGACTTACCTTCCTGTTTTTTTTCAATACTGGTTTCCGTTGTTAACATAAGAATGGGAATGAACTTATATTGAGGCTTGCCTCTTATCGCTCTTACAAGGTCAAAGCCTCCCATGATCGGCATGTTGACATCCGAAATAACCACATCAAATTTCGTCAGTTGCGCTTTTTTTAACGCATCGCTGCCATCATTGGCTGTTTCAACTTCATACCCTGCATCTTTCAATGTATGGCTTACCATTTGACGAATAGAAATCGAATCATCTACTGCTAAAATCTTTGTCATATTACTCACCTTCAACCATCCATTTCATCATTGAAAACGCTCGTTAAGCCAAGGGTAACGAACGCCTCGGTCAACACAGCAGAGCTTTCACTAAGCTCAATTGTCACATTCAATCGTTTAGCACTCACAAAAAGGGAAGCCAGTAATTGAACTCCAGCAGTATCAACCTTAGAAACTTGCGACGCATTTATACGTAGCAAGGATGATTGTTTAAGCCATTCCGCATACTGAATTTTTGCATCCATTACGGTGGAGATCTCTAGCGATTCACCTAATAAACAGTCCATTATGTTTTCCTATGTATATTTCTTGTTAGTGCTTACTGGTGCTGTTTGTTTCTCTACTGACGTTAATTTTGAGTTTAGGAAGAATTGACTATTACGCAAATATCCAAACTTGAATGTGAATAGATAAAAATGCGTCGCTCATTACAAACTGTCGATTTTTCTTTAATTATTAACCACTTAAAACTAGCCCACTTTAAACAAAAAAATCCTACTAATACTTTATTATTAGTAGGATTTTTTGAATAAAGGAGTTGAATTAAATGATGTTTTTTATCAGTTTACAGTGTAAATACTACGGGTATGTATTTTGGATAGAGAGTTTACACTGTAAATTACAGAGTAAACTCTCTATATCTTGCTTCAATTGTAACTCGCTTTGTTTTCGCCCTGACGCAGAAATGACAGCAGAACATTCAAACAAACTTTTCTGTTGAAGTACTTTAGCAATGAGTAGATCGGTCACTAAGCTAGCCGATGATGACTTGAAAGCAGAAGATGATTTGAAAACGGTAGACTCGCTCTGTTGAACACTGAGACTAAAGCCATTTTCTTGGATCAATATAAAAGCGATTAAGCGACGCAAAATATACGCGATACTATCAAAGCTGGCACCGCCTTGAACATAAAACTGGAGTAGATTCATCTCTTCCGGTGACAGGTCACAATGAGAAGATGGTACCTGTTGGTATAATGTTCGTAGAACCGAGAATTCCATATCAGTCAAACTATCAGACAGTCGATATTCCAAACTATCAGCAAACATCTGCTCTGCCCTATCTAACCATTCCACATTATCACCCTTTATCATGGTCACAGAATAACAGCCACTGGCTTTATCTCGCTGGCTTCCAACTCTTACTACAGAGAAATGATTGTTCCTCCAAAACCGTATTAATTCTGACGTTGCACCAAAACTGGTGGACAAAAATGAATTCTTATTCCGTTGCTGGAGCTGTTTCAACATCAGAGAGCCTATGTTGATGCCTTGGTAAGAGGGATGAACAGCAATTCTCATGATGCGCAAGCTTTTATCTAAAGCCGCTTTCGCGATGCCTAACTGATTCGCGATGGATACTGAAACCAGTTGGCCTGGCGGTCTGCGTTTTCCCTGCTGAATAAGCTCGACCATCTCTAGGCTCAGGCCTCCTTCCTCAACCGTTAATATACAACCAAGGCACTCATCTTTTAGCATCAACACATAAAGACTGGTGAGGTTGTCGCCTAAAAGATGAAAGAGATCATTCGGTGATGTCTGATAATGAGCATTCACCAATAAACCAAAACAGCGGCGTAACAAAGCGGGATCGCCAATCAGCTGACTTTTTTCTATTTTAACCAGCGACAGCGCTTCAAGGTTAGGCTGTTCGCCCACGGGCGTACCAATACAATCAGCATCTAATAAAAAGGCGGTATTGTGCCAATGCTCTAACGGGTCGTTCCGCTGCCAACGTATCGGCTGATTTAAATGCAATTCCGAGCTACCTGGCCTTTCGTTTTTCAACCAAGGTATGAACTTTAAGCTAAACCCTCGTCCTGACCCTTCATAGCCATGAATGGTGCTCGACAATACCAAACGGTGATGACGCTGCACAAAGGTTTTTAGCATGGGTACCGGAATAGCCGCTGCTTCATCTACGATCAGTAGATCGCATTGATGTTTTAATCGAATAAGGTCATCCGGCGCAACAAAGCGAATCGATGATGAATGACGCTCTGAACTGTAATCAAGTTCGCCAGTTCGAGTAACCGGCAATGATAATGATAAAGCAGCATGGTGGAACAATGGAGAAACCATCGTTAATGTCGGGGCGGTAACAATGATATCTAACGACTTGGACATCATTAGCTGAGCTGAGGCGAGTCCGAGCGATGCGGTTTTTCCTCTTCCTCTGTCGGCAGTTAACATCAATGGACGTTTTCGGTGGCCTTCTATGACTCTGATTATTTTTTCAATCGCGTGCTCTTGCTCGTGATAGACTGAATTTACCGGAGTATCTGTAACATCAGGGAGCCCAGGTAGAGTGCGGTTTTGCTCAATATTTAGTAGCTGATACAGCCCTTTTTCTAGCCATTGAGCATCAAAGCTTAACTCGCCGAAACGCTTGTTATTTCTATCGCTGGGAATGATGATTAGAATACCACCGCCAGTTAACGTTCCAATCGCAGCACTGAAACTGTTCGCGTCAAAACCATCCGAAAAATCACAAATTAAGAGCTGGCACTCTTGCCCGAGGAGGCGCTTGCCTTGCTTAAATGTTACATGATGACTGGATGAAAGTGGATCGCTGGATGAAAACGGATCGCCTCCTAGTTGGAAGATAGTTCGTGGGCGATGAGCATCAATAAACGACTGAACGGTCTGCTCTTGCCAATGTTTTTGCCCACGTAGTACAACACCAAAACGAATATGGTTTTGAACCGCAACGGAAGATAGCTTGGAGAGAAACGAGATGGGTGTAGACATAGGTATGCGTTCAGTCTGATTTAGATGGGTTAATCTTATCACACACCATAAAAAAAGCCGCGAAATCGCGGCCTTGTAGAATGAGTTGAGTTACCCCAGTTTCGTTTCAATGAACGACAAAATATCCCTCATTGTCTCGTCATCTACCTTTTTTAGGTTCAGCGCTAGGTTCGCGCCTTTTCGACTATAAGTCGCACGGCCTTTGATAAGATCAATTTTACTGTTCCCACTTTTCTTTGGCGGGGACAATTCATCAATCCAATTTTCAATCGTTTCTGACACTTCTTTAGTTAACCGGGCCACGCCTTGAACTTGGCTACGCTGCCACACATATCCATCACTCGACTGACACTTATCTAATAATGTTGAGCGATGTTCTTCAGACAATTCATGGTATTGCTTATGAAGTTTTACGATAGTTGGGCGGCCTAGATCACTGACATTTGGGTACGCTTGAAGTAAGGCTAGAGGTAGCGAAGCGGCTTTTAATGCACCACTGACCAATGCTTCACTGCACTGAAACATACGTGCAAGTGCTTTTTGATCTTCTGCTTCACCGCTATCCAGCTTGGCCAGCATTTCTTTGCCTTTTTCGTATAATGACAAGGGCTTATGAGCATTGGCTACATCAGAGAGAAACTTCGCATGCTCTGCATTAATGTCTTCAGCAACATAGATTAAAAACTCTTTGTTTGCCAAAATACACGACATACGACGGCGGCTACCGTCTAAAACTTCTATCTTACCATCTTTGCCTTTTCGACCGACCGCTGGGTACTGTTGACCTCTCTCTTTTAACGTCGTCAATACATCTGATAATGCATGTTCGTTAAGAAAAGACTGCTCACGAGCATTGTCAGCAAATACCGTTGTGCGTTGTTCTAGCTCATTGGCAGGAATTCGGACAAGCTCAAAAGAGACCAATTGTTCACCCGCAACGGCAAGTTCAATAATTTGAGCTTGCTCTTTGGCCGCAGTTTGCGCTTCTAACGGTGTGGTTGCTCTGCGCTTGTTCGCTTTACCAAAGAGTTTTGCGTTTAAGTCAGACGTTTTTATTGCCATTTTTCATTACCCCTGATTTAGTGAAGACCAATTGCTGTGAAGGACACGTTCGAGCTCTAGCGCGCCTTTTTGTACTGCATCTTGAGCGGTTGCCAATGTTTTCTTACCACCTTCAAAGTCCCCAGCTGTAAGATCGAAAACCGTACTGTATGTGTCAGCACACGTTTCAAATGCTCGGCTTCTAGGTATGGTCGCCATCGTCACTTGGTCACCAAGCAAATAATTCATTTCAGTCAACACCGACACTTGCTTCTTATTGTCATCTTCAAACATTGTTGGCATTAAGCGCACAAATTCGAGCCCCTTCCAGTCATCAGGAAACATTTCATATACGGTCGGCAAATGTTGGAAGAAGTTGACGGTTGAAGCCCAATCAAGACGCTTAGCGGCGCAAGGAATAAGCAGCGCATTCGATGCGTACATGGCATTCCAAACCAGCGGGTCAACGTGCGGGCCGGTATCAATCATAATGACATCAAAGTCATCTGCGATCTGATCAATCAGTTTTTCCTTCAGAAGTTTTACAATATCCAGTGACTGATTTTTTGAAAGGTGCTGCCACGCTTCTGCATTAAACATCGCATCTTCAGGGAAAGCCGATACCGTTTTTAAGTTTGGATACTGAGTGGGCATCATGACATTTTTATGCAAGAACTCTTTGTTTACCTCAACACCGTCAGGTACGTTATCAAGCATAATATCGACCGCAGAATAGATATTTTCATGCTCTGAGATACTGATTTGAGGGTTCAAAAACAAACGCAGTGAACCTTGAGGATCCAAATCTATTAAGCAAATACGGTAACGCTTATCTAAATTAAGCGCTAAACAGGCAGCCAGATGAACCGCCGTCATTGACTTACCCGTTCCACCCTTCTGGTTTTGAACGTTAATAATCCAAGGCTTATTATCGCCATTTTTCTTACGTTGATGAAATTTGGCGACACCCGCAGCATCCATAAGCATGTGTGCTTCTTGTAACGAAATAGAGTAGTGATTAGCGTTATTTTTGGTAAATTGATGCCCAGCGGCCTCAAGCTTACTAATGGCATCATCGAGTTTTCTTCGAGTGAGTCCAGAGCGAGTTTCCATTAATGCTTTAGACATTGGAGGAAAATGCTCATCACTTCTTTCTTCTAACACTATCTCAATACGGTCAGCTTGGACTTGTTGGGTCTGTTCAGCGAGCTGGTAGAGATTCTCTATTGTTTGTTCTCTTTTCATTGCCAAATTCCGTTGTTATTTATCTAACAACCGATTGTACAGCAATTTAAGATACACTCAATAAAAAGGTGAACATTCAATAAAACATTAGTGTTCCATTAATAAGAGTATTATTGATGTAATTGATGATAAACGTCCATTTCAAATGAATATAGTACACGACTTTCTATGGCACTAACGTAAGAAAAGCCAATAGATTAAAAGTGTTACAATGTCACTAATTTACAATGTAAAATACGTTTTCATGATTAAAAGATGGTGGAAAATAAATCTGTGCGGAACGATTATAAAGGTCGAATAAATTACGGCCTGTGTCATTTGAACTATAAACAGGCCAAATTTTCACTCAGTACGCGATTAAGTCGTCAAACAATAGAAACAGGACCACAGATAAGTCATGGCATACTGGAGCGCTTATTGGATGAATATCGGAAGAATGATCAAGAGTTGATTCATGATCATTCTTCCGAAGAAAAACGGCTTTTATGGAAAGATGATCAAGGAGAAATCCCTTCAAATTCATCACCTCATTCGGATCTTGATTTAAGATCATGAGTCGGAACGATGATCAAGTGATATACACCTTCGGAAGCATGTAAATTATCTCTCAAATTACGGAGGAATGTAGATGGAATAATGGTTAACGGTAACAATCACCCTTAACTAAGTTAAACGAAGAGATTATCTGCACATGCGTTTCAAAATCCGCTTATTCTTGATCATGCTTTCGAATTGACTGATAGTAGAATCAGGTGATGGCTAATATATACTCTATTTGCTGTTGCACTTAAGTTTGGTCAATAATAAAACGAAATAGTGTCATTAGTTCTTTAATAAGGAGCGTTCTTGATCATGCTTCTGGAATGTAAACCGTCTCTACCCGTTCGGATAAAAAGATACGAGTGAATAAACCACTCAATTTTATGAAGGGTTGTGGATAAGGTGTTAAGAGATGATGATCATGTTTTCGTTTTTTCTTTGATCATCTATCCTAGGTTTCGTTGATCATGCTTAGGACTATGATTGATCATGCTTTCATGGATCAGATGATCATTGTTTCGTTATTACTATGATCATGCTTTCATGAGTGTTTTTTTTATTTTCTTTATATACAGCAACTTACGAACAAAAACTCACTCGGATCATTAGATCATATAATCAATATAGATCATCTTAATCAAATAGATCAGTTATTTAAAAGCAATAAATTTTTCTTTCTTTATGATCTTTTTTTCTTTATTCTCTTGGAACTATAGCGATATTACGGCCAACGTGATCCGGATCTAATAATGAGTTCAGAAGAAAAACTACTAATTAAATCTCCCCGAAGTCACAAGGGAGGTCACCTTTTTGAAGTATCAGAAGCCGCTGTGGGCTGGGTAGAGCAGTATCAACACTTCAAAGGTGTCACCAAAAGTATTGTAGAACTTTTGAATCTTATTTCACTGCAAGGCTTTCGCAGCAAAGATGGATACGTTTCTACAACTGAATTAATCGATGCTACCGACGGTCAAATCACACGAGCGGCAATTCAGCAACGATTACGTGCTGCTGTGACGATTGGCCTTTTCAAACAAATACCTGTTCGTTTTGAAGAAGGACTGGCCGGTAAAACCATGCTGCATCAATTTGTTAACCCTAATCTCTTGATATCAGTATTAGGTTCAACGAGTTTAGTCACTGAATCTGTTAAACAAAATGAAAAACAAAAACGTTCTAAAGCGCTGGCTCAAACACAAGTTAACAAGCGATTGCTTAATGAACATGGCTTAAATATCCCCCCCACAATGAAAGATGAGGCTGATCAATTCATTGTATCGCCAACCAACTGGGCAGGTATCATTGATCAAGCTCTAGCGCCGCCAAGAACCCGTAAAAACTACCAAAAGTCTATGGTATCAATTTCAGGTACTCGCGCAGTCATTGAAACTCGATCCTCTAAAAATATTATGACCGTCGATGATTTAATGACCTTGTTCGCGCTGTTTACCTTGACGGTTCAATATCATGATCATCATAGAGAAGACTATCAACTCGAAGCACAGGCCGCTCCAAATAAAACGCCTTTGTATATCACTGATATTTTGTCTTTGCGTGGTAAAAAAGACAGTGGTCCCGCACGAGACTCGATCAGAGATAGTATCGATCGCATTGAATTTACAGACTTCCAATTGCATGAGCTGACTGGCCGTTGGCTCAGTGAAAATATGCCAGAAGGCTTTAAGAGTGACCGTTTTCGATTTCTAGCGCGTACCATCACGGCCTCAGAAGAAGCACCAACAGAGAACGCTGACGGCGAAATTAGAATCAAGCCTAATCTGTATATTTTAGTGTGGGAACCCTCTTTTTACGAAGAGTTAATGACCCGAGATTATTTTTTCTTATTCCCGCCAGAAATCTTGAAACAGCATACGTTGGTCTTCCAACTGTACTCTTATTTTCGGACTCGTATGTCGCGCCGCCACACCGATGTCATGCTGCTGACCGAGCTTAACCAAAAGCTCGCGCGTAATATTGAATGGCGAAGATTCTCGATGGATTTGATCCGTGAATTAAAGAAACTCTCAGAAGGGAAGGGCGATGATCAATTATTTGTTGTTAACCTCTGGGGGTATCACTTAACGATCACTTCAATGATCGAGAAAGACAAAGTCACGGATTATCAAGTTGATATTAAGTGTGATGCAGAGGAAGTGTTACGCTATTCTCGTGCTCGCACAACAAATGCTGGTAAGCGCAATATGGCGCCTACGCTACCAAACCCATTAAGACATGAAATGGTGTCTAAACAGAAACTCGCTGAGCTATCAGAAATCATTGATGGTGAGTTTGAGCCGATTCAAAGAAAAGCGCCTTCACCTCGGGGCCGCTTAGGTCGTCGAGTTAAGTTAAGAAAACACCTTGTAGAAATTAATGCGGATGAAATTACTATCACGCTCTCCAAATATACCTCTGAAGAAGCCCTAGAACGCGGTATAACGGCTTTAGCTGCTATGACAGGGCATTCTCACTCTTCGATTAAAGAAGAGTGTATAGAGCTTCTGGATAAGCTTGACTGGCTTCGAGTCGGAGAAGTCCCGCTTCCGTATGAGACATTGAGCAAGCTTGTGGAGCTATACAATCAACAGAGCGAAAATAAACACCTGTCCATTGAGCGTTTAATTTCTGGATTAGCGGTAAGACGAAAAGTGTGCAAACAAGTCTTTGATGGCCATTTGGATGAAACCGTGTTTAGAGCACTAGACGAAGTCGCGGTCTAACATTAGCCTATATACAGTACGTGCAGTCCACATATTTTTCATTCAATTATCGGAGTGTTTAGTGGATACAAAAGCTATGCGCTATGTGAGTAATTTTAGACCGTTTTAAGACATTGCTCTGACACACTTCTGACATTGTTATTCACTGATGGGGCTAGTATTTATCTCGAATAGACAACCTTTTGTCCCTTCTAAATAGATTGGCTCATATTTGTTACATTCTGAATTGTTGGCGAGTTCATAAGAACTCGCTTTTTTTTGCCTAAAATTCAAGGATTAACATAATTTACGAAAGCATGATCAAGGTGATCTATGATCATGCTTTCGGGATAGCGCGAGAATATTCGTTGTGACCAAGTAGAGCGGTTAAGCTGGGCATTGATGACTGAAATGATCCATTAATGAAACGATCGCGATGAGTGATAACCTTGATCATCGTTCCTACCGCGGCTCTCGTGATCATTGGCGGCCATAAAATGAACATGGGCTTCAATCAGTTGATGAGATTGACTCCGCCAAGTTTCTTGAGTCTGCTGGTTACAGAATTCCAGCAGTAAAACGACAAGATGTTGCACCCGCTTCATTGACCAGTCTTTAAGATCCCGATCGGAAAGTGGGTCGCACGCCACCTGCTGAAGCTTACTGTACGCCAGCTGAAGGTACTGAAACGCTTTATCCGATGCTGTATAGCGATTGTGTTCAAATACCCGTAAGCAAGCGTCTAGCCAGCATGCAATCGCTTTACTTTGTGCATTGGTGATAGTTGGTCCCCATAATTGATCTGGCGTTTTAAGGATCAATGGTTCAAGCAACGTCACTTGATCATGCTTTCGCAGTTGATACCAAGATTCGATTTGTGTTATCCAACTATCTAGTTCATTCATGCTGCGCTATCCCATTGCTTTACAAAGTGATTACTACCAACTTGTTGTGTTTCAGTTTGAACAAGGCTGCATCGCTGTCGAATTTGATCAGCATTTACTGAATAGTTTGGTTCATTTTTAACCAATTTACCAAATGGCAGATCAGGATCGGGAACGGCGGAGATCAGCAGTTTGGTGTAGGGGTGTTGGGGATTAGATAAGATGGATTGCGTGTCACCCCACTCAACGATCTGCCCTTTGTACATCACCGCTGTTTCTTCAGCGATATAGTGCGCAGTCGCGAGATCATGTGTGATGTAAAGAAACCCTATTCCGAGCTCTTTCTTCATTCGTTGCATTAAATTGAGAACCCCTAAACGGATGGAAACATCAAGCATAGAGGTCGGTTCGTCGGCCAAAATAACTTGAGCACCGACAGCTAACGCTCGAGCCAAATTAACTCGCTGCCGTTGACCGCCACTTAACTCGTGTGGATATTTCTTAAGTGTATCCGGATCTAGCTCGACCATAGCCAACAGCTCTTGAAGACGATTTGGTAGTTCACTGGTATGAGTGATTTGTTTATGAATTTTAAGCGGGCGAGTGAGGTGATGTTCAATGGTATGGGTCGGGTTTAGCGAGCCAAATGGGTCTTGAAATACCATTTGAACTTTACCACGGTACTCCAGGATCTCTTTGCGAGACTTGAGCTCATTGATGTTACGTCCGTTGAACAGAATTTCTCCCTCTGTCGCCGGGTACACCTTTGTCATTAGGCGCGCACAGGTGCTTTTACCGCAACCAGACTCTCCGACCAGGGCTAATGTCCGACCGGCATGAATATTAAAACTAATCCCTTGAAGCGCTCGGAAAGTGTCTTGTTTAGAGAGGCCGCCCCTCACAGTGAAATCCTTAACCACATTGTTTACTTGAAGAATTGGGGTGTTCATAGTGATACTCCTTGCTGGTGATTCTGTTTCACAGAAGACAAATGCTGTTGTTCTTGTGCATTACGCGGCACAGAGTCGCCCTGGTGGTGATGTGTTGAGGTTTCATGAATGTTGGGGAAGGAAGCCCACAACTTCTTAGTGTAGGGATGTTGAGGCGCATTTCGAATTCGTTCGGACGTGTTGACTTCAACAATTTCGCCATGACGCATAATTGCGATCCGATGGCACAATTGACTCATGAGCGCTAAGTCGTGAGTGATGAATAAAATCGAAAAACCGAACTCTTCGCGCAATTGATAAATTTGCTGCAAAATTTCTCGTTGAACGACGACATCTAAGGCGGTTGTCGGTTCATCCATAATGATGAGTTTAGGGTTAAGAGAAAGTGCAATCGCGATGACAAGTCGCTGACGCATTCCACCACTAAACTGGTGTGGGTACTCACTAAGACGTTCACGAGGGATGTTGACCAGATCAAGCAGTTTTTCAGCTCTGTCTTGAGCTTGTGCATCGTTCATTCCTTTGTGGTGGCGTAGGACATCACAAAACTGTTCTTTGATACTTAGGACTGGGTTTAAGGAGTTCATGGCACTTTGAAACACCATTGCTATCTCACTCCAGCGAAGTGCACAGATTTCATTGTCAGAGAGCTTGAGTAGGTCCTGTTCATCAAAGTGGACTGAACCACCAGAGATAAAAGCGGGCGGTTTATGCAGGCGATTTAACGCAAAGGCAATGGTGCTTTTTCCGCAGCCTGATTCTCCAGCCAGTCCAAAGATCTCCCCTTTACCAATATCAAAACTCACGGATTTAACGGCTTCGAAATCTCCGTTATCGGTAATGTAGTCCACGCACAGGTGGCGGACGCGAATAATAGGGTCGGGATGAAAGGCGTCATTTAACGGTCGGTTATCCATAAATAGTCCAAATGCAAATAAAAGAAATGATAACCATTATCATTAGCATTTAATTTAAATGGAACACTTAACAAAGATAAAACAGTGAAGTGGCTCGAAAAATAACGCTCTGGGGCATCGGAACATGAAGAGAGTTGCTGCGCTTCAAGGAGAAAAGGGCGGATCGAGATAGAAATAAAACTGAGACCTAGATCAAACGGAAAGTTTGGAGCGGAATCTCTTAAAAATACGACTACAATTATAAGGGTGCAAACGTTAATTGAGTAATTTATTAACTAGGTGTCAGATTCATTATGCTTATCACATTCTGAATCGAAAAGTCTTAACAAGCGGAAGGTGGTTTGCTACAGATTACCTGTCCAAACATGGTTTTTTTCGGAGGAAATATGTCCATAAATTCTATTGACCATGATGATATGACTAACATTGCAAATAAGTGGGATCTCGAGGAACAAGAGATGCATTCACAAGAGCCAGTTATCAAAGTTAAATCTGCGGATGCTCGTCGTCGCATTGAAGCGTTACGAGAAATTCGCGAAAGTGGTTTAACCATTGAAGAGGCAAGAGAGTTAGGCATTCTGCACTAACAATATTTGCAATACACAGCAAGGGTGGCGCTCATGCCACCCTTATTATTTTCAATGATAAGTTGATCTCAATCGTCATAAATGCCCCAAAAATCAACTCCTGTGTGATATATTTCCCGCCCATGTACTGACTATGACAAGCCGCTATGACAATTAATCTCTCACAACTGCCGACTGATGAAAAAAATAAGATTGAACTTGATAAACAAGCATCGTTCTTAGTTTGGAAACTTCGAGAGGCAAAAGCGATTCCGAGTGAAATTATTGAACAAAAAAATAAGATCGCCAATGAGCAACAAAGAGAATGGTTTGAACAGTCTATTTCAAAGTACAAGCGAGTCATGGGTGTGATGTAGTCGAACACATCCCTTGTCTTTGTTGAGCTAAAAATTGAAATGATTCAGCTTTTTGCTAAAATCCTTCGCGTTAAATTGAATTAGAGAGAATATCCCGATGGGAAGAAGTTTTGAAGTGCGCAAAGCCTCAATGGCAAAAACCGCAGGCGCAAAAATTAAAGTTTATTCTAAATACGGTAAAGAGATTTACATGTGTGCGAAGAACGGCAGTTCCGATCCAGACATGAATCTACCTCTTAAGCACCTGATTGCTAAAGCGAAAAAAGATCAAGTTCCCGCTCACGTTATCGATAAAGCGATTGATAAAGCAAACGGTGGTGGTGGTGAAGATTACACACCTGCTCGTTATGAAGGTTTCGGTCCTGGTGGCACCTGTGTGATTGTTGACTGTCTAACCGATAACGGTAATCGTACTTTCCAAGACGTACGCCAGTGCTTTGTGAAAACAGGCGCGAAAATTGGTGTTGAAGGTACGGTTTCTCACATGTTTGATCACCAAGCGGTATTCCAATTCAAAGGCGATGATGACGAAATCATTTTAGAAACGCTAATGATGGAAGATGTGGATGTGACCGATGTTGAAGTGGAAGAGGGCGTAGTCACGGTATTTGCACCGCACACCGAGTTCTTCAAAACGAAGACGGCTCTAAATAGTGCATTTCCAGAGCTTACGTTAGATGTAGAGGAAATCACTTTTGTTCCTCAAACTCACACGCCAGTAACGGGTGAAGACGCCGAGAAATTCCAGAAGTTTATGGACATGCTTGATGACTGTGATGATGTTCAGCAGGTCTACCATAACGCCGAATTGTAATCTTTAGCGGATCATGACAGATAAACCGAGCCTCTAGTGCTCGGTTTTTTTATGATCATAAAACCTGTCCCCCTTGATCATTGTTCCAAATCTTTACTCTTAATGAGATGAATTGAGTTCAAGTACAACATGATGATCATCGTAGTGACCGACAGGCTTATTTAGTGTACAAAGAAAGACAAATTACATCGAAAGCACTGACATTATTGTTCGATGCCCTGATGGCAGGAATCACGTTAATGCAGTAAAACACACCAGTTAAATCAGGGAGAAAAAGCAATGAAAATAAGTTTTATCGGACTGGGAGTGATGGGTTTCCCTATGGCTGGGCATTTAAAAAAGGCAGGATTTGACGTCACCGTATTTAACCGTACTTACTCTAAGTCTTTATCTTGGAAGGAAAAGTATTCTGGAAATACGGCTGAAACGGTCGCTGAATGTGTCGCTGAGGCCGATGTGGTTTTACTGTGTGTCGGAAACGATGATGACGTTCGTTCTATGACCACCAGCGAAATGGGCGCATTTGCAGCGATGAAGCCGAACGCAATACTTGTCGACCACACCACCACATCCGCGCAGCTTTCTGAAGAGCTGGAAGATGCTGCAACGAAAGCTGGGCTTCGGTTTATGGACGCGCCTGTTTCGGGTGGCCAAGCCGGCGCTGAAAACGGTGTACTCACTATCATGTGTGGTGGTGATCAAGCTCTATTTGATGAACTTCAACCTGTCTTTGGTGCGTACGGAAAGTCTTCGGTGCTGATGGGCAGAGTTGGGCAGGGTCAACGGGCTAAAATGGTGAATCAGATCTGCATCGCTGGCGTGTTAACCGGGTTATCAGAAGGCTTAATGTTGGCGGAAAAGTCCGGTTTGGACATTCCTACACTGGTTGATTGCCTAAAAAACGGTGCTGCCGGATCGTGGCAGATGGAAAACCGCGCGGTTACCATGTCTCAAGATAAATTCGATTTTGGTTTCGCGATTGATTGGATGATCAAAGATTTAGGGTTTTGCTTAGATGAAGCTCAACGCCAGGGGCTCTCTCTGCCATTGACAGAAAAAACCAATGAACGCTATGAGGTGCTAAGTAAGTCTGGCGACAATAGAATGGATACCTCGGTACTGATACGTTCAATTAAATCGGAAGCGAGTTCGTAAGACTT
Organism: Vibrio sp. YMD68; assembly: GCF_029958905.1. Lineage (NCBI taxonomy): Bacteria > Pseudomonadati > Pseudomonadota > Gammaproteobacteria > Vibrionales > Vibrionaceae > Vibrio > Vibrio sp. YMD68. Next base: position 267,665 of record NZ_CP124613.1, on the reverse strand, counting down.
TGTTTGCTTCATAAGCCATGGAGTTCAATTTTCAATTGGCTTGTGGAGCTTTATTTTTATGAAATGCGGTAGAATCAATCGTGTCAGCGTTGTATTCCGCTCATTCCATGAATCGCTTTACCTCCATATATACCTCTAAAACTCCACCTTAAGGCAATAATATAGCCTTGATCGTTGCTGCTTCGTCTTGGTAATCAATCTTCAACTCCGTTACTGAACCTTCTTTTTCAATAAACAACGATGGAAAACTGTTACCGCCTATTGATCGAGCAAATTGAATCTCTCTCAAAAGGGTATTTTGTGTCTCTTGCGCCACCAGCATCTTTTTGAAAGCGTCCAGATCAAGGTTCAGTTCACCAGCAAGTTGAATTAACGTCTCGTTATCACTGGGGTTCTGCGCATCGAGGTAGTACGCTTTTTGAATCGCTGTCAGCATGGTTTCTTCTGCACCTTGAGCTCTCGCCGCCAGTAGTGCGCGACAAGCAGGGTAGGTAGAACGTCTTGGGGTATTCTTGGTCCAAAAATCGTAGTTGAACTCTGTTCCTAAGTACTCTTCTATTTTTTTCCAGTAGGAGGCAATTTGCTTTTGCATATCAATAGGCATCGCGACGTCACTGTCAGGGGCTAATCCCCCCAAAACATAGGTAATATCAACATGGTCATTGACTCCTTGCTTTACTTTTTCCCATGTAGGTTTGTACCCCCAGCACCATGAACACATAGGGTCGTAGACATAATATAACGTTGCTTTTTTTATTGCGGTCATTACTTTCTCTCTTAAATATGGCCAGATATCTTAAACAGGGCCAGGTTTACACTGTAAATGGCTTTAATTTCTACGAATGGGTCATTCAGTCATTAGGCTTCGTGTTGGCATTTCCAGCACAGTTCAAACGCCGGCTCATTCACTTCTTTGCAGTGCAGGCAAACCCAAGTTGAGGTGTTCTTCGGCTTGATCATGGATTCGATCGCCAGTGCCGCAGCATCGAAGTCGGTATCGTCAACAACCCACAGTTCTGGCCAGCAGTCGAAGGCCGATATTTCTCCTACAGCCCCAGTCGAAAATTCATTCTTAATAAAGGTTTCGATACCCAGTGCATCGATGATGTTTTTTGCGTTTGTGATCAGAAAGTGGTTTTCACACGTGTAGATAAGCTTCATAAACATCCTTTTCTTCGGCGATTACATTCAAATGAATCCATTTAACGGTATGGATGAGTCCCTCGTGACTTATTAGGCCGGGTATAGATCAGACCGGGTCTAGCGCAGAAATATTTCCCTACGCATAAACGCAGGTTGAGCCGTTTATTGTGCCTGCTTTTCATACGCTTTGACCCCTTCAGGGATCTGATACCATGTTTGTTTTTCCCCTACCCAGATGTGCACCATGGGCTCGAATAGAGTGTTATCGGTTAACTGGGTTGGTTTTAGTTTGAGCTTTAGGGTGGAAAGGTCATCAGGATTAAAATGATAAACACGGTTACCGCATTCAGGACAAAACTTGGCACCATTTGTATTGCCGCTGTCTGATAGGCGAGTCCATTCTTTTAACGTCCCACTAAACTCAATGGCTTCACGAGGGAAGATAGCGGTAACACTGAATGGCCCTGTTGATAGTTTTTGGCACTCAGTACAATGGCAAGCGAGCACCATCGTAGGGGCTTGCTTTATTCGGTAGGTTAATTGCCCACATTGGCAGCTTCCAAATATCGGATATTCCATTATTACCTTCCCTGCATGGTTTCAATTGCTTGTGTTAATAAGCGAGTTCATCGTTTAGTTAACAACGACCGCGGTACCGCTTGCTGAGACCATCAGCATGCCATTATTTTGCCCCAGTACTTCGTAGTCAATATCAACCCCTACAACCGCATTAGCCCCGAGTTCTTTGGCCTTCATTTCTAGCTCTTGAAACGCGATCAAGCGAGCTTTTTCCAGCTCTCTTTCATAAGTACCAGAGCGGCCTCCCACCATATCGCGTATCCCCGCAAACATATCCTTAAACAAGTTTGCCCCTAAAATGGCTTCGCCTGCAATGACACCTTTGTAAGCGACGATGCGTTTGCCTTCAACGGATTGGGTTGTGGTTACTATCATTGATATCTTCCTTTTCTTGAGACGATTACGACAATAAATATATATGGATGACTCATAAGACTAGCGGATTAAACTAGTGATAACCGTGAGAAATATTGGGTAATGGGCGGTTTTTTCTCGACTTAATATCAGCGGCTCTCAATAAAGGTCTCGCTGGTATCTATTCTTTTGAATGGGATCGAAAAATCACTGCACGTTTTTGTCGTTGGGGTCTCGGTCAGGCACTCTAAGCGCATGAGATCATTTACCTTTATTATGCGTATTGTTGACGCCATCGAGTGCTTGCTTCCTAAAAAGCTCGATGTAGCGGCGCTTTCCCAAACGTTGAATGTGAGTCGGTGGCACTTGCAGCATGAATTTAAACGCTATACTGGAATGTCGGTAGGGCATTACTATCGCGCTCGGCTATTGTCTCTGGCCGCAAAGGAAATTGCCGACACCGATAAACGACTTCTCGATATCGCGCTTGATTTTGGCTTCGACAGTCATGAAGCTTTTTACCGAGCCTTCAAAAAACAGTTTCATGTTTCCCCTAAGCACCTAAAGAGTGCACCTCATTTTGCAGACTTCCTCGTGATAACACCCATTTCGACGCACTACTTGGAGTTTGTCGAAGAGATAGCCGTTAGTCCTCCCTATCTATCACACTTTAAAAGGATCGAGGTTCAAGGGGTGCCCGAAGTTTTTCCATCGATATCCAACAGCGGGGAAGAGTTTAAGCGGCCACTTGGCCGTTTGTGGTCTGAATTTGACTTGGCGACCCAGGGATGGAACCACCAAAATCGACAATATTTCACGCTGGAATACCGCAATAGTTGTTCTTATTTATCCGGATTGTTTCAGATGCTGGCCGCTTGTGATGGACCGAATGAAGAAAGTGAACATGTACTAACGAAGGTGATACTTCCCGCAAGAAGTGTATGGAATTTTCAAGTGCGAAATATTGACTACATAGCGCCTTTCTTTAAATATCTTGAACTCGTATTTATGCCAGACCAGCAGCTTTCCGTTAAAGCATTGCCCATTGTGTGGCAACAACGGCCTGATGGTTCATTAATCTGTTCCATAGAGTTGCTTGCACAACAAGAGAGCACATTACCCTCAAGTGTCACACATTTCTCGAAAAAACTGGTTTTGTTGCCGGCGCATTTTGGGCACCTAACGCGTTATACAGTTGGCTCCCACTGCATTCTTAAAGCGTATCGATTAGCGGACATTGTGGCTCACTTTATTGGGAATATTGAGGCGATTAACCAGGGGAAGGGGGCGATTTTGATCGGTCAGCATGATGAGCAAGGGATGTTTTCCCCACAACATGATTACGACAGTGCCTATTTTGAGTTTTCTAAAACGGGCAGTGAAGTATCACAAGCAAGCTATTTGCAGTGTAAATTGGAGGGAACAATAAAAGATATAGGGGATGCTCTAGAGTCACTGTATTGCCATTATTTGGTTGAATCCCCATTTTATTTAGTGCGTGGGTATGAGTGGATAACGTCATTAACGCCATTCGACGATCACGGATTAGGCAGTGTCAATGCTAAAGTGAATGGCGGTGGTCCATTTAGCGAGGATCAAAAGTGGACGATGGAGCTTCTGATCCCCGCTAAAAAACGCTAAGGCTGTTAACGATAATCAACCAGCACAATATCCTGCGTGGTATTGCCTGAGACTTCAAAGCCAACCATAGCAAAAGTCGGTGGACCTTGAAGAGTTGGGTTGTTAGAAAAACCAAGCGGCTCTAGTGGCATGTAGCCGTTCATGTCCAGTTGCTGATTGCTGTCAATATCCTGATAGGTTTGCACAGAGTAGTAACCGCCTTCTAGGTCGGTAAAGACGACCTTGTGGATGATTTCATTGGCCGATACCTTCTTTTCTTCTAGCATTTGTTCGTCTTGCCCATATAAACCGACGCTGAGAACCCCTCCTTCTGCGGTTAAATTAGAGACGTTAACCGTCAAAGTATGCTTTTCGGTACTGTTCATTGCATGTGTGGTTTCATCCGATGGTTTTGAAGCTTGATCGCAACCAACGAGCCCGATGCAAAGTGTTGTCATGGGTAATAGCCAAAGTTTCATTTATATACTCCTGTTAAAAGTGAATCGGCGGAACAATAGGTGTTTTTCTCTCATGAGAGGGGGTAAAAAGAGCAATAGGACCACTACAATCAGCATTGAATGATAGAGCCCATTGTTCTTAACGAATTGAGTGCAAAAAGGCGTCAGAGTAAAAATCACGACATAGTGCCAGGTGAAAACTTGCAGTGAGTGTCGACCCAGTAATGCAAAAGGTCGAATAACCACGCCATTAGGCCACCGCTGAATCAAGTAACTAAACAGGTAAATCAACAGCGACATGTTGAGCACTCTTAGCCAACCAAGCGTCGGTTTGTCGGCATACTGGTAAAGCGTACCTTGATGAATCCCCAAAGATGGATAAAACACGTTGTGATGGGCAAGAAAAAGGACAAAAGCGATGATGAAAGCGGCGACAACAACGCGCTTATATTGAAACCAGGCAATTGAAACATGGTGGTGGCTATAACCAAGACACACGCCCATGACGAAAGGGAGTTGCCATGCAAGCCAGCTAAAATAGCCGGTATTAATCGGTGTGATGGGGGCCAGTTCGGACAACCCTTGCGACAAATTCACCCATGAACTACTCAACCAGATAACGAGGCTCACCGTGATCACTCCGATGATTTTTCCTTTATTTAATGAATGGATAACCATAGGAGTGCAAAGCATAAACGCGATATACATAGGGAGTATGTCAAAATACGCCGGTTTGTGGATGAGAGCCAGAGTCATCGCTGTGGCTAGCTCTGGTTGTCTAAATAAGAATGGAAACATGGATTGAAAAAAAGAGGGATAACCGACCCCGCCATAAGAAACCATCAAGATAATACCTACAATGAGCGCAAGCGCACCGATGTGGTAATAGTAAAGTTGCTTAACTCGAGTGAATATTTTACGGGTTATTTGCGTAGCTGAAGGCCGACAATAGATAAGCCCCACCATCAACCCAGATATAAAAATGAACCCTTCTGCTGCCCCCACTTGACCTAAGGGTTGCAGTGTCAATACTTGTATAACTGAGCGTCCACCAGTCATCCAAATAAAATGATTGAGTGCCATGCAAATCAGCAATAAGCCTCTGATTGAAGCGATAGCATGATTTCTTTTCATTAAGCTCTCCATAGCAAAAAACAGTAACGGGTTAGCGTGTCTTTAGGCTAAAGAGTCATGAAAAAGAAAACTGACTTATTGTGCGGTTTCTTCAAGATAGCGTAAGTATGTTCACACTTTTTACACTCTCCTGTCGGTCTTCTCGCTTGCTGTGCGACTATTGAACTGTTCTATGTGCTTGTGTGAGTGTTCAGTTTGTTGAGTACTACAGAGACCAATATAATCGTTAATAGGTATGCGAGATCGCTAAATTTCCAGGAATGATGACCAATATTATTAAACCCACTGCCCTATCATTGTTGCTGATGATCCCCCTGAGTTTGCCCGTTGTGGCAGAAGATCAGATTTTTACTGGGGAGTTAACGATCGAGAACGAAAAGTCGGTGGTAGACAGTGAAGTGGGTAAGGCGCCTGTTACCTCGTCAGATGCTCTCAAATCCTCTGTTGATCTTAATCCCCCTACGCAGCTTAAACCAATGATTACCGTCGAAAAAGGGCAAGGGTGGGTTCAGTTAGTATCTGGTGAGGTATTGCTTGGAAGCTTAACCGGAACAGTTAAAGATGAACACAATTCTTACGAGCTGACGCTTGAGTTCGACAGTGAGGAATTGGGCGATGTTGAGATCGATGTTGAAGATATCGCCGTGTTGCAAACGGCCGATGTTTTTCGAGTTCGGCTAGCTAATGGTGAAACTCATCAAGGTCATTTAACCATCGCTGATGATAAACTGACGATCCAAAGCGACAAGTTATATATTTACCCTGTCAGTTTTGTGGTATCAATCTACAGCAGTGTGGAGTCGGAAATAGAGCGCTGGGAAACGGATCTCTTTTTAGGCGCAAACTTTAGCAAAGGCAATACTGATGAACTCTCTGTGTCAGCGGAGCTAAATGGCAAGCGACAAACGGTCTACTCCCGTACCTTGCTCAAATATAATGGCAACGTCACTCAATCGTCGGGAGAAAAAACGGCTCAAAATCACCAGTTCAATGGATCTTACGATATCTATCTCAGTAATCGGCTTTTCTTTCGTCCGATAAAAATGGCCGTGAATAGCGATAAATTTCAAAACATCGATTATCGGGTCAACGCCTCGATGCAGATGGGTTACTTTATTATTACCCAGTCAGATTTAGAATGGGATGTCTCTCTTGGTCCTGGTTTTCAGACGACTCAATTTGATACCGTATTAGAAGGCCAAAGTACCACTGAAAATAGCCCTATTGTCGTATTTTCCTCGGATTTGGAGTACGAGCTAACCAAAGATATCGATGTGAGTTATGGCTACGATTTGAACTGGGCCAATGCGGCTTCGGGAGGGGTTCGTCATAGTAATGATATCAGTGTTGATGTTGAGTTGGTGGACGATCTTGATTTCAGTGTGAAATTTATCTGGGATCATAACTCAAACCCGAAAGTAGACTCTGACGGGGTGATACCCAATAGGAATGACTATAAGTTGAATGTGGGCCTCACGTTTGATTTCTAATTTTATCTATCTGATTATTAATTGGAATTTATAACTTAAGCCTTCTATTGTTATAGCATTAAAATGATCGCGAAATGAGATGCTTAAACATTAAAGGACACAACATGTTACATAAAGGAACTCTGCTCAAATCGGTTGGTTTTACTCTTGTTAGCTTGATGCTACTGCTTCCCACCGCCTTTGCTTCCCAAGATGAACCCGATAAAGACAAACCCAATAAAAACGCATTCATTCAAGTGAATGTAAGCTTGGATCTGCAAGGTATAGAAGAATCGATTGATACCACAAGCCAGTCACTCAACTCTCTTGCTGACTCCTTAAATGCGATAGCCGCCAGCCCTGATTTAACTCCCGAACAACAAAATAACATTGAATTAACGGTCGATAATGTCAATCAACTTATCAATATTTCGACTCAATCACTTGAACAGCTGCCGGTTGCTTTTGCTCAATCTAAACAAGTGGTGGGCGACAAAACACAGCTTTTTCTGGACGATGTGAAGTTTAAACTGATCTTGATTGTATCGCTGACGGTACTGGCGCTGCTTGCCATTATTGGTTGTATTTATTGGCTATTGTTAAGACCACTTCAATCAACGGTATTGTCTGCAACCACCAATGTGTCTCAAATGGCACAGGCGTTACAAGTAACGGCAAAAGCCGTAGAAGCTTGTACGGAAAAGCAACAAGCCATAGCCGACCAGCTTGTTAAAGACGATAATAAATCAATATGAAATCTGTGTATCTTAAACCAGCAAAAACTTGGACCATTAAAAAGCTTGAACACTGTTCAATGAGATAATATAACGTAGTGATTAACGTGATAAAGAGGGTGAGCGAATGGAATTAGTGTGTGGTAATCAAGAGCAATTAGCATCTGAACAAGCGCTAGTCGACACGTTTGAACAGGTTCAAAAAGCATACAATCAATCGCCCGACTCGAGTTATGACGAACGTGTTGAGTTACTTGCTAAGCTCAAGTTAGAGTTGTTAGCCACGCAAGCTGAGCTCGTTGACGCGTTAAATCAAGATTATGGTTATCGAACGGAATTTGATAGCACTATTTGTGATGTGATGCCGACAGTTGGCCATATTAATTACACGCTAAAAAACCTGAAGAAGTGGATGAAACCCAGCCATCGATCCGCTGGATTGTTACTTGCGCCTTCAAAAGCTCAGGTTCATTTTCAACCTGTTGGTGTGGTTGGCGTTATGGTTCCATGGAACTTTCCTATTTTTTTAAGCCTTGCCCCTATCGTCACAGCCATTGCCGCGGGCAACCGTGTGATGGTTAAACTGAGTGAAGCCACGCCCCATACCAATGAAGTACTAAATCGAGTCTTTGCCTGTTTGAGTGATCATATCTACTCGATAGAGGGCGGTGTTTCCATTGCAGCGCAGTTTAGTTCACTCGCCTTTGATCATTTAGTTTTCACAGGCTCAACGGCCGTTGGTCGTAAAGTTGCCCAATCTGCCGCTAAAAATCTCACCCCTGTCACTTTAGAGCTTGGCGGAAAATCGCCAGTGATTGTGGGTACAAATGCGGATCTTCAAAAAGCGATTGACGCGATCATGTTGGGTAAATCCATCAATAGCGGTCAAATTTGTGTTGCTCCAGATTATGTCTTTGTTCCTAAAGACAAAGTATCAGAGTTTGGTGCTCTTTATCTGAAGCGATTTGAATCGCTATTTCCAGTCAAAAAAGGTCAGCGCAGTCTAACCAGTATTATCAATCAGGCTCAGTACTCTCGATTGAAACACTATCTTGATGATGCGACAGAGAAAGGAGCAAAAGTTGAGACGATTGACTGTGCGCAACTTGTCGAGCGTCAAATGTTGCCTCATATTCTCACGGATGTGAGCGAGGATATGTTGGTGATGCAAGAAGAGATCTTTGGACCACTGTTGCCTGTGATTGGGTATGACTCCATCGATGAGGTCATCGAACGGATTAACCAGCGCCCAAGACCCCTTGCGCTGTACATTATGAGTAATGATAGAGCATTACAAGCCCATGTTCTCCAGAACACCCACAGCGGTGGCGTTTGTATTAATGACACGCTCTTACATGTGGCGTTGGATGACGCGCCATTTGGTGGTAGCGGCGAGTCTGGGATTGGGCGTTATCACGGTATCGAAGGCTTTAAAGCACTTTCAAATTTAAAAACGGTACTCGTGACTCCAACTTGGTTGCCTCGGAGTCGAATGATGTTGAAATGGCGAAATGTTACTCAAAAGGTCATCAGTCGGCTGTTTATCCGCTAGTTTCGTGTCTGTTTCGGGCTATAGATTGTAGTTTTAAGGTGAATAACACGCTACCATAGCACCGCTTAATTTTGGGCGTTTGGCCCGAATTAGCGTCATTATTTTAATTTTTATTCTCAGGGCGGGGCGAAATTCCCCACCGGCGGTAAATCTTACCTTCGCATAAATGTGCGTAAGATCAGCCCGCGAGCGCTCGATACGTCGAGGTCAGCAGATCTGGTGCAAACCCAGAGCCGACGGTTAAAGTCCGGATGAGAGAGAATGAAAACACATCAGTCGGCGGTGCTATATTATTAGCGCCCCTCGCTGGTGCATTTCGTTTTGGATGTTATATCCCTCATACAGCCCTGATTCTGGTGATATTTAGGAGTTTAACCATGAATCAGTCTTCATTACTTGCCGAATTTGGCAACCCAATTACTCGTGTTGAAAATGCATTAACTGCGCTCAGAGAAGGTCGCGGTGTGATACTGCTGGATGACGAAGATCGTGAAAACGAAGGCGACATCATCTATTCTGTTGAGCACTTAACCAACGCTCAGATGGCACTGATGATCCGTGAATGCAGTGGCATCGTATGTCTTTGTTTGACCGATGCGCAAGCGACTAAGCTTGATCTCCCACCTATGGTTGTAAACAACAACAGCGCGAATCAGACGGCGTTTACTGTCTCGATTGAAGCGAAAGTGGGTGTGACGACTGGTGTCTCTGCGCAAGATCGTGTGACAACAATCAAAACGGCAGCAAACCCAACGGCCAAACCGGATGATCTTGCTCGACCTGGGCATGTATTTCCACTGCGCGCACGTGCTGGTGGAGTAATGACTCGTCGAGGCCATACCGAAGGTACGGTTGATTTGATGCAAATGGCTGGTCTACAGCCTGCGGGTGTGCTTTGTGAAGTGCAAAACGAAGACGGTACAATGGCGAAAACACCAGAGCTGGTCGAGTTTAGCCGTAAACACAACATGCCAATCCTGACGATTGAAGATATGGTGATGTACCGCACTCAATTCGATCTAAAGCTGGCGTAGTCAAAGTCAAAGTTAAAGCTAACGCAATCTCACACCTTGTTCGTCGGACATATTCACAGCGAACGATTCATAGACGTTAGAATTATCCTAGTTTGGTGAACGCATCAAACTAGGATGTTCATTTTTGGCTTTAACGTTCTAAATCCTTAAAACCGATGCCTCAAAATCTAATCTTAGAAATTCGCTACTAGAAATTGAATTCTAACCACCGAATCCTAAAAACCGAGCGCTTTCGCGCTATTGTCTCGTTGGAATGCAGCGCCTAAATATCAAGATTGAAAGGTATTAAGTACCACTTGGTTACGTCCAAGCCCTTTCGCTTGGTAGAGCGCTTTGTCGGCCCGACCAATACTTGAATGCTGACTGTCACTGACCGAAGTTATCCCGATACTGATGGTGTATTTTATCGTGCTATTACCATCGTCTAGACTCGTTTGCTCTATTCTGTGGCGCAGAATTTCACACAAGTCATAGGCATGGTTTTCGTCATTCGCCTGAAAGAGTAGGCCAAATTCTTCTCCTCCAAAGCGAGCCAGGCTCAATGCCTTTGGCTTAGGAAAGCATGTCTGCATCAATTTTGCTGTTTGCATGATGATGTTATCACCAGATTGGTACCCAAATTTGTCATTGATGGCGCGAAAATGGTCGATGTCGATCAGTGCTAGATAGACATGCTGCTGCCCCAACCGCTCATCAATCAAACTCCGAATGGTGAGTTTATTGTCTAGATTCGTCATCACATCTTTGCTCTGCATTTTTTGATTTAGAAGCAAATTGTTTAAGGTGATTTCTGTATAATTTCTTATTATTTTCAATAGACTACGATTTATTGGTATCCGCATTGGCATGTAGATGATAGCGATAAGACCTTGCGTATTGAAGAGCGGAATAACGTAGTGGCGTGTATTGATACGCAGCTTTGTGGCAAGAGCATCGGCGCTGTTTTTTCCAAAGTAGTAAAGATCACCAGGAGTGTAGGCAGCAGGGAATCGTTTATCAGTATGGATGAGCGTTTCATTGCCATGAAAATCGAGAGTGGTTAGTTGCCCGGTTTCTTGTGCATAGAGACAAAATTGAACACCTTGATGGTGACAGAATCGGTCTAAAATGGAGCGCAACTGGTGCTTGAAATCGGCTAAATTATTTTTGGTGTTCAATAATGAAAGTGAACTATTAATTTGGTAAATCAAGTAATTAATCACAATAGTGAGTAAGAGAAGTGAAGCCAGAACCAATGCTGATAGTGTGAACTGATGAGAGTTTTTAAGAATATCTGCTCTGTTCGTCCCTGCAACAAAGACGAAATTGTTGTCATTATCAGCGTTAAAAACGGACACTTTGAATTGATTATTATAGTAATACTCTAACTGCCCATAACGACGCCCTTGATTGACTAAATCCTTAATGCCAGATTGATAACTAATAGATTCGCTGCCGATACGTTTAGGGTTGGGGTGAAAGACAATTTTTCCTGTCAGTTTATCAACGACAAAGAGGTATCCTTTATTTAGTGTCCGCATCCCTTCGAGTAGAGTAGAGCCATACATAAGATCGAGCTCTAGCCATATCGCTTCGCGTTCATTTGGCTGATATCGAACAGCAAAAACCCATCGATTATCGCTGGTTTGATAAATCGGAGACACTGAAAATTCAGAAGATAGACTGGGTGGCGATCGCCAACTTAAGAGGTCCAGTACCTCTGCGTTTGGGTGTGTTCGTTCGATGGCTTGATAGCGACCGACGTAAGGGTCAACGAGTAAAATATCAGAGTAAAATAAGCTACTACGAAGTATGTTTTTCGCGAGTGTTTCAAATGAAGTATGGTTTTTGGCATCGTTGAGCAAATAGAGCTTACTGACTGCCGCTTCAATATGAGAAGACACCAATAGTGAAGCGGTGTGGATATTGGCTTCAGATTGCAGATAGGCTTTGTGTTCTGATGATTTTAGCTGTTGGTAAGCAAGGTATATCATCCCAATAGTTAATAGTATGATGTACGGCCTGAGGGTGCGTAAAAGAATTTTTGGTAAAGCCATGTAGTTAAGCCAGTTAGTGTCATGATTTTATTTTTATGACGCCATAGTAGAGTGAATCACTACGCATATCAATGGCTATTAATCTAGTGCTTGTGGTTAAAAATGAGCGGTAAGTGTAAATCACCGCTCACATTTTTGTTATTTTTTTGTGAGATGGAAGATGGCGAGTGATGTAGGAGCAAGAAGGACTTGTTTTTCATCAATCGTTTTGTGCAATTCATGGGAATCGGTATTACAAATCATTTTCCACTGTTGATGATGATCGCTTGGTAAGCTAAATCGAGCAGGGGCATTGGTTTGATTGATGCAATACAGCATTTCATTACCGGATTTCCCTATCCCTAAGTGCAACGCTACTGAGCTTAAGGTGTTCCAATCGTCATGTTCCATATAAGAGCCATCAATACGACGCCAAAAAATACGGTTGTCGTTACGTGTTTCCCCGCTGAACGCATGAATAAACGGAACCATATAGGTTTTTCTTGCCTTGACCATGTCAGCAACCCAACACTGGAAACGTGCTATGGTGTCTTGCTCTTGCCAATTTAACCAACTGATGTTGTTGTCTTGGCAATAAGCGTTATTGTTACCTTGTTGACTGTGAGAAAGCAGATCGGCGGTGAGCACATGCGGAATACCAAATGCGAACAGTAAGCTCGCCATGAAGTTGCGTTTTTGCTTTTCACGCAGTTCGATGATTGCTTTATTCTCGGTTGGGCCTTCTGCGCCGTAGTTCTCTGAACGATTATCTCCGTGCCCGTCTCGGTTTTGTTCGCCATTTGCCTCGTTATGTTTGTGCTTATATGAGACTAGGTCTTGCATGGTGAAGCCATCGTGGTAAGTGATGTAATTCACCGTCATATTCAACGGCCAGTTTGACGCGCTGTAGAGATCCCGTGACCCCATAAGACGAGTAGCAAATTCTTTCAAATAGCCTTTATCGCCACGCCAAAAGCTACGGGTTATATCACGCAGGCGATCATTACATTCATTCCAACCTAATGGGAAGTTACCCACTTGATACCCGTTAGGGCCAATATCCCAAGGCTCTGCGATCAGTTTAACTTGTTTTAAAACGGGGTCTTGGGCGACCGCTTTAAAGAAGGCTGCTTGATTATTGAAATGTTCGCCTTCGCGTCCAAGCGTTGCCGCTAAATCGAACCGGAACCCATCAATGTGGTATTCAGAAACCCAGTATCGCAAGGTATCCATGACAAGGTTTAAAGAAGCTTGATGGTTTACATCGACCGTATTGCCACAACCCGTATAGTTCGAAAAGTGCGGACCATGCTTGAGATAATAATGGGAATCGAGTGCTTTTAAATTAAAGACAGGGCCGTCTTCTCCCGCTTCTGCGGTGTGGTTGTACACCACATCTAAAATGACTTCAATGCCCTCTTTATGCAGCTCCCTCACCATGGTCTTTAGTTCAGTGACTGCATCTACATCCCCATATCTAGGGTCTGGTGCCATGAACAAATAGGGGTTATATCCCCAATAGTTGCTTTTACCCATGTTCAGCAAATGTGGCTCGTGCATGCATGCTGCAATAGGCAATAGCTGAATGGTATTGATGGATTGTTTTCGATAAAAATCCAGCATGTCCGCTTGCACTAAGCCCAAATATTTACCTTGCTGCTCAGTGGGTAAATTAGGATTGAGTTTGGTTATTCCCTTAATATGCGTTTCAAAAATAACCGTTTCTTCTCGGGGGATTCTTGGCGGTGCAGTGCCTTGCCAGTCAAACTCATCGTTAGTGACCAGACATTTTGGTAGTAAGAAACTTGTTGTCGAATCAAATGGGGGTTGATAGTGAAGTGGCCCATCAATGGCTTTTGCGTAGGGGTCAGAAAGTAGGTGAGGCGTGTTATCTATCTCTATGAGATACCCATATTTCTGTTTGGCCTGAATGCCTTCAATGAAGATATGTTTGATACCTGCATCGTTATTGTGAATCGGGTGAACCTGTTGATTGCCTGCATCATCAAAAAGAACCAAAGCTATGCTGTCTTGATCAGGAGCATAAATTGAAAAGTTGCACCCACATTGGCTGAGTGTCGCCCCTAAAGGGTATGGCTGAGAGCTTGTGCCTATCATTATGGTAACTATATTTTTGTTTTTATTTAGGAGTCCTTAGTAAAAGACTTTGCTCTACATTGGTCAAGCGCCTTAGTAATAATATTTGAATGTAATTTTATTTCAGTTTTTTTGCGATACGATTAAAAAATTTGAGCTTGATATCATTTTGATCTGTGAAAATGGATACTAATTCGTCGTGCTCCCCCTTAGTTCTGTGATCCACCTCTGTTAAATCATTTATCACGTGTTTTCTCCTCCTTACTCATCCCCCCTAAATAAATCAAAGGTGGAGGACGCAGCCTTCCTACTCCCTAGGTAATCTAGCCACAGTTGAAACGAGAGGGGACTTAGTCCCGCTTTACTTTTTCTTGGTGTCGCCCATTTCTGCCTTTATGAGCGTTGTTGAGAAAATGATAAAAATAAAAACCCTAAATGGAGTTAATAATGAAAAAAGTAAGTTTAATTGCTGCTGCAGTGGCTGCGTCTCTAAGTGCTGGTGCTTTTGCCGCAGCGGTTGATTTCCACGGTTATGCTCGTGGTGGTGTAGGCCTAAGTGGGGAAGGCTCACACGTTACCTATGAAAAGAATAGAGTAGGCCGTCTTGGTAATGAAGATGATTTGTACGCAGAGATTGGTTTAAACGCTGAGCTTTACAATCAAAATGACGTGACATTCAAACTAGAATCTTTAGTTGCATACGGGCAATCTGGTAACAACAACTGGGAAGGTAACTCTAACGCTCTACGTGTAATGAATGTTCAAGCACAAGGTTTATTCAGCGACAAAGAAGCGGTACTTTGGGCTGGTCAGCGTTACTACCAACGTAAAGATATCCACATTACGGACTTTTACTTCCTAGATACATCGGGCGGTGCTGGTGGTGGTATCGAAAATATTTCACTTGGTGGTGGTAAGCTTTCTCTTGCTGTAATGCATGATGACGGTTCTCAAAAAGTAGACGACGGTACTGAGTTCGTATTTGATGCTGATAAGTGTACAGGTACAGGTACGCCAGCGGATGATTCTTGTTACAAAGAGCAAGCTAAAACTAAAGATGAAACAGTTTCTGGTTACACATTCGATATGCGTTATGCAGGAATTGATCTTTGGGAAGGTGCTAACCTAGAACTCGCTTTAGCGTATGACTTTGCTTCTGAAGCTAAAGGCCAAACGGTTGCTGCAGATGACGGTGTGTTATTGACAGCAGTGATTGGTCAAGGCCTAGATAATGGTTTTAACCAAACCGTTCTACAATACGGTACTGCTGCATATGGTCATCAGATGGCAACATATGGCGGTGGTGGTTGGTATAACCGTACTGACAACAACAATGATGCAGATGGTTTCCGTATCATCAACTGGGGTGTTAAAGGCTTCGGTGAATCGTGGGAAGTGGGTCACACAGTAATGTATGCACAAGCTTCAGATACTGCTGATGGTGATATCACGGCGTACAATGCGGTAGTTCGCCCAGTGTACAAGTGGGATGACCACATGAAGACCGTTTTTGAAGCAGGTTACTTTGCTGATGAAACTAAGAAAGCAGGCTCAACCAAAGATGCGTCTGGTTCTAAGCTAACCATTGCACAAGCTTGGTCTGCTGGTTCTAGCTTCTGGGCTCGTCCTGAAATCCGTGTTTACGGTTCATACTTCATGGACCATGAAGCAGATAGCTTCGCAAACAAGACTGACGATACTGAATTCAGTGTTGGTATCCAAATGGAAGCTTGGTGGTAACAGCTTTCTGGTAACCAGTAGTTGCCAAAGTCCTATTTAAATAGTCCATATTTAAGTAAGTAAAAATATCAAGCCGGCTTAAGTGTCGGCTTTCATCGTTTGTAAAAAGAGGTTCATATGAAACGACTCGTTCTAAGTTGCGCAATCAGCATGGCATTATTGGGATGTACGGCAACAGAAACAGTTGTGTTCGATGCCGAAAATGTACAGCAGGTAGCAGAAAGTTACGCTCAGGTAAATTGGGCGAACATTGAACCAACAAAGCGCATTAATTTTACAATTGAAGAATCTAATCAAAAATTCACTTTCTCAAAAGGTCAGAGCTATATCGCTGCTTTTGATATTAATACTCAAGGGAAAGAGCTTGATTTAGAGCTTATTAGCCATTTTAAGAAAACCGTTTTCTATCCAAACGCTGTGTTATTGAATGAACAAAATCAAATTATTAAAACATTTGAAACCAGTGATTTTGAATATAAGCATGCTTACGGCATGCAGGGGGATCGTTTAGTCTCGAAAGTCACGATTCAGCCTGTTGGTAAGCAACGTGTTAAGTTACTTATTTACACAACACCTGAGTTAATTAAAGGCGAGACTGAAGTGCTTCACCCAGTTAAGCTTGATGCTATTGCTCGCGGTAATTATCCACCAGATGTTCCGAACCCAATGATTCCTCATTCAGCTTTTGGTGAGTTGAGCGTTATTGCCTCAGTGGATGATGCTTTAGTGCTTGAGGAACCGATTACGGTCGGCAGTTCGGATACTGCCCAAGAAAAATTTAAAGCTGATCTTGCTGAGCAACAAAATCAAAAAGCGATTGCAGCACAGGCTGCGATTACAACTGTTGCGGTGAGTGAGTCTAATGTTGATACGGTTGCTTTGAATATTGATCAACAGCGTTTTTACTTGGATAGTATCGAAAATGCGGTAAACGTAGGCATGTTAGACAAAGCCCTAGCTCTACTAGAAGAAGCCAAAGCGCTTAATGTTGAAGGTGCCCAAGAAGCGTTTATCAAAGCAGTGAACCAGCAGTAATGAAACTCATGATCTAGGCCAAGTACAGTTCGTAATCCTCTCTGTGTACTTGGTTAAATCTAGCGCTGATTCATCTAAAATATAAATGAGACAGATTTGATCTAGATGACTATGTAATCTGTCAATAGAGCATATACTGTGACGATTATTTTGTAGGCAAGGATTGCCAATGAATAGTCACAACGATCCTCAATATGGATACTACCCTATCGTAGTATCCCCCATTGAGCTTGAAAGCATACTGCTCAAAGAGCTTGATCATTTAGGGATTGAGCATGTCGTCTTAATGGTTTTCGACCCATGGTTTTACCCCAAGATAAACGTGACACATGGTTTCAATGCTAAGCAGATGGTGACTTACCAGACGCACCAATCGCATGATGCATTTTTAACACACTACTTGAATAAAAAACTGACAGGTCAATTGGTTTATATGCAAGAAATGCTGCCCCTGCGGAAGATTTCTGACGAAACATTTCTTGATATTTTAGTCCCTACCATGCAAATGCATCACTCCTATGGCGGTTTGCATCGAATTTTAAACCACCACCATTTAATGCTAAGTTGCCACAGTTTTCAAAAATTGAACATGCAGCAACAACGGAGCCTGACCGAGCTTTGGCACTTTCTGGTTCATTGGGCAAACGGTTGGGTATCAAATCAACTCATTGCTAAGCAGTGGGAAAAGCTCAATGCTCATACACAGCAGATAGAAAGTAAATCCAATTTAACCCACGCAGAAACACAAATATTAGCGCTTCTTATTCAAGGGCTAGATGGCTCAGAAATTGCCAGTTCTCGAAGAGTGTCAAAAGAAACGGTCAGAACTCAAATAAAGCAGGTTCTGCATAAAACAGGCTGTAAACATCAAAATCAACTCATCTCTCGTTATTTTCATAATCACTTATTTTTATAATTGTTTCTTTTTTTGGTCATTTTTCTGGGCCCCCTTTTTTCTAAAGGCTTTCTATTTCAGAACCCAATGGACATTTTTGTTTATTTGATAGCGATCAATTCATTTATCTAAAAGTACTATTTGTCCCCCATATGGGTGATGAGGATTATCAGCACCATCTTTATGCTCCTAGCAATCACATCCAAAAGGGATTATTGGGGGCAAGTATGAAAGCGAATAAAATCATGTTGGCTTTAGGGGGCATCTGTGCGATGAGCCTATTGGGCTGCAGTGATAGTGATGACGCATCGACGGTTGCGGTGCCGCCGTCCACGTCTGAAATAACAACAACTGAGACGTACAGCATAAAAGCCATTGATGGGTATTTGCAAAATGCGTTGGTTTGGTTGGATCTTGATCAAGACTGGTTACAAGATGACGATGAACCTTGGGCAATATCGGGTGCGGGAGGCGTTGCTGATTTAGATGTTTCCAATATTCTTGAACCGCAGCGCTACCCGATAGTCGTCCATGCAATCGCTGGGCAAACCATCGATGAAGACTCTGATGGAACACCAATGACTGAAAGCGCCATAATGTCGGCCCCAGCGGGAGAAACGAACGTCACGCCATTATCCACGTCGGTTCATTTGACCATGCAAGAGCTTATGGGAAACGCAAACACACCGGAAGAGATAGCCCAGGCGAAGCAGCAAGCGATTCAGAAAGTGTCCGGTGACTTGGGCATTCCAGAAGAACAAGTTTTGGGGGATTTCATCGCAGACAATAACCCTAAGGCCGCCTATGCTGCACTCAGTATTGTTGCCTCTGGCCAAGTTTTACCCGATTCACCTGAGCAAATGCAGCGAGTTATGCTGCAGGCGGCAGATGATCCAACGTCGTTAAATCAAATGATCGCTGCGGTGAGTGAGCAGATTCGCATGGTTGTTGAAAGTACTGACGAAGATGACTTGAACGTGACGCCACCACCGATTAGCCGTACAGACAATCTTACTTTGGACCAAGACGCCGACGGTATCCCTGATCTCTTAGATGCCTTTCCATCCGACCCTAATGAGTACTTAGATAGCGACGGTGATGACCTTGGGAATAATGCTGACAGCGATGACGATAATGATCGCTTCGAAGATTCGGTCGATTCATACCCTACAGACAGTAATCGAGCGGGTGATCATGATAATGATGGCATAGATTCATTAGTTGATTCACGTCCTTATGATTTTGATAATGATGGATACGATGACAATGATGACCAGTTTCCAAGAAATCCATTATTAGCTGGCGATCATGATAACGATGGATTTGATAGCCTCAATGATGCCTTTCCTGAGGACACCACTAGAGCGGGGGATCACGATAACGATGGGTACGACAGCGTTGATGATGCTTTTCCTCTCAATGACAAGTACGCCGGCGATCATGACGAAGATGGGTTTGATAGCATCATTGATATGTTCCCTAATGATAATACTCAAGCAGGGGACCATGATAATGACGGATATGACAGTGTTGTCGATGCCTTTCCACAAGACGGTAGCGAATGGTTAGATTCTGATGGGGATAGCATCGGCGATAACTCAGACGAGTACCCTAATGATTTTGATAACGACAGCTACGCTGATGATATTGATGCCTTTCCTGAAGATGCGACTGAATGGCTCGATACTGATGGAGACTTAATCGGTAACAATGCCGATCCCGATGATGACAACGATGGCTACAATGACGCAGACGACATCGATCCGTTACACCCACTGACTTCACCTGATACGTATTCATTGTGCCTTGAAAGCTTACCTGATTACCCAATGGGTATGGAGATGAATTCGCGATCCGATGGGCGGCTTTATAACGTATCTCGGCTCAATGTAGGGCAAAGTAACACAACGCATTATTTCCAAACCGAGTTGTATGTCGACACCATCAACAGCCTGCCCAATGGTTATGCATACGAGTTAGGTAATCCTATTGTCGTCAATCAAATTACCACCGACTTCGGTGCACAAGCCAATGAATGGGATCCCAACCTAGAGTTTGAATACCTTGATGCAGTGACAGGGGAGTACATCGGATATCGAGATCACTATGATCGCTGGTGGGGCTTTAACGTTTCAGTGACGAGAGCAGAAATGCTGCCTCTCAACACGCCCGTTCCTTGGTCGGTTCAACGTTTTGACACCTGGTCACCCATTGATTCGGTTACCCATAATCAGTTTACAACCACCTATTTGGGTAAAGAGATCATTACGACCGAACTCGGTTTGCGAGAAGTATGTGTGACTCAGTATCAAGGGCAGTTTGACTTTGTTAAGGGAGCGGGTTCCACTTCTCAACATCATCAGATGTACGTTGAAGACAGCGTTAAAAACTATGTCGACAAGAATAAAATCATTCAACGAGCTGAGCGCGAATACCTTGAATTCGATCCTAGTGACAAAGAGACACCGACTTGGGGGTACACCAACTATGTTAAGCAATTAGAAGGTTTTATTCTAAATGACGTGTTGTATGGGAATGACCCGATTGACACAAACGTACCAGATAACCAACCGCTGACTTTAGACGCTTGTTTAGCCGAACTTCCGTCGGGGGTTCAACCCCCTACGCTAAGTGATTCACTGACCTTTGATGTCGTCAAACGAAGCCTGGATGGATCGGTTAGAACCGCCATTTATCATTGGGAACTCCTTACTGGTGAACATGTGGCGTGGCAAGACAAAACAGGGTTGATCGAAAGTCGTTTAACGGGCGAACAGTTTGACAATGGACGCTCACTAGGAGTGTTCACCGAACGTTATTACCAAGACACTCTCGGCGCTTTTCAGGGGATGGAAGCGCGTGAGGAAGGCAGCGATGACATTAAATGGGGTAACGTCCATTTAGTTAAAAACGATCTTACCCTGGAAAGCACATACCGAATCCCAGAAGTAGAGAGTACCCACTTTAGAGCGGTCAATGCCGATACGCAATATGGTGACTGGCAAACCGGTGATTATGTAACAAACACCGTTTATGTCGGTAAAGAGCCTATTTCTTATCAAATCAATGGCGAAACTGTCACTCAAGAAGCTTGCCGAGTTTACACGTCGAATCAAGGCTCGTTGTATCGTTCTGATGGTTCACTATCATCGTCTGAAAATATGCAACAAGTTAATTGGTTTGATAATAATGGACTTGTGCAAAGAGAGACTGAAAAAAAATCTGGAATGTTAGAAACTTGGACCCGTTCGGCCGTCAATGGAACCATGCCTATTTATGCCGTTTGTGACCGAGAAAACACAGGGGAAGTGCAAGGTGAGGTAGTCGGATATGAACACTTTTTGGCGTCAGCTAACTATTGCAGTTATTCATCATTTGATACGGTCGATCTCAATGGGTTAACGCTTTACTACCAAGAAAGTGAAGCGTTCTACTATGGGTATCAATTTAGCAGTGATGGTAGCGGAATTTATACGGAGTCTGATGGATTCAGTATTGCAATAAGTTGGTCAATAAATGAAAACGGTATTATTAAGATCATTAGTGGTGACGATACCGAGTACTTTGCCCTGGTTGCCACGGAAGGGAATAACTTCAGTCTATTAGGGTTTTATCTTTGGGATGAAGAAGGTCAACGAGTTACAGAGATTATTGGTCAGGAATTCTCAACCGTCCGGCCTGAACTCGAAGGAGATAACCAAGTCTCGAATTTATCCGAACTCTTTGAAACGGGGTTAACTTGGCTATGGGCTGAATTGTTCACCACTGGATCAGAGCTAGAATACGGAACGATTCGTCGAATACAAGACAATGCTGTTTATGAAACCTACAGTGAGTTTGATTTTGGCACTAAGACGTTTGTGACTGAAGTCGTCAATGTGGGAAACTCCGCTTCCGATGACCGATACGTGTTAACGTCCAATGGCACATGGGAATTTGAGAATGAGGCCATCACGCAAATTTCAGTCAACCCTGATAATACATTAGCGATGAGCCGAATTCATGGTGATGGGTTTACTAATTCGGTCTTGTCTGCTGTTGAGGTCCCTTTGGCTGGGCAGACGATAGCGACCGTATTATCGGTCATTGATGAAGGGGGGAGTTGGGCTAAGTTTGTTCATCAAGACGCCCTTTTTACTGAACAGGCTGAAGCATATCGAGTCCTGTTTAGTGAATATGAATATTTCAGTTTGGAAACACTCAGTTGGTGGTGTGATGGTCAGATTACTCAAGACGACCTAAATGGCATGTGTAACCATATTCTGACGGACACTTATAATGCGGTTATCAATTTCGCAGAATTACAGTCAAATCGATTGCTTGTAACGTGGAATCAAGCGGATCAGACTGAAATCCTGATGCAGTTTGTCGGCAGTGATAGTGATTCTGGAACCGTGAGCTTTACCAATGAAAGCCAACCGTTAGAGAGTGGAACATGGGAGCAGTTGGTTGAAAATGGGGTATCACTGATTAAAGTGCAGGCACCGTTATCAGTTGCACAGCTAGGCGCTCACTTTGCTGATGACGGCTCGTTATATCTTGCAGAGTTCAATGGCTTTGTCAGAAGGGTCAGCTTGGTGTCTGAAGGAGGGGAGGATCTATTGTTCAATCCGGCGGCCCAAGATGACATACTCAGTGCTTTTGTTAATCCATTGAATGCATGCGCGGTTGGAGATGAAGACGATGGTTCTGCCTCATTGGTTGAGTTCGCCAGTGCAATAAGCGCCTGCGGTGGGTCAAAGGTCATCACAGAAGACAAGCTTATAGGACGGACTCTCACCATCGATTACCCTGATCCCCACAGCGAGTACATGACACTGACTTTTTATGATGATAACACCGTAGTTGGTGTCGATATGAATAGTCACGAAACATGGATAGATAGCTGGTCAATTGATGAGAATGGTTACCTCAAACTATTTTCCGGTAATGGGTATGTTTACTGGGCTTTGATTGATAGCTCACCGACGCAGTGGTCTGTTAAGTTGCTTGAGCAATGGGAAGATAACACGGACCCACAAAACCTTGTTTTAAAACAGTTTATTACCTCCGGTGTCACCGAATTTCGCTAGATTATGATGGTTCAAAATGAAGACTGTTCATGCCGTTTACTGAAAAGTAGGCGGCATTTTTTGTTCAAGGCTGTTAGTTAACAGCGATTCTTCACTAACTCTCTCATTCAAATAAATAAAAAACAAAAATGTCAATAATAAATTGCGCCAGACCATAATCGAACCATACTTAGGTAAATAAGAACTAAAATGTATGGAGTATCAAGGATGAATATTCGCCTGACTCACGCCCTCTACATGGGCTTTTCAGTCATTATATCAACGACCCTAGTGTTAGCTTTCGTGGTTTGGTCTCTGGTCAACAAATCGGCCATTATCTCCGCTGAAATTGAAGCGGATGATGTTCCCGGTGTTTTGGCGTACTTGAACGTGTTAGATGAAATCGGTGATTTACAAACCAACGCTTTGGAGTATCTCAATGGTGAAGCCGATGAGTATGAAAACTTTAAAGAAAACGCGAAGGAATTTCATTACTACTATTCTGTGCTTAGGCCTCTTGAATCAGGTAAACCTTCGGATATAGAAAAAATGGACAAGATACTCAATCTTGCCAATGAATATATCGATACGATGGACAGAGAAGTGTTTAGTAAGTACGACCCTGCGGCAGAACAGCTTGCGATTAAGAAAATAAACGAACTGACAAAAAATGTCGGTATTCCACTGGAAAATCTTCTGGACAAACTGAAAGACGGCGAGTTTGCTGATGCATACAAGACCACCGATTTAAGTGAATCACTGAATGACGATCTGCCTGGGGTTCGCTATTACTTAGAGCTGGTTGACGAAGGGGGAGACATGATTTCCTCGCTCAATGCTTATATTATGGGCGACCCTGATGCTCGAGAGGCGTTCAAAAAAGACGCGGCTTCATTCTCTGACTACTTAGAGAAGCTAAAACCTCTAGAGCAAAAACCGAATGAAGTGAAAGACATTAAGCAAATAGAGCAATACTTCTCTGAAATCGTTCAAGTTGCTCAGCAAGTGTTTGATGGTTACAACCCGTACTATAAGAACTCAGCGATACGTACGGTCGATGAACTAGAACATTCTATTTTTACACCGATAGAAGACATACTGGATGCTTCAGCGCAAGAAGAGCGAGATGACTCAATTAATGCGCTCAAGGTATTGAATGACAACATGTCGACCATTGTGTTGTGGTTATCGGTTAATGTTGTGACGGTCCTTGTGGTGGGGTTTGCGGTGGCCATACTGTTGTCTCGAATGCTGAGAAGACGATTGATGGTGATCTCCGATCGAGCTCAAGCCATTGCTAATGGTGATCTATCGGCTGAGTTGATCAATGAACAGAATAAAGATGAGTTGGGTGAGCTTGCTCGCTCCATTGATGATATGCAAACTGCCCTGAAAGCGGTGATATCTAACATAACCAATGTGGCTTCTGAAGTGGCTTCATACACCAAAATGGTGGATGGAACGAGTCAGAATGTGGCTTCTGGAATTCAAGAACAAGCGGATAAAGCAACACTGATTGCCAGTGCCGTCGAGGAGATGACCGCCACGGTCAATCAAGTTGCCGAGCAGAGTAAAGATGCCGCGGAAAATGCCAAACAAGCAGGCGAAGAGGCGGTCAATGGTGGTGATTTAATGCAGGAAACGGTAAACGGTATGAACCGGATATCGGAAGTGGTTAATGAAACCGCCACCACGGTTGATAGCCTAGGTAAGCGAGGAGAAGAGATTGGTAACGTCATAAAAGTGATCAATGATATCGCAGAGCAAACCAACCTCCTTGCTCTCAACGCAGCCATAGAGGCGGCGCGTGCGGGGGAACTAGGCCGAGGCTTTGCAGTGGTTGCGGATGAAGTTCGTGGCCTTGCTGAGCGAACCTCAAAAGCGACGGAAGAAGTCGGAGGGTTGATCACATCCATCCAAAGTGAGACTCGCCAGGCGGTCACCAGAATGAGTGAAGGCACCCAAATGGTTGGAGAGGGTGTGGCACTGTCTAACTCAGCGGGAGACGCCTTGGTTCAAATTGTTGCCAGAGCAAAAGATGTGAATGGCATGATAGAGTTGATCGCAATTGCCGGTGATGAGCAATCCGTGGCTGCGCAAGAGATGTCCCGAGATATCAACTCGATCAGTCAGATTGCGGATGAGTCGGTACGAAGCACGCAAGAAGGTGCTGAAGCGATTAGCCAGCTGTATGGTAAAGTCGAGGAACTGGAACAAATGGTATCGCGCTTTAAATTATAAAGATCAACACGCTCTAATAAAAAAGCCACGCATTTGCGTGGCTTTCTCATCTCATACGAATCGTGCTAGCGAAACTTATGCTTTTTACTCAATAACCCTTAGAAACCTTTGATGTTCTCAGCTTCTAGTTCAGAGAAGTACTTAACTGTTTTCACTTTAAGTTCTTGAGTTGATGGCTCATCACATACGATCACTGATTTAGGGTGAAGTTGCAGAGCAGAAACCGTCCATAGGTGGTTTACAGAGCCTTCAACCGCCGCTTGTAGGGCTTGTGCTTTATTATGGCCAGTCACTAGGATCATGATTTCTTGCGAATCTAACAAAGTACCCACACCGATAGTCAGTGCGTACTTAGGTACTTGGTCGATATCGCCATCGAAGAAACGAGAGTTTGCAATACGAGTGTCTTCAGTCAGCGTTTTGATACGCGTACGTGATGCTAGAGAAGATGCAGGCTCATTGAATGCAATGTGGCCGTCGTTGCCTACGCCACCCATGAATAAGTTGATTTTGCCGTAAGACTTAATTTTGTCTTCGTAACGTTGACATTCCGCTTCATTATCTGCTGCATTGCCATCAAGAAGGTTGATGTTCTCATCTTGAATATCGATGTGGTTGAAGAAGTTCGAGTACATGAACGTGCGGTATGATTCAGGGTGATCAGAAGGAATACCAATGTACTCATCCATGTTAAACGTAACAACGTTTTTGAAGCTAACTTCACCCGCTTTATGTAGCTCGATCAGTGCTTTATAAGTTGCAAGTGGCGTTCCACCAGTTGGCAGGCCTAATACGAATGGGCGGTCTGCGGTTGGGTTGAAATCGTTGATGCGTTTTACGATGTGTGCCGCTGCCCACTTACCTACTTGTGCTGCTTTATTTAACGGGATAAGTCTCATTTTGTGCCTCTAATATTGGAATTTTGGATGCTTTGAAACATTAATTCGCATTATAAAATAAGTTTTTGCGATCTGCTATTGTTTTCGGTCAAGTTTTTGTGTTTTCTTTGACCACTGTGAACATCAAATGGCTTGAGTCTCACTATTGAGGTCGTCTTTTTACCAGCGCATTGTTGGCTTCAAGTACCGTTTAGAATGCAAAGGAAACAGGCCGTGGTATTGTCCGGAGGCGATAGCGTTATTACCGAGCGGGATAGGCGAGATAATCACATGGTTTCTTGTTTCATTCTTTTGCACCAAAGCACATTTGAATCCATACTCAGTAAGTCTTAATTCAGAACAGTGAGTCCAATGAAGAATGGCTTAAACCCGACACAAATATTGCAGGCCTACGAGACGGTCATGAAACAAGGGCGCATCACGCCGCAAGGCAGGATCCTCGACGGTATCGAAGCGTTGAATAGACATGATGGTTTCCCGATTCATTTGCGTGGAGAAGGGGTCGATCTTAAAGTCTGCTCGCTGAAACGTTTTCATCTTGATTACAACCAACTCAGTTGCAGAGATGCATTTTTAAAAAAATTGGCCATACTCGCACAATAAGGTTTAAAGCCGTATTCATCGTCCGGTATAGCCTGTTGTTCTTAACCGCGTTCTCTCACTGGTTTAGAGCCTGTGGTTTATAGCGCACAGTTTCTAATGAATGATGTTGAATTAATGGATTTCAAATCATGCTCTTCACTCAATGATTTACGCTTTAATGATGATCGCTTAAAGGTGCCTGATTACTGGATGTATGAGCGACATTCGCATGGCTGAATTCGGCTTCTTCCAGTGACAACTCATCGAACGAAACGTCGGCCTCATAGCTCGTCTCATCGCGCTCCATTTCTAAAGAATGAATCGCTTGAACGCGAGGTTCCGCTCGCGGTTTGGTACTGCTGCTGAGCGAATGAAAACGCTTTTTCCCTGTTACGATTTGTTTATACTTCAGCCACACTTTTTCTAATTTTGATTTTGCCTTTTGTGGTGATTTCAATGTTTTGATGAAGTGTTTTTCTTCGGCATTATCAGGATCGATTTCTCCTAGATCAAGCGCTTTCATTGTATCGCCATAGAGAATCAGCAGCTCTTCTTCGGCAAGGGTGAAGTCGCCAGATTTAGCAAATCCGCGCGGGAACTTTTTGTTATCGTAATAACGCTTCTTCCCAAATCGAAATTCAGTTTCAGACATAACATCCTCTGTATATCACTATTGTGCTCACGCCAGTTACGGCGAATTTTTGAAAGCGAATACCTGACTAGCATTCCTTCCTTCACCCAAGTTGAGGTGACTTAATCTAATTTTGCTGATTAATGTTTCATTGTTATTGCAAAAAAGAAGAAAGACGAAAAAAATCACGCGTACTTGAAGCAACATACAAACGTCACAGTTCTGTCGTGCCATAGTGTTAAAGCAGTGAGCAATAGCTATATTGTTAGTGAAGCCTGTTTCATAAAATCACGTCTTGTGTCCAAACGCCAAGGTAATGCTATGTCGGATTTAGATAATAATCAGTTTGATTCTGCGTCTCATCTCAATGAGCTCCTTGAGATTCAGCAAGGCGCGATTGAAAAAATTGCTCTGAGCATTGACCTAAAAGAAGCGCTTGGCTACATATGCAATGGCATCGAACAGATCTTTTCCTCAACACAGGCAATGAGTTCTATTCTGCTGCTCAGAAACGATACTCTTTACCATGGTGCGGCGCCCAGCTTACCCAAAGCGTATTGCCAAGCCATCGATGGTGTGGTGATTGGAGCCAGTGTCGGGTCATGTGGAACAGCCGCATTCAGCAAAGAGCGCTATGTTGCAAAAGAGATTGGATCCGATTCTAAATGGCAGAACTTTAAAGATCTCGCCATGAGCTTTGGTTTAAACGCCTGCTGGTCAACACCGATATTGTCTACCGATTATCAAGTGCTGGGCACGTTCGCTGTGTATTATGCGCAACCGAGATCGCCCTCAGAAGCCGAGTTACGCGTCATTGACCGATTCTCTCACTTAACGGGTTTGGCCATAGAAAAGCACCGAGCGTTTAAACGTGAAGTTGAACTCAACAAAAAATTGAGATTGAGCCACAGCAAAGTTGAGGCGATGACTAGCGTGTTGCCGGATCAAATTTTTATCTATGACCAAAAAGCGCAATGTATCGATTATTACGGCAGCAATATGGGCCCCCATTGTGCACCGGAAAAAAGCCTTACTGGCAAGCTTATTCTTTCTGGGGAAAGTCAATCTGAGAAATGCTCTTGCCGGGAAGCAATAGAACGTACTATTGAAAGTGGTACCCTTAAAGTCTTCGAGTATCAAAGACAGAAAAGTGATGGCCTCCACTATTATGAAAGTCGAATCACCCCAATTGAAGGATATGGCAAAGAAGTCGAGGGGATATCCCACGCACTTTGGCTTGAGCGCGATATAACAGAAAGAAAAGAAGCCGCAGAAAAAATAGAAGAATTGGCCTACCAGGATCTACTGACCAGCTTACCCAATCGACGGTATTTACTTAACCACTTAAAAACCACCATTACAGCGCTCATCGAGAAAAAGAAAATGGCGGCACTCTTATACATTGACCTCAATAACTTTAAAAGCGTCAATGACACGCTAGGCCATACCGCGGGGGATAACCTACTCAAAGAGGTCTGTATTCGGTTATCAACCAGCCTCAGCCCCAACGACACTTTCTCTCGGATAGGGGGAGATGAATTTGTCATCATACTTTCTGAGCTTTTTGATGAAGAAAAGCCGCTGACGGACTACGCGTCTCAAATTGCAGATCAGTTACTGAATTTACTCAATCAGCCTTTTTCTTTGTGCGGAAGAGACATCACTGTTGAAGCGAGTGTTGGGATCACTTTGATGACTGACAAGGATAAGAATGAAGACGAGATATTAATGTGTGCGGATACCGCCATGTACTCAGCGAAGCGAAGCACGCACTCCGATTACTGTTTCTTTGATCCTGCAATTCACGAAAGCCTAAAGAGTCGTTTCACTTTTGAAAGTGAGCTCAAAGATTCGATAAAACTCGGGCAAATTGTGACCTATTTTCAGCCTCAGATTGGGCCAAATGGTCGACTTAAAGGCGCTGAAGCCCTTGTTCGTTGGCTTCACCCTGAACGAGGAATGATCCCGCCGCTCGATTTCATTTCTATTGCAGAAGAAATCGGTGTTATTAACGATTTACAAACCATTGTCATGAAAGACAGTTGTCAGTTGCTTCGTCATCTTCAAGAGCAGGAAGTCATCGATCCTTCTTTTAGCCTTTCCATAAACATCAGTGCGGCTCAAGGTAAAAATGTCGATTTATGCACTGAATTGGTCCAATTTTTTGATTCAGAGTCAATTTCTCCTTGCCATATCACTCTTGAGTTGACGGAAAGCATGTTAGTGGAAGATGTGGATAATGCCGTACAACAAATGCAAGGGTTAAAACAAGAGGGTTTTCGCGTATCTATTGATGACTTTGGGACAGGGTATTCATCTCTTGCTTATCTACAGGTATTTCCTATTAATGAACTAAAAATAGATAAGAGTTTTGTCGACAATATGAAAGCCAGCCAAGTAGGCACTGGCATTGTTGATACCATCATTACACTGGCCAATCATCTAAAGGTTGATGTGGTTGCCGAGGGGGTTGAAGAGAAAAGCCAAGCTGATTTCTTTCGTTCCGCTGAGATCACAATGCAGGGCTATTACTATGCCCGCCCAATGCCCGCGGAAGAATTTTATAAGTGGGTGCTCAACCAGCCTGATGCTGTTTCTGTTGCAATAGAACAATAGAACAATAGAACAATAGAACAATCGAGCCATAGCCCCCTTTCGTTCTTTACAGTGTAAATAGAAACAGCAGTCAGAACGCATTAAGATGGGATTCCAGTAGACAAGTTTTTCCAGTAGAAAGGGAAAGCATGTCACTGGGTGTCGCGTGGGTATGCAATTGCTGTCAGCTAGCCTAACTCCCTTTCAGTTACGATCATTGAGTTCCGAATATGGCGAATTCAAAGGACAATTGTTGTTACACTGGTGCCTAAATAACTTTCATTGCTGGGAATATACATTATGACATCATTCACTTATTACCAGAGTCTATTAGGGCTATTGACTCTTCAAGCTAATGAGAAAGGATTATTGGGTATCTGGTTACCCGTTAATACGACGCTACCCCAACAATTGGGAACAAAAGACGAAGATCACCCTATACTTAAAGAAACGATTCAGCAGCTTGAAGAGTACTTTGCCAAAAAGAGAACTCAATTCAGTGTGCCTGTCGCGCCTCAAGGGACACCGTTTCAGCAGCAGGTTTGGCAAGCACTAGCAGAGATTCCCTTTGGTGAAACACGGACATATCAGCAGTTGGCTATCAATATTGATAATCCTAAAGCAGTGAGAGCAGTTGGCATGGCAAATGGAAAAAACCCGATATCCATTATCATTCCCTGCCACCGAGTCATCGGAAAAAATGGCAAATTAACGGGATATGCTGGCGGAATTGACGCAAAAAAAGCATTATTAGAGCTAGAAGCGGTTTAGCACAAGGAATATAGCGGCGATGGGAAGGTCTAGGTTTTTGAAATTGATGGTTGTCGGGGTGCTTTTAACCTCTATTCAGGGGTGTTTTCAAGAAAAAATAGAAAAGATCGCGAATCGAGAAACCCTCTCTTTTGAAGGCGTTTATTCAAATCAATACAACAGTAATACACTGGTATTCAAAGAAGGCGTGATGACATATCAAGCTGGGGATCAGACCATGACACGAGAGTTTGAAGTCGATGGCAGTGAGCTCTTTGTGAAATTTCGTAACAGTTCTAAAGAGAAGCGAGATGATCTTGTCATGCGTATCCATGGTGAGGGGGAAGTGCTGACGTGCAGCGCGTGTGCTCGATACAGCTTGATGAACTTTTGGGTAAAAGAAAATTTTGAGCATAGCCAGCCTTAACGATCAAGACAGAAAATCACACACTTTTTCTTTTACCCATAGATGATAAAATCAAGTTCATATCACCAAGTTACTGTTTTAAATATGCGTTAATTAAATAGACGACCGTTAAGTAAATAGATGACCATTAAGCAGTAGATGTGTTGCAATACTCGCAGAATATCCCAGTATGATCACTGGCATCCACTTCAGGTGACCAAAAAAGGTGTATTTGCCATGCGCTGCTCCCATCAGAGCAACCCCAGCCGCCGACCCAATCGACAGTAAGCTTCCTCCGACACCTGCCGCAAGCGTGACCAATAACCAGTTGCCCATGGACATCACAGGATCCATCGTCAGCACTGCAAACATCACCGGAATGTTATCGACGATCGCCGACAAGATACCCACCATGATATTGGCCCAAACAGGATCCCACTGGGAATACATGATTTCCGAAGCAAGGCCCAAGTAGCCAATTAAGCTTAATCCGCCGACACACATAACCACCCCATAGAAAAATAATAAAGTGTCCCATTCGGCATGGGCGACACGACGGAAGACATCAAACGGTGCCACTGATCCTAAGCGTTTTAAGGCGTAGTCATCGCCATTCGCGATCGCCAGTGCGGCTTTCTTGGACAGTGAAGAGTGCAAAGTCCGGCGCAAGAAAAAGCCAAAAAATTGCAGGTATGCCAGGCCCATCATCATGCCAATCACGGGTGGGAAATGCAGTACTGCGTGGAAAGCAACGGCAGTAGCGATAGTCAGAATAAAGAGGCCAACAATACGCCTAGCCCCGCGCTTCAACTCAACGTGCTGATGCACTACATTGGGCTTAGTAGCAGGGATGAAAAATGACATGATCGCTGCTGGAACAACGTAGTTCACAACTGATGGAAGAAATAGCGGCATAAATTCAGAGAATGATACATGGCCAGCTTGCCAGACCATTAAGGTGGTGATATCACCAAATGGACTGAACGCGCCCCCTGCATTCGCAGCAATCACAATATTAATACACGCTAGATTAACAAACCGGGTGTTATCGCCCGCTACTTTTAGTACCACAGCGCACATCAAAAGCGCGGTGGTTAGGTTATCAGCAATAGGTGAGATGAAAAAAGCCAGTACGCCCGTAATCCAAAAGAGCGCTTTAAAATCAAAACCTTTACCCACCATCCATGCTTGTAAAGCGTCAAAGAGCTTGCGTTCTTCCATCGCACTGATGTACGTCATCGCGACGAGTAAGAACAGCAGGAGCTCAGCGTATTCGAGTAAATTATGCTCTAGGGCCGCTTTAGCCACCTCTCCCATGCCATTTTGTTGATAGACGTAACCAATCATTGCCCATATCAAACCCGCTGCGAGCAGTACCGGTTTGGATTTTCTGAGCTGAAGGTATTCTTCTAGCATGACTAATATATAAGCGACCGTAAATAACGCTAACGCAGCAAAGCCAACAGTCGATTGGGTGAGTGACAGGTATTGTTCATTGTTGACGGATGCAAAGGACGGGGTAGAAAAAAAAGTGACGAGGGCACCGAGTAACAACCACAGCTTATTCATACATATTCGCTCCTTGAAATGATGATGGAAACCAGTGTATACACATTTGCTTACATTCGCTGTGAGGCGCATCGGATCTGTTTGAATCGTATTAATTTTAATCAAAAAGAGATAGGCTAGAATAAGGTTGCTCGGTGTAACATCGCTTTGCTTTACGCTTACCTTTGCGCTTTGATTAGATCGCTTTTGCATCAATAGAATGCCACATAAGGGGTTAACATGGATTTTTCATTAAAAAGCTATTTGGAAGAACTCGAACCATTGGTCAACGTTGATTGTGGTACCTACACGCTTGATGGTATTGAGGTGATAGCCTCTCAGTTTGAACAAAAATACTCAGCGATGAAAGGGTGGGATGTTAAACGCAGAGATTGTGGCCCAGCAGGAGTCGGGCTTGAAGTTCGCAATAAGCCGAATTCTGAGCATATCGATCTTATGCTTATTGGGCATATGGATACGGTGTTTGCGCCTGGAACGGTAGCAAAAAGGCCAATGAGCGTGGACGATCATAAAGCCTATGGGCCGGGCGTGTCTGATATGAAGTCAGGATTGCTGAATGTGGTTTATGCACTTCGCCACCTTGATGCCCAAATATTAGAAACACTCTCGATATGCGTTTGCATGAACCCAGACGAAGAAACAGGATCGGCAGACTCGGTTGAATGGATACAATCGGTCGCAAAACATGCAAAGCAAGTGTTAGTGGTGGAGGCTGCTCGTGCCGATGGTGGTTTGGTTAAATCTCGAAAAGGGATGGCACGTTATAAACTGATGTTTCATGGGCAGGCTGCTCACGCTGGTAATGAACCACAAAATGGATGCAGCGCCATTACTGAAATGGCGCAGTGGATCATCACCATGAACAAGATGACGAACTTTGAATCGGGAAGCACGTTGAACGTGGGTGTTGTTTCTGGTGGCTCAGGGGCCAACATCGTTCCCGACTATGCCGAGGCGATAGTAGATGTGCGTTTCTGGAGCAACGATGAGTATGACGCGATTGATAGCCAACTGAATGGCTTGAGTCACCATCCCTTTCTTGATGGCATTCACGTGGCGTTAAAACGTGAAGCTTATAAACCGTCTATGCTAGCCAATGAAGCGACAGCAACACTGATCAAGCTGGTGGAGCAAAGTGCCCAAGAGCTTGATATTGATATTAGCTGGAAAGAAGTAGGTGGCGGCTCAGATGCAAACAATACCGCCATTTTAGGCGTACCGACACTGGATGGCCTAGGGCCAATTGGTGCCGATTTTCACAGTGACAAAGAATACCTATTGCTTGAATCTATTGAGCCTCGTATTCGCCTATTAATGAGAATCATCGAGAAGCTAGCCCATTAATTTCCAACGCTTCCTGTCCATTGGTTGTCACGGGCTAATACGTTCAGTGCGGTAATTTCTTGTGCAGCCAGGTTGGTTACCCACTCGACAATATCATCTACCAGCGGTGATTTGGTTCGCTTGTGACAATAGTATTGCCAAGCACTGGGCTTTATTTCTGTGCCGATAGGGCAATACAAGAAGCGTTGTTGCAGTTCAGGAAGAATTAAAAGGAGATCGGTAACCGTGGCACCCTGCCCTGACAGGCAAGCACTGAGTGCAAGATCGAGAGTAAAGAACGTCGTACTTCGAACGTTTGAAGAGTGAGCCTTTGGATGGGATGCCAGCCAATCTGTCCAGTCATCATGAGCGAGTGTCGAATGCAGCCTAGGCATCGCCAATAATGAAGCGAGATCTTCGCTCTCTGCTGTGCTTTTCGTCCGACAAACCGGAGCCATGTATTCATCACGCAAAATTGAAATGTCCGACTGATGATGATAATGGTCTTTCAAACGGGTGCTGAAAATCAGTAAGTCATAGTCACTGTTATTGAGGCTGGCTTCTTCTTCTAACGATGGGATGACTACAATGTCATGTTCTGGATAGCGTTCGCTGAGTTGATGAATCTTGGGAATAAGACAGCGAGTCGCATACGTTAAGGCGGCCTTAATGACGATTTTTTCTCTTTTTGGCGTTTGCCAAGACTCAAATAACGTCTGTAGGGATTGGTAGCTTTGCTGCAAGGTAAAATAAAGCTGTTGCCCTTCTTTAGTAAGCTCAATCGCCCGATGCTTTCGAATAACCAATGCCATGTTTAAGTCAGACTCCAATTGCTTCACTTGGCGACTGACTGCGCTTTGAGTCACATACAGCTCTTCTGCTGCCAGAGTGAAGCTTGACAGTCTCGCGACCGCTTCAAAAGCCTTGAGTGCATTGTGAGAATAAGGAAGATTCAAATAAGGGGTGATGACGACTCTCCATTCGCATGATCTGAAGTAATGCTAGTTTGGATTATATATCATTTGAAATCCACTACATTCCCTCTTAATGTTGCTCGAAATAATAGAGGTCGACATGAAAAAAATACTATCACTCGCATTCCCATTAATCATATCTCAGCTGATTGCAATGGCATTAGTTTTGACGGATGTATGGATGATGTCGCGAATTAGCGTGATGGCGATAGCGGCGGGTGGTTTAGGCGCATCGATCTATTTCTTCATTTTCATTATTGCCAGTAGCACGGTGGGCTGTGTCGCCAATTTGATCGCGATTGCTTATGGTCAGCGAGTGGCAAGACCGGATTATGGTAACCAACAAATTCGTTACGCGGTGAAAGGGGCGGTATTACTCTCCTTCATTTTATCCGCTGTTTTATTGATCCTCTTTCACTTTGCCCCATTGGTCTTAACCATGGCGAAGCAACCAGAAGAGGCAGTGGCATTGGCAATGGTGTATGTCGATGCATTAAAGTGGGCCATGCTCCCATCGCTGCTATTGCTTGTTTTACGAGGCCTTACGAGTGTACTAGGGCATGTACGATCTGTGATGGTGATGTCCGTCATTACCGTTATTATTAATATCCCGATCAGTTATATTTTGGCTTTCCCACTAGGATTAGGGCTATCTGGGTATTTCAACGAGAAGAGTTTGCTATATTTGCTCCGTGGAAACATCGAGAAGAATACTCTTTGTCGTTGATAACTCCCTTACTGGCAATGGGCATCCCGATTGCTGTGGCTGCACTTTTAGAGCATGGGCTTATTTACGGTGGCACCTTGATGGCGGGAACCATCAGTATTGCTGCGTTAGCACTTCATCAAATATTACTTCAATGCCTGAGCTTGACATGGAACATTAACTTTGGACTCTCTCAAGCGGCCGCGATTATGGTAGGCCGCGACTTTGGCGCAGGTAATCATCAAGAAATGAAGCGGACTTCTTGGAATAGTTTTGTACTAGTTACCGTGATTAGTATTGCTCTGTCTGGTGCTTTTATCATGAATCCAGAGCTAGTTGCTCAATTTTTCCAACTCAACGACCCACACCTGGTCGCGATGCTGTCGGGGGTTATTTGGGTGGTGGCGCTAAGTTTTATTGTTGACGCCTGGCAACTGTTGGCGATTAACTTGCTACGAGGGATGAAAATAGTCATCGCTCCGACTTTTATTACTGCGATCGGCTACTGGCTATTTGGGCTTCCCGCTGCTTGGTGGCTCATGGATCGCTTCGAGCTGGGTGGCATTTGGGCGGGGATCGGAATCGGTTTGGCTGTTACTGGTGTGCTTTTATTATGGGCATTGATTCGGGCACTCAAAAAGGCCAGTACTCGCTGATCTAGCGAGCTCAGCCTTTTTAGATGAGGATAAAAGCGTTTAGAGCCGAGATCCCACCTCCCACCTCAGAGCTCCTCAAAGGAAGTGACTAGGCCCTAGCCCTAACTGTTCGCTGTTGCACCTTTCATATCAAGCGATGATTTTCCCGTCAGAGTTCTGCCGAGATTGAGCATCATAATGCTTGCGATGAGCACGACAACCGCGGCGATAGCAAACCCCATTGAGATGTGTTGATAGTGACTAAGCAGTGCAATCAATACATAACTCAAGCTCTGGGCCAGGGTTGAAAACATGGCGAGCCCACCGTCTACTCGTCCTCGTTGTTCAATTGCAACGGTATGGTGCATCCAGTTGGTTCTTGCAATGCGGTTGATGGCATTGAAAAAGCCAAACCCGAATGTGAACACTATCAGCAGTTCTGGCGCACTAGAAATACTCATGCCAAATAACATGAGTGCGACGAAAAACATCGCGTATTGGATGGTATTTTGTAGAGAAAATTTCGCCAATATTTGTTGTAGCAAAACCCCTGTTAGCAATGAACCCAGGCCAAAACTAATGTTATAGGCAGCGTACCATTGGCCCGACAAACCTTGTTCTGAAAAAGAGATAGGCACTAACTTTCCAAGGAAGGTCAGAATTGGGTACGACAAACATGAAATCATTAAAAAACCGTAGAATTTTGGCGACTGAGAAAAGATCGATTTGCTTTCAAGTAGTTGATTAAAAAATGGAACACGGCTCTTTGGGCGCAGTTGTTGACGGTAAGGTGTCAGTGTGTAACTGAACGCGGCAAGGGCAGACGCGACAGCAGCAAACAAAGCAAACTCGAACATGCCCCAAATCTGCAATAACATCACGCCTAACGCCCCAGCGCCTAATGTGGTGCTTTGCATCACAATTTCTTGGTAGCTCGAAATAGCCGCGTATTCGTCACGTTCATAGTTTTCTTGAGTAAACGCATTGTTAGCCGCCCACGCAAAGTTACTTGAAACCCAAATGAACAGCTGTGCTCCAGCCAGCAACCAGTGCGAGCTCCAACCATACCAATAGGCAAACATCACCACTCCCGCGGTTAGCGATTGAATCACTTGGTTCAAGATCAACAGAAACTTGCGTGAATGCCGATCGATATAGGTTGAAAATAGAGGGGTTAGTAAAAATGACACCACAGTACAGGCTAACGCGACCAAAGCGACAAACGTTCCCATGTTCGGGGTTTGTAACATGACCCAAGGCAGAGCCATCATAAAGAGCCCGGAAGAGATGCCGTCGAACAGTCTTCCTGTTAAATAAGGTATTGTTTTGTTTTTCATGTTTTCATCCGTGAAAGTAATATCATTTGTTGCTACTGTAAAACCTCAACTTAAGTTAAGGTAAAGTGATTTGTTTACTTATTTCCTAGTGGGTTTTTCTACTCGGTGTTTTCTGTACTAGTTGTGTTCTATAAAGAGCGAGGGAGGTGATATGGATATCAGTGTTGGTGAAGCGGCAAAGCGGTCTGGAGTCAAAGTGTCTGCGTTGCACTTTTATGAAAGAAAAGGATTAATAAGCAGTTGGAGAAATGAGGGAAACCAGCGGCGGTATCATCGAAGTGTGTTAAGACGAGTCGCGGTAATAAAAGCAGCGCAACAAGTCGGATTAAGCTTAGAGGATATTGGCAGTGCTTTGGCATCCCTGCCGAAACATCAAGCACCCACCAAGCAGCAGTGGGAAGCGCTTGCCACTTCTTGGCACGATCTGCTAGAACAACGAATCACACAATTGAAAGCGTTACAGCAAGATTTAGGCGGATGCATAGGTTGTGGTTGCCTATCGTTAGAAAACTGCGCGTTACGTAACCCTCAAGATAAATTGGGCGTTGATCATGCGGGGGCTAACTTGTTGCTTGAGGCGAAAAATCACCCATCTGAGTGATGATCAGATGGGCCGTTTATGAGTCAAAGGGAATGGG
This sequence comes from Vibrio sp. YMD68, assembly GCF_029958905.1. Classification (NCBI taxonomy): domain Bacteria; kingdom Pseudomonadati; phylum Pseudomonadota; class Gammaproteobacteria; order Vibrionales; family Vibrionaceae; genus Vibrio; species Vibrio sp. YMD68. The sequence continues at coordinate 229,469 of NZ_CP124613.1, read as the reverse complement.
GTAAACGAATAAGGATCCAAGGAAGATAGCGTAACAGTGAGATTCTAAGGGGTTGGCTTTGAGGGACGACTGGTACGGTTAAAGAGCAATATCCAACAGGAAAGGACAAAGGGTAGCGTAAGAGTCACGACACCAAGCCAATAGCTAAAAACGCTTAGGGAAGCAGCAAGAATCACGCCTGTCATAATACGGCCCTTTGCCAATATATCGGCTCTTAATGAGGATCTCGACTGAGATAGTTCGTGCCGTTGAGATGGTTCGTGCCTTTGAGAGAGTGCGATGGCCGTGAGTGAGGCACTAAAACCGCACAAACCTTGTATCGACAATGAGTCGGGAAGATTGATTGCCACCGCAAACATCATTCCGCACGCAGAGCCCACACAAGCCCAAAGTGCGGTTGAACGAGAAGAGCAAGCTATCCCTATGAGGATCAAAACACTGGGCATCAAAGGTTGTAGAAACAGAATTTGACCGACGCCGCTGAGCGTTCCCTGGAACCCATCTAAGATTGTTATTGTGCGTTGAGTTGCATTATGCAGTGAAGTCAAGGTTTCGACCTTGCTAAATGGCAGATTGAAACTACCCTCAACAAGAATAAACAACAAAGTAAACAGTAAGGTAACCAGTAGAAACGGCACGGTAAAGATAGGCAATGAAGAGCGCCATCGGGATTGGATAACACTGCAAATTGCTGAGGCTACGAAGATGGAGAGTGTCATCCAAAATAACGGTATGGGTTGGAATAGGGTGTAGAAGGCGAGGCCAACTAACGCCCCATTATAACCGTATAAACCGCGAGTGACCTCTTGCTTGTTGCCACAGACTTTTTTCCCGACCCAAGTAGATACCCAAAGCCCAGCAAACATCGCAGAGAATAATGGCAACGAATGAAAGCTGACAGCCATTGCAACAAAAACGCCAGTGACAGCGTTTTCTTGAAACGTGACTTGCCCCATGCCTCGCAGTAACACGAGAGTTTGCCCATAGAGAGCGCGAATTATCGTATAAAGGTTCATGGGAGTTTTTTATCTATCAATTAAGTTATCCATCCGTTAAGTTGCTATTCTATTTAGAGTAACAAATATATGTCAGTACCACATTTTAGAAGCGGTAAAACTCATGAGTGATTGTATCTGTATTTTGAAAAAAGAAGGGCGGTATGGATAGTGTTTCGTTAGATATCAGAACGCTTAACTTTATCGTGATTCTGTTTTCGGTAATTTATTCTATTGGTCTGCTATTGTTTCAAATCGCTCAAAAGCCGATTAAGGGGTTATCGCTTTTTTCACTATCCATATTTTTGATCGGGTGTGGCCCATTGCTACTGGGTTTAAGAGGTATTATTCCAGATTTTCTCAGTATTATTGGGGCGAATGTACTCATAGCACTCGGCTTTCACTTAACGCTGTATAGCTTGTCTCTCTTTCGCGGCTATACCCTTAAACCAACTTATATCAGCAGCGTCATGATATTCGCCGTTTTAGCGGGGTTTGTTTATTTTACCTACTTTATGCCGTCGATAAAAAATCGGATTATAGTTCTTAGCGTATATTTAGCCTTTGCGACCATTAGTACAGCCATCGCTGTGATAAAAGGAACTCGCAAAGATTTACCCCTCGCGACAAGAATGATGGCATTACCATTTTTCGCTTATGGTGGATTTATGCTGATACGAGTGTATGTCGCCACATCAGAAGCAGAAATAGACAGCTTCATGAACGCAAATACGATCCACCAGCTTACTTTTCTGTTTAGTCTTACTCTCATTGTGTCTATGAGCTTTTCGATGCTCTGGATGATTAACGCTAGGTTATTGCATTCAATCCATCGTTTATCCTTCCAGGATCCGTTGACGGGTCTTAAGAATCGTCGTGCGTTAGATGAGGCAATGTCTGATTTTAAATATAACTCCAGCCATGGGCCAGTTTGCCTAGTGATGTCAGATATTGATCATTTTAAAGCAATCAATGATGGGCATGGACACCTCGTGGGTGATGAGGTCATTAAAGCCATTGCAAAGAGTATTAAACAAACCTTGCCGGCCAATGCAGCGGCGTTTCGGTTAGGGGGCGATGAAATTATCATCCTGTTACCCGGTTACGACTTGCGCTATGCCCAGACGTTTATCGACGATTTACGACAAGTGATTGCCGAGACTGTTATCGATGAAAAACCACTGTTAGCGTTTACCTCGAGCTTTGGTATTTCTCAGTTACTCGTTTCGGAAAGTTGGGAGGAGTGTTTAGATAGGGCAGATAAAGCACTGTACCAAGCTAAGCGAGGTGGTCGAAATCGCGTTTCGGTTATTGCTTGACACTTTGCTCGTAAACGTTCGGCATTATGGCAGCCATACCGTTCATGATTATTCTCTTGTTAGGATGTATGGGCCTGTTCAAAGGGCGACTCACAGAAATGGATAACCCTAAGTTACCAACTCACCCATTACCAACTCACCCATCGCGTTAGTCTATTTATCTTTATCTTTATCTTTATCACTATCTCTTTATCATTGTCTCTTAGTAAAGCTCTCTAGTACGTTGTACTGGGGAGTTTTGAACGTAAAGAGACAAGAAAATCACCACCGATAATATTACCGTTATGAACAGAACAAGTGCTCAATAGTAGTTGGCCTAGTTTTTAGCTAGGCCAGTTTTTAAGGAGGGAGATGAAAAGACCAACGATTGAATATCCTGGGGTGCAATTGTATTTTTTATCGATGTTCAATGCCGCTAACTCAATTTAAAGTTGGCCACCTGACGTTTGAGATCATCATTGGTATCATTGAGTAATTCTGTCGCTTGCACGGTTTGCTTACCGCTGTTGACGAGGGACTCAACAATATCGCGGATAGAGAGCATATTGCGACTTAGCTCTTCAGCGACGGTACTTTGCTCTTCAGTCGCTGCCGCAATCTGGGTGCTGACATCGTCGATTTCTTTGACTGAAGTGCTCATCACGGTCAAGCTTTCAGACACTTCGCCCGTCTTGTCGGCGGTTTCTTGGCATTGTCTTTTGGTCGAATCCATCGCCTTAACCACACTTTCTGTCCCGCCCAGCAACTGACTTAGCATTTCTGAAATTTCCATTGTGCTATTTTGTGTTCGGCCTGCAAGCGCTCGAACCTCATCAGCCACTACCGCGAAACCGCGCCCTTGCTCACCTGCCCGCGCTGCTTCAATAGCGGCATTGAGTGCCAGTAAGTTGGTTTGTTCAGAGATTTCACCGATGACGTTAAGCACATTACTGATTTTATTCGCGTCTTGATTCATGCGAAGAATGCTGTTGGACATATCCTCCACTTCCGTCACCAATGCACTGACGGTACTGACGGCATTGTTAACAATAAGCAACGATGACTCTGCTTCTTTGCTTGCCTCTTCCGTAATACGATTCGATTGATTGACATTCTCGGCAACCGTTCTGGCGCTTTCACTCATTTCAGTAATGGCGGTCACCACTTGTTCTGTTTCACTAGAGTGAGTCACGAGCATTCCTTCATTTTCTCGCGCTGTTGTCCCTAGTTGCTTGGCGCTGACTGAGATATTTTGACTTGCTTGAGATATATGTAACATCATTTCTTGTAGGTTCTCTACAAATCGATTAAAGCCCTGGCTTATTTGAGCCAAATCGTCCTCGCCTTCTATTTTGAGTCGTTGGGTAAGATCGCCAGTCCCATTTGAGAGATCCAATACCGCTCTTTTCAATTTGAGTAGCGGACGATACGCGTATTGTAAAATGACAAAAATAGCACTGAAACTGACAAGCAGCAGTAAGGCACCAGTCATCAGTGACTTATACATAGCGTCGTACACGGTAGTCAGTGCGCTTTCCTTGTCCACAAATACCATTAAAGTCCAATACATATCAGGACTAAGGTTGACGCGCTCAAAGTAGCCATCAAATTGAATACCAAGGTAAGGAAAGCTAAGATTTCCCGATTGCTGAGAGAAAAAAGCGCGCTCCATGTCTGTGAAATTGGGGCTAATTTGTGAGGGGGTTTTTCCTATATCATTCGGGTCATCACTGGCAAAAAAGACCGCTTGGTTGTCGGTCAACGTTGCCGCGCCACCCGCAAAACGCATATTACTGACGGCGCTGACCACATCTCCTAGCTGTACATCGCCAAGAAGAACACCTATAAATTGCCCGTCTTGGGTAACCGGTGTCGTAACACTCACCACTTTTTGCTGAGTCAACTGATCTTGATACACACCAGTAATGATTACGTCACGAGCGTTTTTTGCATTTTGATACCAATCACGCTGACGAAAATCATACTTTTCGCCTTCTAAGGACATAAATGCCCGGCCGTCCTCATAGGTCATGATAACGTTAGAGAGCGATGAACTCTGAGCCAGAAGTTCAACTAAACGTTGATTGTCTTCACTGCTAAGTTGACGATTAAAGCTTTTAGCACCGTTCTTAATCGACCGAGTTTTGAACTGCATCATCTGTTCCAGTTCTGAAACATGGAAACTGAGTTTATCCGATGTTTTTTCCACCAAACCTTCAACCATGTTGTCGCGCATAGCCAGTATATTCAGTGTTCCCAGCACGATGAGTGATGCAGCGACAAGCGCCCCGACACCGAAGTAAATTCTTGATTTAAAGCCTAATTTCATCTTATACCTCACTATATTCGAACATAGTTAGAGCGATATTATGATGACGCTGATCTTTTATTTTTATTTCATGTCGCCGAACAATCCGTTCATGAAGTATTCGATCAGTCTATCACCTAGCCATGGCAGCTTTTTTGCTTTCCAAATTGATCGATATGCAACTAAGCTGACACTAGACTTTAGTTGTTGAGTGGCAAACTATCAATATTTGTAATGTGTTTATTTTTGAAACTAAGCACTCAAAATATAAGGACCATCATGTTGAAGTTAATATGATATTTTTTGATTTATTGATAAGTAACTGAACTCATACTCAATAATGTGCCTATAGTTAGCGATACACGAATTTTTCGTGGTTGGCTAAGTAGCGAAAAAACTCGCGCTACTTGTTCCGAATAAATCAATCTTAAAAACTTGGAGCAACAAAATGAGTGATCAAACAAGGATAAAATACGGCCCTGGGCGCAAGCCATGGATAGAGCAGGTACCCGAGTTCGCGCTTGGGAAAGTTTCACCACCCTCCGCCGACCCAACGAAGGTTTACGCTGAAAGAAATTATGATTTTCATTACACCGAACAGGCTGTCGATAGCTTTGATGTTGAACTGCCGCCCATAGGACAAACAGTGACGGAGCAAGATCAAGTGTATAGCCAGTTACTTGCTTATGTGGATGTTCAAAAGCAGCACTTTCTTGGCTACCAAACCGAAGAAAATATTAACTACCAAAAACGGCTTTCTCCGTTTCTTAACGCGAGCCTAAATAATGTTGGTGACCCTTTCGTCAATGGAAACTACACAATTAACTCAAAATGTGTAGAGCGATCAGTTCTGGATTATTTTGCTTGTTTGTGGAATGCAAGTTGGCCTTCACAAGGGCCGTATATTGATAAAAACGACCAATTTCACCCCGGTGATCCTGACAGTTATTGGGGCTATGTTCTCACCATGGGAAGCACAGAGGGTAACTTGTATGCCATGCTTAATGCTCGTGACTATTTGAGCGGTGTGATGTTACTAGAAGAGGAAATAAAATCTGAAACGGTGAGTGGCGCCACCTTGGTCAATAACGAAGTTTACGCTCACTACCCTTGTACACCGCGTGCCAAAGCCAATGCTTACACGCCAGTGGCTTTTTTTTCACAAGACACCCATTACTCTATTGTAAAGGCGATGGCGGTTGAAAAGATCGACACGTTTGGTGCACTCGGTAACCGACTTTATCCACAGGAGAACCCTGTTGATCTGGGTAAGCCTTGGCCTGGTGAGGTTGAGTCAGAACAACCTACTGCTGAACTTCCAGCCGGTTCTGGCGCGATCGACGTTGAAAAGCTGGTCGCATATGTCAGATTTTTTGCTGAAAAAGGGCACCCTATTTTATTGGTTTTAAACTGCGGGACAACCTTCAAAGGGGCGTATGATGATGTCGACCAAATAACGTCTCGTTTGGCACCTATCTTAAAAGAGAATGGTCTATGGCAAAGAAAGGTGCCTATCGATCCACAAGATCCTAAGAGCGATTATGAGATGCGAAGCGGCTATTGGGTGCATGTGGATGGCGCGCTTGGCGCAAGCTATCTCCCTTTTATAAAGATGGCGAAAGATTGCCCAGAGTACCAACGTTTCTTTGCCGATCAGGGGAACAATACCGGACCTAACTTCGATTTTAGTAACCCGATGATTAACTCTATTGTGACCAGTGGACATAAGTGGCCGGGTGCACCATGGCCCACCGGTGTTTATATGACGAAACAAAAATTCATGGTATCTCCTCCCGATAACCCAGAATACATTGGCTCACCCGACACCACATTTGCTGGTTCGCGAAACGGACTTTCTCCGTTAATACTATGGGAGTACTTTGCGCGTAACAGCTATCAGAAACAGATAGATCTTGCGATGCAAGCACAGAAAATGGCGCAATATACCTATGAGCAGTTATCTTTGGTCGCTGAATATTGGCGCGGCAAAGATGCTAACTTGCCGAAGAATTTGTGGCTGCAAAGAACCCCTTTGTCCCTTTCGTTGATATTTTGCCAGCCCAATGAGGAGATTATTTTTCGTTACTCGCTTGCCAAAGAGAGTATGAGTTTTGGTGAACAAGATTCACAACAGCGGCACTATGTTCACCTGTTCACTATGTGGGGCGTAGACCAATCACTGATCGACAATTTGTGCCACGACCTTAAACAGCCTGGAGCATTCGATCCTGCTTTGTTTGAATCCATCAAACGCTCTGAGGTGAGTAAGCCTAGAGTTGCAAACACCCTCAAGCAAATCCGGTTACCGCTAAAAGGTCGCTCATTTCGTTGATGAAATAGAGCGTTATTGAGTCTTAACATCGCCTCGTATTCATCACTAGGATGAGAGGCGATATCTTTTTGACATCCACGTTATTCAGGTGTGGTCTAAAACAGGAAATAACCCTGTTTGTGAGTCTTAATATACGGTTTGGAACTCATCAGCCATTGATTACTTCTTGGGCCCATTGCGAACCAGATCTTTACCAGTATCGAAGACTTCTTGAGTAATCCAACGAGCCAATAGCAGTTTTTGGTTGCCATCAAATACCGCAACAAAATGGCGACCGTCACTGTTGTTTGTGGCCATACCGACGCCAGAAACACCTTGTAAACCTAATCCACCATTTTCTACTGAAATCAGGAATTTTTCGAGATCTTCAAGGTTATCAATTACATCAAGTTCGTTGTTCATTGTTCTATTCTCTTGTTCACGTTGTCTTTGCCCGTGATTACGTTATTCGTACTGAGCATGAGGGCTAATTCATGGAGTTAAATCCGTCGGTGCTAGCTCATAAGGTTAGGCACTAGGCTTTGAAATGCTTTCCAGCTGTAAAACAGGTGCGGCGTCGATGTCTTCTGCATTCATCATTGAAGAGACGCGCTGCATTGAAGATAACAATAGGCTCTGCTCCCAGGCTTCCATGTTTTGGAATTTATTAACGAAGCTATCTTGCAGGGGCTTTGGCGCTTTATTGAGTAACTCTTCGCCTTTTTCAGTTAGGTTAGCATGCACTTTACGACGATCTGATTCGCTACGGACACGTTGTACATAGCCATTAAGCTCTAGCCTATCGATGATCGTTGTCGTAGTGGCCTGGCTAACATTGGTGTGATTCGACAATTCTTTGATGGTCACGTTATGCATTTCTTGGATGGCACGCATCAAAATTAGCTGAGGACCGGTTAACCCGTACTCTTTGCTTAATTTTTTTGAATGTAAGTCGATCGCGCGAATGATTTGGCGGATCGCGACGAGAATTTCATCATGTTTTTCCAAGTGACGGACCTTTGTCTAAATGCTGGTTTAAAAGGGAAGTAGGACTTCTTTATTTTTCGCATTGTACTGATGTTCGCACTATTCTCAATCTTTTCTCTTGGCAAAGGGGTATCTCTCCCCCTTCACCTAGAGTTTCTTTATCAATAGGGCGACTTAAGCGGCATGATGAGCCTGAAAATTACCCGTTAGTGCATTGTAGAATTCACTGTTATCTAGAATGCCAACAACTTGGTTGTTTTCCACGAGCAAAATTGGGTAGGTGCTTAATTGTTTGAGCTTTATTGCATCACGCATACTAATGTCTGGGCTAGTAATCACCATCGTTGAAGCATCAATATTGCTTAAATCATCCTCAGAATCTTGCCAGTTGACCAAGCTCACCTCTGATTCACCGTGAATAGCCACTTCACCTTGTTGGTGTTTGATCCACAAGTTTTTGCTATCACAAACCTGCCAGCGTTCGTTATCTTGCTTTAGCGATTCTAAAGGCTGCATTAATGAGCGACCTTTTAAGACGTTCAATGGGTTGGTATGCGCCACGAAGTCTTTCACGTATTCTGTTTTTGGCGTTAGGACGATCTCTTCCGGCTTGCCGTGTTGAATGAGCTTGCCTGATTCCATGATCGCAATGTTGTTGCCAATTTTTAGTGCTTCATCTAAATCGTGGCTGACGAATAGAATGGTTTTATTGAGTTTACTTTGCAGCAGCAGAAGCTCATCTTGCAGCTGAGCGCGAATAAGTGGGTCAAGCGCTGAAAACGGTTCATCCATCAGTAGAATATCCGTATCCATTGCGAACGCGCGAGCAAGGCCAACACGTTGCTGCATACCGCCAGAAAGTTCATGCGGGTATTTAGTTTCCCACTCAGCAAGACCAACCATTTCAATTTGCTCTCTGGCTTTAGCGCGACGTTCAGATTTCGCCACACCTTGCATCTCAAGGCCAAACGCCACGTTATCCAAAACTGACAGCCAGGGCATCAACGCAAACTTTTGAAACACCATTGAAACACGGCGTGTGCGAAGGTGGCGCAGGGTTGATTCGTCACACTGGGCAACATCCACCTGATGGTTCCCGTCTTTGATGTCGAGAGTGCCACGGCTGACTTGGTTTAAGCCGTTAACCGCGCGCAGTAGACTTGATTTCCCAGAGCCAGATAACCCCATCAAAACACAGATCTCGCCTTCTTTGACTGAGAGGGAGACATTGTCGACCCCCACCACTTGGCCGGTTTCATCAATGATTTCTTGGCGTGTTTTGCCCTCGTCCAATAGTTCGAGCGCTTTTGCTGTTTTGTCACCAAACACAACGTCTAGATTTTTAATGGTGATCGCATCTGCAACATTCATGTCCATGATTAGGCGTCCTTTTGGTTGGGTGTTTTACATAAGCGGTCAAGAATCATTGCGACAAGCACAATCGCCAGTCCGGCTTCAAAACCTTGTGAAATGTTCACGGTATTCAGTGCCCGGACCACCGGTTTTCCAAGGCCATCGGCGCCAACCAGGGCGGCGATCACCACCATCGATAGTGACAACATAATGCACTGAGTCACACCAGCCATAATGCTGGGTAACGCTGCAGGCAGTTCCACTTTCATCAGAAGCTTCATTTTACTTGCGCCGAATGCCTTGCCGGCTTCAATAAGTTCTTCTGGGACTTTGATGATACCTAGGTAAGTCAGGCGAATAGGCGCGGCAATGGCGAAAATAATGGTCGAAATGAGCCCCGGTACGATACCCAGACCAAATAAAACCAAGGTAGGGATAAGGTAGACGAACGTAGGCACCGTCTGCATCAAATCGAGAATGGGTCTTAGCGCGGTATAAAGCCAAGGCCTGTGCGCCGCCATGATGCCGACAGGGACACCGATCAACACGGAAATAGACGTTGCTGCAAACACGAGCACGAAGGTTTCCAGCATTTCTTGCCAGTAACCCAGGTTGAGAATGGTCAATAACGCAGCAACAACAAAGATAACCAGCGACGGTTTACGGTGTAAAAACCAAGCAAGGGCTGCGGTTATTACGATTGGCAGAGCAGGGGGCATCCATTTAAATACATCGACCAAAAATAGGATGACCGTCTCTAAGAAGATTGAAATCGCGTCAAAAAATCCGGCCGCATTGATGGTTAACCAGTCGACACCTGTTTCCATCCATTGACCAAAAGGGATTTTGTTTTCCGTAATAAAATTCACGTCATTGCCTTTAATTATTTATTGCTATGATTTGTTGCATTGAATTGTGTTACTTGCGTCAGCGAACAATAGATGGACCGAAGCCCATCTATTGCTCGAAACAGTGATTACGCTTTAACTTGTTTTAGGTATGCAGCCAGGGCTTTCGTAGCGGCTTCACCTTGTTGAGTCGTTACGTTTTCTAGCCAAGCTTCTACTTGCTCAGGGTTGCTGATTAACCACTGTTGAGCGGCTTTTTCTGGTTGAATATCTTGGTTCAAAATCGCTTCCATCAGGGCATTTTCCATTTCTAATGAAAACTTGAGGTTTTGCAGGAGTTGGCCGACGTTTTTACATTCTGACAGGTAGTTTGCGCGAACATTGGTGTAGACATTTGCGCCGCCGTAGTTTGCACCGAAATAGTCATCACCACCTGAAAGATATTCCATGTCAACATTGCTGTTCATTGGGTGTGGTGCCCAACCAAGGTAGGCAATCCATTGATTACGACGCACCGCGCGAGTCACTTGAGACACCATGCCCGCTTCACTGGATTCAACCAGGCTAAAGTCTTTTAGGCCAAAGGCATCGGAATCAATCATTGATTGAATGAGTCGGTTTCCATCGTTCCCCGGTTCGATACCGTAGATACGACCTTTGAATTTGTCGGCGTGTTTTACCAGATCAGCAAAACTTGTTACGCCAGCATCATAAACATATTTAGGCACAGCAAGCGTGTACTTCGCCCCTTCTAGATTGGCACGAACGGTTTCAACCGTGCCTGCTTCACGGTATTTGGCGATGTCACCTTCCATAGTAGGCATCCAGTTGCCAAGAAAGACATCAATATCGCCGTTTGCCATAGAAGAATAGGTGACTGGAACAGAGAGCAGATCGGTTTTTGTGGTGTAGCCTAGGCCTTTTAGCAGCTCTGAGGTCACTGCTGTAGTGGCTGTAATGTCGGTCCAGCCTACGTCTGCAAAGCGTACGGTTGAACATTGTTGCGCTTCCATAGACGCGTTGGCATAGGCATTAAATGCGAGTGAGCTGATGGTGAGTGTGGTAAGTGTCTTTTTAATGGTTGGCATAATGATTCCTTTTTTTCATACCTTGAAACTGCTTTCTCTCAGTTTCCTAAATGTGATGACTGACTTTTTAGTTTATGTTCTGTGTATCTAATAATTATTTAGGTGTTCTGGTGCGTCATTAAGTGAAGCTATCGATCGCTCTTAATGGTGCATTGATGCGTTGTTTTTGTTCCCATTCTGGCGCTATCCAAACCGGCACATTTTGTGGTTCGAGCATGACATGACCCAGGATCATATCTGCGGCGCGTTCAGCCACCATGATCGTTGGGGCATTTAAGTTGCCGTTAGGAATGGTTGGAAAAATGGATGAATCTACGACGCGAAGATGGTGAATTCCGCGTACACGACACTGAGCGTCTAGGACCGCCATCTCGTCGGTATCTGCGCCCATTTTGCAGCCGCAAGAAGGGTGGTAAGCGCTTTCTACGTTTTCCTTAACCCAGCGATCAATATCTTCATCTGAGGTCAATTCGGCACCCGGTTGAATTTCTTCACCACGGTAACTGTCCATCGCAGGCTGAGATAAAATCTCACGAGTTAAGCGAATGCAGTCGCGCCAGTCTTGTCGGTCTTGTTCGGTAGAGATGTAGTTGAATCTGATCTCGGGTTCCACATGTGGATCCGCGGAGGTAATAGAGACGGTGCCGCGGCTTTCCGGTTTATTTGGCCCGACATGCACTTGAAAACCGTGTCCATCAAAGGCGGCTTGTCCGTCGTAGCGCATCGCTGCTGGCAGAAAGTGGTATTGAATATTCGGCCATTTAAGCCCTTCACGTGAGCGTATAAACGCACAAGATTCAAAGTGGTTGGTGGATCCAAGCCCTTTGCGCGTTAATAGCCATTCTGCGCCAATTAAGCCTTTACTGACCAAATCGAGTTTGCCATTTAGGGTGATAGGTTGTTTACAGTGATACTGGAAATACACTTCAAGGTGATCTTGAAGATTTTCACCTACGCCCGGTAACTCGTGTTTTAGGTCAACCCCTGCTTTTTCTAATACTGTTTTTGGTCCAATGCCTGACAACTGAAGAAGCTGAACCGACCCAATAGAACCTGCACTAGAAATGACCTCTTTGCTTGCCAGCACGGTTTGTGTTTTGCCAGATTTCTCAAACTCAACGCCCACCGCTGTTAAACCGTTTTCTTGCTCTTCAAGGAGCACTTTACGAGTGACCACGCCTTTCATGAGCGTTAGGTTTGGGCGTTTGAGAGCACGACGTAGATAGGCGTTAGCCGTTGATGCTCGAACACCTTTGTCGACGGTCATGTGCATTGGGCCGAAACCCTCTTGCTGATAGCCGTTGTAGTCAGCGGTTTGAGGGTAACCCGCGTCTTTACCAGCATCGATAAAGGCTTGGTAAAGAGGATTAAGCGTCATCTCGTTTCCGCCGCATGTGCCTAATGGGCCACTACCACCACGGTATTGGTCTTCGCCTGAAATCCACGTTTCTGCACGTTTGAAATAGGGCAGACAGGCTTGGTAGTTCCAACCCGCTGCGCCTTGTTCTTCCCATTCGTCAAAATCGCAAGCGTGACCACGAACATAGACCATGCCGTTAATGGACGAGCTGCCACCGAGTACTTTCCCGCGGGGGCAGTGTAATTGTCGCCCATCCAACCCTGATTCTTGCTGTGTTTCAAACTGCCACGTGTATTTATCGGTATTCATCGGATAAGAAAGCGCGGTGGGCATTTGAATGAAAATGCTTTTGTCTGAGCCACCGGCTTCTAGCAGCAATACGTTGTGTTTGCCGCTCTCGGCGAGTCGGTCAGCCAATACACAGCCGGCCGAACCCGCACCGACGATAATATAATCGTAGTGTTGTTGTATGTGTTGCATCTGTTGTCTCCGTGTCGCCCTATACCGAATTGTCTGTTTAGTTACTTAGTTACAGTTACTTAGTTACAGTTACTTAGTTACTTAGTTACTTAGTTGCTTAGTTACTTAGTTGCTTAGTTGCTTAGTTAGCTAGTCGGCAAGTCGGTAGGGCTAAACTGATTATTCGTTAGACGGGTGAATTAAGCATAGGGGCTGGCGTAATCGCCTAACTCGATAAGAATGCTCTTTGTCTGCGTGTAATGGAGTAGGGTTTCTGGCCCATTTTCTCTGCCAATCCCAGACAGTTTGTATCCACCGACCGGCATTTCTGCGGGTGAATCTCCCCATGTATTGACCCAGCAGATACCCGCTTGCATTTGATGAATAACGCGATGAGCGCGAGAGAGATTCTGTGTGAAAATACCCGCAGCAAGGCCGTATTTTGTGTCGTTGGCTCGGCGAATAACCTCATCCTCATCGCTGAACTTGAGAACCGACATCACTGGGCCAAAGATCTCTTTTTGTACGTGTGGCATATCGTCTTGGCAATCAACAAACACGGTCGGGACAACAAAATTGCCATTGCCTAAACCATTGTCAGTGGCTTGATGGCCCCCAGTCAGTAGGGTGGCACCGGAGCCCTTTGCCTGTTCAATCGCATCGAGTACTTTTGAGAGATGATCTTTGGAAATCAGTGCACCGATCTGAGTGTCCATGTTCATCGGATCGCCAATGATCAGTTTCTCAGTACGGGTTTTAAGTTGGTTGATGAACGCGTCATAAACATTTTCGTGAACAAATACGCGTGTTCCATTGGTACACACTTCGCCTTGAGTGTAGAAATTAGCGACCATCGATGCAGAGACTGCGTCATCTAACTTAGCGTCATCAAACACGATCATCGGCGACTTACCGCCCAGTTCCATCGTGACGCTTTTGAGTGTTTTTGCGCTGTCAGCCATGACGGCTTTGCCGGTGCCTGTTTCGCCCGTAAAAGACACTTTGGCGATATCAGGATGAGCGGTCAGCATTTGACCCACCCGATAATCCCCTTGAACCACGTTAAATACGCCATCAGGTAACCCTGCTTCCGTGAAAATTTCCGCCAACTTCAAGGCGGTTAACGGGGTTTCTTCTGAAGGTTTGAATATCATTGCATTACCAGCCGCAAGTGCAGGCGCAGACTTCCACATCGCAATTTGAATCGGATAGTTCCATGCACCAATGCCCGCACAGATACCAAGAGGCTCTCGGCGTGTGTAGAAAAACTGCGTATCACTGAGCGGTTGTTGATCGCCCTGCATTCCTGGAACCAGCCCCGCAAAGTATTCAATCACGTCGGCACCAGAGGCAATATCAACCTCAATGGCTTCTTGTAATGGCTTGCCAGTGTCGGCCACTTCCAGCTCTGCCAGTTCATTGTTTCGAGCTCTAAGTATTTCTACCGCTTTTAACAAAATACGGCTGCGCTCAATGGCTGGCATGGCTGACCAAACGGCAAAACCACGCTGCGCCGATTCAACCGCACTTTGTACATCTTGCTCAGATGCCTGGCCTAGCGTCGCGATGACCTCGCCATTGGCTGGGTTAATGCTTGTGAATGTTTCACCAGAGGTTGCAGGCGTGCTCTTTCCATTGATATATAGGGAATCGATGTATAACGAATTCATTTCCATTTGAAGCTCAAACTCAGTCATTAGTAGTGTTAGAACGTGTTGAATAAAACGCGAGTTGTTTATCCAAGTAGTCGTTGATTATAAAGCGGGCTTTATCAGCGTTGATCCCATCGGGATTCAATGTGCCCCGTAGCCAAATTCCATCTATGAGGGAGGCAATACCTTGTGCAACAAGCTCAGCCTGTTCGTGAGTCAACAGGGCTTTTAACTCAATGAGTAGGTGAGACAACAATCGTTTTTCATTCACACGCTGTAACCGCTTTAGTTGCGCGTCGTGCATGGAATATGACCAAAACGCGAGCCAAGTCTTAGCAACCCTATTCTCTGCCTGATAGCCCTCAAAGTTACCCTTGATAATGGCATTGATTCTCTGTTTATGAGCATCTGCGGGCAGTGCTTTAAGTAATGAGCCAATGGTGCTTGAGTGTTGGCGAAGGATTGCTCGCATGGTTTCTTCAAGAAGGCCCTGCTTGCCGCCAAAGTAGTGATTAATGATCCCGGTTGATACTCCCGCTTCTTTGCTGATCAAAGCGATGCTTGCTGCGTGTAAGCCAACCCGATCGATGACCGTCATGGTTGCGTTAACAAGCTGTGGTTTTCGGATATCAGGCATCCCGACCTTGGGCATGTTGAGGACCTTTTATTTTATATTGAACGTTCAATTAATTATAAAATGACAGATTAATCGTTAGAGTTCAAACTATTATTTTTGAGTGAGCAGTGTGATAATCAAAAGAGAATGGCGATAAATACAATAATAACAATGAGTTGAAAGTGTATTGAGAGATTAAGATTAGAGGTGTAATTATTTGAGTTGTGATGGATATGGTTGGTTTTAGGATGGCGCTTATCGAATCGGATATTAGGTTTCTGAAGGCTAAAATAGATAAACCGGCGCATGCGACTGGCCGGTTGTCGTTTTTACTCTGTTTTTCTATTCAGCTTTTTCTGGTTTCTGTTTACTTCGACATTGTTGGACACGCTCACCAGGGGAAAAGGCGTGCGTGCCACTTATTGCCGCTTATCTTAATGGTTGCTAATTTTAGATGACACCCAGTTCACGCAGACGTTCCATTAGGTAGCTGTCAGCGGTGTAGCGATCTGACAGTACAACCTCGGGTTTCGGGTGTAAAAACAGTGGTAATGAGATTCTAGACTGCTCTTGACGACCACCATCAGGGTTTACAACGCGGTGGGTGGTGCTAGGAAAGTAGCCCCCAGACGCTTCTTGAAGCATATCGCCAATATTGATAATTAAGTTACCAAAGTCGCAAGGCACATCGATCCAATCCCCCTCCTGACTTTTCACCTGTAAGCCTGGTTCATTGGCGGCAGGAAGAACGGTGAGTAAGTTGATGTCTTCATGGGCGGCAGCTCGAATTGCACCGGGCTCTTCTTCCCCTGTCATCGGTGGGTAGTGAAGCACGCGCAGCAAGGTTTTGTCGCTCCCGTTGATCATTTCAGAGAGAGCAATGGAGAAGCGCTCTTGAACTTCTTTTGGTGCATGAGCTTCAACCCAACCAAGCAGTTCTTCTGCAAATTGGCTGGTACGTTGGTAGTAATCTAATATCTGTTCTTTCAATTCCTCAGGAATTTGCCCCCAAGGGTAGATATGAAAGTACTCTTTGATGTCTTTCACGCTGTGGCCTTTCGCTATCTCAGACACACTGGGCGGGAAGTAACCATCTTGTGTTTCTACGTTAAATTGAAATTCGTTTTTTCGTTCAGTAGAGAAAAACTGATACCAATTCTCGTAGATAGATTCAACCAGCTCTTTAGGGATTGGGTGATTCTTTAATACCCCAAATCCGGTTTCTTTTAGTGACTTTACAAATTGCTCAGCAGCATCTTCAGCAAGGTAATCGACGGTCTCTAATTTCATGACGGCTCTTTTTATTGTTGTTTGGTGAGCTAAGGAGTCTAAAAGTGACCAAAATGTAAATCAAACTTTAATGAATTGCGCTGAGATATGTTGCTTACAAATGTGCCCCAAGCACGTTTTCAAACAGGTTTGGTTACATAGAATGCGTTGGATAAACCGCGTTTATGAATACGAGGACTCAAATGTGATACGTAAACCAAACCATTTTTGTCTGCCATCATTGTTGTTGATGGGGGTATTGAGTCGATGGGTTCTTTCATCATGACTGAATTAGCGTTTGAGTCGATAAAGATTGCCACTGTCGGTACTGAAAAAAACGTCGCCCTGAGGAGACACCTCGATATCTCGGATCCGCTCACCTAAATTGGATAAAATCCTTTCCTCTTCGATGGCTTGACCCTGACGATTAACCGTAACGATGTTGATATGAGTGAGCTTTAGCGCCCCGGAAAGGAGCTTGCCCTTTAACTCAGGGAATTTTTCACCGCGATACACAACCAAGCTGCTTGGCGCGATAGAGGGGATATAGACTTTAACGGGTGCTTCCATTCCTTCTTTTTCTGTCGCTTCACCGACATCGATTGGCCCCCAGTATTCTTTGCCAAAAGACACCACTGGCCAGCCATAGTTCGCGCCTTTTTTGATGAGATTGATTTCATCACCCCCACGAGGCCCGTGTTCGATTGACCAAAGGGTTTGGGTCTTAGTATCGAAAAATAACCCCTGTGGATTTCTATGACCAAAGCTCCATATTTCATCTAGAATGCCGTCATTATTGACGAATGGGTTATCGGCAGGGGCTTTACCATCAGGAGACAAGCGTAAGATGGACCCGGCATGAGTGAGTGTGTTTTGCCCATTCTCGCGTTCGCCACGATCGCCAATGGAAAAATAAAGGCTATCGTTATCAAAGGTGATTCGACTGCCAAAGTGTCGGCCTGTATCGGTTTGAGATTGAGAAATAAACACATCTCTCCAAGCGGAGATATTGTTTTGGTTGAATTTTGCCGAAGCGAGCGTTGTGACGCCATCTCCGCCGATATTTTTACTGTAAGTGGCATAGATGGTGTTGCTGTCAAAAGGGGAGAGAGCAATATCCAACAGGCCGCCTTGCCCTTTTGCCCATACGTCAGGGACGGTTGCGAGAACATGGTGATCGCCTGTCATCAGGTCGACGCGCTTTAGCGTGCCATTTTTTTCAGTCACGAGCATGGTACGTTCATCCACGTAGGCGAGTCCCCAAGGTATCGATAACCCACTGGCGACTTTTTCTGCTTGCCACGCATGTGCGGTTGCTGTGATGAACAAAGAAAATATCAAGATGCTGAGTTGTTGAATGACTTTCATTGGCTTACTTACCTTTATAGCTAGCACATCATAGTTAGGAAATCTAAAGTGTATAGGTTAGGAGAGCTCATTTTTAACGTTGGTAAAAATCACGTCAATAAAGCTTAGCGCTTTGATTGGGATGCTGCTGTAGATAATGTTTTGCAAAAAGTAACGAGGAGAACTTATCGTTTATTCGTTCAAACGCATGAGCCTTTCTGCTGCAGTGCAAATCAGAGACATGAGTCAGCCGATGAAATTCTGTTGGTTTGGTGACTAGGCTTGTGTCGTCGAATATTACAGTTTGAAAACTCGACAAGAAAGACGAGAGCTATGACAATAAAGTTCGACACTTTTCAAGGCTGTTTGTCTTGTGCTCTGACAAGGTTTTGCCCCAAAACAAGCTAGAATAAATACTCATTCACATGTTGTTCATTCGTTTTTCCCTTTCTATAACTAATGGCACTTTTCTGGGAATTAGACAGATTACTTTCGTTATTTACTCTTCATACACCTACTTGAATCACATTACTCGCCAGTATGCATTTAGTTTTATTTGACCAGTAATCAACATAGGCGGAAGGCCTAAACAGAGAGTTTCCGCTTAAAAGGGTTATGTATAAATCACGCAACAGTAAGGTTAGATGGATGTATGAAGATACCAATAAAGTGCTGAAAAATATTCATATCCATTTTGAGTCCACTTTTTCAGAAACATTCGAGGTTGTTCAACAGTTTCGCTATATTGATTTTTCTCTGATCGAATGAATTCAAAGATGATTGCATTATCGATTTTACGCACTAAATGATCTATAGAAACTATTTCCAGTCGTATTGTTGCAAAGTAGGTTCTTGAAGCATATCGGAGCATCCATATTTCGATACTCCTATTAGAACAACCGTCTGACTTTCATTAGAAGCTAGTAATTTACTATTGGAAGATGTGCCTCTCAGAACGAGAATTTAAGAGATACTTAGGGTTGTTTAACGTGCTTATAATGTGCTCATGCTTTCCTATGAGTTTTCGTATATTTTGGAGTTAACCATAGCGATGGCATAGATTGCTCCGAGCTTAGATTATATGAAGCATTTGAGTGATCGGAAAACCTATCGTGTTGACTAAACCTAAGAGATCAAGATGGAAATAACAGCAGAAATTTTGTTTTGGGCATTGATTGGTTGTTCGGCCCTAATCGTCATCCTTCAAGGCGTATCAATAAGTAAGAATAATCAACTACAGCAATCTTTATCAGATGAGAGCACCAATACCGTTCAAATACTGGAAAACTATGCCACATTGACCAAGTCTCAGCTTGAAGATCAAAAGAACATCATCGAATCGAACCTTCAAAAACTTAGCGATAAACTAATGCAACAAGCAGCGTTGATCATTGCAGGGCAAACATCAGTTTCGCAGAACTCTAGCCAATATCATGAACAAACGCGCGGCTTGGTAACTGACTCCATCTCTGAGGTGAAAGCGGTTATTGCTTCAAATCAAAACCTCTCTGTGCAATATCAAGACTCAGTGATGAAAGCGTCTGAAGCCCTTAAGCAGGCACATAATGATTCGTTTGCGGCACTAACTGCGTCACACAAAAAGCAAGCGAAGGATTTGCTTGACGCACTTTCGGAGGCTGAAGCACGGCAGAGCCTAGCCATTACCTCGTTAAACGCATATCAAAGCGAGCAGTTTGCTCTACGCCAAAAGCAACTTGAGCAAGTACATGTTGCGATCAATGAACGTTTGACTGGTTTGAAACAGCTCGGTGAGCGTTCAGAGTTTGCAGGTAAGCAGTCGTCTAGAGCAATGCTTGAGCAACTTACCGCTCAAATCCAAAGGTTGCGAGCAGATAACCTTGTTAGCCTAACCAATGAGCTTGCTCAACATCAAGATTTAAAACTGGTAACCGATGACTTTATTAAAACTCTAGGTGAGTGCAAGGTTACTCACATAGAGGACAAACATTCCGGCCAGATGACGAATATTTACTACGAGCAGAACATTAAACGTAGAAGTGATACCTTTGCCGGTGAGTTACTGAAATACCAAATGTTGTTTAACAAAGATGGTAAGCCAAGTGTAGGGCGGGAGTTTGATACAATGGGTAACCTAGTCTTTGAATATACCTATGATGATGCAGGTGAAATCAGCAAACGCGTTGAAACTACGTATGATTGTTCTGGTCAACAATCAAGCCAATCAGAAGTAGCTTACTAAGCCAGCAGGAAGGAGTAGAAATATGTATTTATCAGAGTTAAATATTGGTGAAAAAAAGAACTTTCTAGAGTTGGCTAAGTTTTCTATGGGGCTTAATGGGGTGCATTTAGCCGAAGAGCAAGAAGTCTACCAATCTTTTGTTCAAGAGTGTGGCTTAGTGGAATATGAATTGACTAAGCAAGACAAAATTGAATCCGTAATTAAAGTGTTAGCAAAGAGTAAGGGAAAAGGTAAGCGGATCGTGTTGCTTGAGCTGTACGGTATTCTTCTCGCTGACGGTGAAGTGTGCGAAAAAGAGAGCGACTTTATGTCAAACCTTGCAGAGCAATTTGTCATTGAAGAATACGAATCGAAAAAAATCGAACGCTGGGTTGCTGCAATGAATGACATGGCCTCTGAAGGCTATGCACTGATTGATAAGGAATAATCTATGGGATGGTTTAGCCGAGCTTGTAGTTGGGCAGCGAGCAAATGTAGCGCTATTAGAGACAAGGTTTCTAGTGCGGTAAAAACGGTAAAAGAGAAGTGTTCTAAAATTTGGAACGCGTTTACCGGTAAGCACTATACGGATGAAGCAGAAGCCATCTATGCGGAAACCAAGAAAAGGTATGACGATGCCAAGCAGGTCTACGAAGATGTGGTGAAAGATATCTCTGCCAGTATTGAAAGTAAAATCAACGAGATCAACACCCAAAAGCAGGAGATATACGATGTTCACTTCGAACGTTTTATGCGCATCTCTCGGCGGTTGCATAACGTGACTGTAAAAGGTCAGCCATTTGAAGAGCTGTTTGATGACAATATTTTAGAAGTGAAACGCCAAAGTGGTGTGCGTTTGAAATCTGAAGTGATCAAGATTGATTTCAACCAGATGGGTATGCTCGATACATTAGGTATGGTGCTGACACTTGGCTTCTTTACTCGCAAAAAAGCCAAAGAATCGCTTGAGAACGCAAAGCAAGAGCGCATGCGTATTTTAGAAGATATCGCAAAATTAGAGTCTCAGCAAAAGCAACTCAAAGTGGTTGATGATTCAATTGATAGCGTGGTGCTCTATTTTGAAAAGTTGGTGGCGAGCTATAGCCGTATGCTCGATCGTTTTGAGTATGGCATCCAAACTCAGCGCATGCATCAGATGGCGAACGACTCTGATGTGTTTGCTCACAAGTTAGATTTCAGACTCCTTCCTGTGGTGCATTTAGAAGAGTTTAGAGCGTTATTTAACCTTTCTATTGTGCTGAAACAGATGGCGAATCTCGGTTTCTTATCTGAAGCCGGTGAGTTTAAAGACTGCGACAGCCAAAAAGCGAAAGTGATTTACGAGCTAACTCAATCAAAGTCTTTGTGTGCGTAAGGGTAATCAATGGATAACAATGCCGACTATAAAATGAAGTCGATTTCTAGTGATGACATAGTCAGTAAGCTGCAAGGAAGTTCGCCGCTTCAAGCCAGTAGAGTGTTACTTGATGTAGAGCTGCATGATCAAAGAGACAGTCTCGAAGTCTTAGAAGAAATTGAAAAAGAGATGAGTAACAGTGACACCAGTATTGGCCAATCTCTTATTCAACCGATCATTTTGAGTGTCTGCGACGGGTTTATTAGCCATCCAAAGCTAAAACTATCACAAAAGGGCTTGACCGCTTCAAGGCTCACAACCGAAATACAGCAATTTAGCTATGATAAACCTTCTCATATGCAGGTGGATGAAAGACTCGATAAAGTTCGATTAGATGAGCATTCGGCCAAGCAAGCTGACGATAAAGGTCAGTACGATACCGCTGTACGTGATGAAATCGAAGATCTTGGTCGAATGAAAGATCGAAAAGATTCCTATCAAAGCCGGTATATGGAAGACAAAACCCGAGTTTATAGTGAACTTGAAGTGAACGAACAAGGTGAAAGAAAGCACCTTCGTCGTAAAAGCAGTGACTATCATCAGAATCGACAACAGCAAGATAAAAGTACCTCTGCGAGTGAAATCAACGTTGACCACCAAGTGCCGTTGAAAAACGCATTTGATGAATATGGTGCTAGCCGTGCCTTAACCAAAGGTGATCTGAAAAGTGCTTTGAATCACGATGACAACCTTGGGGTTATTTCTGCCAAGTTGAATACCTCAAAAGGTGAAAAATCGTGGACCGAGTATAGTTCTTGGGTTGGCGATGAAAAATCTCGACTTAAGAAAAAGCAAAAGTCGGGTAAACAGCTCTCGAAAGAAGAGAAAGAGTGGTTAAAGTCAGCGCCATCTAAAAAGACGCTAGACAATGCCCTCAAAGCTGAAAAGAAAGCTAAGAGCACCATCGAAAAAGAGCTCAATAGCGCGGTTGTTAAGAACTTCACCAAAGACGCCAAACTTGCGAAAGAACTAGGCGCAGAAGCGTTAGGCCAAGCGAAAGACGAATTGAATCAAAAAGGCATTGGCGAACTGATAATCCTCATTATCAAACCAATATTTTTTGAGTTTAGCGATAGTTTTAAAAATGGTGTGTTGCACGGTTTTGATACCAAATCGAAGCTCAAGGCAATAAAACTCCGTTTTCAGCGTGCCAGTTCGTACATTATGGAAAATATTGCCAACATTGGCTTTGATGTCCTGAAAGACGCACTTAAAAACTTTGTTAAGTATTTGATTAACGCCATTGTTAACATGTTCGTTGGGCTATTGAAGAAAGCGCTTAAGATCATTGTTGAAGGGTTTTCGGCCATCATTCAATCTATCAAAATATTGATGAGTGATAGCTCGCCAGCACAAAAAGCAGACGCGATTACCAAGCTACTTGCTACAACGGTAGTAACTTATGTCAGCTTTGCGGTTGAAGAGATGATTGCTCCCTACGTCGAAATGATTCCGGTTGTCGGTGAATACTTAAAAGATGCAACCGGTATTATGGTGTCAGGTATTGGGTCAACCATCGTGGTTTGGTTGCTTGATCAGGCTGATATATTCTCAAGTAAAGTGGAGCTGCGTACCAAGCGCGTGAAAGAAGTGTTTGAGATGCGGATTCAGCAGATTAAAGAGAACACCGATGCTTTTGAGCAAGCAGCAATTACAAAGTTAGCCCAGGATAAGATTCAATTCCGTAAGTTAACGGAGAGTCTCAATGACGCGATTGAGAATAACCGAGACGTTAATACGGAAGTCGAGAATGTGGCTAAATTTCTAAATGTTGACTTAGACATAACATCCAATGATGACTTCTTTACACTTCTTGAAAACAACCACACACTTGTGATTGCGTAGCTAGCTATAGCTGTACGGCTATTGGGATAACATCCCCAAAGTTAAACTATCTTTAACTAGCAATACTACAAATAGAAATGAGTTTACATGTCGCAATCTCATTTTTTGTCTCAATCATACTGACCAGAGGTGGATCGGCGAACGAGCAGGGTGCCGTTCGTGAATGCTTTAAATTTTA
This sequence comes from Vibrio sp. YMD68, assembly GCF_029958905.1. Lineage (NCBI taxonomy): Bacteria > Pseudomonadati > Pseudomonadota > Gammaproteobacteria > Vibrionales > Vibrionaceae > Vibrio > Vibrio sp. YMD68. Next base: position 205,938 of record NZ_CP124613.1, on the reverse strand, counting down.
TTGAGTTAATAACCCACAGAAAAAGAAGAAACGTGAATATTGCCGTGTTTTACATGCAACCTAGAGTTGTATTGGCTGGGTGAATTTTGCCACTTGTATAGGGGGTCTGCAATACTTGAAATTATCCGTGAGACGCTAATTTAGAACATTCACTAAAACGTTTGTGTCCAAAACTGTGTTTCGAGCTTTGTTGTCACATTTTCTTTGGATATCTACGTGATCAAACAGTTTCGTAAGTGGAAAAGTTTCAAACGTTGTTGTCCTCCGATAGCTTTGAGAATGTGGTTTGGCTAATTTGGTGGGCAACGGAATGAAAAAACCTCTTTGCTTATTACATTAGGGGGAAAGCAAAGAGGCGACTCAGAATCGCGAGTAAAGAATGACTCAAGCGTACATAAAAATTAATTGCATAGTCATATTTGGGGTGTGTGAAGCAATGGTGTTATGGGCGTGCCATTTTCTGGTCGGTCAGCACCAAAGTAGGCACTCACTGTTGCGCCAACATCTGACATGGTTGCGCGTACGCCAAGGTTGAGTGCCTGATGACCTTTTTTATAGGCGAGTAAAGGCACCTGTTCACGAGTGTGTTTGGTGTGACCGATAAACGGATCGTTCCCATGATCGGCCATCACTACAAGAACATCCTGATCCGTCATTTGTTCCATCACTCTACCAAGTCCGCGATCGGCTTTTTCTAATATCTTCCAATACTGTTTAGGGTCTTGTTGGTGACCTGCAAGGTCTGTTTCTTGGATATTGGCGCAAAAGAAGCCGTGGCTTTCCGTAGAGAGATCGAGATTCAACAGGCGAAACACTTCATTGGTATCGACGACAGACGTGTAGGAGGTGCCATGTGGGTTTTGTACAATATCGGCTACTTTTCCATAGAGCCAGGTATGAATCCCTTGCTTGTGGAGCTGCCACGGTACTTGCGTTTTGGCGTCCACACCGTAGCCTAAATGAGCGACTTGAAAGCCTTCATCGTAGGCGCCACTATCTGGGGAGTTCACCCCAATATACGCTGGTTTCCCATCTTCATCATTTTTGATTTCAATGGCATTGAATACACGTTCCATGGTCGCGTATTGTTCATCAGGTGAGTGACCAATGGAGGGGCGTTCTGTTTTCAAAACGCCACTCGTTTCATCGCTAATATTGCCACCAAATGCGATATTTCGACTGACTGGATTGGCGCTTCTTACTACTGCTGCGATTTCCAGTAACTTGTCAAAGGGGACGATGTTGAAGTTACACGTAAGATTATAGACTTGGCCTAAATCTGCCTCGAGATTGTCGCCAACAATAATGCCGTCTTCTACGACAAGCACCGATAACCCTTGCTGGGTATGTCGAACCGCTTTATATCCGTGGCTAAGTAGAGCGCCTTCAATGTCGGGCAGTGCCACTTGAAAAGCCTGTTCTAATGGGGGCCTTGGCAGGGTGCCCATGATTTCCTGATGCCCCATAAAGGTGTCCCCCCCTTGGTGGGCGAGGTTGGATCGTCCAGTGTTGGCCAATGGGTTTGCAGACATGATTGAAGCTGCGTTGTTGACGACATTTTGTAGGCCAAGCTTTTCTAGTACTGGCAATCGCTTTAGAGGGAAATGAGCGAGTAACTTGCTCGCAGTGTTCGATCCGCAATCTTGTGGTCTCACGAGGGCGACATCGGGCATTTCGCCCACACCAAAGCCGTCCAGTACAACGACAATGAATCTAGGCATAGGTCACCTCATTTCCTAATGAGTCGTAAAGCCCAAGGATAAAAGGTTGCTCGGTTGATACTCCTCGAACCAAAGCTACATCACTGCGTGTGACGAAAACCTGAGTGCGATAAGCCATGATCACCGGAGCGCCGATAGGGTAATGCCCGGGTATCCGTAGGTGATAATCAATGCTGTCGGTTTCGTCGTTAAAGATCGCTGTGCGTTCACTGCCATGAGCACTGTAAACACGTGCATTTTCCAATAGCCCTCGTCGATAATACCCACCGCCAAAACAGTAGCTGTTGTCGGTGTGGTGGTGAGAGATTTCACTGAGATAAAGCATGGCAATCCGCTCCACTTGTGGCTCGATGGCATTGGCTGGAGTCGTCCCTGTTAGGGCATGGCCAGGCTCTCCGTGGGTGCATCCATATTTCGCCAGCATTGGGATCGTTTCTGAGTTGGTGGAAGACGGGGCATTCACCTGGCTGCATGGAATCCCTAGCGCATTTAACCCTTGTTTCGCTTCTAGCAGCGTCATTAGATTTGGGGTAGGTTGTGTTTTTTTGCTGCCCGAGTCGAATAAGAAGCAGGGAAAGTGAGTCACCCCTTCGATATAAACCCCCGGCATGTCTTGTATTGACCGCACCACTTCTTCTAGGCGTGATAGCGCAAACCCAGACTCTTGATTGACGTAAAGCTTGTCTCGACGATGGAAAAACTTCAGCAGTAAGCCTTGTTGTCGCCCAGCCGTAACCGCAGCGTCAGAGATCTGTTGGGCTTTCTCAAGGCTATACACCGTCATAACCTGAGGCTTTATATTGGCGACCAATGAATGAATCATATTGCTTGGTGGTTGAACCAAATGGCCCACATTGGCGATGGGTAATCCATGTGCAGCCATGAGTCGGGCTTCTTTGAAATCCACGCATACGATGCCTTCATAACCACATTCTTCAATGAGCAGTTTGGCAATCATTGGATTGCGACCAAACTGTTTGGTCATGGCATAAAGACGTATCCCCGATTCGTCCGCCACCTGCTTCATTGATTTGGCGTTGATGAGCAGTTGGTCGACATCAATAACCACAGTGTCGGGCTGTAATTGACCCTGTTTAAATAGTGCTAGGGTGGCATTAATTAAATTGGGATTTTGCTTTTCTAACGCTTCTAAAAACATGTTCTCCCCTTTTTAGGCATGAGCTGATCCCGAACATCATTTCTGATGCACTCGCTTAATAATGAATTTCAAATACAAGTGGGTGTGTTATATAAAGCTGAAGATCAGCCTGCCTATTTATTTGTTAAATTTTACAGTGAGTTACGGAAGTGAGTTACCTAGCTCTACATGATTACAGAGCAAATAAACCCAGTACATGAAGAACATTTAAAATAACCCCAGTGAGAATAGCGGCCACAGCAGGGGCAGCAATCTTCAATACCGGTCTTCCTAATACTTCATTTAAGAAGAACAGCATGGCGAAAATGGTGAAACCCGTAGTGGCTCCCATCTTCATTACCGCTAATACCCCACCAATTAATAAAGCAAATTCCATTAAGGTATTCATCGAATTTCGGATGTTGTCTGAGGCATTTCGAATCGACGGGAATTGCTCTAAGAAACGGCCTATTCCGCGCAGTAGATAAACTTCAGCACAAATTGTAATCGCCCCAAGTACTGCAGCGACGGGCACGTTGGGTGATAAATAACCGACGACAAAGACAAACGTCATGCCAACCACGCCATACACACCGGTGGCTAAAGCCGTGGTTGCAATTAAAGGAATAAAACCTAGGCCACGCATAAATTCAGACAGAGCCACCTGTTTCATTGCCGCCTCTTTTGCTTCAGGATCCGTCATTTGGTACGCGTCTGCGAGGGAATAAATAGAGACTTCTGAGCCTGCAAAAATACCGACGTTAGAGACCGCAGCAATGAGAGCACCAGTCACCGCTAGGAAGGGTAAGTTTTTGACAATTCGCTTGGTGCGTTCATCAAACAAACCATGAAGGCCAGACATATCAGGCGCTGCAATGCCTTGTTTTCGATCAGAGAGGTCTTTGCGAACAGCGAACAAGATCAGCATCAGCATGCCAACAAAGATCTGAATCGATTCTGGGTAAATCCCCGTATGCTTAATGATCATAAGGCGAGACATTAAGATGACGACCGCAGCTATTGCACCGGCTCTCCAACCAAATTGATAGAAAATAGCCAGTAAAGGGAACAGTGCAAAGGCCGACATAACCGGCGTACCCAACTCGCCCAATGCACCTAACGCGTCCACGGGTAAACCCGTCAAGACGGCATTGACACCGGCTAATGAGGTCACAACCAATATACCCCACAGACCACCTGCAGCGGCGGCTAGGAAACGGCTACCGATCATGACACCGAGAATATCGGTTGGTAAGAAAAGCAACCAAGGGTTGAGTAATCCGGTCGATAAGGTGAATGAAATCCCCACCGATGCGACGAAGCCAATAGAGAGACCAAAGGCGACCGAACCTGCATCGCGCCTTGTCATATTGCCTTCAACCAGTTGAGGTAAGATCGGTCGAATCCCATCGTGGAACACGGCCGCACTCATGTTAGCGATTAAAGCAGTCATTGCGCAGAGTGTGGCAACGAGTCCTATATGCATAATATCCATATTATTTTCCTACTGTTCAGCAAGTAAGCCAGTGAGCATTGGTACGGCATGCTCTATGTGTTCAACCGAAAGCCCAAAGGCCACGTAGCCCTTTTCGATAAATTGTTTTACTTCCTCTTCTTTGGCTTTGATGGCTGGTTTTGCGATGGTGCAACTCTGCCCAAAACCGATGATGGCGATGGCCATAGCAAGTGCACCGCCTGCGCCGGTATTACAGCAACCAATGAAGTAGTCCATATCCCCAGACTTTACTCGCATAGCCGCGTCCATATCCGTCAGAATATGGCACTCAAATACACCCGGAGCGGAGGCTTCGATCTGATCTCGAATTTGCTCTCGTTGCAAACCAGCAATGGCAATTTTTTTCATGTGTCGTCCTTTGTCATGTGTCGTTTTTTTATGAGCGTATGTGCTCTTTATCCAAACAAGCGTGTAGGGTTTGTTTGTAACATGGTGCTTATTTGGTGATCGGTGATCCCATGCTCTTTGAGCAGAGGAATAAATTCATCAATGAGGTAGCTAAATCCCAGGCCACCATTGCCTTTCAAATGCGATCGCCTTGTGATATCCATCGATAGCATGATTTGTTCCGCGTAGCCTCGTTCGCACAGAATGCGGAGTGATTCGGCGCGATGGGCGTCGGGGTAATAGCTGTTTTTTCCTATCGTATCGAACTGGATGTAGCACCCTTGATCGAGCATCCACAGGATGTCATCTAAGTTGTCTCGCAAATCACAGTGCCCAATGGTGACTTTGTTCATTGGCACCGAGCAGCTTTTGAGTAACTCAATTTGCGCTTTTCCCATCGTACTCATTGATTGATGAGTCGAAATAGGCCGTCCGGTCTCTAAATGAGCGATGGCTGCACCACGAAAGACGTTTTGTTCGGTTTCACTAAAGCCATTTTCACTGCTGCCAATTTCGCCAATGACGCTTGCTTTGAGGTTTGAATCGTCGATCCCCACTTCAATTTCTTTGATCATTCCTTGAGCAATTTGTTGAACACTCATGGTGTAGAGTGAATCAGGGAAAAAGCCTTCGATGTAGAATCCGGTAGAGAGCAGTACATTGATGCCCGTGTCCTCCATTAAATTTTCAATAAAATGAGGATTTCTACCCATAAAAGCGTTAGTGACTTCAACGATGTTACGTACCCCGCGAGTTTGCAACGCCACCATTTCATCGCACAGCAGTTGATACTGGTCTAGGCGGCAGTCGATATCGTCTTTTTGAGGTGATAAATCGATGTGTAGATGCTCGTGGCAATAGGTGTAACCGGTACTGTCGATCATCATTCTTATTCCTGATTTTGTAATGTTTTGCCGACTTGGTACAAGGAGTAGATATTGGCAATCATGAAGCTTTCTTCCGCTGTTGGAACCGTGCTTAAATCCATTGAACGAAGAACCTTGCGATGTAAACTCAGAACGACATCGACGTCAGAATCCTCATATATTTCGTCAAGTACTTCAGAATCCAAACCTTCTTTGATGGCGTCACCTTGCCAAATACGATCAGCGGCGCGGGACAGATGAGTCAATGCCATTTGGTATTGCTCATTATCGTGTGGTAGACCAAGCTCTTTGTCGATCAACGCTAAGGCTTGTAGCCCACCATTATGTGCCCTTTGGCTGATGGCATTGGCTTGTAACAAAAGGGCGAATCGTTGTTCCATGCTGGCTCCTAGTTTCATGCTGATTTCTAGAGTGTGTCTTCATTGGCGGTCGATATTCGCTAGTAACTAGGGACGATCGTGCCTTCCACAACCGCATTTTGATGCTCACGCAATTGATCGGTTCTCAATAGCTTTCTTAACAAAATAGTAAGGTGTGATGAGGCGCCATTGACTAACATCACGGCCTCTGAAGCATCTCGGCAAGCCGGCACATGACTCAGGGAACGTTCATCTAAGTCATATTTTTCCATCTCAATCGCTTCTGGTAACCAGACCACAGCATCGATATCACCCTTGGTTAAGTGAGTTAAACTCTCCCCATAATGTATTTCGACTATTTCAATCTCTTTATCGGCGAAGGCTTGGCTTGTTAATATTTTTTGATCGGGTGAATCTGGGTCAACACCGACACGGCGAATGCTATCGTAGCGGCCTTTTTTGAAAATAAGCCGATGTTCGTGTGAATAGGAGTGCTCACCTAAATCTATGGCGGTGACCAAACCACTCGCCAGCTCTTTGGCTGCTAATTTCGACATAATCGCTACATCATATGTCCCATTTCTTAGGCATTCAGCGCGAACACTCGCCCCTCGCATATGGGCAAAATAAAGCGGTAGATCTCCAATTTGTGCCTTTAAGCCACTAGCCAGGCCTTCGTAATGACGGGTATAAGGCAATGGCATAGCACACACCACATTGCTTAAACCCGCACAGCCAACTAATTCCCTGTAATCCAATTGAGTGATAAAGGTGCCATTGCGACCTTGTTTTGAAAGCATCACGGCACCACGTTGCTCTATCGTTGTGAGCGCTTTTTGAATAAAGCCGACCGACACAGAAAACTCTTCAGAGAGTGAATCGATCGTCCTTAGACGATCTCCTTCTGTCGTGGTCATAAGATATTGGGCGATATTCATGATCGCCGAGCCTTCTTTGCTGATGTAATTAATGGGCATATCGATTTATCTTCATTATTTTGAAGATAAGGTAAACTTTAATCGGATTGATAAAAAGACACATGCGTTCAAACTGTGACCAATCTCGATAATTATTGGTGTAGCTCCTGCTTCAAATTAGCGCAATCAGTGGAATCGATGGCGAAACTCTGAGGGCGTCATGGCTTTTAACTCTTTGAATTGACGATTGAAATTAGACAGGTTTTTGAAACCGGTTTTTTCTGCGACCAGAGCGATAGGAAAATGGGTGTTAATGAGCAGTTCGCATGACTTTCCGATTCGATATTGTTTTAGGTGCTCAGAAAAACTCATCCCATAGTGTTTTTCAAACATCCGATAGGCAGAGCTTTCGCTCATGTGGAGTTTTTTGCACAAGTCGGATATTTTTATCCCCTGACTGTAATGGTTTTCAATGTAACGAGACGCTCGTTCGATACGCTGATTTAGCTCTGAATCTTCCGAGACGGGTTTCATGCGATACGGCGTTGCTGATAGCTTTTCTGAGTGGGTGTCTTCAGACAATGCCATCAATATTTCAATGACTTTTAGCGCTTGATAATGGCGATCCAACTTGGTGACGCCTTCGAGTAACACGGCGACCTTTTTTGTTGTGGTACGGTCAAAAGAAAGGCCATAAGCCGAATTATCCAGTAGACGTTTTATGTCTCTTGCTTCAGGCAGCAACTCGATTAAGCGCTCTAACCACTGATGAGAGAGCCAGACAATGATCGTATGATGATGGTAATCGTCTTTGGTGCTTTTTCCTGCCAACATATGTGGCAAACCCGGCCCATAAAGAAGCAATGTATTGTGGTGTATATCACCGGTGGCATCTCCCGCAAAAAAACGGCCTTGGAACGCGTTGTCTGGATCAAGGTATAGCACCAACTCGTACTCTGAGTGATAGTGCCAAGAACACGATATCTCATCCTTTTTAGCGAGACAGTGAAACTCTCTTACTAACCAGTCAAAGCTTGGTGTGTTAAGTACGCGTTCTTTAAAGGGCTTCATCACGATGTCCGGTTATCTTGTTAGGTGTCAGATGTGTTCGATAGGCTTATTCTGTCAAAGAATGGAACTAAATTGAATGATTAGTATTAGAGGTGGCTCGAATAACATCAATCATATTCATCATCATTGAGTAGACTATACCGAGCGTAAAAAGTCCGATTGGGGCTTTTTCTAAAGATTAGGTTTTGTACTATGCAAGATAATAAAATAGCATTGTTGTTCATTTTCACCGCGTTCGTTACTGGGCTATGTGGTGCATTTTTCTATCCTCTATCGAGCTTATTTATTGTTGAGGAATTGGGTGCAACGCCTATGATGCTCAGTGCCTACATGACGTTGGTGGTCGTGTGTTCTGTTTCTGTCTCCCATTTTATTGCCAAACGCTCTGATAGCCATTGGAATAGAAAAACGATTCTGATGGTTTCACTCACCAGCTATTTGATTTTGGTATCGAGTTTTATTGTGATTCGAGATTACTGGTTAGCGGTTGCGGTTGCGGTGGTGTTTGGCAGTGTGAGCGGGGCTTCGTTTGGTCAGTTGTTTGCATTGGGTCGTGAATACGGTGACCGTCATGTGGCTAATAGTACGAGTTTTTTAGCCAAAATGCGGGCTGGATTGGCCATTGCCTGGGTGTTTGGTCCGCCAGCGGCTTTTATGCTAAAGGCTCAGTTTGGCTTTGGTGCGACGTTTGCCGTATCAGCGATAACGGTGTCAGTCGCGATACTGGTGATTGCGAAAACCATTCCGGGTAATGTCGTGACAAAAGAAGAGCGAGCCGAGAAAGTCGATCATAAACCATTGAGTGGCATGGTGATGCTCTATTGCTTGATTGTTGTGTGCGCGTTCTCGGCGAACAATCTGTACATCACCAGTATTCCGCTGTATCTCTCGCAGGAGCTAAAAGTCAATGTGAGCTGGTTGGGGCTTTTGTTTGGCATGGCGGCTGCGTGTGAAATCCCCGTTATGCTGTCTGCGGGTAAAATGGCTGAGAAAGTGGGCACCATTAAGGTGATGTTAATGGCGGTGGTCTCTGGCGCGGCTTTTTACCTTGTGATGTTGTCGCAAACCAGTTTTTTCACCATGTTAGCGGCGCAGGTGTTGAATGGCTTTTTCATTGGAATTTGCGCGACGATAGGAATGGTCGCTCTGCAAGATATGATGAAAGATCGGTTAGGTACCGCATCCACGTTATTCTCAAATTTGCTCAGTGTCAGTACCTTAGTGTCAAGTGTAGCGGTGGGTGCGGTCGCGGAGGTCTTTAACTACCATAGTGCTCTATATCTGTGTTTCATTGGCGCTGTGGTAGCGGCTGTCTTATTGGTGGTGTTTGAAGTCGTCGATAAAAGACAAAAAGCAAGCCGCTCGGACAAGCCGGATTTAGCCGTAGATTAGTGTCTGATTGGATTTAGATTAAGCGAAATCTAGAAAAAGCGAAATATTAAAAAAGCGCAGTGAGACCTGCGCTTTTTAATCATGAGATAACGAGGTTACTTAAACTCGTAAGTGTAAGAAATACCGACTCTATTATTCTGACCAAAGTCATCGTCCGCCAACACTCCGAAGAAATTGAACGATTGAGATTGGGTGAGCTTATGACTAAGACCTGCACCGGCCCAGTAACCAGAGTAGTTATCTGAACCCATAGAGCCGCCACCAAACGTCATCAATGACCACTTTTCATCTAACGGCTTTAGAGCAAACATGCCCAAATAACCGCCATGAGAGGTAAAGCGAGTCATCACATAGTCGTTGTCGCTCTCAGCGTCTTTTCCTGCGATCTCGCCATCGTTATAGCTGTAACCTGCCATCGGGAAAATTTGCCAGCCTAGCGGGGTTATATCAAAGTAACTCAGCGGTATGAATGAGCCAATACTGTAGTTATTTTTATAACCATCGTAATCGTACTCAGATCGGCTGAAGTTAAAATTGAGAATCCCCATTGGCAACAGCCAAGATCCCCCTAGTCGCCACTCATCACCATCGGCGTTGATACGAGCATTGATCATGCGTGCATCATCGAGCCCAATTGAGCCTGAAAACTGCACACCATCCACATAAGCAATACCGGCTTTGGTGACAATTTTGGTTGGATCTTCGTGATGCTTTTCTTCTTCAGCTTGTGCGCTAAACACGCACAAGCTAAGAGAGATCAAACAAGTTAAAGGTCTGTTCATTATTTCTTCTTTTTAAGCGTGGTGATTTAGAAAGTTACACTCATACCAACGAAGTGAATACGGCCATCGAATGTGCCATTGATTCCTACTGGTGTATTTGCAATAGAACGCTCTGCGATATCGACAGAGCCTAGATCAGCGTATTCATAGAAGACATCAAAGGTGTAATCATCCCAAGTGGTACTTGCGCCCACGGAGTAGCGGTATTGGTCGCCAACAGGCAGATCAACCCATTGTTTGCTAGGGTCGTCTTGTGGTGAGGTTTCGTATGAAAAGCCAGCTTTCAAGCGCCAGTCTGAGTTCAACTGATAATCTGCACCCAGTGCAAATTTCCACACGTCATCCCAATCACGGTTAATAGAGTTTAAGCCGATTGGGTTGTTATTTAGTTTGCCAAAATCAAACACTGTCTGATCCCATTCACTCCAACGATGAAGCTGAATCGAAGCGAGGATATTTAGCTGATTGGTCGCGGCATAGCTTGCACTGACGTCGATAATAGCAGGAACAGCCAACTCAGAAGCAACGGCTGGGTTAATATCGCCAGGGCCACTGATATTGGTTGAGAAATCGTGTTCTACTTTTGAACGGAAACTAAAGCCAAGATCCAGCTTTTCGCTTTGCTTGTACATGACACCTACATTGAACCCGTATGCCCAATCCGATGAACTCTCTAGTTGAACATTTCCTGACGCCATCCCCATTTCTAATGAGGCCCAACTAAATTGCGCACCGATGCCCCAAGAGACTTGGTCTGTCACTCGAAAGCTAAGAGAAGGGTTAAATTGGACGGCTGTTAGGGTCGTATCTGTCATTAAATTTCTGCCCGCCCAATCACTGCCGTAATCAACACTCGAACCACCAACGGTGCCTAGAGCAAGGCCGAGGTGCACGTCATCATTAAGTTGACGTGCGTGGAAGACACCGACAGAAGGCATAAGTGTATGCGCTTTGCCGCTTTCCCCTTGATCAGCATCAGCGTAGTTCATCTCAAGATCAAGCAGTAGAGTATTGACGGTTGTCATGCTCTCACCCATGTGAGACATGGTGGCCGGGTTTGTCCACATCGCGGCTGCCGATTGAGTGTAAACACCGTCACCCGCACCCGTGGTACCAGTATTGGCAATGATCGCTTCTTGCATGAAAAAGCCACTCGCTTGAGCAGACGTCGTGCTCAACACAGCAGCGCTTAAAAGAGATAGAGTAAAAAGAGGAATAGCAGAGCGCATTTTATTTTTCGGTAGAGCACGAGACATTGATGTTTTCATTATTGAATTACTCTTAAAGAAACTTCCTTGCGTCAAACGAAAGCCTATGTATCCTTGTGACACAGACAGGTAAATTAGCGTTGTATTGTAACGAAACGCTCCCGTACAATTGGAATAAAGCTTATTCCAATTGTCGCTTGTTAAAAAACGACGAGAACATTGAAAGGGCGTTTCGGTAGTGATGCTAGGTTCACGAATGAATAAATATCAAAGACAACAGAATAGTGATGGATCATAGATGAATGATTTAAATACCCTACATGTTTTTTTAGCACTGATGCAAACCCGTTCCACTCAGAGAGCGGCGACTAAATTGGGACGTTCTCAATCCTACGTATCCAAAGTGCTGTCGCAATTGCGCGAAGATTTAGGGGATCCACTGTTTTTACGAAATTCAATGGGCCTTGTTCCCACCAGTTATGCTGAATCGATCGAGCCAAAGGTACGAAATGCGCTTGAGCAACTGACGATTGCTCTCGAGCCAGAGTGCTTTGATCCTATGCTGTTGGACAAAGTGACCTTACATATTGTTAGCCCTTACTTAAATAATATTGGCAAAGATGTCATTGTGGCTTTGAGAAAAGAGACTAACGCGGTCATTGAGCTGCGCCAATGGGGGCATCATTCTGAATCGCTGATTTTAAATGAAGAAGTCGATTTAGGCGTTCACGCGATCAACGATAAATCCCAGGCTTTTTATCAGAAACGCATTCATTCAGGGGCGGGTTATTTTGCTGGGAATAAAGAAGGTGAATACGTCAAATTCTTAATTCCTGGAGTGAACGATACGACTGACCATTTTCGCCGATTAGACCCGAATATTGAAGTGGGTATCATTGTCGACAGCCAAGTGGTCATGAACGAGCTGATGGACGATTGCTTTACATTAAAGTATGAGCCTTATTTTGAATCTGAAGCCCACCATAAGCTTAATTTAGATCTTGCTTTGATCATGAAAGCTTCTTTGCGCCACTCACCAAAACAGCAATGGCTGTGCAGTATTGTTGAACCAATCATTAACCATCAAGTAGAGACATGGACTGAACGAAATAAGTAAAGTTGCTTGCCACCAAACGAAGAAAAGGGAAGCTATTTCAGGGCTTCCCTTTTTTGTCTTTCACCCAACACTATTTTGATTCGTCAAGTGAAGTGGGGCTTATAAGGCTGATAGATACGATTTATAGGCTTTCAAGCGAACGGTTGCGCCACCAATGATATCCATAAAGCCAAGCATAGGGTGAGGTTTTTCTGCTGAAACCCAGCCTGAACCTGTGGCACCGATAGGGACGTTATAGCCTTCTGGCTCTTGGAATTCAATGACAATCGTACGGCCGTGAGAACCCATGTTATTCCCCACATGCTGACGAACATGTTGTGTCCCGTTTAGTACAGATACACGTGCTTCACCTGTACCGGTTGTCACACTGTGTACACGGCCACGGAAAATTTCACCTGGATAGGCATCAACGTAGAATTCAGCAAATTGACCAATCTTGATCCCACGGAACGTTTGATCTGCAATGCGCATTTCAACAAATTTCTTGCTGGTATCGTATAGGTGCATGTTACCCACGCGAGTACCATCGACAAGGTTCGCAATCGACAGTTGCCCATCGAATGGAGCACGAATCTCACGGCGTTCATTCTGCCATTTTGCCGTTGCCACTTGGGCGTCAATGGCCAGAATTTGAGCATTCACAGAAGCAATTTGAGCATGAGTGGATTCAATGCTGGTTTGCAAATCGTCACGTGTCGATTGCTGGGCAAAATCGTTCAGCTTGGTCAAGCGGTCAAGGTTACGCTCATCATTTTCGATTTTCAGTGTGAGCGCTAAAATTTCAGCGCGGTAGGCTTTTTGTTGTGCATCCAAGCCTTCAAGTTGGTTTTCAGTATCTTCCGCTTTTAGCGTATAGATAAGGTCGCCTTTCTTAACCATTTGGTTGTGGTCGACGAATACTTGTTCAACTTCTTGGCCGATCAGTGGGCTAAGCACGGCGTGGGGGGCTTTAACGGTTGTACTGTCGGTTAAATCCGCCGGTGACCAAAAACGGTGCGCAGTAAACAGTGCAAACGCCAGCATGACACCCGTGCCAACGATGATCACTGCGTTACGTAAAGTCCACGAAATCACGCCTGTTTTCACTAAGATCCAACAGATAAGGACATAAGGGAGCATTATTTCTTTCATGGCTTATTCCTCAATATTTGCTGTTGGTTTACGGCCGTTTCGAATGATGTTTGAAAGTTCTCTTGCAAGAACATCCCAACGCGCGAATGCGATGATGATGGCAAGTACCCACCATGCTTTATCAATAAAGAGGCCACACAGAGACAGAGCAAACACGATTTGTGTATGGGCGCTCGACATCTCAGCCGCTTTATGGACCGCGACTTCATGCAGTTGCCAAAACAGGTAGATAATGTAAATGATGATTGCAACGGTAACAAAGAAAACAAAGCCCATGAAAATCTCAGAATCGAGAAGCTTTAATATCGTTGGGTACCCGTTAGAGAAATACTCTTCTGGAATGTCTTTACCGTGCACGGTACCCAGCTTTGACAGCAAGACAGATGAACCGACAAGAGTACCGAGGACGATAATGGCTTTGAAGATAAAAACGGTAATGGCTTTGACAGTCCGAGTCAATTTAGCCCACAGCCCATCCGCAGGCGCTAGGGTTTGGTTATTGGTTGACATGATGATTGGTGCCTTATTTATTGATCTGTAGGCTACTTTACATGGATTGGTATTTTTTTTGGAATAACCGATATTCCTATTCCCTTCATCGACTCAGCGCTACACTCTCGCGAGATCATCAGCTACTTAGAAACTATCGGAAAACAATCTATGAAATTTAGTACAAAAGTTCTTGTCCTAGGCACTCTCGTTAGCTTAATAGGGCTTTCCGTGTTGAGTTTCACACAGTATCGAACGACCAACCGTGAAGTTGATAAAACGATTCAATCTAACCTTGAACTTGCCTCTAGCCAGGTTGCTGAAGTGATTCATAGTGAGTTACAAGGTAAGCGAAACCTAGCCCACTATCTGTCCGAGTTGCTTGTTGATGCTAACAGAGAAGAAATCCCTCATTTACTTGAACAATCAGCGCTCGCCAATGTATTTGTGACGTCGGGGATTGGTTTTGAAGACGATGGCTCCATTACCCATAATGATAAAAGTTGGGCTGCGCCTTCAAACTGGGATTCTCGTACTCGTCCTTGGTATCAAAATGCGACGCGCAGCGGAGGTCAGCAGATTACCGACCCTTACGTTGATGAGGGGACCGGTGCTGTTCTTATTTCAATTTCTCAACCCGTTTATCATTCTGATGGTTTGTTAGGTGTCTCATTTTTTGATGTAGATTTAACTTCAATTGCGACGTTAATCTCGAACGTTAAACTTAACCATGCGACGGTTTTTGTGGTTGATGGTAACGGGACGGTTATTGCGCACCCGAACAGCAAGTTTAACGGTAAGCACATATCCGTAGTAACGGGCCAACGTGTAATCAGTGATAAAACAGAGTTGATAGACATTCAAGGTACGAATTATTATCTAGATTTTAACAAGGTCTCAGACGAAAATTGGTTTGTTGGGATGTTATTGCCCTACGATGAAATGCACTCGGCACTTGAAGAGATGCGAAGCACTATGATGGTGGTATTTTTAGCCCTTTTGGTGATCTCCAGTCTCGTATATATCGGTGTATTAAAAATACTGATGCGTCCGCTTTCTGAACTTAATAAAGCAATGAAAAATGTGGCATCTGGGGATGGTGATCTGACTAAAAGGCTCAATACCAATACCGATCAAGAGTTCAAAGAGTTGGCGACCAGTTTTAATGGCTTTGTTGCGGTGATTCAAGAGCTAATCCAAGGGACCAAGCAAACTGCGACTTACATTACCGAGTATTCAACGGTGGCGGCCAATAGTGCGAAAGATTCGGAAGGGCTATTACAGACTCAGTTGCAAGAAGTGGAACAATTAGCAACGGCAATGAATGAAATGTCAACGACGTCAGGTTTAGTCGCGCAAAATGCACAAAGCGCGGCAGAATCAGCACAAACAGCGGATTTAGCAGCAACGAAAGGCAGCAGCATTGTCCTTGAAACCACTCAAGCAATTCAAAACTTAGGTGATCAATTGGATGATTCAATGGGGGCGGTTAAGTCTCTTGGCAGCTCAATTGGGGATATTGAATCCATTGTGAGTGTGATTAACGAAATCGCTGATCAAACGAATTTGTTAGCATTGAATGCAGCGATTGAAGCCGCACGAGCCGGTGACTCTGGCCGAGGTTTTGCTGTTGTGGCTGATGAGGTCAGAACTCTTGCTCAGCGCACGCAAGATTCGACCACTGAAATAAGGACGATGATTGATAAACTCCAACAAGGGTCCCAATCCGTCACTCAGACAATGAATATAAGTCATAACCTAGCGATGTCGACCGTAGAACAAGCACAAACGGCCAACCATGCGCTAGAAGATATCCGACATGCCATTTCTTCTATCACTGAGATGAACATTCAGATAGCCTCAGCAGCGGAAGAGCAGAGCTTAGTCGCAGAAGAAATCAACAACAATACCGTGAGCATTAAAGACTTGTCAGATAGAGTGGCAGAAAAGTCGACACACACGAGCCAGCAGGTGTTGAAGCAGTCTGCGCATATTGAAGATCAAAATAAGCAGCTTAATCAGTTTATTGTTTAAAATTAGAGCAATCTAGAGCGATGCTTTTTATTGATCGCAGTAAGATGGGTTTCAATTGATGTCTTTTTGGAACCCATCTCATTTCATAATGCATTGTTATGTCATTATTGATATAGCAGAACTTTCCTCGTAGCTTTCCTTTTAGCATTACGAGGAGATCAAACTAACGCTATTCACTTAATCTCGTTCCTAAAAAGGCACACTGATGAACCTCCAGCAGCTCGACTTGAATTTACTGAAAACCTTATTGGTTCTTTTGCAGGAAAAAAATACCAATCGAACGGCTGAGCGTTTGAATACAAGCCAACCTGCTGTCAGTCGAAATCTAGCAAAGCTAAGAGACCAGATCGGCGATCCTCTGTTTATTCGTCAATCTCGCGGACTCAAACTCACTCCCAAAGGTGAAGAGCTGGCAGAACGGTTGCCGAAAGTCTTTGAAGATCTAACGGAGGCGTTAGCGGGCGAAGAGTTTTTGCCAGAGAAACAAGTGGGTGTGATTAAAATGGCTATGAATGGCTTTTTAATTGAAACTCATGGCTACCAAATTTGTGAGGCTATCACCCATTCTGCGCCCAACGTGACGGTCGAGCTTTTGAGTTACTCAGCCAAAACTGCCGCTGAATTGATCAATGGTGAATTAGACTTTGCAATCAGCTACTACCCATTAGATGTGTCTAAAGAATTGAGACAAATACCGATAGGTTTGCTTAATTTTGTTGGTATTGTGCGTAAAGGACATGAATTAGAAGGTCAAACGGTATCGGTGAGTGAGGCGTTTAATTATGACGTAGGTGGCTTGGTTGTCCCTGAGTTTAACCATAAGAGTATGTTGCTGGCCGATTTTGTTGATACACAACGTAACTTCAAACCTAAGTTTAGGTGCCAAGCCGTGAATCCGATTCTCAATACTGTGCTTCGCTCCGATATGGTGTTTGTCGCACCTAAGTCTTTGATGGCGGTGATTGATAACGAACAATACAGCTATTTTGAAGTGTCGGGAATAGAGAAGCGTAACGAGATAAAAGTTGGGCTGTTATACAACAGTAAGTATCTAAAATCACAAAAATTTAAATGGATAGAGTCGATTTGTGATTCGGTGATCCCCCCTATAATGCTAAAGTAAAATTCTTATACATGGCTTAAATAAACCGATAGGGAAGCGATTCACTATCGGTTTTTTTATCGATTCTTTTCGTCTATTATTGGCTGGAATTTATTGGCTGGAATTGCCTTCTAGTATCACAGCGGATGAAAGAGCCGTATCAAAGAGATCAGAACTGGTAGTTGTATTCGATACGGTGGTCGCCCGTTTGGTATCGATTGTTTTCGTTCCAGTTTGCGTAGTATCGAACATTGGATCTCGGGTTGATCTGATAGCTTACCACTGCCTCGTGTAGTACGATGGTATCGTCTCCTCCCATCCCCATGTTTTTATATGTTTCAGAGCCAGAAACAGTACCCATATACATTGGGTTATAGTTTAGCCAAATGTTATCTGTGACTTCGATTTTACTGTATAACCCTGCCACATAAAACGTACCGTGAATATCCCAACGATCTTGCAGCTGCGCGTCTGTTCCTTTCGATGCAGAAGGGAGCTCTTCACCGAATGCAACGCCTACGCCAGCAAGAGGGTAAATATTAACAGGGCCCACCTTTGGTAAAGCTTGAAGGATACTGTAAGAAGCTGAGCCTTGTGCTCCAAGGTCTTTATCAAAACTAAGGTTTAGATCAACCTGAGAGCCTCGTCCGTTCGTGATATCAACCCCAAAATTACGGTAGCGCAGTGAATCAATACTGTCGTCGGCACCACGACCATTCCAGCCAAGTGCTTCGCCAGCCACCCCTTTAATTTCGATGATATTCATTCCCATCGTGGTATCGCTACCTGTATCGTAGGTTTGGCCTATTTTTAGGTTTATTCCCTTGTCGGTGTAACCGATGCCTGCTTGAGTATAAACAGCAAGAGGATCTGACATGTCTTGAAGATTGTCGTCGGCAACAATATTTGGAGAGAACAGTATCGCTACCGAAGTGGAAAGAAAAGAAACGGAAAGAAGTCTATTTTTCACGATATTACCTTTAGATATTGACGAGAAGTAAACTCCTTTTACTTCAAAAAAGTGACCCCCAATATATAGGTTCGTTAAAGCGTATCAATCCCATATTCAGCATATGAAGTATGTGAAAACGGACATATTCTGTGAGTTGAACGTCGCTCTTGATGTTGTGTGGGAAAGTTGAAAAGGGAGAGTGACAACGTCAGCCGACGCTGAAAAGCCGTGCTGACGGTATGAGATCATTTGCCTGTTGTTGGTTAGGCTTGCTTGAGTTCTTCTAAAACAACATGAAGTGAAGAGCGCACCCAAGGTGCTAATGCAAGAACTTCCTGGCAAGGCTGAACCAAATCGGGAATTTGGTAGGTAAGCATATCGGCAGCAATGGCGGCACGAACCCCATTATTTGAATCTTCAAACGCCAAGCAGCGTTTAGGGTTCACCTTTAAACGTTCAGCGGCGAGCAGATAGATTTCAGGGTGTGGTTTGCCGCGCTGAACTTCACAGCCGGTTGTTAGGTTATCGAAAAAGTGGTCAAGACCAGCTAGCCTTAATTTTATTTCCGCGACCTCTTTTTGAGTCGAGGTTGCAACGGCTGTCGGTACGTTATTCGCCTTTAACCAAGTCAGCAGCTCAACCACGCCATCTTTAACGGGGATGGCTTGATGTTTGACCACAGCGTTATACCGATCTCGCCATTCAACATGCAAAGCAGGGTAGTCAAGATCTGGACCATAGCCTTCTCGAATGACCGCTTCAATACCGGCTGAATTACGTCCGATGATGGACAAATAGACCTCTTCCAAAAAAGGCACATTTTGCGCTCGGCACGCTTCTTTAAAAATCGACATACACACTCGCTCGGTATCGAGAAGTAATCCATCCATGTCAAAAATAGCGGCTTCAAATTTCATTATGCTTGTTTCTTTGCTTTGTTCAGTACTGGGCGTGCATTGTGTCATGTTTCATTAAAGACAACCATACGCACTCTCCTTTCCGCTTTTGAGATTATTGAACTTAATGTCCCAACCATGAGATTGAAAAAATTAGAGCTGGATAACTTTCTATGATGCCTTCTTTCTGTAGTATCAATCTCTAGGTATATTATAGTACAAATAGGGTTATTAGGTAATGAAATTAAAAATGATGACGACCACCATGTTTGCTGCCGTTGCGTTTGGGGCGAATGCAGCGCCAACAACGCCTGCTGAGGTGTTGGATCTTTCGTGTTGGAAGGTAACGCTGCCGGTATCACTGACTGGTGGGGATCGACCAACAGAGTTTAGTGAAACTGAAATAGCAAATGGCGCGATGCATCCTGATTATTTTTACCTTAATGAGGCCAAAGATGGTGTTGTTTTCCGTTCGCCTATTCAAGGCATCAAAACCTCAGAAAATACCAAATATGTCCGCTCAGAACTGCGCGAAATGATGCGATGTGGCGATGATAGCCACAGTACCAAAGGTATAGGAGGGAACAATTGGGTATTTAGCCATAATGTTTCAGAGCAATCACTGAAGAATGCGGCAGGTGTTGACGGTACATTAGAAGCGACATTATCAGTAGATCATGTGACGACGACAGGAGAAAGCTGGCAGAAAGGTCGCGTAATCATTGGTCAAATTCATGCTCCAAACGATGAGCCCGTCAAAATTTACTACCGAAAAATGCCTGATCATAGCACTGGTTCCGTTTGGATCTCACACGAACCTAATGGTGGTGATGACATTACTTTCCCTATGATTGGCCCGACAAAGCCTAATTACTGGAAGCAAAACTCAAAAGACTACCCAGAATTCTACGATGATGGTATAGCCTTAGGCGAAAAGTTCTCGTACAAAATTGACGTTGTTGGATCAGATATGACGGTGACTATCTCGCGCGAAGACAAGCCTGATGTCGTACAAAAAGTGGATATGCAAAACTCAGGTTATGAAAGAGCCGATGAGTGGATGTATTTTAAAGCGGGTGTTTACAACCAAAATCGCTCTGGTGACGCTGACGATTACGTTCAAGCAACCTTTTATGCGTTGGACGTAACGCATAAATAATCAACACGCCCTAGTAAAAAGCCTGCCTCGTATTAGCTTACGAGGCCGTTTTTGAGTGCTTCACAAACAAAAGTGACAATTCTCTTCATCGAGCCCAAATACGCCTTGTAAGCTGGCAAGGTGCTGCTTCCCTGCTGTTACGCCCATTTCGTAACCTGCCTTTAATGTCTTCTGATTCATGGTCAGTCGTCTTACTGCAAAATCCTCTGGCGGTGCTATTACTCGAATTTGTGCGTCACTGGGTGGGTTGCGGATAAATTCCAATGAACGATTGTAGTTATCGGCACGCTTGAGCATTGCACGGGCGATATTGGGGTACTTCGCCAGTAATCTTTTTATCATCCACGGATGTTTCACTGGGCTCATCTGATAGCTCAGTGGGTGAGACAAAATCACGGTGATTTCTGTTGCTCCTCGTCGATAAGCTTCTTGAACCGGAATCGAGTCTGAGACTCCTCCATCCGTGTAGCAGCGGCCAGAGAAACAAGGCGTCTCTTTATAAGCAACGGGCAGTGCGGTGGTAGCTTCAATGACTTGGCCGAGATTGCTGGGCTGAACGTGGTAATAATCAGCATCGCCGGTTTCGATATTGGTGACCGCAGCGTACATGGGAATAGAATGAAATAATCGGTCCCAATCCAAAGGAAACGCTTTATTTGATTGCTCCCAAAGCCAGCGAACATCGACCAAATTGCCCCCTTTTGCAAAACGCAGCGGGCTATAGAAATGTTTGTCGGTAGCAAGCTGAGTAATCACCTTGGCGCTGCGTTTAGGAGAATGTCCGAGATAACCGATTAAATTGGTTGCCCCTGCCGACACACCGATAGCAAAATCGTAAGGAAGAAATTGGTTGTCCATGAAGGAATCAAGCACGCCACTGGCAAAAATGCCACGCATTGCTCCGCCTTCAACGATAAGGGCTTTTTGGGGTGGGGTA
Source organism: Vibrio sp. YMD68 (assembly GCF_029958905.1). NCBI lineage: Bacteria > Pseudomonadati > Pseudomonadota > Gammaproteobacteria > Vibrionales > Vibrionaceae > Vibrio > Vibrio sp. YMD68. The sequence goes on along the minus strand of NZ_CP124613.1, from coordinate 184,743 downwards.
GAAGTGGTCATCGGGGCTTCTCTATTCATCAATCTTGAGGCTAGAGTAGCGTTAGCGAATCACTTTGGATAATGGGTTCTATGTATTGATTTGATAGGTGAAAGCGATTTGATTTTGCAGAAACAAAAAAGCCATACCGCTTGGCTATAACGAGCATGTTTATTAACAAGCATGCTTATAACTAGCGTGTGGTATGGCGTTTTTAGCTCAACAATGGTATTCGGTTAAGAATATTTATGAGCCATAATGCATCCATAAGCGGTCATGAACGGTGCTTCTTGGTACTGTTTTAAGCCTGTTTCGCTGAATTTAACCGGCATAGGATTGCGCTTCAGTTTCTCTTTAATGTCGTTGGGTGCAACCACTTCGACATCGAGATCGCTGATCAGTTGGATAGCCGCTTCTAGTTTGAAGCCATAACCACCACCCGCGAACTTACCCTTGGTTTGACGTTGACGAATCACCACTTTGTCGACTTGGTAGTCTTCCATCAATTTAGCGAAAGAAAACTGAAAATCTCTCATTTGTTGAGTATCGTTGCCGTTCGCAATAGACACTTTAGAAACACGACAATCAGGAATATTAAAGACACCGTCAGACAGTGAAAGTAGGCAAATCACCGCGTCATTACCTTTGATCTCAACACCACAAATTTTCATTTTATTACCTTTTTACTTTAGACATCGACATTATAGAGGCTATTCCCCTCTCTAGACCAGCATAACTGTTGGGGTTTCTTGTTTCGTTTTGCTTCATTCCTCAATATTGTTTGATCCGCTTGAGCTTTAGGGCAATACAATCTGTTAATCTATCGAGTCGGCTAGATCAATATCAGAGGTGTGTGAATGCGACGGGCAAGAACAAGAGACACGTGGATAGTTTGGCTGGATGGCAGAAAAAAGAGCAATAAGAAAGAGACGGATTTCGGGAGCCACTTAAATAATGAGTAAACCGTTTGAGTTTAAAACCATCTTACTCGCTTGCTTAGTGATCAGTGTCGGGCAGTTGAGTATGGGGCTGGTTTTCCCCTCATTGCCGTGGATAGCGAAAGATTTTGATATCTCTTTGGAGCATGCCCAACTTCTGGTCAGTGTGTACTTACTCGGCTTTGGCCCTTCTCAATTTCTGTATGGGCCGATCTCGGACGCGCTGGGGCGTAAAAAGGTATTGCTAACCGGGCTGTTCATTGCCACGTTGGGGCTCGTGATGATCATCTATTTTAGTGATTCATTTACAGGCATGGTGGCGGGACGTTTTCTTCAAGGGTTAGGCACAGGATGCTGCGCCGTGCTCGCGAGAGCGTCAACCCGAGATCGTTTTAGTGGTGCTGATTTGCCTATCGCCATGTCGTACATTGCCATGGTCGCTTCGATTACCCCTTTGTTTGCGCCTGTCCTTGGTGGGTTTATTAACTTCCACTTCGGTTGGAGTATGGTGTTCACATCATTGCTGGGGTATGTCTTTTTTACGTGGATTATTTTTGCCTTAAGATTTAAGGAAACCATTGCAGAGCGCAGCCCAATGCCATCGCCTAAAAAGGTATTACTGCAATATCGTGAGCTATTCACCTCTCGCTACTTTATGAGCTTTGCCAGTATTAGTTGGCTGAACTTTAGCCTGATGATCACGACGGTGTCTGTGATGCCGTTTATCATGCAAAACCAAATTGGTATGACATCGGATCAATACGCGTTATGGGCGTTGATCCCTGCGCTTGGCATGCTTGTCGGCACCAGTCTTTGTAATCGAGTTCGCCCCATCATTGGCAGTAAAAAGATGCTACTTTGTACGCCCGTCTTGCACCTTTGTGCGGCGATATGGCTGTTCTTTTGCCCTGTTGAACCGTTATATTTGATGCTTGGTCAGCTATTGATGATTCTGGGCAATGGTATAGCTTTACCTTGTTCGCAAGCGTTGGTTATGCAACCTTATAAAAAGAATGCAGGGGCGGCGGCCGCGATGTCTGGCGGTGGGCAAATGGTGATTTCTTCCATTGTGAGCATGGGGCTGGTTTTACTGGGGCTAGACCAAGCGTGGCATCTGTCGCTGGTGATTGTGGTGTTTGCTGCGATGACGTTGAGTAATATTCTGCGAGGGTTTCGCTGTTTGGACGCGCAAAATTCTGAGGCACGATAGTGACTCACCACTATTTTATGTTACGGCTGTGCATGGCAGAAATACCATCGCTCACCCAATGAAGCAGCTGTTTGGTTGCCTTAGATAAAATCTGATTTTGCCGAACAATGTAACCAAGATCTGTGGTGGGGAAATCTGGCAAAGGTGTCACTTGAGAAGTGATATTCTTGTGGGAAGATATCGCAAACTCCGGAACGATCGCGACGCCAAATCCGGCTTCTGCCCAATCAATTTGTGCATCTACGCTGCCCACTTCCATGACTCGGTAATCGGATAGATTCAGCTTAGGCAAGGCGTTGTCAATCAACTCTCGTGTACGCGTATCGTGACCGAGCAAGATTAAGGTTAACTCTTTGTCTTGCTGACTCACCGCCTTACTGTTTGTCTGGTCATCTTTCTGATTATTTACTGCTATGTTTTGCTCAAATCCTTGACCTAACGCTACCCATTTTACTTGTTGGAGCTCAACGAAATGCAGCGGCTGTGTCTGTTTTTGGGAGATGACAAACCCAAGGTCAGCTTCGGCATTTTTAACTCGCTCAGAGGCTTGGGATGAAGTGGTGTTTAACAGCGCAATATCGATGCCTGGATACTGTTCTTTAAACAGTTTAAATGCCTCAATGAGCAACATGCGAGAAATAATATCGCTGGCTGCGATGGTGATGGTGCCTTTATCTAAGTCATTTAAAGCGTTCAGATCCGCTTGGCAAACCTGTAACTCTTGAAGTGTCCGTTGGCTACTTTCTAATAAGCGTTCTCCCGCTTGAGTCAGGTGAAAGGGGCTTCGCTCAATGAGTTTTACCCCTGTGGCTTGCTCCAGTTGTTTTAGGTGTAAGCTCACATTCGGTTGTGTCATATGTAACGCAATCGCCGCTTTACCAAAATGTTTGTAATCCGCCAGCGTGACGAACGTTTTAAGCCAATGGATGTCGAGCATTCTTGCACCTTCCAGTGAGTTAACCTAACCGATGCGTGGCTAAGTTATATGACTATCTTATCAAGTTAATCATTATAATTAATTTCTCTTATTTATTCGACAGAACTAAGATGATTTCTTAATCAATTCGGAGAAAGTTTATGTCGTCTATTGTTGTTGTGGGTGCCAATTGGGGTGATGAGGGGAAAGGTCGTATTGTTGATTTTTTAGCCTCCGACGCCTCTGCCAGTGTGCGTTTTCAAGGTGGTAACAATGCAGGCCACACCGTTGTTAATGATTTTGGCACGTTTAAACTTCACCAGTTACCTAGCGGTATCTTTAATCCGAATTGTATCGCCGTTCTTGGCCCCGGCATGGTGATTAGCCCTGCTGCACTGAGTGAAGAAATCGCTGAAGTTGAGGCTGCGGGGGTGAATGTCAATTTACGTATCTCTGACCGTGCGACCTTGTGTCTTCCTCTTCATGCACTGGAAGATACGCTAGAAGAGCAAAGACTTGGCGATGCTGCCTATGGGTCTACTCGCCAGGGTATTGCTCCTGCTTACGGCGACCGTGTGATGAAAAAAGGCATTCTCGTAGGATGGTTGAACCAACCTGAGGTATTAGAGCAGCGTATTCAATTCATGCTCGACTGGAAAATGCCACAGCTCAAAGCGCTTTATCCTGAGTGTGATTACACAGAAAGCGCCGCCGAACTCACTGCATGGTTACTGGAAGTCACGAAAGCGTGGCGTCCGTTTATCTGTAACGTCACCGAACCCCTGAAAGCGCTGCAAGCGAATAATGAAAACTTACTGTTTGAAGCGCAACTGGGCGCGGGGCGTGACTTGGTTTATGGCGAATATCCTTGGACAACCTCATCGAATGTGACCGCCGCATACGCCGGTATTGGCAGTGGCCTACCGGCACTCAGACCTGAGCGCGTTATTGCTGTTGCAAAATCGTTTAGCTCATCAGTAGGGACAGGCACGCTGGTGACTGCGATGGAAGAGCAAGACAACTTTCGTGAAAGCTCGAATGAGTATGGAGCCACGACAGGTCGCCCACGAGATATGGGGTACTTTGATGCGGTAGCGACACGTAATGGTGTAGAGCTGCAAGCGGCAACCGAGATAGCCCTAACAAAAATTGACTGCTTAACCGGTATGAAGGATCTCAGAATTTGTGTTGCTTACGATGGCGAACACAGTGAGAACCCAATCTGGCCTCAAACCGCCGATCTTCAACCTATCTATGAAAAGATGCAAGGTTGGGATGAGGATATAACCAGTTGTCGTACCTTCGAAAGCTTGCCTCAAGGCGCCAAGGAATACATAGAGCGTATTGAAGCGTTAATGGGTGTCCCTATTAAAATGGTGTCTGTGGGCCCAGAACGTGAGCAGATGATCATTCGCGATTAATATCTTATCCCTTTGATGTAAAAACCAACCCAGTATTCGCGCTGGGTTGGTTTTACCTATTTACCCGTTTTTCTCTGCGACAAGATCGGTAATTCCCGTCACGACCCCCACACTGGCTTCTTCGGCGTTAGAGATTTTCTCGATCAATGCATTAAATATATGATCATCGTCCATCCAATTGGCTTTAGAAAGTTCTATCGCTTTATGGACGTTACTGTGAACATCACGATGGCAAGATTCCATCCTAGAATAAGCATTGTAGTTTCTAAATGACTCATATCCTTGCCCTTCGTAGTACCACTTGCCTAAGCGGCAATTAAAGTGGTCAACCATGACCGCATCGGCTTCAGGGCCTTCGCCACTTTTCTCTAGCGCAATGTATCCATTTTGCATGTATACAATGTGGTCAATGGTAATCAGTGAAGCAAACGACATGTCTTTCGCTTCTGTTGCAATATTAATGGTTGACTGAGAAGTCTCGGCGACGTTTTCAAACTCCTGGCTGAACTTCCTGACTTCTTGGGAGACGACCTGCGTTTGCTCTGATACTTGTGATGTTTGATCGACGACATCGTCAATACGTTTAGTCAGGGTTCCTATGGTTTCGCTTATGGTAAACGTAGACTCACGTGTGCGATCGGCCAATAGACGAACTTCATCAGCCACCACAGCAAAGCCACGTCCAACCTCACCGGCACGCGCCGCCTCGATTGCGGCATTAAGTGCCAGTAAATTTGTCTGCTCTGCAATGGTTGTGATGACATCTATGGTTTCAGAAATGCGGCTACTTTCTTTCCCTAACGCGTTGGCCGTTTCTTCCATACTGGACATACAGTCGGACATACTACTAAGTGCATCGCGCAGCTTATCGATAAGATGGCTGCTCTCTACCGCGCTATCCCGGTTTTCTGTGGCTAATGAGAGTACGTCATCCATCTTAGTTGCGAGATTGCCAAGGTTAGTTTGGTTATTTTTTAAGTTCCCAAGCAGTTTACTGGTGTTAATTTTATGAAGTTCACTTTTTAATTTATTATCCCTCGAATAGAGATGCACTTTATGAATTGAGTCAATGGCTTCGTTAATTTCGTCCATTTGGTGTTTAAAGCTGGCAGGCATACCGTTTGTCATTAACTTCCGGTAGTATTTGCCTTCTCCTGTCGCGGCGAAACTGTTTGATAGTTCTCTCGAATACACTTCGATAATATCTAAAAAATCGTTAAGCGCCCAAGCCACATACCCCACTTCCCCAAGGCCTTTCGTATTGGTGATTCTTATATGCGTATTACCGTTTTTTGCCTCAACTAAAACATCATTAATTTTGTGTATGGCTCTAAGCATTTTTAAATGGTCAAAATAAAAATAAACAGCAATCGCTAAAGAAAACAAAGGGACAAGAGCATTAAACAGCGTCAATTCATATTGATGCCAGAGATGAAACAAATAGTCATAAAAAATGTACAAGAAGCGATGAGTGTTTTTTGCTTCAGTAATGGTATTCCTTGGCTTACATGAGGTTTTTTCATTACTGAACTCCTAGCGGCTTTTATTGTATAAACTGATCACATACTCGCTATATGTCATGTTTGTTTCTGACAATATATCGTCAACCATCGTCTTCCATGAGAGCGCAGGACCATTTTTTTTATCTTCGGTTTGTTCAATCCCTTTCATCTTGGTGTAAATGGATTGGATTAACTCAATGGCTTCATTCGGTGCTTTTCTTCTCACTGAATAATACCCAGCGAGTTCACCGCTGTTATAGTCGGGTGTTATGTTGGCAAACACCCAGTAGTAGTTTCCGTCTGAAGTGCTATTTTTGACAAAGCCGAAGAATTCATTGCCTGCTTTTAAGGTATGCCAAAGACCATGAAATACCCCTCTAGGCATATCGGAATGACGAATAATATTGTGGTGTTGGCCTAATAGCTTTTCTTCGGTGTAATTTGATATCTGCATAAACACACGATTTGCATAAACAATTCTGCCTTGTGTATCTGTTTTCGACACAATAACTTCATCATTAGACACAAAAATTTCATTATTCATATTTAAATCACAGCATATAAACCCATAATAAATAAGGTTAGTCGCAGGCTTTATGAAATTCAAACTATGAAGCTTGATCGTTCTCAAACTAATATTGATTTGTCAAAATGGGGCAGAACGCAGATTCTTACTTAAGCTGTTTTCCAACACATCGAGTATTTTTTGCCTTAGCCACAGCATGGCTCGATCCCGCTCGTGTCTAACATGCCAAGACATGGATATAGGCCCTGGATCCATATGGAATGGTGTTTTTTTTATCGTAAGCTGGCCGTCATTCACACTGTGAATAATGACGGGTAAGGGGATAGTGGTGATCATGTCGGTATCGATAAGCAGTTTGGGAATGTTGTAGCAGTGGTTGACCGTCATTGCGATTCGGCGAGACATTCCTCTTTTTCGTAATTGGATGTCGGCTCCACCCGATGCCTCCCCAGATAACGACAACAATAGATGCTCGGCGCGAGCAAAATCATCGATAGTTAATTCTCTATTCACCAGTGGATGGCCAGGACGCATCGCACAAACAAAGTGATTATCAAACAGGTGCTGAGTGTGGATTTGTGAAGAATTCCCCTCAAAGTAGTCCAAGACCATATCCACATCTGCATTGAGTAATAGGTTTTCCCCATTCACCGTGTAAGGGACTGCGTGGATGTTGACCAGCGGCGCTTCAGCTTGAATCAGTTCTTTTAATGGAAGCCAGAATAAGTCAGCCATCCAGTCTGTTGTAGCGATTCGAAAGGTACGCTGTAACGTTAATGGGCTAAATTCAGATTGCGCAGTGGCAAGCCTTATGGACTCAAGGGGGGCACCTATTTCTTCCCATAACGTAATAGCATAGGGCGTGGGGCGGATACCTCTACCGTGTTTCACAAATAGGGGGTCTTTCCATACATGGCGCATACGGGATACCGCATTAGACACTGAGGGCTGAGTCATTGCCAATCGCTCTGCAGCAATGGTGATAGATTGTTCCTGCATGATGGCATCAAAAATGACCATCAAATTCAAATCGAGATTCGCCATAGTTCTTGTTGTGTGGATTGAGGATGAATCAGTATCACTAAGCTCATCATTTTAATCAATGTATATCATATCAATCATCAATTGGACGATATTAATACGATTGGGCAAAGTAGTCACAGAAGGCTGAAAGCCAAAGACAAATCCAGTGACTCACAGAAGGAATTACCCATGAAAGCTGTTTACATTGAACAATACGGAAATGCACAAACTCTAAAGTTTGGAGACCTTACTAAACCAACTATTAACGCCAATCAGGTATTGATAAAAGTACAGGGGGCAGGTGTTAACCCTGTCGATTGGATGGTTCGAGAAGGCTTTTTAAAAGAGAGTGGTGAGCATCAATTACCTCTTATTCTGGGGTGGGATGCTGCGGGCGAAGTGGTTGAGCGAGGCGATAATGTCACGAATGTCGTTCTAGGTGAAGGTGTTTATGTTTATGCGCCGATAGCTGGTCAAGGAACTTATGCTGAGTATGTGGCTGTTGATAGCAACCTGGTTGCTGCGATACCTAAAACTCTCGATATGGTGACATCTGCGGCTGTCCCTTTGGCGGCAACAACAGCATGGCAGTCTTTAATTGAGGGCTGTCAGATTAAAGCGGGGGACAAGGTACTTATTCACAATGCATCGGGGGGCGTTGGTAGCTTTGCTGTTCAAATAGCGAAGGCGAAGGGCGCCTATGTGATAGGTACAGCGTCAGCGGCCAAGAAATCGTATATCAAAGGGTTAGGCGCTGATGAGTTTATTGATTACCGGTCGCAACGTTTTGAAGAAGTGGTGAGTGAATTAGATGCGGTGCTCGTTGCCGTTGGTGGTGGTGATATAGCGAAACGTTCGTTAGATGTTGTACGTAAGGGCGGTCGTGTTATTTCATTGTTGGATGAGGTAGACACTGATATTGCCCAAAGTCTCGGTGTTCACTTTCAACGTTGGTGGACGATGCCTAGTGCAGCCGACTTAACGTGTATCGCTGAACTGATCGATAAGGGGGACATTCAAGTTAAGATAGACAAGGTATTTCCTTTGTCGCAGGTACAGCAAGCGCATGAACTCAGTGAATCTCAACGAGCCCAAGGAAAAATCGTGTTGAACGTTTCAGTGTAAATTCACGTATTCCCAGGGGATAGAGTATAGCGACCAAACAAGCTTGTCATAACAAAGACTCACCAGATAGGCGTAACACGTTTAGCTGGTGACTCAAGCTGAGTGATTTTAATGAGGGGTTCCATCTCTTTCCCTACGGTTCGTTTTGATGAAGAACGAATGGAATATTATGTTGGCCAAAGATCGGCGCTCATAGGCGTCGAATAACTGAGGATTCGATCATTCAAAAACGATTAATACTTAAACAATAACAGGACTACTATAGCGGCAACTTAAACAAGTTTAGCGTTTACTCAATAGGTGAAGTGGGCGCAGCACTATAGGAATCAACACCATGACTACAAACACCGCCCCTCAGATACCAGAATTTGAAATTAAAGATTATTCCAACATTCCACAACGTAGAGAGTTTTATCCTGCGTCAGAGAAAGCCGTCAAGATTGTCCGTGATTCGATGACCATTGATACCCTATTTTCAGCGCTCTATCCAAGCCAGTGGTCTTCACCTGAAGCACCAGAATTTCACGACGAAATGGATCGTTGTAAAGCGGCGGGCTTTAAAGTCCTTGCTGCATGCCCATCAGCAGACTCCTTGGATGCTTCTGTAGATGGGATCATGAAAGGCACGGACTTCTACCTTAATAAAATGAGAGAACGCCCAGATAGCTATAAAATTATCCGCACGACAAAAGACATTGACGATGCGGTCAAAGAGGACAAGTTAGGTCTATTTTTTACTCACCAAGGAACTCAAATCTTTGGTGGTGACGTTGACCGTGTCGCCTTGTGGCGTGAATTAGGCTATGGCTACTGTCTTCTTGCTTACAACAATCGCAATGAAGTTGGTGATGGTTGTTTTGAACCTGAAAATCGTGGTTTGACCGACTTTGGTAAAAGATTGGTTGATAGCTATAACCGTTACGGCATGGTCGTAGATGTGAGCCACACAGGAGAACGAACTTCTCTTGATGCTATTGAGCGTAGCAGCCAACCTGTGATTTCTTCACATTCTGGAGCAAAAGCGATGGCCAATTATCAACGTAGCTTGAGCGATGAAGTCATTAAAGCTATCGCAGAGAGTGGCGGTGTATGCTCAATCAACATGGTTGGTGCTTTTATGGATACCTCTAACCCAGACATTGTCACGACAGAAGCGTTGTTTCGTCATGTCGATTATATGGTCAACCTAGTTGGTATTGACCACGTGGGTTTTGGGTCAGACTATATTCCAAATATCAACTTTACAGCTTCAATTATGCAGACCCCAATGGGTGCCGCTGTTTTTCCTGATGGCGGCTATAGCGCAGCCGCTGGTGCAAAAGGCTTCCCTACTCCAGCTCCGTACCAAATCGTCGCAGCTCTTGTCGACAAAATGTTAGAGAACGGATACTCACAAGAAGATTGTGGGAAATTCTTGGGTGGCAATATGTACCGAGTTTTTGATCAGGTTTGGCGTTAGTCTACGGATTTAATGGCGTAGATATCCAGTCATAAAGTGCACCGTCGGCCAGTTAATGAGCGTCGGTGCCAATGCGTATAATTTCCATCACACCGGTTATTTGGACAATCAGTACGTTAAAAATAGAATTGGCTTCATTAACGTAAATTGAACTAGCTGAAACCGTAGCCGCTTATGATAAAAAGTAGAGGTCTGCTTATCGGTATTTATTGAGAATCTTTTGGTGCAATGTGACCCCTTGGGCATCTTTCTGGGATTTGATTATGTCGAGCCCTTTTTGCAATTCTGCAAGAATGTCTTGCTCAATACGTTTGTTAAACGCGTAATACAATTGCCCTTCTTCTAGGACATATATCGATTCAAACCTGTCGGAATCTATTCCAGCTTGGCTTGCCCACCAGTAGGCTGCTTTTTCATCGTACGCAAGTAAATCAATGCGACCTTTCATCAACTGCTCTGCAAGTACTGTGACGGTCGTTGCTTCCTGCATGGAATCTCTCGGGATCCCAAGTGACAATAAAGACTGTTCACCAATGTCGTCGCGGATCACTCCAATTCTGTATTTACTCATCTCTATTGGGGCGTTAATGGAGATGTTGTCCTGCTTTCTCGCCAGTACGACGACCTTTATATCGGTGATAGGCCCTACCCAATGGAACAGTTTTTCTCTGTGTTCGGTGCGAGTGGTAGAAAACAGCCCAGCATCATCAAGGTTGAGTGCATTTCGGTACGAGCGTGGCCAAGGTAACACAGAGATCTGAGACGTATTAATGTCCTTTCCAACGGCTTGTCCTGCGGCAATCAAGATATCAACGGCGTAACCTGAGATATTGCCCTTTTCTTCAAAATTAGCGGGTGGATAATCCTCAGTATAAAAAGACAGGTTTTCTAACTCTGTAGATTGTACCGGTAATGGAGCCAGTAAATGCAGTACGAGTATGAAGAAAAAGGGACGGGAAAGAACATGAAAACGAGGCATACCAACCACCATTTTTTCTTAAGCTTACTTTTAAAACTAGTCGAGTAATGATGGAGTGTCTAACTTGTTCGGAGCCCCAATGACAAGGGCTTCTATGTTTCGAATAACCTACTGATAATAAGAGCTGTACTGGTTCCAGGCAAAAAGCAAGACTTGCTGCCGTGCTTATTTGCGTCTTCAGTCAAGGCTATAAGCCATACTTTTCTTTTAACCTTTGGTAGGGCTTGGTAAGTTTAAACGCTTGCATCGCATGGGTAAACTCTTCGACCAGTGCTTGATCAGTGCTGTGTTTGGAAAAACCAATGTAGACGATACTTGAATACAATGCGGGCTTTAGAAGCTCGATATTCTGCATTAGTTTAAGATCGACCGCGCCTTCCAAATCAACAGGGCTGACAATACCCAAGTCATAGCGTTTTTTGGATACCAACTCAATCACATCACTCGCTGATGCCACGCCTGTTTTATCCAAGTCATCGGCGCCATCAAATGCTTGCCCAAAAGTGTAACCCGCGATATGAACCATAGAATATGGTTTTAAGGTCGTTAAGTTTCCATCAAACTTAATGTCGTGCCTCTGTTTAAGTTTGACCAACAAATGATCAGTGCCTGATAAAATATTGTGTTCAGAAAAGTAGATGCTTTCTTCACGTTTCTTGCTTTTGGTAATATAGGTGACCGCGTCGGCTCTACCAGATGTAACCATCCGCACAGCGCGGCGCCATGGGTAGGGCTTGAACATCACAATGACGCCAATGTTATTGGCAACCGATTGGATCAGTTCGATATGAAACCCTGTTAGTTGACCATCTTGCATCATTTCATAAGGCGGCCAATTCCCATCTCCCCTCGCTATTATTAACTCTCTTTGTGCGTGTACTGTTGAGGGCAGTAACATCAGACACAGTGGCAACAACATAGCGGTCAAAAAATGAAGGAAGTAAGCGGAATAAAAAGGCACTTGCTGATCTCTATTGGTTGCAGTTTGCACTTAAGGTGTTGGTGACCTTGTCGAAAGTTGTGCCTCAAACATAACAAACTATTAATACAATATTGGCATTTATTTTCCATTATTGATTTTAGTCTCAATAGTGGGTCAGCGAACGAATAGCAATGACAGAAAACTACGGGTGAAAACTGAACCGCCAATGGTGGCAGATTTTGCTTTTTGCCACTCAGTAGTTTTTGTACATCAAAAGTTACCTGAACAACTTTGTTTGAGCTTCGATGCGTAACCCATAAAAGGCGCAAAGGCGTGTTACGAATCCAACTGAAACGTTTTTGGACAGAAGTTTGCCAGCGACTTTTCTAAATTAGCAATTCATGAATAACTTCAGGTATTGCAAACCTCCAATCAAGTGGCAAAATTCACTCAGCCACTACAGAGTTACCTGCTCAAGTTGATAATTTAACGTTCAAAATAATAATCTGTGATTTCTTTAAAACTAACCTTTTCCTTAGAAAACTGTTCTTCTAGATCGTTAAGTTCTTCGACTTTCGGCAAGGCACTTGTAGGTGAAATTACGATAGTAAACATTTCATTATATTGGCGACCGATTCGGGTAAGCTCTCTACCTATTTGATCCAATATATCGTCACGAAATATCAACTGGTTTCTCCTAAAACGGATCATGCGGTAATAATCGAAATATACAGAGCGCTCCGATTCTCCTAAATTCCTAGCACTCCAACCTGTTTCACGTGTTGCGATGTGTAAGGCTTTATGCTGCGTTTTTGACCAATAATTAAAATCAAAGTAATTTTTGGGACTCGGTTCATCGTATGTTGCTTGAGGGAAAAACTGTAGGTTGTTGTCTTTATATTTATCTAAAAGACCTAATGTTCTATTTTGGCGAGATAAAAGCTTATTAAGTGTGTGGCATATATTAAACCTCATTAACTTATTTGCTTCTAAAATGCGCAACTCTCTCGGTAGTAATTCTTCATCACTTTGCCAAGGACGTTCGAGTCGCTTCGGCACTAATTGAAAATTTACACCTAATACGTTGAATATATCATCAAAATTCAATGGAATTATTCTAGATTCGTTTTGTGCCTGAATATCATGAACAAAGTAGTAAGCTGTTTGTGACCACAATAAAGACTGAGCTATATCTTCAATCCATGTGCGTATATTTTCATCACTATTTTGATATCTATGTTGGCTCCTTAAGCCAACAAGGAGCCTTTTAGCAAGCTCATCATCATTTGATGTTATGTTGAAAAGTGAATGTTTCACCCTGGAGGTACGAAATATCCTAGAAAAATCCTCATTAAACATTCTCTGATAGAATCCTTCTACCCTTCTCTTCTTCCTAGTAACCAATCGTTCAATAAAGTTTAAATTTTCATCATCGTAACGATAATGGTGTAATGGTTCACCTTTAGTCACCTTCATTAATACTACTCCTCTGAGCTTTCAGTAAATCTATCAGAAAGACTTGAAATAGAGTGGTTTATTTCAAAGTCAACAGGTCCTAATTGTGGAAGAATATGAACCGCGATAAATAGATGAGACACTTCAGAGAAGGGACTACGAATAAATTCTCTAATAATTTTGTTCGTATGTTCCTTGCCTCTACTTCTAGTTAACCTATCGCTGTACCCATCCTTTCTCATACGTTGCTCAAAGGACATTTTCCAATTCAATCTAATCATGTCTCTAGGTGATGCACTAAAACTAAACTTATGTGGGTCTGAAAGAAGTACCATCCTTTTCAAGTACAATCTTTTATCTGGAACACTATCAATTCTGGCATTGAATTGTTTGAGAGCTAACTCAGATAACTGAGCGTTCTCAAAGTATGAGCTGTACAAAACAGCAAGTCCTAATATGGACATTATATCAATTAAAACAGACGAAACGAGATGCGTTCTGTACTCTTGATTTACATCTAAATCGGGGTCCAAAAATTTAGAATCAGAAGCTTGGAATGCCAATACCATGAACATTGGAAAAGTTCGGTTTAACTTTTCATGATCATTTTCTTCAAGAGCATCTCTACAAGCTTCAGCTAGCTCGAAATATACATGCCCAAAGTAATCAGGTAACTCATCATTATGTCCGTTCTCAAATACATGGCCGACTATATCAGGTTTACTTAACATCTCTATTGCAGTGGCTCTCGAATTACTTAGTCGTCCATTCATAGCCGTAATATCAATTTTAGGAAAAGCATTCACCTCTTGAGAATGGTGTTCTAATAAATTATACCTATCAATCAGAGTAGATATATCACCATACCATCTTGGTAATTTCCAATAATTATGAAGGCTTGCTAAGATCACCTGAGTTGCTGCTTCCTGCATCTTCAGTTTTATTAGCGACTGTATAAAGCTCTGTACCATAGTTGTATAAAAGTTATCGACGTCATGTAGGATTTTCGCATAATGTTTTAGTAGCTTCTGAACAGCTAATTGTTGAACAAATTTAGGTTTCGATAACCGCTTTCCTTCGATACTTATTTCAAACTCTATAGATTTAATAATAAACCCCAGCTCAACTTGCAGCAAAGCGGGTAGAGATTGTAGCGATTTGTTTGTCCAAACATCATTATCGAAAAACTGTGACAACTCCTTCTCAAAATTGATCATTCGTCTCATTGTTTCAAGGCATAAACTGCTACCTAATGCTGCCCACATATCAGCTATACCTATTAACAGCTTTTTGTCATCTTCATTATCAACTTGTTTAGTTATTGAGAATGCAGTGACCAAAATTTCTTGTACTCTTTGTACTTCTCGCATTCCTATTTCGAGCTGAAGCTGACCCGCATAAATAGAGATCCTAGAAGATAATTGACCAAGAAGATCCAACCCCAATTTAAAATCACCACTATTAAATGCAAGTTCTATATGTTGAGCTAGCCTTTCAATAATTTCGGTTTCTAACCACTGATAATTTATTTCTTCTTCTGTTGCTAGTTGGCTGCTTGTTTGTAATGCAGAATGAGTTGCAGTATCGCCTGAAAGAAACCATTGTTTATGCTTCTGTAGCCTAGGGAACCAATAGCTTTGGTGGTTGATTCGGTGCTTTTCACTAAGATAGTGCTGGAGTAACAAGGAATAATCACGACTCAAAGCAGGTAAGCTATCACCAAGCCTAGTTTTATCGATCTTTACCTGTTCATCGATATAACAAAGCTGTTTAAAAGCAATCTGTGCTTTCTTTGAGTGATGGTTAGCTAGAGAAATTGAATTACTTGATTTGGCAGCGTTTTCGATATGACGTACGATTCTTGGTATAACTTCAATGTGGGCTAGTTGGTTTAAATCAAAAAAGTTGAATAGTCGCTGACCCAATGGAAACAACGTAAGTGTGCTTACAACAGTTAGCAAAGTACCAGTTATGTAAATCATTAAACTAGGATTAAAGTCTAAAGATTTAAAAACAGTTGCACAAAGGCAGAACATTGCTGAAAACACCAAAAGTCGAGAATAAACATTGCCTACTTGTTCAGTAACCAGCAATTGTATTATGTCTCTCCGTAGTTTAGTGTAGCCTGAGCTTAATATTATGCCAATTGTAGCAAAGTATATTGAAAAAATAGCAGTCAATATTTGAGTATAGAGCCTAAGTTGCTCAAGATGGAAATCTACTTTTTCTTCACTTAAAGGAGTTAGAAAATTAGTATTGGACCTGATGTAACCTTCCATTGAGCTGAACACAAATAATAAGAGAGATATCCACCCCAAGCTTTTTAAGCCAATCCACGCAACCGACCGTAGAATGGCAGCATTGCTCCTAGCTTTAGAATAAAATTCTTCACAGTTGTACGAGGTTCGCTCAATTAGGAAACTAGCCCGATCATATTTGGATTTCAACTTCCAAAACCATAGTTTGGACTCTAGTAAGGTTTTTATTACTTCAACCACGATTAACATACCTTCTTCAACAATCACCAAGTATCATAACAGTAGAGCTTAGGTATATGAATTTTTAAGAAAAAGATCTGTTTGATTCGCCATCACTTTCTGGGACATGAAGTCGCCGCAATAACTTTTCTTTTCAGTCCATGATGCCCTTACCTTGGGCTCAGAGTAAGAATCTCCCAAATAATACCCGTCAGACTTTTAAAGGATCTAATTCAGAGATTCATTTTTGTTTATAGCAACCAAAACAGTATATTAGAGCTAGTTGGCTAACATAACTTATAGACAGGATGAGCATGAAAACACCACTAGAAGTAAAGCTACGTATGGCTAAAGCTCAATACGCGACTATTGAGATGGCATTACATTCACTATACCTTTACAGAGAGATCCCTATAGAGGCTCACGACAGCTTTAATCATGTTGCCGAAGTTTTGATGAATGACTTGATAATCAATTGGCACTCTATTTTTTGTAAGGCGAATACCAACAAAATTAGCTTTACCAAGAATAACTTTAACCATGATGATTTAGGTAAATTTGATGTCTCAATAATGTTAAGAGACTTAGGGCTGACAACGCATGAGTGGGAGGGAATCAAAAAAGCAGTGTCAACAGCAAGAAATAGATACGTAGCGCATGTAGATATAGACGTAGAGGACGCAGACCCAAGATTTAAACTACAGCCGCTTGAGGATACTTTGTTCTATTACAGAAATTGGCTAGTAAAGACAATTATTCTACATACTCCTAAGCCTTTATTGGATAAGAGCATAATCTACGATAACGCTACCTTATCAAGTCTTCTGAATGAAAATAAGCAGCACATACGCAAGTCATTTTAGTGATCAATTTTGGTCTGTGGATAACTGGTCGGCCTGACTTTTATTGATTAGAAAAAGTCAGGCATTTGTCACCCATTTTCGTTTATTGATATGTCTCTCTAAAAGACAAAGGGGCAGTTTTGTGTTACATCTCCCTATGTGGCACGTTAATCATTAACTCAGGCCTCATTCCATCAATTGGCTCATTTTGGTGGAAAGTACGCAACTTTAGTCATGTAAACCGTTTAGCATAGCCATATTATGTTCACACCTTCTTGATTGAGAAAAGCTAACCCATGACAAGTGCCAAACTGCGCAGAGAGCAACAAATCATAACTGTCTGTAAGTACATAGATACCCATCTTGACCACAAGTTGAGTTTGGATAAATTGAGCCAGATTGCTGTTTGTTCTAAATATCACTTTCAGCGAGTGTTTTCTGCATTTATGGGGATTAGTGCTACACAATATGTACTTTTCGCCAGGCTTAAAAGAGCGTCATTCCGTTTAGCGTTTGAAAAGAACATAACGGTCACAGATATTGCTTTTGAAGCACAATTTGATAGCTCTGAAGCTTTCAGCCGAGCCTTTTCTCGTACGTTTGGCCAAACGCCATCTCAATTCAGAAGCCAACCAGAGTGGCAACAATGGCACTCAAAATATGAATTCAAGCCACCTACTTTAGGAGAATACATTGTGGATGTGAATATTGTAGATTTTGCCGAACAACCTATCGCTTATATTGAGCACCGAGGAAACCCACAAAGGGTTTTTGAAACGGCAGCTAAGTTTATCAAATGGAGAAAATCGACTGGTCTCTCACCAATAAAAACTAGCAGAACCTTCGGTGTTCCCTATGGAGACCCAAACCAGACTCAAGAAGAGGAGTTTCGATTTGATATCTGTGGTAGTCATAATGGAGAAGTCCCAGAGAACCCATTTTCGGTAAAATCTGGGCTTATTCCAGCAGGACGTTGTGCAATGGTGTTGCATAAAGGAAGCCACGATACGATTGGAGATACTATATATCAACTCTACCAACAATGGCTAACAACAAGTGGTGAGGAGCTTCGAGAGTTTCCTGTATTCTTCTGCTACCTAAACTTTGTGCACGAAGTAGATGAATGCGAACTCTTGACTGAGGTTTACCTCCCGATTAAATAGCAGCCTTTCTATACCGCAGTCGACAGCCTCGCGTCATGCGAGGCATCCTCAGATTAGGTTTCCTTATGGCTAACTGTAACGTTCGAAACACATTTAGGGGCAGAACCTTCTTAGCCGATTTGCTGAACAAACTTATTTTTGGACAAAAGTGAGTTTCATGGAATCGTATATTAATATTTCATTAATTACCTCAGATATGGAAAACTTCGATAGGCAAAAGGCAAAAGGCAAGACCTGACTCTATTCATAGTAATTCGGTGGATCTTAATTTTCCACAACTAGTTATTGGCATATGCCAATAACTAGTTGTATAGTGTTCTCCTTACACAGATAAAGGAGAACACTATGTTGTTTGCTATTCCCTGCCGTGAAAATTCTCTTTCCAATCATTTTGCCAAAGCCCCTCAGATTATGCTGTGGGATAACCAAACCAATGCCAAACGAATCCTTGAGCTACCTAAGTCATCATCGTGTTGTGGTCATAAGCACTTTTGGCGTGAGGTATTACAAGATAATCAAGTGAATGCTGTTGTCGTTCGTTCAATTGGTTCGAATATGCTGAGTAAACTGTTTAAGCTCAATGTTCGTGTTCTGAGTGCACCGCGTGGGTTCTCTCTAGAGAGCTTTGATGAAAACCAATTAACTCCAGTCACTCAAATTGAATTTGCTCGGCCGTCAGCAAATAAAAATAAAGCAAGCTGTTCAAGTCAGAGTAAAACACGTTCTGCTGAGATTAGTATGCGAGAAGCATACAGTGAAGGAAGAGTTACAGGCCCTCGAATACTCACTAGTAAGCTTTCGCCACAAGCGATGAATCACTTGGCGAAAGCGTTTAAGTTACTCGACCAACAAGAGAAAAAATAATGATTTACCTAATCAGCTTTGCGACGTTTTTGGTTGTTGTGGTCTTAATGGCGATAGGCGTAATCCTAAAACGTCAAACGATACAAGGCAGCGGTGGTGGGCTGGCTAGTATTGAAATGGAAAGAGAGTGCAACTGCGTCGAAACGTGCGATGAACATGCGCGTGTGCTTCACCCAATACAGGAACCACAAGCATCAGACTGTTAGGTTCTGGCTATGGCTCGCGACTAAACATGAGTGCCTGACCATGAACTAAGCTCTGAGCTACTTTGGCACGAGCACGCTTTACGATATTGCCAAATGTTTGCCTAGAGACTCCCATACTAGCCGCTGCTTCTGCTTGACTGAGATCTTCGAGATCGGCCAATCGCAGAGCTTCGAGTTCCTCGGCCAACAGCTCAACTTTATCGAGTTGAGAAAGAGGCACGCCATTAGGTTTAAAACACTCGTATGGCGCGCTTCGGCAAATGTTGCGCTCTTTTTTTGGTCTTGCCACTTTGTTTACACCTCTAGTCTTATCGTCTTTTCTAACCGAGTAGTATTTTATGTCTATTTATATACCCAAAAATCACCAACAATGTGCGGTTTGCTGCCAGCCTTTTTTCAACGATCATAGTGCCATCCACTTTGAGTTAACGGCTGACGGAGGTGTTGTGGGGCAAATTGTACCAACTAAAAAAGTGCAAGGCTATCAAGGTGTCATGCAGGGCGGTGTGATTGCGACACTGCACGATGCAGCAATGACTCATTGCCTATTCGCTCGTGATGTTTGCGTTATGACAGCTCGACTTGATGTTCGCTATATCAAGCCAATCCCTCTCAATTCTGTAATTCAGCTTCAGGCTCATTGCTTGATGGAAAAGAGAGGTATGTATTTAATGCAGAGTCGCATTTTTATCGGTGGGGACTGTTACTCAGCTGCTGAAGCTAAATTTATGTAATACCCTAGACATAGTTGAGATGCTTACAATCGCGTTGTGAGACAACGCTGCACTCAACTTCAATGTGACTACTCAAATGGCATTCTGTGGAGAGTGATTTAGCTTAATATATATACCAACTACCAGACCCAGAAATATTATATTAGCTAATCTAAATTGTTTCGGGGCACTTCCGGGTTAGAAAGTGCCGAGCCGAACAGAACCTGCTACCACTGAATTAGCAAGTTCAATGGGCTTTACGAGAAAACGTAGCTTTCTGGTACGACGACGGTGCCGCGTTCCGATATCGTAAATTTCTTAGCATCTTCGATAGGGTTAATCCCAATGTCTGTGCCAGAAGGGATTTTCACGTGTTTATCGATAATGCAGTTTTTTAGTTGGCAGTTTTCTCCCACCTCAACATAGTCAAATAAAATGCTGTCAGCGACCGTCGCGCCATCGTTAATTCTAACGTTTGAAGACAGCACCGAATTCTGAACGGCGCCTCCAGAGTTAATCACGCCACTAGAGATCAATGAGTTGATAAAAATCCCTTCATTGCCAGTGGCAGATGAGGTGGTTCTTGCTGGCGGTAATTGGCGTTCATACGTGCGTATCGCCCAGTCTTCTTGGTACAAATTCATCGGCGGAACCGGTTTGAGCAAATCCATATTGGCTTGGTAAAAAGAATCAATGGTTCCCACATCGCGCCAGTAGGCATCTTTGGTTACCCGGCCGTCATCGCCTCCAAATTTGTAGGCAAACACTTTTTGACTGTCGATGAGTTTTGGAATGATATTCTTCCCGAAATCATTACTCGATTCGGTATTGAGGGCATCGCTTTCTAACGAGTCCATGAGCGCTTCCATAGTGAAAATATAGATGCCCATAGAGGCGAGGCTATGGTTGGGATCATTGGGGAGTGGCGTTGGGTTTTGTGGCTTTTCTTCGAAAGAGACGATTTTATTCTGATCATCAATGGTCATTACGCCAAATTCTTTTGCGGTTTCCTTTGGAACTTTCATGCAGGCGATCGTGAGGTCGGCACCGCTCTTTTTGTGATTTTCGATCATTGGCGCATAGTCCATTCGATAGATATGATCGCCAGAGAGAACCACAACGTATTTTGCTTCACTTCGAGACAGCAACCATAAGTTTTGATAGATAGCGTCTGCGGTACCGCTATACCATTTATCGCCTTTGCGCATTTGTGGTGGCACTGCGGTTATGTACTCGCCCAGTTCAGGGTTAAATACTGACCAACCGTCGCGTAAGTGCTTCTGAAGGGAATGTGACTTGTATTGAGTGAGTACAAGGATACGTCGCAGCCCAGAGTGAAGGCAGTTTGCAAGCGTAAAATCAATGATTCTAAATTTGCCCCCGAAAGGTACTGCGGGCTTTGCTCTGTTATCAGTGAGAGGCGATAAACGCGATCCCACACCTCCGGCGAGTACTACAGTTAAAGTCTCTTGCATCATCATCACTCCCTGTGTGGTGCATTTAAGTCGTACAGATTCAGTTCAGTTAAGTGATACGTTACAAGTATCGTTCCAATGATTAATAATTTGTAATGTAACGAGTTTTTTTTCTAGCGAACGAAAGTTGAACCAAAAAAGTGCGCCCGAAATATTTCACTGCACCATAATGAAGCGTTTGCTATCAGCCCAACCACAAACATTCAATGTGCTCATGCACGATAACCTCGAAGGTACAGGTTTTTGCCAGTTCTAGTATGTCGTTAGCTAGCCCCATTTACTCGAGCTAAAGGTGATGTGAAGTATCACGGTTTTTGCATGGGCGTGCAGTTTTAGTGTTCTTTGAGAAGCGTCATATCAAGCCAATCAGTTCTAGTGTCTCTATCAGCTGAGTAAAAAGTAACACGTAATCCTTTATCTTTGATCATGTAAGGAACAGTAGAGATCAATCAACTGTTCAGTTATCAGAGGTCGGTGGATAAGTGCACAAAATATATGATTAATTTAATGAAGTTGAAATTAACACACATGAAAAAACATGATTGAACGGTCATTTTTATCATCTTCTCTAGATAGTATTAAGTGACTCAAGCTTATGTTTGTTAAAGTATAAGATTGCCTCATAACCTATTGATAATAATGTTAATTAATTTCTCAGTCCGCTCTAAACTGGTTTTTGTATAGGGATCGCTAGGCCATGTTTGAGATAGTGGATTAGAGCTAGGAAACTCTAGACAACAGAAAATATAAAAACAACAGGTTCAATGGTTGGCCCTTCGGTTGACAAAGCGATATAAATTAATGGTTTAAGGATAGGGTATATGGACAACTTTGCCGCTTCAGATCTTAAAAGCATACTGCATTCAAAACGTGCCAATATGTTCTATCTAGAATATTGCCGAGTGATGCAAAAAGACGGTCGTGTTCTTTATTTGACTGAAGCAAAAAATGAAAACCAATACTTTAATATCCCCATTGCTAATACCACCGTTCTACTCTTAGGTAATGGCACGTCCATTACTCAAGCAGCGATGAGAATGCTAGCCCAAGCCGGTGTGTTAGTTGGGTTTAGCGGTGGTGGTGGAACACCGCTCTATATGGCGAATGATGCAGAGCAACCCATAGAGTGGCTTACGCCACAAAGTGAATACCGCCCAACAGAGTATTTACAAGGGTGGATGTCATTTTGGTTTGAAGACGAAAAACGCTTGGCAGCTGCAAAAGCATTTCAGCAAGCAAGATTACGCTTTTTACAAAAAGTCTGGGGCAAAGACCGAGAGCTGAAACAAGAAGGATTTAATGTAAAAGATACCGGATTACAAGAAGCATTTGAACGATTTGAAGAGCGGACAGAAGCCGCAGCAAAGCAGAGTGACCTGCTATTGACTGAAGCACAATTAACCAAGCACCTATACAAATTCGCAGCCAACAACGTTCAGCTTCAAGATTTCAAAAGAAAACATCAATCAGCCGATAAAGCCAATGATTTTTTGAATCATGGTAACTATTTGGCGTATGGCTTGGCAGCGACAACATTGTGGGTATTAGGCATTCCCCACGGTTTTGCCGTAATGCATGGCAAGACTCGCCGAGGCGCCTTAGTCTTTGATGTAGCTGACCTAATAAAAGATACCATAGTACTGCCCTGGGCCTTTATTTGTGCCAAAGAAAACGATACAGAGCAAGAGTTCCGTCAGCAGGTGTTACAAGCCTTTACCGATCATAAAGTATTAGATTTCATGTTTGATACGGTCAAAGAAGTGGCGTTGTCGTATCAAAAAACCAAGCTGATTAATGGTGGAGAGCGGACTCTATGATGGTCACTTTTGTTTCTCAGTGCGAGAAAAATGCATTAAAGAAAACACGTCGAGTACTCGATGCTTTTGCTAACCGCATTGGTGACAACACATGGCAGACCATTATTACCGAAGATGGCCTATTAACCGTAAAGAAAATGCTGCGCAAAACCGCCAGCCGCAGTACCGCTGTATGTTGTCATTGGATCAGAAGTCGCTCACGCAGTCAGTTATTGTGGGTTGTAGGAAACAGATTGAAATTTAATGAACAAGGCATAGTGCCAGTGAATCGAACCAGTTTAAATTTGGATCATAAAGAGTGGGAAAATGGTTGGGATAAGCTAGAAGTGATCGCGAATGCAACCAGTATTGCAGGCTTGTTTCATGACTTTGGTAAAGCCAATGATTTGTTTCAAGCAAAGCTACAGGGAGTAAGTGGAGCAAAAGGTGAGCCATATCGACATGAATGGATCTCTCTACGCTTATTTGAGGCCTTTGCAAAAGGAAAGACAGATCAAGAATGGCTATCTGAGTTAAGTGAAATTAATCGCTCAGAGAATGGTAATAATACAGAATCTTATGTATTAAAAAACCTGCATCATGATCAGGGGGCAAACTCTCCTTCTCCATTTACGGTACTCACTCCTTTTGCAACTTTGGTTGCTTGGTTAGTTGTGTCTCATCACCGTTTACCATTACCTCAGACTAAACGCACAAGAAATGTAACTAATGACAATATGCAAAACTGGCTAACGGATGTCCTAAATTGTGATTGGAATTCAAGGAATGCGGAACACTTAGATCAGATTGACCTTCAGATAATCAATAGTAACTGGACTTTCAGTCAAGGGACGCCGTTTGTTAGCAAAACATGGCAAAAACAAGCCTCTAAGTTGGCGTATCGAACGCTAAATAATACGAAAATAGGGGACAAAAAAGAATGGTTAAAACAACGTTTTGTTGCCCATTTGTCGCGTTTATCTTTAATGCTATCGGATCACTATTATTCCTCTTTAGAGGCAGAGCAATCTCAATTGGAGTGGCGAGATCAAGGTTATTTACCAAAAGCCAATACTGACAGCAAAGCAACGCAGGTTGAAGGACGAGCGGTATTTAAACAGCAATTGGATGAGCATAATATCGGTGTTGCGCATAATGCCATGCATTTTGCGTTAAATTTACCGGCATTGAAATACGCATTGCCAGCTATTGGGCAGCATAAATTATTCAGCCGTAATGCACCTAAAAAATTCGCATGGCAAGATAAAGCTTATAAAGCAGCCAAAGAGTATGCACGATTAAGTGAGAAACAGGGCTTCTTTGGAATCAACATGGCCTCAACAGGTTGTGGCAAAACCATTGCCAATGCTCGAATTATGTATGCACTTGCTGGTGAAAGAGAAGGTTGCCGTTTCACTGTCGCTGTGGGTTTAAGAACTCTAACATTACAAACAGGCGACAGTTACCGTGATTTACTAAAGTTAGGTGACGATGAACTGGCGGTATTAATTGGTTCTCAGGCAGTTAAAACTTTGCATCAAATCAATAAAGACCCAAGCAAAGAAAAGCAAAGCTCAGGAAGTGAATCAAGCGACGATTTTTTCGAGCAATTATTTATTAGTTATGATGGTCAGATTTATGATGGACGCTTAAAGCACTGGCTAAAAGGCAACCCCAAATTAGAGCAATTATTAAGTGCGCCAATTGTTGTTAGCACCATTGATCATTTAATGCCAGCGACAGAAAGCTTGCGTGGAGGCAAACAAATTGCGCCTATGTTGCGTCTGTTAACCTCTGATCTTATTTTGGATGAACCAGATGATTTTGGGTTGGAAGATTTACCTGCGTTATGCCGCTTAGTCAATTGGGCTGGCGTGCTAGGTTCTCGCGTTTTATTGTCTTCCGCAACCTTACCACCGTCACTAATTAGCGCTCTATATCACGCCTATTTAGCAGGAAGAAAGCACTTTAATGAAGCTAACTTTCCAGAAGGGGAGTTACAAAGTGTGGTTTGTGGATGGTTTGATGAAAATAAAAGTCACGTGACAGAGATAAAATCTCTCGAGGCTTTTACAGAAGAAAATGACATTTTCGTTAATAGTCGCATTAAAAAATTGAACGAAAATAAAAAAATACTGCGTAAAGGGGAGTTAGTCACTGTTCACCTAGATCATGAGTTAAGCGAAAAGAAAGATGAGAATCATATTTATCAGTCAGTAGCTGTAACCATTCATGATCAGATCCATCAATTACACGATAGTCACCACGTAAGGCATAACTCAGGGCGAAGAGTCTCTTGCGGTGTAGTACGAATGGCAAATATAGATCCGATGATAAATGTGATGAAGTGCCTGTCGGAAATGAGCCCACAAGATGATTACAGTATTCATTTTTGTGTTTATCACTCACAGTTTCCATTAGCGCTGCGTTCTCATAAAGAAAATCGTTTAGATAATACGCTAACTCGATATGACTCAGATCAGCTTTGGCAACAACCAGAGATAATAGAGGCACTAAATGCAACAAAGACGGCCAATAATATCTTTGTGGTTGTCGGGACTTCGGTTGTTGAGGTTGGGCGAGATCATGATTACGACTGGGGAATAGCAGAGCCGAGTTCACTACGTGCCTTGATCCAACTCGCTGGTCGTATTCAACGTCATCGCCAACAAGAACCAAGCAGCAGTAATTTAATGGTATTGAATAAAAATATCAGAGCATTAAGAGGTGATACCACAGCTTACTGTAAACCGGGTTTTGAAAGTAAAGATTTGCCCTTGTCGACTCATGATCTGAATGAATTATTAAATGGTGAATTAGAACATATTTCAGCTATTTCTCGGATTGAGCAACCGAAGATAACAAAAAAACATATTCAATTAGCTGAGGGGAGTTCAGGTGCCGTTGGGGTTAGTTCATTTGTCACACAAGAACACAGAGCGTTGAAACTAACATTAGGTTTACCTAAATCACCGAATAAACCGGGTCAAAAAATAGAGTTTTATCAAAGCGATAAGGAAGCCTCGTGGTGGTGGAAAGAACGTTCTCATGCAGATTGGAATGGTGCGTTTATCAATCAAACTCAGTTTAGAAAATCAGACCCGCAAGAAGAGTTTATTTTATGCCAAACAGATGAATGGGATGAGTTAGGTTGGTACCAAAAAGATACAACACAAAAGCAATGGGTGTTTACGCCACAGAATCAAAAAATAGTTACGGAAGACATTAAATTATCAGAAGGTAATTATTGGTGGATGAATACCGATGCAGAAACCATCTATAGCAATTTAGCAGAACAGTTAGAACAAACAGTAGAAAGCACTGGGCAATATTTTGGCGGTATTAGTTTAAGAGCACCGAAAGAAGATCAAGTGCTTATTTGGAATTGGAATGATCAGTTGGGTGTTTATCAAACAAAAAAATAACTAGGAATAATAATGAATAATACATTATCTCAGGCTATTGCTGATTATATTCAGCAACGAAAAGAAGCAAAATTAGAGCCATTACAAAAGGCACTAAATAAGATCTTAGATAAAAGTGAAGACTCTACTGCAATAGCAGAGGCGAAAGCTATTTATGCAGAAGAATCAGCACCGATAGAGGCCTCATTTGTTGCTGAAGTTTGGCTTTCTGATGCGGCAAAACGCGCAAAACAGATAAGTCTTGCTACCCATGCAGCAAAGTTTACTCATAGTGATGCCAAAGCCAGCAGCATGTTGGTGACCGAACAATGGAGTGATTCAAACTACTTGGTGACAGCATCTTTAAATAAAAAAGCCATTGATGCCGTCGGTAACGCAGCAGCTCTAGATGTCGCAAGATTACTCAAGTTAGAGTGTGACGGCGAAAGCTTAATTACTCAATTACAGCAAGGTCACATCAATGCATTACGCTCTTTTGCTAAAGACGAGATGCAGTTACAAGAATGGAAATCTGGTTTTGAACAAGCCCTGGGTGATACAAAGTTATCTAGCCATACCTTAAGTAAGCAACTGTATTTCCCTTTAATTGGCGAAGATAAAACGTCGGTTGAATATCACTTGCTATGCCCTCTGTTTTCATCATCACTTGCACATGAGCTATATCATGAAGTAAGACGAACTCGCTACGGTGAATCAAAAGAGATTAGAGATGCGAGAAAAGCGGATAAATATCATGAGAAATTTGATGAGCGTTTTCTTAATCTTGCTGTGCAAAACTTTGGTGGTTCAAAACCTCAAAATATCTCGCAATTAAATAATGAACGTCATGGACAAACCTTTTTATTGAATAGCGCACCACCGCAATGGCAACGAATTTCTTCGCCACCAATGACGAGTACCACATTGTTTGGGCAAGAATTAAGTTTCAAAACGGCATCATTGATGCGTGACTTTCGATTCTTTCTTGAAAACCTAAGAGAAGATGATCGCAATGTCCATGTACGTCGCCAGCGAGATAATGCGTATCTTTTACCCATTATTGATATCGTTTTAAACCATGTAGCCATTATTCAAATGATGACAGAACATGCAGGTTGGTCAAACAGCGACAGATGTAAAATGAAACCCAGTCACGCGTTATGGCTAGATGCTTACAATACCGATGAAGCGTTCCAAAAGAGTCGTGAAAAAGGCGATTGGTTAGCCTTCATTGCTAATGATTTTGCTAATTGGCTAGCACATAAGTTAAAAAGCCATAAAGAAAAATACGTTTTGAGTGATAGTGAACACGCTTATTTTTCAAAGTTGTTTTTACATCAGCTAAAGCACTTTGAACGCTCGACACCAAAATTAGGGGAGTTGTAATATGAGCCGCTATTTATTATTAAAAGACATTAATGTGCAGAACGCGAATGCTATTGCTGGTTTAACGTATGGTTTCCCTGCTATGACGAATTTTTTAGGCTTTGCTCATGCACTTTCCCGTAAATTGCCTTCTGAATTAGCCGTTACATTAGGGGGCGTTGCGGTTATCAGCCATGAAAATATAGTTCATGCAAGGCAGCCTCAAGAGTGGGGTGATTATGTCTTTGCCTTAACGCGTAACCCCTTAACTCAAAAGGGAACAACTGCCCCAATTAATGAAGAAGGCCGCATGAACATGACAGTTTCTTTATTAATTGAAGTGCATGGTTTATTAGGCGGCGCAATCGTTCAGGAAGACTCATTAATTGATAGAGTCAAACAGCTTATGCCTAGATTAAGAATAGCGGGTGGTCAAATTACTCAAATAGGGTCGATATCGCTTACCAACAAAGACGAAGATAAAAAGGTATTACGCCGCTTAATGCCAGGGTTTGTTCTATTAGATCGCAGTGAGTATTTAACTGAACACGTTAAAAATAAAAGTGAACAAGGCGACCAATTATCAGTATTTGATGCCTGGTGTAATTTTTACAAATTAAAATACCAAGCGATTCGTGTAGAAAGTGATTCAGAAACAAAAGAAGAGTTAAGTGATAAAGCTAAGTGGGAGTTTGTACCAAAACCTCAAATGGGATATTTGGTGCCAATTATGTCTGGCTATTGTGCTATCTCGCCTGTGTATGGACCAGGTCAAGTCGAGAACGTTCGAGATACCAGTGTCCCCGTAGCCTTTGCTGAGGCTGCTTACGGCATTGGTGAGTGGATGAGTCCGCACCGTTTAACTGATATCGATAATGCTATTTGGCGTTATGAACATCATGAATCTTGGTATGTTGCCAAAACAAAACCCTTTAAAGATACCGTTATTGAGCTTTCGATCGATGAGCTTAATGAAGAAATTTAGATAATAAAAATAGAGAGAATAAACAATGGCTAAAACAAACTTAAAAACACCTTCAGTCTTGGCGTTTGAAGCAAAATTACTTCCATCGGATGCACTAATGTTTGCTGGTAGTTGGCAGCAGCAAGAATGGACACCAATTATGGTGGGCGAAAAAGCGGTACGCGGTACGATTTCAAATCGGCTGAAAGCAGCAATGGCAAATGATCCAACAAAACTAGATGCTGAAGTATCTAAGGCAAATTTACAAACGGTTGACATTGCAGCGCTAAATCATCAAACAGATACATTAAAAGTACAGTTTACCTTGCGTATATTGAGTGATTTACAAGTACCATCTACCTGTAATAATCCAGAGTATCAAGCCGCATTAGCGGAGAAAATTGAGATTTACCAACAGGAAGAAGGTTTTACTGAGTTAGCAAAGCGTTATGCGCAGAATATTGCCAATGGTCGTTTCTTGTGGCGCAACCGTGTTGGTGCCGAGAATGTTGTCGTAAAAGTAATCGCGGAAGGAAAAGAATTTACATTTGATAGTCATGATTTCAATTTACGAAGCTTTGATAACAACCCATCGGTTGATGAGCTAGCGGCGATTATTCAACAAGGGTTAGTTGAAAATCATGCCTTGATTAAAGTAGAAGCATTTACACAGTTAGGTGAAGGTCAGGCTGTGTACCCATCACAAGAATTAGTGATGGGGGGTGGAAAAGGGGATAAGAGTAAATTCTTGTATCAGTTGAATGGTCAAGCAGCAATGCACTCACAAAAGATTGGTAACGCATTACGCACGATTGATACTTGGCATCCTGCTTTTGAAGAGGTAGGTCCAATTGCGGTTGAACCGTATGGCTCTGTCACCAACCGTGGTGCAGCGTACCGTCAACCAAAAGAGAATAACGATTTTTATAAGTTATTGGATGGTTGGATGTTAAAAGATAAGCAACCAGCGAAAGAGCAACAGCATTACATTATGGCGATGCTTATTCGTGGTGGCGTATTTGGTGAATAGAGGTCGTCATGAAATTTTACTGTGATATTAAAGTATTACCAGATCCAGAAGCGACAGAGCCTGTGCTTATGAGCAATTTAATGGCGAAATTACACAGAGCTTTAGTGGAGTTAAAAGAAGTGAATGTTGGAATTAGCTTTCCAAATGTGGATAAAACGCTAGGGGATACATTACGCCTGCACGGTGATGAAACCGACTTAAGTCAATTGTTTCAATTAAATTGGCTGAAAGGATTACGTGATTATTGTATTCAAACGTCAATTTTATTGGTTCCTGAAGGGTGTCAGTATCGTTGCGTGAAACGTAAGCAAGCTAAAAGTGCTAATAATAAACGCAAACGATCTATCGCTAAAGGTTGGTTAAGTGCTGAAGAGTCGATATTGAAAATTGGCAATGAGCAGCAAAAAATGCTGCGCTTACCCTTTGTTCAATTAAAAAGTACATCCACAGGGCAGGTGATGAAGTTATTCATTGAGCATGGTGGGTTGCAAGATAAAGCAGTTGAAGGGCTATTTAACCGCTATGGATTAAGCTCATCAGCAACGGTCCCTTGGTTTTAACCCAAAATAACCCCAAAAATGGCTCTTTAAAAATGAAGTAATAAAATCAGTAAGTTACAATAGGTAGGGAAAATTAGGTAAAAATGGGTATTTTTACTTATCTACTTGTTGTAACTTATTTTTGTGATGAAATTCTGTTGTTCACTGCCGCGCAGGCAGCTCAGAAAACTACCGAGTCGTATTTAAGCCTCAAAGTATTAGTTCACTGCCGCGCAGGCAGCTCAGAAATAACAAATGCGAATACTGCAACGAGCCAATAAGTTCACTGCCGCGCAGGCAGCTCAGAAAGCACGGCTCAAAGTTTTTTTGGAATGGTAAGAGTTCACTGCCGCGCAGGCAGCTCAGAAATCTGGTTATGCATGTCCTCTAAGCCCGGTAGAGTTCACTGCCGCGCAGGCAGCTCAGAAACTTACAAGATTGGAACTAAACACACAATGTACGTTCACTGCCGCGCAGGCAGCTCAGAAAAGAAGGGTTAGTCAAGAATCCTAAGAGCATAAGTTCACTGCCGCGCAGGCAGCTCAGAAATTTGAAAGGATGGTCTTTCGAATACAATCCTAGTTCACTGCCGCGCAGGCAGCTCAGAAATATTTGATAGGGGAAGTTATAGCCTCCCTTTGGTTCACTGCCGCGCAGGCAGCTCAGAAATTTGATGGTTAAATTATACCACCCAAAAAAAAGTTCACTGCCGCGCAGGCAGCTCAGAAATGTGATAACTTCTTGCAAGCCTGACAGCGTGGGTTCACTGCCGCGCAGGCAGCTCAGAAAGATTGTTCGGTAAAGGTCTAAAGTCTGCGATAGTTCACTGCCGCGCAGGCAGCTCAGAAATCAACCAAAAAGTGCGGATGGCACGGCCATGGGTTCACTGCCGCGCAGGCAGCTCAGAAATACTGGAAAGCTAGGTTTAGACCAAGACAAGGGTTCACTGCCGCGCAGGCAGCTCAGAAAACTAACTCTTCACTCGTAATTAGAGGATAATCGTTCACTGCCGCGCAGGCAGCTCAGAAATATTAAAGATGATAACAATTCCATATCTTGAAGTTCACTGCCGCGCAGGCAGCTCAGAAATGAGAAAGTTGGATTTACATACAGATTTTCCTGTTCACTGCCGCGCAGGCAGCTCAGAAATACCATATGTCGCCAGAGTTCGAAAATGGCGAGTTCACTGCCGCGCAGGCAGCTCAGAAAAAAAGGTGACCCGTTGGATGTTTTCATCTATCGTTCACTGCCGCGCAGGCAGCTCAGAAAGATGAGGCCGAATCAAAATCACTGACGATGTTGTTCACTGCCGCGCAGGCAGCTCAGAAAACAAAACGAGTGGAAGGTTAAAAGAGTAACTGGTTCACTGCCGCGCAGGCAGCTCAGAAACTGAGTATGGATAGCATTGCTTTGTAGCTGCAGTTCACTGCCGCGCAGGCAGCTCAGAAAAGCTTGATTTTGCTGGCATGCTTACGCCGTCAGTTCACTGCCGCGCAGGCAGCTCAGAAAGCTTGGACAAAGGCGATAATTGAGTCAACATTGTTCACTGCCGCGCAGGCAGCTCAGAAATCCAAATCAAAAGCAAAAACATACTTTCCGTTGTTCACTGCCGCGCAGGCAGCTCAGAAATTGCATTAATCCTTCGTTTTCCATGATGAACAGTTCACTGCCGCGCAGGCAGCTCAGAAATAACTGGACGTTGACCAAGGTTGATAATGACCGTTCACTGCCGCGCAGGCAGCTCAGAAATCGGATTCTACGACGTGGCCGAGCGTGTGACAGTTCACTGCCGCGCAGGCAGCTCAGAAAACGTAGTCATGCACCGCACCGCCCATAGGGGGGTTCACTGCCGCGCAGGCAGCTCAGAAAGCCCATTGGGGGATTACGCTTACGAAACAGCAGTTCACTGCCGCGCAGGCAGCTCAGAAAGCAAATCAAAGCACGTATGCTGCCGCTGGTGGGTTCACTGCCGCGCAGGCAGCTCAGAAAATTAGCAAAGTCACCGATGTAGTGACTGCTTAGTTCACTGCCGCGCAGGCAGCTCAGAAACAACCCTAATTCGTCTATGAACGTCATAGTGAGTTCACTGCCGCGCAGGCAGCTCAGAAAATACAAAAACCGCGCTCGTTTGCCTTGGCCTTGTTCACTGCCGCGCAGGCAGCTCAGAAATAGACGATTGTTTAACCCCGTTAGTATCTCAAGTTCACTGCCGCGCAGGCAGCTCAGAAATAGACGATTGTTTAACCCCGTTAGTATCTCAAGTTCACTGCCGCGCAGGCAGCTCAGAAAAGTTACTAGGGTCACGGTATACCTCTACGTTAGTTCACTGCCGCGCAGGCAGCTCAGAAAAGGTAGAAAACTGAGGTAGGATATAGTCATCAGTTCACTGCCGCGCAGGCAGCTCAGAAAAAGTAACTCTGAAAAGTATTGTGGAATAGACCGTTCACTGCCGCGCAGGCAGCTCAGAAAGTCAAAGATTTACGTCACAGATTTACGAGTAAGTTCACTGCCGCGCAGGCAGCTCAGAAAACTGCCATGCCTTTGCGGCGACTACTCAAAACGTTCACTGCCGCGCAGGCAGCTCAGAAATCCGTCGGAGATGCGGCTCGAGAAGAGATCAAGTTCACTGCCGCGCAGGCAGCTCAGAAATGCCCCAAAAATTCTACCCATCGCCTTATTGAGTTCACTGCCGCGCAGGCAGCTCAGAAATTGAAACCATGATCCAATGCAAAGGTCATGATGTTCACTGCCGCGCAGGCAGCTCAGAAAAAGCTTGTCGATGTTCCATGCTTGCAAACCACGTTCACTGCCGCGCAGGCAGCTCAGAAAACTGAAGGGTGTGTTGTACTTCATTCCCTTTGGTTCACTGCCGCGCAGGCAGCTCAGAAACAATCCTCCCAAAACTTGCAATGATTTTTATCAGTTCACTGCCGCGCAGGCAGCTCAGAAAATCAATAAATCCATTCTGATAAGCTAGTACTGGTTCACTGCCGCGCAGGCAGCTCAGAAATTCGTCGGTAGGAGTCCCCGCAATCGTTCCAAGTTCACTGCCGCGCAGGCAGCTCAGAAATCATCGGCAAGCAAATCACACCTAGCCGCTATGTTCACTGCCGCGCAGGCAGCTCAGAAATTTCGAAATAATGACGCGATCAATATCTCGATGTTCACTGCCGCGCAGGCAGCTCAGAAATGCGCCAAATTCTTTGCACACGATGCACATAGGTTCACTGCCGCGCAGGCAGCTCAGAAAGTCAATCGCCATGCGGCCAGACCCAATCCAATGTTCACTGCCGCGCAGGCAGCTCAGAAATTAAAAGGCCGCATTAAAAGCATTGGCCCGAAGTTCACTGCCGCGCAGGCAGCTCAGAAAAGCTAGCAAGGCCAATTACGTTTGTGAATGCAGTTCACTGCCGCACAGGCAGCTCAGAAAACACGACCCACACGACAATACAGACCACGCATGTTCACTGCCGCACAGGCAGCTCAGAAATGATAAATACACCTGGTAAGCGTATTCGATGAGTTCACTGCCGCACAGGCAGCTCAGAAATTGCCGTGATTCGGAGCCGAGCAATAACGTTTGTTCACTGCCGCACAGGCAGCTCAGAAATCTAAATATTGAAAACCTGTAGTTCCATCACCGTTCACTGCCGCACAGGCAGCTCAGAAATTACATTGCGTCTGTATTTTCTGTACCTCGTAGTTCACTGCCGCACAGGCAGCTCAGAAATGATCCTGAATACACGAATAGAATGCCTCAATGTTCACTGCCGCACAGGCAGCTCAGAAATGTAGCACTCCCATTATCTTGTACTGCAATGTGTTCACTGCCGCACAGGCAGCTCAGAAATACGGTTGAGATAATCACTCGTATCGTTATCAGTTCACTGCCGCACAGGCAGCTCAGAAAAAACCCAGACTGGTTAGCACAACAACAGGTTAGTTCACTGCCGCACAGGCAGCTCAGAAATTGTTGATCATGTTCAAAATTTGGTTGTCAGAGTTCACTGCCGCACAGGCAGCTCAGAAAACTCATGCCGGCAATCCAAACGTGACCGTTTTGTTCACTGCCGCACAGGCAGCTCAGAAAGTAATGGCGGTGCATTAAGTACCATTCTAAAAGTTCACTGCCGCGCAGGCAGCTCAGAAATCTAGCGGAAACATGTAATCGCCGACAAGGTGGTTCACTGCCGCACAGGCAGCTCAGAAAGGGTTGGCCGTAAATATGGCGTTTACTGCCGCACAGGCAGCTCAGAAAAGAAATTGCAGCTAAGTTAA
Source organism: Vibrio sp. YMD68 (assembly GCF_029958905.1). Lineage (NCBI taxonomy): Bacteria > Pseudomonadati > Pseudomonadota > Gammaproteobacteria > Vibrionales > Vibrionaceae > Vibrio > Vibrio sp. YMD68. The sequence goes on along the minus strand of NZ_CP124613.1, from coordinate 150,163 downwards.
TTAGAGACTGACGTTTACTGCCGCACAGGCAGCTCAGAAAGATAGTAACAGGGTTGATTAATAGTGCCATATGTTTACTGCCGCACAGGCAGCTCAGAAAATACAAATGGGCCAAGGTGGCCAGAGCGATAAGTTTACTGCCGCACAGGCAGCTCAGAAAATGCATGAAAGGTAGTCCACGTTCTGCCGTTCACTGCCGCACAGGCAGCTCAGAAATTGTTGATTAGAATCGGCAGAATAGTATGTGTGTTCACTGCCGCGCAGGCAGCAAGAAGATAAGACGACAAAGCCACGCTAGAATCAGCGTGGCTTTTTAGTGGAAAATCGTTGGTATACGGCTTAGTTTGATATTAAGGCTTAGCGTGGCGTTAGGCCTTGGTGGTCACTTCATCCACCAAATATAATATCGATTGATACGGCACTCCACTGTGGTGTGATAAACCTATTTCACAGGTCTTACTGTTACTAAACCCTCTTGTGCAATGGTCAGGTACTTGCTCTTTCAGCGGGTGAACCGCGGCGGCGTTTAGTTCGGGGGTCATAAAGCCTTTATCGCCAGCCCAACCACAACATTCTATGTGCTCGGGTACGATAACGTCGGAGGTACAGGCTTTTGCCAGTTCTAGCATGTCGTTAGCTAGCCCCATTCGGCGAGAGCTACAGGTGACGTGCAGCATCACGGTTTCTTGTATTGGAGCAAAGTTTAAGTGCTCTTTAAGGTACTTCAAAATAAACCCAGTCGGCTCTAAAACTTCCATCGGTTTTGTAAACTGCTCGATGCTTCGTTTGGCGCATGGGCTGGTATCCATCAGTACTGGGTATCTTCCGTTACGGCTAGCGAACCAAAGTGCTTGTTCAAGTTGTTGAGATTTTTGCTCGGCAAGGTCTGTTATTCCTTTGCTGTCATACGGCATTCCACAACATTGATCGCTCAGTTTATTGGGGATGATGACTTCATAGCCTGCTTTATTGAGCAGTGATAGGGTCACTTCCGTCAACGAGCGTTGATCCTGTGCGCTTGACTGTTGGCTCATATTGCGGCTGGCGCAAGAGGGTAGGTAGACCACTTTTTTATTGGACTGAACCGTTGGGGTTGAGCTCATTTTAAACGCGTTTTCTTGAGGATACTCCGACATCCAAATCGGTGTTTTCCCTTTGGTTAATGAACGAAGCCCATGCGTGATTTTGGCGACTTTCTCACCGCCAATGGTTTGAGTGGCAATCCGGTTGGCTTTTAATCCGATCCGAGCAACCGCGGTGGTGGCTGCAAAATGATCGGCGGTCCACTGAGCTGTCCATTTTACAATGGGTGTGAGCCGTTGATATTTCACTGAGCGGAGCTTTTTGACCAGATCCCCTGTGTTGATGCCAACGGGGCAACGATCAGCGCAAAGCCCGGTCGCGGCGCAAGTATCAAGCCCTTGATATTCAAAGACTTGCTCCAACTCGCTCGCTTCAACGGTTTCCCCCGAATTTTTTCGGCGCTGGAGTTCACGGTATAGAACAATGCGTTGTCGAGGGGAGAGGGTCAGCGTGCGCGATGGACACACGGGTTCACAAAATCCACACTCAATACATCGATCAACCAACTCATCGGCTGCGGGCATGGGTTTCAAATCTTCGAGATGGGAATGAGGGTTGTCATTGATGATAACACCTGGGTTAAACAATCCTTGTGGATCAAATAGGCGCTTAATTTTTTGCATTAACGCGTAGCCATCTTTTCCCCATTCAAGCTCCACGTAAGGTGCCATATTTCGCCCAGTACCGTGCTCTGCCTTGAGTGAACCTTGGTACTTTACGGCGACTAAATCGGCCACATCGTCCATAAATCCGCCGTAGCGATCGATTTCTTCTTGGCTATCAAACCCCTGGGTGAAAACAAAGTGAAGGTTACCTTCCAGAGCATGACCGAAAATGATCGCTTCATCGTATCGATATTTTTCAAACAGCGATTGCAGGTCTCTCACCCCGTTGGCTAAATGCTCGATAGGAAAAGCGACATCTTCAATGATCACTGTGGTGCCCACTTCGCGCACTGCACCAACCGCAGGGAACATACCTTTACGAATGCCCCATAAGGTCGCCACGGTTTTTGCATCCGAAGTAAAGGGAACCGATTCAATGATGGAAAATTCAGTAAGAGCCGCCATGACCTGTTGGCACTGCTGAGTGAGTGCGTCATCATCGCTGGCGTGTGACTCGACCAGTATTGCAGCGGCTTCTATGTCGAGTGTTTTGATGAAGTCAGGTAAACCTGCGTTGTTGGCTACCGATCGTAAGGCACGGCCATCCATTAACTCTACAGCAGCAACCGGGCTGTTTGAAAGCGTGGTCACCGCTTGGCTGGCTTGTTCAATATCGGAAAAAACCAATAAGGCAGAAGCTTTATGGGCGTGTTCTACAACGGTGTTGTAGGTGACTTCTGCAATGAACCCTAATGTGCCTTCGGAACCGATCATGAGATGCTCAATAATGTCGATTGGATCGTGGTAGTCAACCAAAGCATTGATGGCGTAACCGGTGGTGTTCTTCAGTCGATACTTATGTTTAATGCGTTGAGTCAGCTCGGTGTTTGCAATGGTGTCATTATGTAGGGCTTTAATACCGGCAATGAGTGCTGGGTTCTGTTGGGAAAATTCAGCAATGCTGGTGGCATCTCCGGTGTTGAGAATCGAACCGTCGCTAAAGACAATTTTCATGCTATTCACGGTTTTATAAGAGTTTTGTGCGGTACCACAGCACATGCCGCTGGCGTTGTTGGCGGCGATACCACCGATTTTACAGGTATTGATAGAAGCTGGGTCTGGCCCTATTTTACGCTGGAATGGCGCAAGGTATTTGTTGGCATCTGCGCCGATAACGCCCGGTTGCAGACGTATCTTATCGCCATCATCAAGAATTTCATGGCTTCGCCAATCATCCGTGAGCGTAATGAGCACCGAATCAGAAACAGCTTGGCCTGAAAGGCTGGTACCGGCTGCGCGAAAAGTGCAATGAATGCCCATTTCACGACAGCATTGAATCGCATAAATGACTTCATCAAGGTTTTTTAAGCGCAACACAATTTTAGGAACCAAACGATAGAAGCTGGCGTCGGTGCCATAGGCCAGCCGTTTGGCTTCTTGAGTGACAATACGTTCGGGCTCTATCTTAGCCGCGAGTAATGATTCAAGCTGTTGATAGAGGCTATCCCGGCTTTGATTATTGTGGTGTGAATTCGACATGTTCGCTTCCTTGTGCTCGCTGCGGCATTGTATTTGTTATGAAATCAGCAGTGAAAACGGTGTCACAGTCTCCAGTCATTTGCTGTGACACCTTTTGAAATTACTTCAAATTCACCAAAGAATCTGCATTTAAGTCCTGGATACTTTTCGCGCCGGTCAGTGTCATGGCCACGCGCATCTCTTTTTCGTAAAGGTCGAGCAGGTTTTCTACACCAGCTTGTCCTTGCGCGGCCAGTGCGTAGATAAATGAGCGCCCTAATAGTGTGCAATCTGCGCCAAGCGCCAGCATTCTCACGACATCTAATCCTGACCGGATCCCTGAATCGACAAAGATTTTAAGGTCACCTTTTACGGCATCGGCAATTGTCGGCAGTGCCTTGGCGGTGGATAGAACGCCATCGAGCTGTCGGCCGCCATGATTAGAAACGACAATACCGTCAGCGCCAAAAGAGACGGCATCTTTGGCATCTTGTTTGTCTAAAATGCCTTTAATCACCATTGGGCCATCCCAAAAGTCGCGGATCCACTCTAGATCTTTCCAGCAAATAGAAGGGTCAAAGTTCGCACCAAGCCAACCAATGTAATCTTCGAGTTTGGTGGGTTCACCGCGATAGGTTGAGATATTGCCAAGGTCATGGGGTTTACCCAACAAGCCAACATCGACGGCCCAACTTGGGTGACGCATCGCTTGGAAAACTCGGCGTGCCGCGGCATTGGGACCGCTCATACCCGAGTGATTGTCACGATAACGAGCCCCAGGGACCGGCATATCAACGGTAAAGACTAACGTCGTGACACCGGCCGCTTTTGCACGTTCTAGGACGTTTTTCATGAATCCACGATCTTTTAAAACGTACAGCTGGAACCACATTGGGCGTTCAATGGCTGGAGCCACTTCCTCGATAGGGCAGACAGAGACGGTCGACATGGTAAAAGGAATGCCCTTGTTTTGTGCCGCTTTTGCTGCCTGAACTTCCCCTCTTCGAGCGTACATGCCTGTCAGCCCGACAGGGGCTAAAGCAATGGGCATCGCCAATTTTTCGCCGAAGATTTCTGTGTCTAAACTTAAGTCTTCCATGTTGTTTAGAACACGTTGTTTTAACGCGATAGCGGCAAGGTCATCGGTGTTTTTTCTTAGTGTATGTTCACCGTAAGAACCGCCATCAATATAGTGAAAAAGAAAAGGAGGCAGTTTTGCTTTTGCTGCGGCACGGTAGTCCGTTGGCGCGGATATGATCATAATTCAGTCCTATAAATGGTTATACAGTGCCTTTCGTGGAAGGTTCAGTATGGCCGACATCGTCAAAAAAGAGGCGGTAATGTTCTGGATTTGCTCGTGTTGTCACTAGGCCAGTGTGGTTGTGTGCAACCGTCACATTGAATAAGAGAACAAGCCATTAACGCCTCACGTAAAAATTCGCTATTTGGTCTATGTAGTGAACCCGTTCATTTCATCTAATCACTCGCCTTTTTATCGGTCGATGTATTAGCTCATAAGAGCATCCGTCACGTGGAAGCCGTAAATCGCGATAAGTCCAATTACCCCGGTAGCGAATAAATAGTACAGAGTTGGAATAATGGTTTTGCGCAGCGTTGCCCCTTCTCGTCCGAGTAAGCCCACGGTAGCAGAAGCCGCCACTACGTTATGAATCGCAATCATGTTGCCGGCCGCAGCCCCAACCGCTTGTAGAGCAACAATCATTGCACTGGATATCGACAGGGTTTGTGCGACTTCAAATTGGAATTGGCTAAACATCATGTTAGACACCGTATTTGAGCCAGCAATGAAGGCACCTAACGCACCAACGGTTGCGCTCAGAGCAGGAAAAGCATCACCGACAAGGCCAGCGGCAAAGTTCGCCGTTGTGACTGGCATGCTGGCAAGATCAGCCTCGTTAATGCCCGAGTTGATGAAGATACGTACCATTGGGATAGTAAAGACCAGAACGAAACCTGCGCCAATCAGTGTCTTGCTGGATTCACCAAAGGCTTTGACCAACGGGGTGACGCTACGAGATTGCAGCAGAACGGAAACCAATGCGATGAAGACAAGGATCCCCCCTGGAAGATACAAAGGTTGAATCGCGGTACTGATGCCTGCCTCGCCAAGAATATTGCTAAATGAGAGACTCACGCTACGCAGCATCGCTTTAAAATCAGGGCTGACGCGGCTTGCAACCAAGACAACGGCGAGCAACACATACGGTAACCATGCCATCACCATGCTCATCGGTTTTGATTTAGCATCATCAAGGTCAATTTTCAGTGAGCCTAACCATTCTGTAGGCCACTTTTTCTCGTCTTCGAAGTCCCAGGTTGTTTTTGGAACCAGAAAGCCGACTTTGGCCGCAGACACGGTGATAGCCAGCCCGACTAAGCCACCGATAAGTGACGGGAACTCAGCGCCAAGGAACACTCCTGTCAACGCGTAGGGAATGGTAAACGATAGCCCAGCAAAAATAGCGAACGGCAGAATATCGAGCCCTTCGGTCCAGCTGTTATTTTTACCAAAGAAACGCGTCAACATCATGGCCATCAGGACAGGAATGAGTGTTCCCACGCCAGCGTGAATGAGCGCCACGTTAGAGGTGATTTGTTGAAGATAGACATCCCAACTCGAACCGTTTGCAATCAGAGCTTCGCCAATATTGTGTGTATCTAACCCTTTGTTTACGCCAACGATAATCGGCGTTCCGACCGCACCAAAAGAAACGGGTGTCGATTGAATCATCATTCCCATTAATACAGCGGCTAACGCGGGGAACCCGATGGCGACGAGAAGGGGTGCGGCGATAGCGGCTGGTGTGCCAAAGCCTGATGCGCCTTCTATAAATGAACCAAAGCACCACGCGATAATGATGGCTTGAACACGACGATCCGGTGAGATATTGGTAAACCCGTTGCGAATTGTCGAGATCGCGCCCGTGTGTTTTAACGTGTTGAGCAAGAAGATGGCGCCAAACACAATCCAAAGTACAGAGACGGTAATTCCCAGCCCTTGAAACACAGAAGCCAGAACACGCGTTGTCGACATATCCCATGTAAAGAGGGCAATAATAACGGTTAACCCGAACGCGACTGGCATCGCACGCTTCGCTGGCCAGTTGAGGCCGACGAGGAGTATGGCTGTCACCACAATCGGTGAGAAAGCTACAAGGGCAAGTAGTGTTTCACTCATTGGTACATCCTATGTATTCATTAATCAGGGCTCTAGAGAGGCTCTGTGATTTTGCATTAGTGTTATTAATGTTAATTTGCGGTGAATTTACCGCTTTATTTTTTGTTCATATAGAGAAATAATGAAAATGATTATTTCCAAAATTGGCATAATGAGATGCGAGCAGATGATTTAATCCTGTTTTCACAGGTAATAGAGTTGGGGAGCTTTAGTAAGGTGGCTGAACAAAATAACCTTACAAATTCTGTAGTTAGCAAAAGAATTGCACGTTTAGAAGAGCAAATAGGGGTTCAACTATTATATCGAACAACGCGTAAATTGACGCTCACAGAGGCGGGGAAGGCATTACTGCACGGAGCCAAAAGTGTGAAGTTAGCCACTCAAGAAGCGATGGACTCTGTTTCGGGATTTGGTGAAAACGTAAGCGGACACATAAAAATGTCGGTTCCTACTATTTCTGGTGATTTGATTTTGGCAGAAGCGGTGGCGCAATTTTGTGACCAGCACCCAGGGTTGACGGTGGATATGTCACTCGATAATAAGTTTGTTGATCTCGTCGATGGCGGTTTTGACCTGGTGATTCGCACGGGTTATTTGGAAGATTCTAGTTTGGTGGCACGTCATATTCTGGATTCGCAATGGGTGGTGTGCGCGTCGCCTTCTTACATCGCGAAAAATAGTAAGCCTCTAGAACCGAATCAATTGGTGACACATAACTGTTTGCAATATGCGTATCAAACGACGGGGGCGAGCGAGTGGGAGTTTAAAGGTCGAGAGGGGAATTACATTGTGCGAGTGTCAGGAAATTTCTCGACCAATAATGCCACCGCGCTACGTAAAGCGGCACTTGGCGGCTATGGCATAGCCTATGTTCCTCGCTGTCTGGTTTACCATGATATTAGAAACGGTCAGTTAGTGGATATTTTCCCTGAACTGGTGGGCAAGAAGTTGGGCATTTATGCGGTGTACCCTTTTACTCGCCAACCCCCCAATAAGGTAAAGCTGTTAATAGAACATATCCGAGATCGTTATCTGACCATTTCTCACTATTTTTAGGCGGACAATTTTCCTGTTTCAGGCGGACAGTTTTTCTGTTGTAGGTTGGTAGGGTTTTTAGCTGATAACCAATCACCAATAGCCAATAACCAATCACCAATGATCAATGACCAACAGTTTGAACGACATCTCAGTGTGGTATTTAAAAAAGAGGGGCCACTCAGATAAGTGGCCCCTCTTAATGCTGGCAAAAGTGCGATGTGCAGAAATAGAATCGATTCAAATTTACAGTGTGAACCGACATTCTATTGGCGCAATCTTGTTCTTACAGGGTCAAGAGGTAGTTGACTAGCGCGTTGTATTCTTCATAGCTTTTGATACTGTCGGGTACCACAATGTACTTGTTGTTCACCAGTACACCAGGCACACCGGTTAATGTGCTGGCTTCAAATTGCTTATCAAATTCTCGCTGCATTGAGTTCACGACAAAACCATTGTAAGCCGAATCAAATTTCTTACCATCAACCCCATAATCGACAAAGAGCTGACGAAGCGCCGCTTCATCTTTTGGTGCTTGGCGTAATTGATGGATCTGTTTGAACATCGCTGGCACCATCTCTTTTTCAACATCTAACGCAACCATAGTGGCGTATGACTTTGCCATTGGGATAGCCATATTGTTGCCCATGAATGCAACGTGTACTTTTTCAAAACGTGCATCATCGGGTAGTGCGGGTTTTAGGTTTTCAACCACTCCTTCAAACTTGTAGCAATGTGGGCAGTAGAACGAGAAAAACTCAGTCACGACGGGTTTCTGGGCTTTTTCGACATCCAATACTTTGAAGTGTTTGCCTTCTTCAAATTGCGCAGCATTCACTGACAAAGCGATCGCGATTGTCGAGATAAAAGTAATAATTTTCTTGAGCATGATTCATTTCCGTAATTAATTGAACGTAATTTTGTGTCATAAACACCAACCCCAATGATTGGTGTTATGTGTTGCTAATTAAGCGAGAAATGAATGAATCGGAGGTCGATAGAGTGTTGTCGCTCTATAGTTTGCCGTGACACTCTGGTCGGGCTCGATCAGAGCCAATGATTGAGTTTGGCTGGCGAGTGCAGCGCATGAAACGTAAGTAGGGATTTTGAACTGACATACAGAGCCACAACTGTCATTCGAATTATTTTTTTTATGTTGATGCGGTTTTTCAGTGTCGGGACAATCGTTGTGAATGGGTACATCGGTTTCTTGAAAAGAAGATAACGCTATTTGATTATGGATGGATAGCATTCTAACAGTCTGAAGTTTTTCGGCTTTTGGCTCAGATCCGCGCATCGCTTCAGTCGCTGGTGGTATTTCACCCGAGCTCAAGATGGCGCGTTCCGCTGTTGATATGGTCGTCGGTAAGGTTGGAGGGCCAACCAGACTGTGACTTATTTGCTGTAATCGAGACCACTGATCATTGGCCAAAAGGATCGTCACGACAACGAGCAGCAGCCAAAAAAACATCCATTGAGTGGGTCTGAAAATGTGAGCCATAAAACCATCTTTACAACAAAGGTGACAGCATCATACAACAAGAGTGGTGAGGAATTAAATCTCCATTGACCATAACAAGTTTCTTTTGCCCTGTTTTTTCTTCGTTTAATTACCCACTTAATTAACTACCTGCCTACTTATCTTGGTTTTGTACATTGTGTTAACTAACGCCTTGAGCTCATCGCTTGCTGAATACATGCTTTATCTTTAGTAAAGATGAATCGGTAAAGCGAGCTTAAGAGGGGCAATTTAAAACCACCCATTATGTAATGTAAAAAACAGCATCATGCTGACGACCGTAGTCAAGAGCACATTGGCGGTTTTCCAGGCTAAGATCACGGCCAGTATTGCACTGATTAAATAAGGGTTAATCAATGGCAGCAGCTCATGGGTTTCGGCATCTAAAAACATGATGGGAGCTAGAATGGCGGTGAGGATCGCAGGGCTAGAAAATTTGAGAAACCGCTTCACCTCATAGCTTAATCTGAGCGGTAGAACGGGCTCTAAAAATAGATAACGACTGAGGAAAACAACCGCAGTCATGGCAAAGATCGATAATAAAATCATGAGTGCTCTCCTTTTCCTTGGCTTGTTTGATCGTTCTTTTGGTTTGTTTGATCGTCGTTCTTGTGATTTGGTTGACCATAGTGTGAACCACGTTCGGCCAGGTAACCAACTGACATCGCCAGTAAGCTCGCAATCACTAACGCGCCATTAACTTGCCATTTATGGAGCAACACCGAACTCAATAAGGCCACCACAACAGACAACAAGATAGGTTTTGATTTTATGTTCGGCACCACCAGAGCGATGAACGTAGCGACGATAGCGAAGTCTAACCCCAAGGAATCAAGGTTGGGTATATAGCTGCCGCCAATAATGCCAACAAACGATGCGATATTCCAAATAAGGTAAAAGCTCAGCCCTGCGCCTAACGCATAATATCGATCGAACTCTTTTGTTTTATGGCCAATAAGGGCAAACAGTTCGTCGGTTAACAAGAACCCCAGCGATAACCGCCAACGCAGCGGTAATGGGCTGATGGTCTCTCTCATTGCGACGCTGTACAAAAGGTGGCGTGAGGTAATAAAGAAGGTGGTCACAAGCATGGTGATGAGCCCTGCACCTGATTTGAACATACCAATGGCGACGAGCTGGGCAGCCCCTGCAAATAAAATGGCGGATAAGGCTTGAGCTTCAAGCGCTAATAGGCCCGATTCAACCGCGTATGAACCGGCCAATAACCCCCATGGGATGACCGCAATGCTCAGTGGCATCATGGCTATTGTCCCTCGCCACAGTTGCCTAGCGATACTTTTTTGCTGCTGTTCGACCCATTCTGACATTGATATTCCTTTACCATTTTCTAAGAGATTGAAGCCAATACAGAGAAGCCAATACATACAAGCTAAGAGATAGATGAACATACTAGTCAAAGGCGTTTTATCTGTCTTGTACGAAGTTGCTCTGCCATCCCCTTTATCCTGCGAGTCGGTTCTGGTGCGCCAGCCTATATTGATTTGGTGTGACTCCGACTGTCGCTTTGAAGTGACGGTGAAAATGGCTTTGATCATGAAAGCCCACCTCCATCGCTACAGACCCTGATTTGAGCCCCATACTCAGTAACTTCTGAGCTTTACGAATACGCATTTGAAGCTGATACCCGTGGGGAGGCAGCCCCACCTGGTCGCGGAAAGTACGCGCTAAGTGAAAGGGACTTAACGACGCCATGCTGGCAAGCTCTGTTAAGGACACATTCTCTTCAGGGCAGTCAGACAAAAACGCTTTAATACGCTCGATCTGCGCCTGAGTTTTTTTTATTTGTATCGGCGCAGCTTGTCTCTGGAGACTGTGCCTTGCGACCAGTTGAGACATCGCCCCGTGCAAGAGTGTTTCCCGATAAAGACGATTGTTAGAGTGTTTTAATACCTCAAAGACTTGCCTTAACAGGTGGGCAAGTTCAGGGTCATAAACGACAGGGTTAGGGAAATAGGGAGCCACTCGCCCTAAATCGCTACCTTCTGCTATTTGCTCGAACATCTCAGGGGTTGGGTACATGGCTTGGTAAGCCCATCCTCCCTCAGTGGCGGTTTGACCGCTATGGAGCTCATCGGCGTTAACTAAAATAATACTGTCTTGAGGTGCTACATGGTTACCACCGGTTCGATAAAACTGCTGAGCACCGTCTTCGATGACACCAACGGTGTAGCCTGCGTGACTATGGCGGGAAAAATTTTGACGATGGTAACGCGCATGTAAAAACTCGAGCCCACCCAGTTCGTTGGCTAATTGGATTTGTGCATTTTCTTTGGTTGGCAATTCTATGGTTGGCAATGGAACCTCAATTCGTCCTAGCTCAGTGTCGCTCGAACGAGATAAACCAGTTCGATATTACTTACTTTGTTTTAACGTGTTTTTTTAACGTAGCTTTTTAATGTAGCTTTATCTTAACGTAACCGTACTTTAGCGTAACGGCATCTTAACGCTACAGTATCTTAACCTAATGAGGGATCTTATTTTTGTACAAACTTGCGGTTTTGGTGAGATTGTTTAGCAAATAACATTTCTGAGATACGCGGATTAGAGGGCGGATTAGAGGTATGGGGGCTTGGTGAATATCCCCCAACTAGAGCAACATTTGCTGCTACTTTTTCTTTTTGGCCTTTCCTTGAACGGCTTTAAACCGTGGGTTGGTTTTGCAAATTACGTAAATCCTCCCTTTGCGCTTGACGACCTGACAATCGCGATGGCGCAACTTAGCGCTTTTTAATGAGCTGAGTACTTTCATTATTTATCATCCCCTGATTTTAAGCCGCCTAGGTTACCGAACTTACGGCTAAAGTTAGCAACACGACCTTCGGTATGAACCACTCTCTGCTTACCTGTGTAGAAGGGGTGTGAGTCAGAAGAAACTTCGATGGTCATGTATGGGTAGGTTTGTCCATCTTCCCAATCAATGGTTCTGGTGGTTTCCAGAGTGGAACCCACTAAAAAATATTTATCGACACTCGTGTCATGGAAAACAACGGTGCGGTAGTTTGGGTGAATGCCTGGTTTCATCTCAATCCTTATTCGTCTTTAACTTCTTGGTGGTTTTTCTGATTATTGTTATGTTATAACATAACCAATGATAATGATTATCAATAACTATTGCCAGTGATTTTTACATGGACTAAAAAATAACGGTGAGAAAATAGAAGCACGCTTTCCGATCTGATGACGAAGATCTGACACACTGACTCGATGCGAGGTATATCTTTTTTATTTGTTGTATGTAACGTGATGATAAGAAATGAAGAGTGAAAAAATGCCCGAAAGTCTAACGAGACTTTCGGGCATTGCTCTCTTTTCTGTTTGATTTATTCAGGTCAAGAATTAGTCTACTTGGCTACTGTTTAAATAAGCTTTGGTTGAAATGTCTGTCCAAGCGCGTACTTTTTTCAGGTAGTCGGCTTGAGAATCGATGATTTTCTTCGCTAACGGATCGTTGGCGGCCAACTCTTTCAACAGAATTTCTTTTTCTTGTTTCATTCTATCTAGCACCGCAGGTGGGAAGTCGCGAACTTTAATATCAGGGTTTTCAATCAGCATTTTTTCCCAACTTCTTGCGTTGGCGTCGATGGCTTGTGTGTACATGTCAAAAGCCGCAACACGGAAGGAGGTTTCCAAGATTACCTGAAGATCTTTTGGTAATTTATCCCATGCTTTCTGGTTCACAAGAAATTGAGTTTCTGAACCTGGCTCATGCCAAGCCGTATAGTAATACGGTGCAATGTTTTGGAAGCCCATACGAAGATCAAACGCTGGCCCCACCCATTCAAGTGCATCAATGGTTCCTCGCTCTAAAGACGTATAAAGCTCTCCTGGAGCGATATTGGTTGGTTTTGCCCCTACACGAGCAAAGACTTCACCGGCAAACCCTGGAATACGCATCTTCAGGCCTTGCAAATCATCAATCGAGTTTATTTCTTTCTTAAACCAGCCACCCATTTGGATGTCCGAGTTACCACCAGGAAACGACAGTAAATTATGAGGCGCATAGACTTCTTGCATGAGCTCCATACCACCGCCTTGATAGAACCATGCGTATTGTTCGGTGGTCATCATGCCAAAGGGCATTGAAGAGAAGTAAAGCGTGTTAGGCACTTTACCTTTCCAATAGTAAGAACTTGAGTGGCCTAGATCATATTGGCCAGATTTTACCATATCAAAAACACCCAGTGGGGCTTTGTGCTTGTTGGCGGAGTCGATGCGTATTTCAAGACGGCCATTAGACATTTCATTGGCTAGCTTTGCCATATTCTTACTGGCATCGCCTAAAATTGGTGTGTTCGGCCCCCAGGTTTCGGCAAGCTTAAGGCGATACACTTTTTCGGCGGCGTTGGCTGACAGGGATAAAGCCGCAATGGCGGTAATAGCGATGGCTTTGAGTAATGACCTGGATTTTACTAGCGATATGACTGTGTGTTGGGATTTCATCCATTCCTCTTTATTTTTATCATGTGAGTTATAAATAATATTTCATTCATTCTGCACAGTTATATTTACGGTATGGCTCTAATACGTCAAGCATTATTTACAGAATAAACAATAGGATGAATGTAAGTCTCGATGTTGACTCGGTCGAAAGGGCTTTAGGTCTGCGTTAATACAGTTTTGTATGCGCTTTCTTAGTCAGTAATGTTTATGGTGGGTGTCTATTTTTGCTTGCCATGTACTAGTGTAAAGCCCTCATGTAAGCGCTGATAGAAAGATCCAATGTATAGAAAGATCAAATGTAATGTGCAAATGCCATCGGCGGACTTTTTCTTTTCAGGTCGGTCTGATAAATGACATCATTCTAGTTGACCGCTTGTCGTTGGTTGGCTTGACTTTCCCTAACTCTGTAAGTTTCAGATAGTTTTCTTGAATTTTTTCATAATGATGAAATTTTTCATTGTTTGCCGACGATTGAACATCATTTTCTGGGTAATTTTCGTGAACTATCCCATCAAATTCCATGAAATGAAACCGTTTTCAAATCAGCTTTAGCCTTCGTTTATAACGCCAAAGCATTGGGCTTATTAGCCTGTATGAGTGGCCGAAAATTTCCTGTTGTTTCATGACAAACGCACTCTCGTTCTGATGTGAAACGCAGCGCTATTTTCAACTGTTTCATTGCTTATTATTCTCCCGTACCAAAATAAATCTAAAGAATAATAGGGAAATAACATGAATAATTTTAAACGCTTGCCTTTAACCATTGCAGTGGCTGCTTCACTTGCTTCCGTTTCTTCTTTTGCAGCGGATGATATTGCAGCATTAGAGCAACGCATCCAAGAACTCGAAGCGAAGGTAGTGACTCTAGATTATACAGATGACCAGCAACAATCGGCCTTATCGTCTGATACTGAAGTACCACTCGGCATTATCTTTTCTGGTTATGCTCGTTATGGGGCTCTATATCAGTCAGGAGACAGTGCACTCGTCAGTATTGGGAGTACTGGCGCTTCAGTTGGACGTTTAGGTAACGAAGCGAACGGTGGTGAATTCCAGTTTGGTAAAATCTTTGAGTCAGAAAGTGGCGTTAAGTGGAACCTCGCCGTGATGCTTGACCACTGGGCTCACAGTGACTGGGGGTCTGCTGGTGATGTAAACCTTAAAAAATTCTACGCAGGGGCGAGTAATATTTTTGAAAGCCAACCGGATCTTTATGTATGGGCGGGACGTGACTTCCACCAACGTCCTCAACAAGGTTTGAATGACTACTTCTGGATGTCTCACGATGGTCAAGGCGGTGGTTTTCAAAACTTTGATTTTGGTGGCGCGAAACTCGATTTTGCATTTGTAGGTGCGGTTGCTGGAGGCACGGATTTTTACTGCAATGATGAAAATGGGTCTGGGGTTGATAAAGAGGGTGAACCCATCAAGTGTAATATTGGTGGCGCCCAGGGTAACGACAGCGGCACTTACGCATTCACTTCTAAGCTTCATAGTATTGATGCAGGTATAGGTAATCTCGATCTTTACGCAAACTATGGCTTCTCTTCTGATAAAGATAACAGTGAGACATCGGTGTTAGTCGGTGCAACGTTAGGTTTAGGCTCTTCACACAAGCTGATCGTGAAATACGGTGATGGCGCTGATAACTCAGCATTTGATCTCGCAGGTAAAAAACAAGTGCTTTACACCAGTGTCGAAGGTGGCGTAAACCCTTCTGACAACGTCTTCATTGACTACCTAGTTTCTTACAAAGATATTTCTGGCGATGACGTTAAGAATGAGTCTAAAGAATACGCAGCAATTGTTCGCCCTATGTACAACTGGGATGACACGCACTCTACGTGGTTAGAAGCGGGCCTTGGCATGGTGGATTACCAAGACGACTCTGAAGAGCAAGCATGGAAAGTCACACTGTCTCAAAATATCTCTCTAGGTGGCTTACCTTGGAGCCGTCCAATGCTACGTTTCTACACCACTGTGGGTGACGTAGAGAAGAGTGGACCAAGCGCGACAACAACAAATGTTGATACGGTAAGTTTCGGCGCCATGTTTGAAGCTTGGTGGTAAACCGACAAACACTTCGTTGTGGAATCAGCGGCGAGTTTAAGCTTGAAGCATAAAGCAAAGGGATACCACTGATTGGGTATCCCTTTTCTTATTCTACTTATTCTGCTTACGGTTTGTTAAAAGAAAGGGCTGAGTCCGCTGTATTGATATTTGGGTGCGTTGTGTTTTGGTAGCTTTCGATTTCATTCCTTAGCCCTTGGAATGTTTTTAACGCGCTGTTTATCGAGAGTTTGTTTATCAGCCAATGGGGGAGCGCACCTGACGGGTTAGCAAAAGCAACGTATTCAATATGAGTGGTGCCGTTGCTTAGCTTTTCTAGTTTCCACAACGCTTTTACATCAGAAATTCTAATATAGTTAGGCTGCTTAGCTAACATGCTTGGAGCATCTTTAATTAAGAGGAAAAAAGCGCCGTTGTCGAAGTAATATCGTGAATAAGTCACCATATCCCGATCACGAGCTGGCCAGGGAGCTTGAAATTGAGTGTATACCACGTTCTCTGTTGGGCTTATCTGTTTTAATACCTGACTTTTTTTAACGTTATCAATCCAGTTAGGAACATGTTCCGTGTCTTCTAGTAGCAGTAGAAAAGACGAATAACGGGCAGTAATGAACATTTGAGCACGAATCTCGACCAAGCCGTCCATGTGCGGGCGAGTGTGGAGAGTGATTCCATCTTCAGTTTTGACAAATTGCCAAGCCACTAAAGGGGAGGCGACTGAGGGCGCTGCCAGTAATAGGGAGCCGATCAGCAGCAATACAAACATAACCGGCTCCTTTTTCTATTATCGAATCCATTGTCATCGAAATAACGATTACCGAAATAGCAACGTATTGAATGGTGTTTTCTCTAACCCTAGAACCAATAAGTACGTTAGAAACACCGACCCTGACCATACCACAAGATCTCTAACGCCATGTGTTAACTCAAGCATGCCTGCGATATTGAGCATAAAGATAATGACCAACATGTGGCTTACGTAGATAGGCAACACTCGTTTCGACAATGAAAAAACAAGCGTTGAATCGCCAAGTGTTGGTTTCGATAGGAGCCACAAAAAGCAACCAACCGCCCAGATACCCGTACCCAATAGATAGTCGTTTGCATTAAAAGCTTGGCCATACTGGTGTAGATTCCAGGCTTCTCCCATATGCAGAGCAAGACCGACCACAGCAATTAAGAATGCACTCTTGCTATTCAAACTAGTTTGAGACTGGCGAATTTTAAAGCCAATCGCAACCATTAACGTGGCGAAAAATGGACCATTTCGAGTAAAGAATGGCGCATCAAGATGAGTGATGACTTGGTAGCTACCGGCAAGCACGCCATAGAAATAGAGCAAGATTGCAATGGGCATAATTAACGCGCTTTGTTTGCTATTGATTAAGAATGCGAGAAGAGCCACGGCGCAAATTAGAGCAGGAATAAACCATAAGTGGACAAGGCCACCTTCGAGTAGTGAGTTTAATGGTGATTGCAGTAAGTAATTCCAGTAACCGGAACGTTCTGCTAAGTAACCTTCGCTGAGTAAGGTACCCCAATTAAAGGGCATGACTAAACTCAGGATGCTCCAAACAACCCAGATTTTTACAAGAGGCATTGAATAAGATTTAAGCGTGCCTATAGGATCGAGAGTCAGCTTTGGCTGAATCAAATAGCCTGAGATAAGAAAAAACAGTGGAACAGCAAAACGAGTCGATTGATTGAAGACATAGCCAAACCAGGATTCGCCATCAAACTCTAAATACCCGAGAAACAGCTGGCAGTGCATAGAGAGTATAGCCAGCATAGCGATAACGCGACCAAGCTCGATACTCGCAATTTTATTTGTGGTGGACATGCAAAATAACCTTGGGAAAATAAACCCAAAATGTACCAATAAATTCAGTAATACCATAGCGTTAGAAAGCGCTATAGGTGCGTTTTGCTAGGAGGGTATTCATTTTAATGCATCCTATTGATGGTTATGTCAGTTGCGTCTTCACCATACAATGTTTCAATTGCATTTTTCCTACCTCACCGTTGACGGGTGCCCACTCATATTAGATTAAGGGCGGACAGAGTAAAAATACCCAGAGTGCAGGTCACCAAAGATAGCACCGTGGTTAAGGCGATAATATTGGCGGCTAACGTGGCATTCCCCCCCATTGCTCTAGCCATCACATAACTTGCCGCAGCAGTGGGCGCAGCGGTCATTAGGAAAATTAACCCAAGCTCTTGGCCTTGATAGCCGAAAGCAACGGCTGCCAGTGTTGCGGTGAGTGGCGCTAGAATCAATTTAAAACAACTGGCAAACCATGTCGGTGCCCGGTCGTGCTTTAATGATTGAATATTCAACGATCCGCCTGTGCACAGTAACGCCAAAGGTAGGGTCATATCGGCAAAATATTGTCCTGCATCTATCGCTACGTTTGGGATGGGAATTGAGAGTGAGTAGGCGATCACACCGAGTACAATAGAGATGATGAGTGGGTTTCGAGTCAGTGTTTTGCCGATGACTTTAACCGCTTGTGCACCAAAACCCTGCTCGGTAGGTGAAAGGGCAATGACGGCTTGAATATTATAAAGCACGGTCGTTGAGGCCACATAAATTGCCGCCAAAGCGACGCCGGATTCACCATAGATATTCGCCACATAGGCGAGGCCAATGATTGCGGTGTTTGCTCGAAATCCACCCTGAATAATAACGCCTTGATCTTTTGGTTCTCGAAAGACTCGTTTAGTGACAAGCATGGTAAAAAGAAAGAACAGAGCGTTCACGACAAGGCCAAAGAACACTAAATTTCCGCTCTTTGAAAAGTCGTGTTCCGCTTGCACAATACTAAGGAAGAGCATCGCCGGTAGGGTAACTTGAAAAACCAACTTTGAGGCAATATCAATGAAATTCTCATTGATTAGACGGATTCGCTTAAGTAAAACGCCAAGAAACAACATAAGGCAGATAGGGCCTGTGATCGATGCTGAAAAGGCGAGTTGTTCAATAAGAGTGGTCATGAATATCCTTAAATTTATCCTCTATCGCATTGTGCCTCGGTATCGGAATAATGAACATTTAATTTGCAAAAAAGTACGAACGTGCTAAATATAGGGTAATGAATGTATTTTTGTGATGAATATGAGCAAAGGCCGAGTTACCAAAGAACATATTTTGAATACCGCGTTTGAGCTTGCCAGCATCAATGGCCTAGAGAGCTTAACCATAGGAGCGCTTGCCAAGCAGTGCGGTATGTCCAAAAGTGGTCTATTTGCGCATTTTAACTCAAAAGATAATCTGCAAGTCAGTGTACTTGAATACGCGAATCTTATTTTTACTCAACGGGTTATCTCACCCGCGAGATTACGAGATAGTGTCAGTATTGAAGATAAGCTGACTGCATTGATGGATAACTGGTTAAGCTGGAACCATTCTTTTCAAGGCAGTTGTATGTTTTTGGATGCGTGGAAAGATAACGCCGCTTCTCCTAATGAAACGCAAGTTGAATTGAAGAAGACGATCTCTACGTGGATAAACTACCTACAGATTCAGGTTGAAAAAGGTGTCGAAAGCGGTGAGTTTCATCAAAATTTAGATCCGAAACAAGCGGCATTTGAATTGTATGGTTTGTACTTAAGTGCGCACCTTTTTTATTCCATTCGAGGTGAGCAAGCAAGCTATCAGCATTTTTGGCAAGGTGTTAAACGACTCTTTGTTAGTTGGCGCAGTAACAACACCGATTCACATTAGACATCGTCTTACAAGAAAATGAATGCGGGTCATAAGTAGTGACTATTGGCCCTAAACACAATTATTGACACTAACTGCGATCTAAAAAAGCACGGTCGTTCTATTAATGGCTAAATCAAGGAATGAACATGAGTGACAAAATTTACTTTAATACTTCAGCAAAATTTAGCGTAAAGCGCAGTTTGCTGAATCTTTCGACCCGTTTTCATCATACCGTCGCGCCAAAACACGCTAAAAAAGTTGCACGAAAACTGCTGCTTACTCCAATGAGAACACCGCCTAAAAACAGTGAGCCGAAGGGTTTAGTGAAAGGTGAAGTCAGTATGGAACATGGGGTGTTGAAAACCTACCAACTTGGTGAAGGGCCAATATGGGTCTTAAGCCATGGATGGTCCGGAACGGCGAGTCAGTTTTATCCGTTAATGGAGCACATAGCGAGCAAGGGCTATACCGCTTTAGCATACGATCATCCTGCTCACGGAAAAAGTGATGGTATTTATGGGCATATTCCTGCGTTTGTTCAAGGTTTGGAAGCCATACTGGATAGCTTTGAAGAAGATGTGGCCGGTGTGATTGCTCATAGCATGGGCACGGCATCGGCACTGGAATGTCACCACCGAAAAGTTACCAACTGCCCAATGCTATTGATTGCTCCAGTGCTGGATTACCTCGACAACTTGTTCGGCAGTGTTGCACGCTCTGGGTATTCGCTGCGACTGTTTGAAGCGATAGTGTCTGAAATAGAGGAACAGTACCATTACCCTATTCAGTCTGTCGATCCTTATGGAAAACTCAGCAAGCGTTCCGCTAAGACGATCATTGTCCATGATCGCAAAGACAAGTTTACGGACTTTTCAGTATCGGAACGTGCGGCGAACAACATTAGCGCTGTAACGCTTCACGCGACAACCGGGCAGGGGCATGGAAGAGTGATGACATGTCCGCAAGTATTCGAGAGCTTTGATCAATTACTGGTGAAGTAAATTGATAGTTCTATTGATAATTTTGGCGATATACGAGAGGTGAACTTATTTCAAATTAATAATTATTTCAGGATGTTAACCTATTTAACCTTATTGTTGATGTGGTTAACAACTTCGTAGCGTGAATTATTTAAATGGTTATTTCTATGTAAGCATATTGTTGTCAGATTTGCCTAGAAAGGAATAATCACCATGAACCGAAATGACAGTGTGCCACTCCCCTCTAATACACGTGAGTGGTTTTTAAACCGTAACAGCCTCATTATTTTATCGAATGTTGTTTTGTGCTTGTTTTTGTATAAAACGCTGCCATTTGATCCTCAAGTCGTTTTGGGCCTGAGTATGCTTACATTTATTGCCATACTTTGGTTAACTGAAGCTCTACACGTTACCGTGACCGCTATTTTGGTTCCCATTTTGGCGGTTCTTTTTGGTGTCTTTGATACCCAGACGGCACTGAATAACTTCTCTAATTCCATTATCTTTCTCTTTCTTGGTGGATTTGCATTGGCCGCCGCGATGCACCGGCAAGGGCTTGATAAAGTGATTGCGGATAAAGTACTTATTTTAGCAAAGGGCCGCATGAGCGTTGCGGTTTACATGCTATTTGGCGTGACAGCGGGTTTATCTATGTGGATAAGCAACACCGCAACCACCGCGATGATGTTGCCACTGGTACTCGGTGTGCTGAGTAAAGTGAATGCAGAAACTGGGCACAAAACTTATGTATTTGTGCTGTTGGGCATTGCCTATAGTGCCAGCATTGGCGGCATTGCGACCATTGTCGGTAGTCCACCGAATGCCATTGCTGCGGCTGAGGTTGGCTTAACATTTACGGAATGGATGGCGTTTGGTGTTCCCGCTGCCATGATCTTGCTTCCTCTCGCTATCGCCGTATTGTATTTCGTCATTAAGCCAGACCTAAAAGGAGACTTCGAACTCAATAAATCCCCTGTAGAGTGGGATAAAGGCAAGGTAGTGACACTCGCTATTTTTACCGTCACCGTGTTGTGTTGGATCTTCAGTAAACCCATTAACGCGATGCTTGGTGGGTACGCAAAATTTGATACCATCGTTGCCTTAACTGCCATTGTGATGGTGAACTTTGCACGAGTTGTTCATTGGAAAGACATCGAAAAAACCGCAGATTGGGGCGTGTTATTGCTATTCGGTGGCGGTATTTGTTTGAGTAACGTGCTGAAAGCGACGGGAACCAGTGTTTTCTTGGCTAATGAACTAAGCGATTTAATTTCACAATTTGGTCTTGTGTTCATTGTTCTTATTGTCGCTGCCTTTGTGGTGTTCTTAACTGAGTTCGCCAGTAATACAGCCAGCGCCGCCTTACTTATTCCTGTCTTCGCTACGGTTGCTGAGGTGTTTGGGTTATCACCGGTTATTTTGTCGGTCTTAATCGCGGTGGCAGCGTCTTGTGCGTTTATGCTTCCGGTCGCTACTCCACCTAATGCGATTGTGTTTGGGTCTGGTCATATCAAGCAGCAAGAGATGATGCGAGTCGGCATTGTACTTAACGCTGCGTGCATTGGTGCCCTTACGTTGATCGCAATGATGTTCTGGACATAGGGTAACTCAAGGTCGCTCTATGTCTCGTGTTAAGCGATGGTGTAGGGCGACTGTTCATTTCTTTTCGTTTCTGTTTTTTAACTTCATTTTTATTGCATTAGCTAAAAATATATTGGTTCAGCCAAATGAAGGTTTATGGATAGCGTAAATGGCGTGATCTAGAACCCGAGAACCAATTTTTTCTTGATGGCTGAGTATACCTTCAAGTGTCATCCCAGCTCTTTTTGCAACCGCTCGACTCGCCGAATTATCCACTGCGGCAGACAGTTCGACTTTATCCATCTGTAACTCATTGAAGGCCATTGAAATCAACTGTTTAACTACGCGAGTGACAATACCGTTACCTTGCTCATGCTGGGATAACCAATAACCTACTTCCACCTTCCGTAGTTCATGGTTGATGTTGTTGAAGCTGCAGTTGCCAACAATATTTTGCTTATAAAGGATCGCACAGGTCATTGATTTACCTTCAGCGTAATCATGCAATGACCGCTGAATAAAAATACGAAAATCTTGTTCAGACTGACAGTAAGGAGGCCACGCAAGCCATTGGGAGAGGTACTCGGTTTGTTCCTGCACCAATTCGGCATAATAAGGAGCAAAAGATTCTTGTACTAATGCAATTTGCACATCGTTGTCAATGGAGTAAGTAAACACAAGCGCTTCTTTTTTTTGAAAAGTGACAGTTGACGTTAGCAAAGAGTGATCGTTGTTGCTATATAGCAAGGGTTAAACTGTGAGGTTCCAGACACTGAGTTAAACGTGTCACGCCATGCAAGCATAAAGGCTGATTGCATGGCGAAATGTACTGTTGGGCCAACGAATATTACTGATTAATATGCGCTTTGAATCTGGCTTTGGTTTCTGCATCCGCTTTGTCATACCAAAAGTGTAGCATTTCTTCAGCCGTACTTTCTGCCGTTCCGTTTCTATCCGATGTCTGCTTTGAAGCAGGATCGGCAAGAAGGGCGGTGGTTGCATTGGCTGCGGCGTAGCTCGTCGCCGTGATCGCTGCAATGCCGTTGCTTCGGTTGTAATCAGCGACTTCGCGCTGGTAATCTCTACCGAGCTGCATGCCTTCTTTCATAAGCTTATCTTCGTGCACCTCAATCGCTTCATCCGATTGATTAATCAGAGACCATTCTAGCTGTTTGATTTTTGTTTGAGCTTCTCTCTCGTTACGGTATTGAGGCAGTGAAAAAGTCAGTTCTTGATCTTGAGCTTCAAACTTAGCGATGATCGTATCGCTTTCTACGGTGGTTCTATCGTTGCTTCGATCGAAAAGAGAAGAGTAGCGGAACGCAATTTGGTTCTC
Organism: Vibrio sp. YMD68; assembly: GCF_029958905.1. Classification (NCBI taxonomy): domain Bacteria; kingdom Pseudomonadati; phylum Pseudomonadota; class Gammaproteobacteria; order Vibrionales; family Vibrionaceae; genus Vibrio; species Vibrio sp. YMD68. The sequence continues at coordinate 127,070 of NZ_CP124613.1, read as the reverse complement.
ACCATTGGGAAGTGTTAACGTCTTATTCGCCGAGAAAAACCCGCCCACCAATTCTGGCTTTTCACCATTGGCGATAAATAATTCGATATTGTCGGGAATTTGAATGGTGATATCCGCTAATGCAGAATGGCTAATGATTAAAGCACAAGTACATGACAGCGTTTTTAGTACGTTCATTGGAATTATCCTAGGGGTGAATCAGAAATGACTTTAAGAGATTGCCTAGTAATAAAAATAAAGGCAATAGGGGGTATGTTAGAAGTTGGACAATTCTTCTCTTAAGTGTCAACAATAGCTCGATGTAAATAATTGAGTGGTATAAATTATTGAGTGGTATAGATTATAGGACGATTTTTTGAGCCAAGCATCACAGATATTGATATCACCTTGCCGCTATATTGTTGCCATCATTTATTAACATGGAGGCAACGCTTTGGATTCAACGTATCGTCTTGATGGCACGCTCGTTTTGTCACCTTGGTATAATATAGATTACTGCTTATCTCTTCTTAATAAACAGATCCCTTAGTTTCTTTCTATCGGTGTTTTGCACCGCTTTACCCTATTTTTATTAAAGTACCTCCCGATTTTATTAAAGTACATTCAGGCAGAGTGTGCCGGACGAGTTGCACCTGCTGTAAAGATATAGAAAGGAAAACCACATGAAACGCATTCCAGAACCATTTCGAATCAAGATGGTTGAACCCATCAAAATGACCACGCTTGCAGACCGCCAAGTTGCACTCAACGAGGCTGGACTCAACCCATTCTTACTTCGAAGTGATGATGTATACATCGATTTGTTGACCGATTCTGGTACAGGCGCGATGAGCGACCACCAGTGGGCCGGATTAATGATGGGCGATGAGTCTTACGCTGGTAGCCGAAATTACTACCATTTGTGTGATGCTGTAGAACATTTCTTTGGCTATAAATTAACGGTTCCAGCACATCAAGGGCGTGGGGCGGAGCAGATATTGTTTCCAGCACTGATCGAACGGATGCAACAGGTAAGGGGAGGTAACACGCCGGTTTTTATCTCCAATTATCATTTTGATACGACAGCTGGGCACATTGAGTTAAACGGTGGTAAGGCCATCAATGTGTTAACAGAGAAGGCGTTTGATACCGCCAGAACAATTTCCTGCTCAGGTCTTATGTAATGCCCTTTATCTAGAGGCTGGGGTTAGGGCTGTTGAAATTGGTTCATTGCTGCTGGGGAGAGATCCCAAAACGGGTAAGCAAAAAGCAGCAGAGCTAGAGCTTATGCGGCTAACTATCCCAAGACGTGTCTATACCAATGATCATATGGATTATGTCGCGGATGCCATTATTGAAGTGAGTAAACACGCCAAGCAGATGAAAGGGCTTGAATTTGAATACGAGCCTTCAGTGTTAAGGCATTTTACGGCTAAGTTTAAAGCGCTTTAATCTATGCCAATCGTAGAAAATAATGGGCCATCTTAGCTTGTTAAAATACTCGATAAATGCGTTAGAATCTTTGATTGTAGAATCACTACTTATCGGAAACTCTGCCTTGCTATCTAGTATTTTTCCTACGCCCTAACCACTTACTTATTGTGATTGGTATTCATCTTTGCGATCGAGAAAAAACTTACGTTAGTGCTATAACTACTAAAAAGCTCTGCAACGTTGCAGAGCTTTTTTTGATGGGACATTGTATCTCATACTTGTTTTGTTATGTCTAATAGCTTAATTACTCGGTGTACGAACCTTGCCTTGCTTTAGGTTATTGAGAACCTGCGCTTTAGGGCCATCGGCAATAATGCTGCCTTTTTCCATCACAATAACGCGATCAACAATATCCAGCATGGACGTTTTATGAGTGATCAGAATCAACGTTTCATTGGGTTTCATTTGACCCAGTTGATGCTTGATGTGCATTTCAGAACGATTATCCATCGCACTTGTTGGCTCATCAAGAAGAAGCACGGGTGGCCTTCCCAGAATTGCTCGAGCGATGGCAACGGCTTGTCTTTGGCCGCCTGATAACAGCAGCCCTCCTTCACCAACTTGACGCTCAAGCCCCGCAGGATCTTGCTGAGTAAACACCGTTACACCAGCTCGATTCGCCGCGTCCATGACATCGCGATCATCTGCCAACGGGCGGCCGAGGGTGATATTGTCACGAATAGAACCATAAAATAGATTGCTGTCTTGGGGAACACAGCCAATATTTCTACGAATATCAATGTGATGGAGCTGTTTAATATCCGTATCATCAATGCGTACACTGCCTTCAATAGGTTGGTATAGGCCCATAATGAGGCGTTCAAGTGTGGTTTTACCTGAACCGATTCGGCCTATAATGGCGACTTTTTCCCCTGGGTTTATGGTTAAGCTCAGCTCACGAATTGAAGCAATGGGAGAATCTGGGTAGTTAAATGTGACTCGGTCAAGTTCGATCTTTCCTTGGACGATGGGTCTGTGAATGTATCGCTTACCTTCTTCTTGCTCATCGGGCATCCCCATCACCTGTTCGATGATAGACATGGATGATTTAGCCTGGTTATAGCGAGTAGAGAGCAATGAGAGCTGGACCATAGGGCCAATTGCTCGTCCGCTCAGCATCGTTGCAGCAATTAGGCCCCCCATGGTTAACTCGCCTTCGGCAATGAGATACACACCAACGATGATCATGCCAACGTTCGAAGCCTGTTGAACAAAACCTGCCGTGTTTTGAATACCGTCTGTAATGCGTCGGCTTTTGATGTTCCAGTTCGCCATATGCGCCACCGCTTCTTCCCAGCGATACTGAAACTGACTTTGTGCGCCAAACAGTTTGAGGGTTTCTAGGCCAGCGAGGCTTTCGATGAGGTTGGCGTATTTCTGAGACGCTAGTCTGGATCCTTCTTCAATCGCACGTCGCAGTGGGCCTTGAATTAAAAGGGAGTAAATCACCAGGATCAAGACTCCAGCAATCGGCACATAGACGAGATCGCCAGCCATCAACCAGATTAAGGCAAGAAAGAGCAATGAAAACGGCAGATCGATTAATGAAGATATCGTCGCTGAGGTGAAAAATTCCCGAATCGATTCGAACTCTTGCAAGTGTCGAGCAAACGCGCCAACGGAAGGCGGCTTGGACTCCATTCTAATGCCAAGTACTTTACTAAACAGCTTCGAGGAAATGAGAATATCGGACTTTTTCCCCGCAACATCAATAAAGTAACTTCGTAGCAGTTTCAGTGATAAATCAAATAAGAAAATGATGAAGATGCCGCTGGCTAACACCCACAGAGTTTCAAAGGCCAAGTTAGGCACAACTTTGTCGTAAACTAAACGAGTAAACATGGGTGCGGCAATGGCGAAAATATTGATCAATATGGACGCAATAAAAACATCTCGGTAGATCTTTTTCGACTGCCAGATTGTCCCCCAAAACCAATGTCCATCACGAGTTTTCAGTATTTCAGGCGATCGTTCATCGTAGCGAAATTGCTTCTTAACTAGGAAGTATCGTCCGGTAAACTGAGGTTCTAAATCCGCCAGCGAGATCGAAATAGGAACAAGCCCGGATTCACCTGTTACTATTTCCGCTTCTTCTTTTTCTAGATTGATACTATTGAGCACACATGCGTCACCCTCTTTGAGCAGAAGGACGACGGGTAAAATAAGCGTCGGAATATCTTTTAATTGAGCCTGATTTTCTTTCGCAACCAAACCTGCGCGTTCAGCTGAACGCGGGAATAAAAAGGGTGTTAATTTACCTTCAGATAATGGCAAGCCATTGATCAATGCTTCTGGTGAATTTGCTAATCCATAATAGCGGCTCACATAAATGAGCGAATTAAGTAGCGGATCCTGCATTCAGTTAAACCTTTATGTTATTTGTCGACAATAAAGCCTTGGAAAACTTCAATAAAGTGCTCAGACAAAAAGTCGAGCTGCATTTGTGTTTCTACACGAGATGCGATGGTTTTGATGCCAAGGTTGTGTGCTGTCCGTGAGATCGACGTTAAAGTGAACTTCTGTTTTTCATCATCTAGATGGTGAGTGAACAGATAGTCCAGTTTTACGTAAGCAGGTCTGAACTCGTTGATGTAGTCGAGGGATTGGAAATTTCTTCCGTAGTTATCTACCCCAAATTCTGCACCAGCATTACGAACCGCATTACAAAACAGCGCGGTATGGTGGGGTGAGGTGTTAAAGCATGTTTCTGGTATCTCAAAATGAAGCTTGTCAGTGATCGAGGTATGTTTCGACAGCTTTTGACCAATCCAACGTATGAAACTTGGTTGGGAAATACTGCTTTGGGATACGTTGATTGCAACAGGATCAACAAACTCGTTAGCTTCTAGTTTATCGATCATCGAATTAATGACGAATTCATCAAAAATATGGCTGGCGTTCAATTGCTCTAATGCAAACAGGTATTGGTTTGCACTAAAGCGCTCCCCATCTTTTTCGATTGAAGAGAAGACTTCGCGGTGATAGGTCTGGCCCCAACTATTATTGGCAGCTTGGAAGCGAAATTGTATAAGATGGTTGTGAATGGCTTCTTCTACTAGTGCTTTCCATTGTTGCTTACCCATGATGTTCTGAGTATTTGTACTGGATACATAACCATATCTTATTTCTGGGCTAGACTTAGCCGTCGCTAGTGCGTTATCAAGCAGGGTTAAAATCTCGGTTGAGGATTTTGAGTCTTTAGTATGAACAACGCCCAAAGATAGGTTCAGAGCCGCGGTACCTGTCGGGTCAGAATTAATGTCTTGAACATAGCTAAGCAAACTCTCGGCAACGATTTTTAGCTCACTATCATCGATGTTAGGGAATATAAATCCGAATTCCTCAGTCGAAATTCTAGCAATGGTTAGGTCAGGGTATGAGATGGAAATTTTAAGATGATCAGCCAACTGCTGGACCATACCATCACCAGATTCATAGCCTTTTTCATCGTACAACTCTTTGATAAATCCAGCTTCTAAAATAGCGACGCCGCCGTTTGAATTTTCACTCAGCCAAGCATTGAGCTGGTTCATATAGTAAGCGCGGTTTCCGAGCTTAGATACTGGGTCAATATAAGCGCGCTCACGAAGTTGCTGCGCTTCTTTTGCCTGTGCGCGAAACGCTTTTTCAACTTGTTCAGACATGCTGTTAATGCCATCGACAACGTAGATTAAGTCTTTGGTTGCAGGGCGAGGAAGTGGCTCACCAAATTGATTCTTGGCAACCTGTTCCATTTTTTCAACGATAAGTTGCAGCGGTCGAAGAGCCCGTTTCAGGATAAAAGCAATCGAAAGCAATCCGAGTACGAAAATCATGGTAAAAGCAATAGCGAGGCGTTGAAGGGCGTTCCAGAGTTGAACGTAAGCGCCTCCAGGATGACTGACAATTTCGACCTCAGCCAGTTGCATCCAACCACTGGTCACAACCCGTCGATCGTGAATACGCTCAAACAGCCCAAGGTTAGTAAACCAATCTGGAACATTGTTCGGTTTTATCGGATAAGAGCGTAGGATTTCTTCGCCTGTATCTAAGAAGATCAATCGGACAATGGCGTAACTGCTTCCATCGAAAAGGGCATTAATGACCGATTCAACCGCAACGATATCCTTATCTTGCAGATAAGGTGCGAGTGCTAGCCCAACCGTGTTGATGGTGTTATTAACTTCCGAACGTTGCTGCTGCTCGAGGTTATCTCGTGTGGTATTGAACTCGATAATGAATACCGATGCCATCAGCATTACAAATACCGCAATCATACCCGCGACAAGCTGTTTATATAATGTCATGTTGCTTACTCATCGTAACTAACAATAGGTTTGTTAAGTTTTAGTGATCGTTCTCTTGCTCTTAGGTCATTCCATAAGCTCAAGCGCGAGGACTCCCCAGCCAGTTGGCCCTTTTTCGATTTCATCAGCCATAAGTTTTTACCATTAAAACTGTAAATTGGCAGTAGATCTGTTCTTTTTGAGGCTGGTTTAATTTGTCCGTTAATGTTGTCCAAAATAATCGGTTCCGCACTCGGTGTAGAGTAGTACGCCAGAACCATATGGAATTGATTGAGTTCTATCGCTTTAACATAAACCAAACGTAGTTTTTTATCTGATACACCAAGCTCCAGTAAAGAAAAATACTTAGCGATGGTGAAATCTTCACAGTCACCAGCATTACTGCCTAAAAATTCAAGGGGTGTTGCCCAGTAATCTTTCTTTCCCCAAAGGTTAATGTCATTTACAAAGTTCAGTTGGTTAAAAAAGCGGTTAACTTCTGTCAATTGCTCTCGTTCAGACAGCCCATGAAATACTGCCATTTGCTTACGCCACGTTTCGACTCGTTTTCCGGCTCTACCTCCATAGGTATTATGGACTGCATCGACCCATTGCTGCTCTTTAGTATTCAGAGCCACCGAGTTAGATGTAGTCAATAGTACCAGTAGTAATATCAGCCAATATTTGTGCATGAAAGAATTACATCCAGAGTCGCAAGTACGTGGTCATATACAATCCTATTGGTTGTTGAATTCGCTCTATAGCTCGCAGTTTTTGAATTTGTTAGAGCGACCGTTGTTACCGTTTCTTATTCTTTTAGCGCATTCTGCTGAGCACTTAAGATCGGTTTTAGAAGATAGTTCATCACCGTTCTTTTTCCGGTAATAATATCAACTGAAGCTGTCATGCCGGGTATGATGGGTAGAGAATTATCGGTACCTAATCCCGTTTGATTCGTGCGAATACGCACGAGATAGAAACTTTTGCCTTCCTCATCTTGCGTTGTATCTGCGCTGATATGTTCCAGTGCGCCTTCTAAGCCACCGTATTTAGTAAAGTCGTACGCGCTGAATTTTACAATGGCCGTTAAGTCTGGGCGCAAGAATGCGATGTCTTGAGGTGCTATTTGCGCTTCGACTAAGAGGGTGTCTTCGGTGGGTACGATCTCAACGATATCCATACCCGGTTGAATGACGCCGCCTACGGTATTGACGTAGAGGGTTTTCACCGTTCCGGTCACTGGCGAAACCACCACGGTGCGATTTACACGATCTTCAAGCCCGACTTTGGATTCCGTCATAGAAGAGAGCCTGTCTTGCGCTTCATTGAGCTTCTCTTGCTTTTCAGAGCGGAAATCTTGGGCCGCATTAATGCGACTAAGCATGGATTCTCTAATCGCAGAACGTAGGATAGGCACTTTTAATTCGCTTGAGGTGAGCTCTCGCTGAGTGTCGTTTACTTGTCTTTGTAGCTTCAATAGTTCAATGCGTGGCACTACCCCTTCTTCTGCGAGAGGGCGAGTAATCTCGAGCTCTTTATTAGCGAAATCGTAGCCTTGTCGAAGGTTTTTTATACGGGCTTGAGTCTCCACTAAATCTTGAAGTTTCTGTGAAACTTGCTGATCAATGACCGAAATTTGGTTTCTCAAATTATTGAGATCTTGTCTGTACTCGGCTTGTTGCCTTGCAACTAACTTAGGTTTGGATTCGGCAAGTGCGGGGGGGAAGATAAGTTGTCCGTAATTGATCGTGACGTTGTTTTGCCAGTTGTTGAGGTCAAAGTCTTCTTGTATTACGACGCTAGAGATAGATGCAGCGAGTTGAAATACATTGGCTGTTAAGTTGGAGACTTGTTGCTCACGCTCGCGAAAATCAGACCGAAAGCGAGTGTCGTCAATGAGTAATAGCTGCTGTCCTTTTTCAACAAAATCCCCTTCTTGAACGAGAATTTGTTTAACCAAACCACCTTCTAGGTTTTGGATAACTTGAAGTTGAGACGATGGGACGACTTTGCCTTGACCAACGGTCACTTTATCTATTTCAGCCCAAGATGCCCAGGCAATAGCGACAATAAAAAAGAGAATCATGACCCATAACATCATACGAGCGCTGCTCGGGGTATTGAGTAGAAGCGCAGCGGTTTTGTCATCGACATAATCTAATTCTGTAGGAGAGAGCTTTTCATAACTGCTTTTGCTCACGGTACATCCTTACCATAGCTATTATTTATTTGATTTTATTACTAATTGACGTAAATGTTAAGGTTTTGCTAATCATTATCAATGATATCTATTCTATTTAGGTCATGTTTAGTCTTGGCTTTGTGACTTATCATTCAGTTTAGCTTCATTTTTGAACTTTGTGAGTGACAACATACTTGAGTTCTAAGGTCTATCAGAGCACAATCGAGTAAAATGATTAGGAGCTAATATGGAACTTTCAGACATTCGCAGAGAGTATGCAAAAGACGGATTGAGAAGACGTGATCTTAATGCCGATCCGATCGAGCAGTTTAATGGCTGGTTGCAACAAGCCATTGATGCCAATTTGACCGATCCTACAGCGATGACGGTTGCCACTGTGGATGAGCATGGACAGCCTTTTCAGCGTATTGTGTTACTCAAAAATGCAGACAAAGACGGATTTGTTTTTTATACCAATTTGGGAAGCCGAAAAGCGCAACAAATCGGCGTTAACAGTAAGATTAGCTTACATTTTCCTTGGCATTCAATGGAACGTCAGGTCCATATTACAGGCACGGCAGAAAAACTCAGTGCTTTAGAGAATATGAAGTACTTCACTTCTCGCCCGAAAGACAGTCAAATAGCGGCCATTGCGAGCAAGCAGAGCAGCCGTATCTCGGCTCGTGGCGTATTAGAAGGTAAGTTTTTAGAGCTTAAAAAGAAGTTTGAGAAGGGCGAAATCCCGGTTCCAAGCTTTTGGGGAGGCTACCGGATTAAGCCTGAAACCATCGAGTTTTGGCAAGGTGGTGAGAGCCGACTTCATGATCGTTTCTTATTTTCTCAGCATGAAGGCGCGTGGATTATTGATAGGCTTGCACCCTAGAGTGAGGGGCTCTGTATTTACAATGATACTGCCATTTCAGTGATGCGCCATTTAGGGGGGTGTTGATATTTTGAGCGGATTTATCTCGAACGAAATTGAACCTCGAAAGCTCAACACGCCCTACTCATGGTATGAAACATCATACAAACATACCTGTCACTCAAATCCTTACCATCTAGCACTTACAAGTTTTTTGTATTCAAATGATATAAGACAATTCTTGTCTATCCTCGGTCTTTTGGCAGTGTGCGATAAATTGATTTCTACCGCGACTCTTTGCTTTATAGAGTGCGTTATCGGCGAGTTTCACCAGCTTATTAATAGGCATTAAACGAGCGCCTTCTTGCCAATAACCGCCAATAGAGACCGTCACCCTATGCTGTATATCACCGTCTTTTACTTCAAGAGAATGGATGATATTGACGATGCTATTTCCCATTTGCTCGAATTCGTTTTTAGAAAGTTCGGGTAAAACGATAAGAAATTCTTCACCACCAAATCGGCCGATTAGGCCGCCGCTTCCAATATGTGTGTCTAGATGTTGTGCGACTTCTTTGAGGACTTTATCTCCAGTTTCATGCCCAAAGTTATCGTTGAATTTTTTGAAGTGATCGATATCAATAAGCATGACGCCGAGTGCTCCTTCATTCGCTTTCACTTGTTCATAAGTTTGAGATAAATTGGTTTCAATGAAGCGTCTGTTCCCAATTTCAGTCAGAGGATCAACATAAGCGTGCTTGTGTAAGAGCGTCTTTATTTGCTGGTTTTGTGCTCGATGGTAATAACCAAGTGCGGCGCTGATGACAATGGAAGTTAATAGCCAAAACGTCTTGGCGATTTGTTTGCTTTCTGAGTAATGGATCTCTTGGTCTATATCGATGAACCAGTGCATTTTTAAGTACATAAGTAACACTAATGAAATTAAGCTAATGCTAACAGCGAGCACTACTTTCCAGTTAGCAAACAGGCAGGTAAAGACTGGAATAACGGGAATGAGATAATTGAACTGGCTAAATAGCCCCCCTGAAATCCATAGGAGTGGAACTAAGCAAATCCCCGTTACGGTAACAACTAACGTTGCAGCATGTTGAGTCACTCGCTTCGTTTTTATTAACCAATACGAACTGAATGCAATAAGAAAATTGAAACACCCAATCAGAGTAAATAGGTAGTGCTGCTCGTTAAACAAAGGTCGAAGAGTCGTCCCTGCCAAGACCAATATGGCAAGAGATAGGCAGGCTACTTCGCATATTTTGTTATCCAATTCTTCATTTTTCATAGATTGAGTTCTCTAACCGATATTCCCTGAACGTTGCGATGCTAAATGATAAAGAAATGTTACGTGCGTGTATATTTCCCTTGTATTACGCCAATACGATGGATGCAGTGCTTTATTGACAATTAACATGAATAATATGAGTGGGTTGCAGACATGGAGCGAGGGGGACATTGAAAACAGGGGCCTTGAATGAGCGTGTGACTTTTGATTTTTACAACGCACATCTCAAAACTGAGGCAGTTATACTGTCTATTGAGAGAAGAAATCACTGACTGAAAAAGCAGGCTGCTCACCGCGCCTACGTTCAGTATCTGGATGAAAATAACACAAACGCCACGAACCGGATGGTCAGTGGCGTCATGGTTATACTAAGCAGTTTTACTCTAATGACACATTAGGCATTCAGTTGATGTCACGAATAATTCTAAAACCAACATAGTTTGAAGCGGAAGAAGGAGCCACAAAGAGTCGTTCGTGAGATGAAGCCATAGCTGGGGAAAAACTCCAAGCTCCACCTTTTGACATGCCACGGCGATCCCCAGTCCATTCCCATACGTTTCCTACCATGTCGTAAAGCCCCATGCTATTGGGTTTAAACGCACTGACGGGCGATGTGCTGGTATTTGACCAAGGCGTGCCACTCCAACCGGTATTCGCTTCACCAGGTTTAAACTTGTCACCCCACCAGTAGTTAGTTTGTGCTCCCGCTCTTGCTGCGATTTCCCATTCTTCTTCTGTCGGCAGTCGATAGCTATATCCTGTTTGCTCACTAAGCCAGCGAGTATAGGCGTTCGCGTCATTTTGACTGACACAAACAACGGGGGAATTTGCGTACTGTTTAAAACCAGGGTTTCGCCAATAACTATCAGGGATCGGAGTGATCTCTGAGCTAGTAATGGTTGTACATACTTTGGTTAACTCAGCATCGGTTTGATAGTTGGTGCTTTCAATAAAGCGCGTAAACTGATTAACGGTCGTCGGAGTCGCCCCGATTGCGAAAGCATGATCAAGGTGATATTGCTTTGAACCATGTTCTCCGATTAGGTAGGTTCCGGGTACAAAGGTGACGAGGTTTGGCGCAACACCTTCATTAGCCAACGCATCCGCAAATACATGACCTGCTTTAAGCTCATTTTGATTTTCGTGCAACACGGCTCGAAGTTGTTGATCAGAGCTAATTTTCACCTCTTGATTAAAAGAGCTATACCCTTCTTTTTCAACACTCACCATGTGCGAACCAACGGGTAACATGATTTCGACTGGCGTACTGCCATATTTGACCCCGTTAACCACAACACGGTCATTGTGTTGATTGGAACGCACAATGAGCGTGACCCAGGCAGTTTCTTTTTGTTTAACTGTGCTTTCACTGTATTGGCCTGGCGCAAAACAAAACTTGGCGTCAAGGTTAAGCAGTGTACATGCTGTGGCCTCTGTTGGTCTTGCATCTAGCTCAACGTCCATGATCGTACGGTAGCGCTTACCATCATAGAAACCCGATTCAATAGTGCTGTGTTTCAACACATGAATGTTCAAAGAGACTTTATCTAAATTTTGTTTGACCAGTGTCTCTTCACTGGTTTTGCTGACAAGGGCAGTTCGAAATTGATTAACCGATTTTTGAAGCGCGAGATCCACGGTTTGCTTATCACATTGTTCAATGGTCATTGTCGTTGAACAAACGTTGGTAAAGCTAACATTTTGAGAGCCAGATTGTCGTAACTCGGACTTCAAACGATCCGCACGAGCGCGTAATTTGGAGCGGTCTAGGTGAGTAACATCCTCTTCAAGTTTAGTCACAATCGCTTTCTTTTGAGTGAGGATGGATTGCTGTTCTTGTAGAGCTTGTTCTGCATTGAGACGTAAAATTTGATTCTGTTTTACACTGGCCCAGGCATTTTGGTATTTTTCTTGCGAAGAAGTAAGGTCGAGTTCGGGTTCGTCAATCATGCGGTTATAATCGCGTTCTAGATTAGCCTTAGCTTTGGCTAAAGAACGGTCCAGTTTTTTCGCTTGCTTGTTGAAATCACTCAATTGCTGTTCATGGGTCTCAACGACTTGCTGTTGGGTATCTGAGTCTTTCTGAGCGTTTGATAACTCGGTGTGCTTGGTAAAGAGTGCGTCATCGATTGCAAGGACCGATGTCGGTACATCTTCTGCAATGGTTGAGGTTGCAACTAAACCAGGAGCAAGTGCTAGCAAGAGAGCGGGTAAACCTCGTCGCATTGTTTTCCTACTTCATCAAATTAAAAATTAACGGTTATATTTTGAACGAAAACGCCACTTTTGCTCATTACATCCTGTCGAGGCAATGAGAAAATGGCGTCATGTCATAACGATCTTAAAAAACGAAAGTAAGAACGAATACGCGCTTGCTTTCATTTCCCAAATATTAGCTTTCTTTGCGTGGGAGTAGCTTCACCCAAACCGTGTCACTACCGTTGATAGTGACTACGCGGTTATACGTCTCAAATCCACTTTTAGAAACACTCACTTGATGACGACCATTAGGTAACACAACTTCAACAGGAGTGCTGCCATAATTGACCCCGTTAATGACAACAGAGTCATTATATTGATCGGAACGAACGGTGACGTTTGCCCATTTTTTATCATCTTTCTTGTTTGTCGTAGCCGCCGAATCACTGGTTAGGCAGTAACGGCTTGATACATTAAGAAGTTTACAAGCGGCTACCGCTTCTGGTTTGGCTTGAAGTTGTGCTTGTAATTGAGTGAAGTATTCGTTGTTTCCTTCGAAACCACTACGAATAACTTGGCTTTCCTGGATATGAATATTGAGCTGAACACCTTTCAGATTCTGTTTAGCAATGACCGACTCTGTAAGATTATTGAGCAGCTGAGATCTAAAGGCTTTAACGGCTTTTTGTTTGGTTAAGTGACTGCCTTGGTTGGCACACTCGCCTAATGTCATTGTGGTAGAACAGGTTGTCTTGTAGCTGGTTTCAAGCACATCGCTTTCACGAAGTTCTGATTGAATGCGCTTGACGCGAGCATCTACGCGCAATTCTCTTAAATTAGAAAACTCTGTGTTAAGACGAGCTTGCTTCTGTTTTACTTGAGAAAGGCGCATTTCGACTTCGGTCATCGCCTGATCATTTTCCAGTGTATCAGATTGATTTTTCTTAACCGCTGCCCAAGTTTCCTGATATTTCTTTTGGAATGAAATCAGGTCAGTCTCAGGGTCGTCAAGAAGGCGGCCATATTGCTTATCTAACGCAGATTTAGCTCGATTGCGTTTCGCATTGAGATCTTTGGCATCGCGAGTTAGACGAGCTTGCTCGTTCTTAAGCTGCTGAAGTTTACTCGCTTCATCTTCATAATCTGAAGCAATGGTATCGAGTTCATTTTGCTTAATGTTGATTTTTTCATCGATAGCGGCAACCGGGTCTATCTGGTTGGCTTCTTCCGCATTCACCGATACAGATACCCAAAAAGGGCTTAGCGCAAGCAAGAGCGCTGGGATTCGACGTTTGATCATAGGTCCCTGCAACAAATTAACGTGTTAACCCACTTATCAGTGGAAAAGACAAACTTTTGACGACTTATTTCGTCGTCTCATAATAAAAATTATATTTCTATCAGCACGGAAAATTTATCAATAACAAGTTGATAGAATAGCGTGTTCGATAAATTTTTATCAGTACCTGTCCATTTTGGTCTTTATCTTAAAATATGCAAGCCTATAATTTGATGCAGCATCCATCTATTTCGATTGAATCGACATTAACCGTAATTAATGTGCACTTGATCATTGTTCCATTTATGTAATTGTTCAAATTTTAACCGTGGGGTTTAGGTGGACAGTCTGGGATATGAATGTGATTTTACATGCGTTTTAATCGATTGGCATGATTATATAATCGATGCGTTTTGCGATAGTATGTGCCAATACATCAGGGTAGATTAGCAAAAATGAAAGAGATGAATGAAATCATGACGCCTACTTTTGAAAAAAGAGCCAATCTTTTGTCGCCTAAGCCTGCAGAATTGATCACTTTACCTTCCTATATGGACTGCCATGAACATCAATACACGCAAATTGTCATTGGTTTAAAAGGCAAAGCAGAGTTTGAAGTAGCAGGCAAAGGTAATTTGGTTGGTCCTGGGCAAGGTTGCGTTGTGACATCAGGAAGCGATCATGCTTTTGGTGGCGTTGTCGGAAACTCAAAAATCTTGGTTCTCAATATGCCTATGCCCAGCAGTGATGATCCATTGCTGCTTCAAAAACTCAATCAACTCTCTTGTAGCAACACCTATTTTCAATTAGACGATCAGATACAAAAATTGATTCAGATGCTGACCAACGAAATGCAGCTGCACCCTGACGATCTTTTATTGAGTCGCGCCTGCAACGATACGGTGGTCGCGCTTTTACAGAGGCATATCTCGGCGTTTCAACACTCAAAGAAAGAGTCACGTTTCTCTTTAGACACGATTGATCGATACATTGAGCATCACCTTAGTCGTAAGATATCGGTCGCTCAGTTAGCTGGATGTGTATTTCTAGCGGAAAGTCAGTTTCATTACTTATTTAAAGAGCAGATGGGGATTACGCCACATCAATATGTCTTAGGTAAACGCATTGATAAAGCTAAATCATTGATTGAAAAAGGCCACTATTCTTTGGGTCAAGTGGCCGAGTTAACGGGTTTTTCTGGCCAAAGTACTTTCGCCCATGCGTTCTCTAGGTTGCAGGGGATGTCTCCTCGTCAATACAAAAACGTACTTAATGTTAAATAAAATTGTTTATGCAGTATCATCCATTAGTAAATTCGGTGTGATTTTGTTTATATTCTGTTAAATAACGTAGAATACAGCAAATCCTTCGGAGTTTTTGACAAGTAATCGTCGTCGGCTCAAAATACACTGCCAGCCATGGTAGGAAATCTAAAGATTCTCTTTAGGTGTCAAATTGAGGAAAACCATGTTTACAGCGACCGATGTGTTGAAAGCAGAGTTTATGGATCAGCCACTGGATACCCTGTGGGCGCAGATATCTCCCCTATATATGGTTGATGAATCACAATGGCTTGAGCAGCTCATTCCTTTAGCAACCTCTTCAGACAATGAAAAACAAATAATAGAAGAGAAAACAACGCATTTGATTGAGTCGATTCGAGCGGACAAAAAATCCATTCAAATGATCGATGCTCTGCTATTGGAATACAGTCTAGATACCCATGAAGGTATCTTACTTATGTGCCTGGCTGAGGCATTGATGCGAATTCCCGACAGCGCGACGGCTGATGCATTGATTAAAGATAAGCTGATCATTGCTGATTGGAAGTCTCATCTGAAAAATTCGGATTCCGTTTTCGTTAATGCCTCAACATGGGGATTGATGTTAACGGGTAAAGTGATCGGTCTATCAGAAAAAGAGTCGAACAGCCCAACTCAGGCGATGAATCGATTAGTCAATAAGTTATCGGAGCCGGTGATTCGTCAAGCGATGAACCAAGCGATGAAGATCATGGGGCATCAATTTGTGCTTGGTCGCAGTATCGATCAAGCGCAAAAGAATGGGCGTCCACTCGTCGATAAAGGGTACAGCTATTCTTTTGATATGTTAGGTGAAGCGGCATTAACGACCGCCGATGCCAACAAGTACTTTAAAAGTTACTTGATGGCCATTGAAGCGGTTGGACGTCAAATCCAAGGGCAAACCAGCGGCTCGCCCTCGTCAGTCTCGATTAAGCTTTCGGCATTACACCCAAGGTACGAAGTGGCCAATTCGCAGCGTATTCTCAATGAACTGCACGACACGGTGATGCAATTACTGGATAGAGCGGTTGAATTGGATGTCGCGATTACCATTGATGCAGAAGAAGCGGACCGTTTGGAGCTGTCACTGCATCTGTTTGAAAAGCTGTATCGAAGCGAAAGAGTAAAAGGATGGGGTAAGTTCGGTCTTGTCGTGCAAGCGTATCAAAAAAGAGCGCTTCCGGTTCTTGTCTGGTTAACGAAACTGGCTAAAGAGCAAGGCGATCAAATCCCTCTTCGTTTAGTGAAAGGCGCCTATTGGGATACTGAGATTAAGTTATCTCAGCAAGGTGGGTATACAAATTACCCGGTGTATACTCGAAAAGAAGCCACCGATGTTGCCTACCTTGCTTGTGCTCGATTCTTATTGAGTGAGGGTGTTAAAGGGCATATCTTCCCACAATTTGCCAGCCATAATGCGCAAACTGTAACCGCTATATCGGTAATGGCGACCCACGATCAATTCGAGTACCAACGTTTGCATGGTATGGGTGATGCTTTGCACGAGCACGCAAAAGCAACCTTCAAGCAGCCTGTTCGTATTTACGCTCCGGTTGGAAGCCATAAAGATCTTTTGCCTTATCTTGTTCGTCGTTTATTGGAAAATGGCGCGAACAGTTCATTTGTTCATAGACTGGTCGATGCGCGCTGCCCTATTGGTAGCTTGACTCAGCATCCAGTTGATATGCTGTTGGCTTTCGATTCTCTTCACAACCCGAGTATCCCTTTACCAGCACAGGTTTTTTCTGAGCGCAAAAACTCTTCTGGCGTCAATATTGATATCGAAAGCGAAGCGAAGGTTTTTGAAAACCAAGTGTCGAGCTTCCTCGATAAACAATGGTCAGCGGGGCCGATGATTGATGGTCTCCAGATAGATGCTGAGCAGGAAAGTGGACCATTAGAGTTGGTAACGGTAACCGCGCCTTATGATCGCCGCATTAACGTCGGTCAGGTGGCCTATGCAAACCTTGATCATGTGTCCCAAGCGATCACCAGTGCCTCCGAGGCATTTTCAGAGTGGAATGAGACAGAAGTAAGCGAAAGAGCCGCTGCTCTTGACCGATTAGCCGATTTACTGGAAGACAACCTAGCTGAGCTGGTTGCGCTTTGCCATCAAGAAGCGGGCAAAACGATTCATGATGGTATTGATGAAGTTCGCGAAGCGGTGGATTTCTGTCGTTACTACGCAAAGCAAGTTGAAAAGTTCACACCAGAGCAAATTATCGCGTTTGACGGCACGTTAAATTATACCTCTCGTGAAGCGCTGGGTGTCTTTGTATGTATTAGCCCTTGGAACTTCCCACTTGCGATATTCCTTGGTCAAATTACGGCTGCATTGGTAGCGGGTAACACGGTTGTGGCTAAGCCTGCGGAACAAACCAGCTTAATTGCTGCTAAAGCGGTAGAGCTAATGCATCAAGCGGGCTTTCCAAGCAACGTTGTTCAACTTCTGCCTGGCAGAGGTAGTGATCTTGGATCGGCACTGACGACGCATCCTCTTATCGCTGGTGTCGCTTTTACCGGGTCAACACTCACCGCGCAACGCATCAATCAATCTCTCGCGAAACGAGATCAGTCATCGGTGCCATTTATCGCGGAAACCGGTGGCCAAAATACCATGATTGTTGATAGCACGGCTTTACCGGAACAGGTGGTGCGCGATGTTATTCGCTCTGCGTTTGCTTCGGCAGGTCAGCGTTGTTCAGCATTGCGAGTGCTCTATGTGCAAGAAGACATCGCTGATCGCATCATTGGGCTGATTCAAGGTGCGATGGATGAACTCAAAGTGGGCGTACCGTATCTGCATAGCACAGATGTTGGTCCTGTGATTGATAAAGTAGCAAAACAAAAGCTACTCGCACACATTGAAAACATGATGACGTCATCGAAAAAAGTGGCTCAACTTTCCTTAGATGATAGCTGTGAATACGGCGATTTTATTGCGCCTTGTGCCTTTGAAATCGAAGACATCGCATTGCTCGAAGAAGAGCAGTTTGGGCCGATTTTGCATATCGTTCGTTATAAAGCTCATGAGCTCGCCAGTGTGGTTGAAAAAATCAATCAAACGGGATTTGGCTTAACGATGGGAATCCATAGCCGAAACGAAACAACATACCGTTGGATTGAAGCGCATTCTCGAGTGGGTAACTGCTACATCAATAGAGATCAAGTGGGCGCGGTCGTCGGAGTTCAACCATTTGGTGGGCAAGGTCTATCGGGAACGGGTCCTAAAGCGGGTGGGCCTCACTATCTTTATCGATTTACTCAATTGAAACTCACACCATCGGTGTAGGAGAAAGAACATAATGCATCAAATCACACGTTTTTCTGATTCTTACACTGCATGGAAAAGTTGGAGTCAGCTTAATTATAAAACCAGAAGTGCTTACTTGCTGAGCGCGTTAACGGAGGTTGAAAAAAAGAAAACCTCTTTAAGCTCTGTGATGAAATTTCACCTTCAGCATTCGACTAAGTTGCTTGCTGATACTCATCAACTTACTGGACCAACCGGTGAAACCAATGAACTGTATACAACAGGGCGTGGCGTTGCTCTTGTTGTTCATGACAGCGCTGAAAATAACGCTAATCTCGTCGTTATGTCATACGTATCAACGGCGTTGCTTGCAGGCAATAGCGTGATTGTTTGTAGCGATGATATAGAGCTGGTTTCAATTCTGGAAGAGGCGTTTAGAGCAGCAAAATTGCCCGCCAACGTATTGCAGTTTGAGCCTCTCGATGCGCATCAACCATTACTGGATGCCGATATTCGGTCTCTCGGCTATGTAGGCCGCATGGACACAGAAATCGCGATCAATCGCCACTTATCTCAGAAAGATGGAGCGATCGTATTATTGACTTCAGAAACGGATATGGCGCAACTGACCCATGCGCAAGACCCTGCACTGTGTTTGCGCTTTATTACCGAGCGAACACGAACCATCAATATCACGGCAGTGGGGGGGAATGCCACACTGCTTGAGCTTGGAAATGAAGCTCATTAACGATTTCAAGTAATCGCCACGGGTTTGTCGTGGCGTTCATGGAAGACTGTCTTTTTATCAGAGGAACAACAAATGGAAAATAGCTTTGCTATTACAACAACCTTTATTGCCTATCTCATTTTGATGTTAGCCATTGGGGTTATCGCTTACCAACGTACAAAAAATTCTACCGACTATTTCCTAGGCGGCCGCTCTCTTGGGCCTTGGCCTTCTGCATTGTCTGCTGGGGCGTCGGATATGAGTGGCTGGCTACTGCTTGGTTTGCCTGGTTACGCTTATGCTGCGGGTATCGAAGCATTTTGGCTTGCTGGTGGTCTGCTTTTAGGTACATGGGCCAACTGGTTTATCAGTGCGAAACGTTTAAGAACGTACAGTATCACGACCGATGCACTGACTTTACCTGAGTTCCTGTCAAGAAGATTCAACGACAACACGAAATTGATTCAGACTATTTCAGCATTTTTCATTCTGCTATTTTTCCTTTTCTATACAAGTTCTGGTTTAGTCGCTGGTGGTAAATTATTTGAGACCGTATTTGGTATTGATTATACGGTTGCGCTCGTTATCGGTACTTTGTGTGTGGTTTCTTACACATTGTTTGGTGGATTCCTGGCCGTATCTTGGACCGATCTTGTCCAAGGTTTACTGATGGCAGCTGCGCTATTGATTGTCCCTATTGCAGCAATGCAAGGCGGTATTGGTGATCTGACAGCGGACCTGAATAACATTAATCCAGAACTATTAACCCTATGGAATGATACGAAAGGTGAGCCTTTGTCGGCCATTGCTATTATTTCCTTAGCGGCATGGGGTTTGGGTTACTTTGGTCAGCCTCATATCTTGGCTCGTTTTAAAGCCACTCGTTCAAATAAAGATCTAACAACAGCTCGTCGTATCGCGGTCATTTGGTCTGCACTGTCTATGGTTGGTGCTATGTTAGTTGGCTTGGTAGGTTTGGTGTATGTCACCAACTCTTCGATGGGAAGTTTGGCTGATGGCGAAAAAATATTCATGCTGTTAGTGGATGCGATTTTCCACCCAGTGATTGCGGGTATCCTATTGGCCGCTATTCTCGCTGCGATTATGAGTACTGCTGATTCTCAATTATTGGTGTCTTCTTCTGCATTGGCTGAAGATTTTTATAAGCAGGTTGTGAATAAGGATGCGAGTTCAGAAGACATCGTTCGTATCGGTCGTTTTGCTGTCATTGGTATCTCTATTGTTGCGCTATTTTTAGCAATGAACCCTGATAGCTCAGTTCTTGGCTTGGTTTCTTACGCTTGGGCTGGTTTTGGCGCTGCATTTGGTCCTGCTGTTGTTCTTAGCCTTTACTGGTCAAGAATGAACCGCAATGGCGCTTTGACGGGTATTATTGTTGGTGGTGTCACTATCGTAATTTGGAAGCAACTCAGTGGTGGTTGGTTTGATGTGTATGAAATTGTCCCGGGTATCATACTATCAACAATAAGTATCATTGCTGTTAGCCTATTAACGGCTGAACCAGAAGATGCCGTTATGAAACAGCATGCTAAGTTTGAAAAGCAGCTGCAAGAGCTTGACTAGTTTTGACTATAATTTGAAAAGCAATGACCTTGGCCTGACTTAATCGTTGGTCTAAGGCTCTAGTATCAGTGATGCCCTGCCTTTGGCGGGGCATTTTTTCATTCAAATTATGAGATCTAGGCTAGAAAGTCGCTGGTATTGGTGAACAAGAGGGTTTTCTTTCGTAACTTAGGTCACGTTTCTTAGACTAAAGTTTGAGCCAATGGAACTAACAGATTCACAATGAGTCCATTATCAATAACCCATTTATCGTTCTGGAGAAATCAAAATGTCGAAGGTCTACTGTCATTGTTGTCGCAAACCTACACACCATAAAGTGGTTATGAAGCGTTGCCAGACAGAAAAGCCCGAATCGACATTGCACTCACTACAGATGCTTTTTTCGAGTTTGTTTCAAGGAGAGCACTACGTAAAAATGGAGAAACAAGGATTTTGTCGCGACTGTAATAGCCGTTCAACGCTAACAGAAACGAGTTTTTCGAACATAAGAGTGATCTAATCCACGCTCTACTGCTGTGGCAAAACGAGTTTAACGTCAACCAAGCACTATTAGTATATGATCACGTTTAACTTTGATGGATGCGCCTACGAAAATGGATTTAGATCGTATAGACCGAGAAATATTAAGAACACTTCACCTGCATGGGCGTTTATCAATAGTAGAGCTTGCTAAACAGGTTAACCTCACCACGTCACCTTGCTCCGATCGTGTCAAACGTCTTGAAAAAGATGGCTTTATTAGTGGATACCGTGCTGAACTAAACCCAGAGAAACTCGGTTTAGACGTGCAGGTTTTTATTCACATACGCCTAGATCAAACCAGTTTTTCAATCTTTGAGAAATTTTCCGATGCCGTGTCTCTCATGCCTGAAATTGAAGAGTGTTACTCATTATCAGGTGACTTCGATACCATGATAAAAGTACGAGTAAAAGACATGAAAGCGTATCAATTGTTTATGTCGAGTAAGCTTGGAACCTTACCAGGGGTGATTCAAACCCGAAGTGAAGTGGTGATAGAAGAGCACAAACGAGGATATGGGGTTAACCCGGAATTGCTTTCAACGATTTAAAAGGAAAATGCATCCACATTTTCCTTTCTACATGTTTTCTTAAGCGTCATCGTGAAGTCTGGCTATAGAACCAACGAAGAAATCACACCGATGACACCGCCAAAAATCCCCCCCCAAACCACAAGCCAACCAAGGTGAGTTTTGATCATCGTTTGAACGATGGATTTTACTAACTGAGGCGTGAGTTCATTTAATCGCTGATCGATAATGTTTTCAATATTGACGGTTATTTCATCCATCATTTCCGGTGTTTCAAACTGTGCCTTGATGGCTTCTTTAACCGAATCACTTTGACTGATCTCGACAACAGCCTGCTGCATTCTTTCAACGAAAGGTTCTTTTAATGGTGCAAGTGCTTCTGTTCCACCAACCATGGCCAACATACCGCCAAAAGACGAATTGGCAATGACCTCAACCAAAGAATCAAAGGTCGGATTGAAATCCACTTTTTCTAGTACTGGCTCTAAATTCAGGGTTTTATCGCCAGCCATCTCTTTATTTAGAAAACGGTCAATGTTCTCTCGGGTAAAGAACTGATCCATCATGAGGACTTTAATAGCCGCTTTAAATTCTTCGAATCTGGCCGGTATGATACCCGAGCCGTAAAGTCCAGGTACTTTTTCAAATAACATGTGTACGGCTAACCAGTTTGTTACCGCGCCTGAAAACGCAAAAAGACCGGCATAAAAAACGATTTCATTGTCAAAGTAGAAGCCAAGGATGAGAATGATCAGTGCAGAAACGTTAGTAAATAAGCTTTTGTTCATAATCGTGACGGTTAAAAAATCATGGAGCGATATTAAGAGATTTTGAAACAATAAAAAAGCAAAGAAATGGCTTTACTCCAGTACAGCAAAAAATTGTGAAGGTTTCTGGTAGCTTGGGTTAAATCAGGGCTAAAAATGACTCGTCGTAAATCACAGAGTTAACAATAAAGCTGTGATATTCGCGCAATCGCAAACAGGACTTAGTTTTGTTAATAGAACTTGTTTGCTAGAATCCAGCCTGATTTTATGTAATTGAACTGATGGAAGTATGGAAGATAGAGTCGTAGTTTCAGTTTCGTCTATTCACGGGACGAGACATTTTCATCTAGGAAAGTGGATCAGGCACGGTTTAAAAGGGCTTGGTTATTTTTCGTTAATTGCCGTTATTGCCACAGTTGGTGTTATTTATCATTTAGTCGATGAAGTTGATTTTGCGAAGCTAAAACAAAAAGAATTAGAAACTAAATCTATGTCGCTCACGGAAGAGGTCTCTTCACTTCAAGAACTCAAGATTAATTTGGAAAGTGATTTGCTCGATCGAGAAGAGCGGATGAACCTCGTTTCTGACCGCTTGGGTGATCTTGAAAAAGTATTGGGCATGGGTGACATCGAAGATGCGAGTGAACTTGAATCACGCTTAGATACCGCTGCGATTACTTCATCGGTCAGGATGGTGATGTTGACTCAAATTCCGAGTGGTCCGCCTGTTCATAATGCGAGAATTTCGTCAGGATACGGCAAGAGAAAACACCCGGTGACCGGATCGATTAAAATGCATCGCGGTCAGGATTTTGCGGTCAATACGGGTACACCTGTGTATGCACCTGCTGATGGGGTTGTCGAGGTAACTCGGTCAAGCCAAAAAGGGTCGGGTAATTTTCTTCGACTTCAACACAGTTATGGCTTTACGAGTTCGTATTCTCACTTAAATAAGTTTTTGGTTAAAAGTGGTGATTTCGTCCAGAAAGGCGATTTAATTGCCCATTCTGGGAATAGTGGGTTGTCGTCTGGTCCACATTTACATTATGAAATTAGATTTGTTGGTCGCTCATTAGACCCAAGACCCTTTGTGGACTGGGGAGTTAATGATTTTGAGACCATATTCAGTAAAGTAAGAGGTATCCGATGGGAATCTTTAGTAAACAAGGTCGAGTCAAGAGTCAGCAGTCAGCTACAACTGTCATCGCAAAAGGCTGTTCGATCGAAGGCCAACTCAGGTTAGAAAGTGATCTACAAGTGGATGGTGCAGTGGATGGAGAGATTCACGCTGAACACACACTCACCATTAGTGAAACGGGCATCGTCAGTGGCGAAATCTACGCTGAGCGAGTGTTAGTCAACGGAAAGTTTGAAGGCACTTGCCACGCTGAGACGATTGAAATCTTGTCACGAGGCAGTGTGGTAGGAACGATATACAGTGACAATTTGAGCATTCAAACGGGTGGACGATTCACTGGAGTGACTCACGCAATGCCCGAACAGCAAGTGGTTGAATTGAGTGATGCGAAGAAGATGTCAGAGCCTAAAATGGTCGATAGCAACGCGACACGGACTAGCTCTCAGTAGCCTTACTACTTCGCGTGGTAAACAGTGAGAACCTCGCACTTTTGCGGGGTTTTTTTATGGAAACAGTAACGATGAATGATGGATGTGGTAGTTTAAGGTCAGAAATATAAGCTATGTTACTTAGGGTTCATTCGCATATAATTTTACTTGGGTAAGTCAAACGAGTCGGTATTTTTCAACTTCTCGATCAAATTACCGATAACTTAGCATCATAATAAAAGAATTCTGCACATGAATATTATAGGGATTGCGATTGGCGCAACCGGTTTGTCATTGATCATAGCGTTTCTGTGGATGCTGTCATTATCGCTGCGCAAAAAAAGGCTAGAAGAAGAAAAAAAACAACGAGAAGCGGCCTATCGAAAAGCACTAGAGAAATCGCGCCAAATGGAAAGACAAGAACGTTTGAATAAAGCGGAGAACGGTCATATTCCTACGATTCTTTATCTGGCGAAGGAAGGAGAAAGGAAGAGCATTAAAGAAGCGTTGTATTGGTACAGTAAAGCCGCGGAGCTGGATAATATTACTGGCATGTATGGCGTGATTCGTATTAGCCAGAAAGTCAGAGAAGACCTCATACTTAAAGAGAAAGCGAAGTACTGGCAGATATGCATAAAGGCATTAGAGGGCAACTCGCAAGCGAAGTTTGACATGGGAATGGCCTTGTTAAATGGGCGAGGCACTGCGGTAAATGCAGAGAAAGCTTTGGATATGATCCGGGCTTCAGCGGAAGACAAATACGTCCCTGCCATTCTATTTATGGGAGATTGGTGCACGTCTGATAGTAATCCATTACCTACCCCAAAAGATTCGAGTTTTTGGTATACCAAAGCCGCTAAATTACACAGTAATGAAGGTCGAATGAAACTGGGGCTTACTTATCTCAATGGCGTTGGTGTAGAGAAAGATCACAGTAAGGGCTGTTACTGGTTAGAGCGTGCCGCTGAAAAAGGCCACGCTCAATCGATGTGTCATGCCGGTGAAGCCTGGATTGATAGAGGCAGCAGTGGTAATGCCATTGCGTATATTTGGTTATTTTTATCAGCGTACTTTGGGTACGAGCCCGCTAAAGCGATACGAGATAGGGTGGGCGGTAACATTGGGGTTGATTCTGTTGTCGGTCTTCAGTCGTTGGCTAAACCGCTCTTTCAGAAAATAAGCGCGAAGAAAGTGGGCAAGCATTCCATCATTAAAGCGTTGAATAAGCTCTATAAACGGGGAGTCTATTTGCCGGAGAAGGTGATTAAATCAGAAGATGAAGCATTAGATGCTTTGGGTGTTGGCCTCGAAAAATCCGAATCGGAAATAAACGAACCGACAAAAACGAACGATTCAGGGCTAGAAAATCACTTTAATTATTCGTCCAATCAAATCGATAAACCGATACAGTAGCGATGTGATTTTCATGGTAATCGAACGAACAATCCCTGCTTTATTCGCAGGGATTGTTATTAGTAAGGGATTGTCACTCGCTGAGTGAAGGGGGGTATCTCAAGTGAGTGAGATTATTGTCCACGCTTTTGCTCAGCTTTGCATACCGCAGCAGTAAAGACAACATCAGTTGAACTGTTCAGTGCTGTTTCCGCTGAATCTTGAATCACACCAATGATAAAGCCCACAGCAACGACTTGCATTGCGACGTCGTTAGGGATACCAAATAGCCCACATGCTAATGGAATCAATAGCAGTGAACCACCAGCGACGCCTGAAGCACCACAAGCCGATACCGCAGCAACGACACTCAGTAACAGCGCAGTCATGAGATCGATTTCAATACCCACAGTATGAACTGCCGCAAGGGTAAGTACGGTAATCGTGATGGCTGCGCCTGCCATGTTGATAGTCGCACCCAGTGGAATGGAGACAGAATAGGTGTCTTCATCTAATTTTAGTTTTTCACAAAGTGCCATGTTGACTGGGATATTGGCAGCACTTGAACGAGTAAAGAACGCGGTAACACCACTTTCTCTAAGACATTGAAGAACTAATGGGTAAGGGTTTTCTTTCGTTTTCACAAACACAATGATTGGGTTTACAACCAATGCGATGAAAGCCATGGCGCTTAGCAATACAAACACGAGCTGTGCATAGCCAGCTAGAGCTTCAAAGCCCGTTGTTGCAAAGGTAGCCGATACCAAACCAAAGATACCAAATGGCGCAAGCCTGATGATGAAGCGAACAATCTGAGAGACGCCATGACTGAGATCTTCAAACACAGCTTTGGTCGTCGCTGAAGCATGATGAAGCGCAAGCCCTAAGCCAATTGCCCAAGCCAGAATGCCAATGTAATTCGCGTTCATTAGCGCGCTAACTGGGTTGTCCACGACTTTGAATAACAAAGTATTGAGAACCTCAGTAATTCCCTGTGGAGGCGTAGCGCCTTCTGCACCGGCAACCAGTGTCAACGTTGTTGGGAACATGAAGCTGAGTACAACCGCTGTTAATGATGCGGTTAATGTACCAATCAAATACAGACCGATGATTGGACGCATGTGCGTATGCTGATTTTTCTTTTGGTTGGCAATCGAAGCTGCGACTAAAATGAAGACTAAAATAGGGGCAACAGCTTTCAGAGCACCAACAAACAGACTGCCTAAGAGTCCGGCGCTAATGGCACTTTCTGGCGATATTGTCGCGAGAAGAACGCCGAGAATAATTCCGGCTAGGATTTGTAGAACCAGATTTCCGCTGGTAAAACGGGCAAAAATGTTGCTGTTTGGCATGGTCATTCCTGTGATGTGCGAGTGTTTGGATTGTAATAATAAAGTTCATCCATTTGAACGGCGCAATGATATAGATGCACAATTTCATGTCTATAAATAATTTTAATTTGGTGTTAAAAATTGCATTTTTGCTAACAGTGTAAAATTTAATGCTGATTACGGTTGATTTTGTGGTTTTAATTATTATTGGTGATTATCAATTCTAGCGCGGGGTTTGGTTGGCATTTATAGAAGAGGTAAAAAAGGGAAGCATTTCTGCTTCCCTAGGAGATAGAGTTGTATAAAGTAGGATCAGTGGTGTTTCATGCCACTCATGACTTTTTTAACAGGGGCTGTAAACACCTGTTGCTCACCATTTTTAAATGTCAGGTTAACCTCAATAGCTTCGCCTTCGATTAATGGTGCTTTTAGGTCAAATAGCATGATGTGCAAGCTACCTGGTTTAAGCTCAACGTGATCATTTGCCGGTATCTTGATCTCGTCAATTTGACGCATCTTCATCATATCGCCTTCAGTAATGACATCATGCAATTCAACTTTCCCTGCCGCGTTGGTTGATGCACTCACTAATATGCGGTCGGTATTTCCTTTATTCATCAACTGTGTAAAAACAGCGCTGTTGACTGCGTTAGGAGGTGTCGCTCTTGCATAGGCGTGATGGACCATAACATCCATCGGTGTGCTTTCTGGTGTCTGGTCTGACGACACTTTTTCTGCTGATGCATAACCGATCGGGCTTAGGATTAGACTGCAAAGAAGAAGAGCATTCAGTTTCATTGGGCGTTTTCCTTTTATGTTTCTTTTATTTGTTTATTTGTTTATTTGTTTATTTGTTTTGGTTTCTATTGGACTCGGTTTGCATTGGAGCCTGTTTCTATTGAACTTTATTTTTATTGAATATGGCTTCTATTGAGTGTGGCTTTTATCGATGTCAATTCTCGTGATTGCGTCCACTAAGGGAGCTGGAGAGAGCGTGTGTGGAACTTTGGTCAATAAGGTCCCATCAGGTGCCGTGAAATAGAAGTATGAGCTGTGGTCAATCGTGTATTCAAGCTCAGAACCTTCAAGCTCCGTTTTTCTGAAAATAACACCATAGTGATGTGCCAGCTCTGTAGTGGTCGCAAGAGGGGCAGATAATCCTTCGATCATGGGATGAAAATACTGCGCATATTGATGTGCGGATTCAGCAAAATCCCTTTCAGGATCGAGTGATATGAATACCGGTCTAATGCTCTCTTTTGACGCTTCATCTAATTCGTTGATGGCCCCGGCAAGCATGGCGAGTGACGTTGGACACACATCAGGGCAGCGGGTAAAGCCAAAGTAAATGATTCGTGTTCGGGTATCGGTGATATCGAATAAATCAATGGCTTGTTTGTCTTTACCATGGAAGGTAACCGGATCGGGGTGGCTCTTTGTGTTTTCTGTTTTGGCGGTTGTAGAATCCATGGCCTTTTGAGCATCTGATTCAGCTTGTTTTGTCAGGTAGGTATTGACCGAGAGGCCAAGCACAAAAGCGACGACCAATATTAATGACCAATTTTTACTCATCGTTCCATCCTTATAGCGGGCGATACAGAGTGATCGCCATCGGTTAAACTTCCAACCCACGTCATTTTTTCAGTGGTACAAACGGGTAAAAGGATATCAACTTGGAAAAGATTCTCCTCGTTTGCATTCAGGACATATTTTACCGTGCCCATATCCATTTCCAATCCTTCTAAATCTAGGACTAAAGTTTTGGTTTGAGGGTTGCTCCATTTCACGGTGAGCGTTGTCGGTACCAGTGGTTGCACTGTGTCAGTATCGAGGCTCATGGTGACACCGTCTTGAAGGCAAGGCTCTGTCGAAATAAAGCAGTAATCATCGATAGAAGATGTCGATGTTGAAGATGAGGCCAGTTGGCGAAGGTCATTGGCAAAAAAACCAATCACAAGCGCTGCAATAACAGCTGCAACTTTTAGTGCAGGATGCATGGGTATATCCATTTCAATACGTTATGAAAATGGAATACTAACATGCTTAGCGATATGTATTTTAAGACAATTATAAAAATGTGCTAACAGTCGTGTCGGAACATTGAAGGCTCCGACACGAGGCGTCACTGATGCTAAAGGATGGACTGTACGTTATCTCTATTCTTTGTCTCTAATGGGTAAAGAGAGACAAAAATTGGACAAGATTCTACGATCATTTAAACATCATGATTTTCAGCAAATTTTTCTAGTCCGAGTACTAGACCCATTGCACAAAACATCATCACAATTGCTAGCAATAGTTGAGACGGCTCTGATGTGATCGTCTCATACTGAAATGGGGACAAGTTTTGCTCAACTAAAGGAACGCTTTCACCACTTGAGTTAGTGCGCCATGACAGTGTTTGCTTCCAAGGCCAAATTTTTGGCAAAGTACCCACCATTAACCCAGTTAAGAAAATCAAGGTAAGATCTCTAAATGAATGTAATAAGCGAGAGATTAGGTGTGAAAAGCAGAGTAACCCAATAACACAGCCGCTGAGAAACAAGATTAATACATCAACCTGAAATGATTTCACGGCAGTTAGAACGGGTGAATACATACCGATCAGCAAGAGAATGAAGCTGCCTGAAATGCCGGGTAAAATCATCGCACAAATAGCGATAGCGCCCGCGAGTAGTATATTGAAATGGGTGACTTCAAGTTCAAGAGGATGAAGCACGGTAATGCTATAGGCCGCTGCGATACCCAACAAGAAAAACGCCAGTCGAGAAAGAGAACGTTGCTCTATTTGTTTTCCGATATGCACGATTGAAATTAAGATTAAGCCAAAAAAGAACGACCAAAGAGGGATAGGGTGTTCAATCAATAGCCAAGATATCAATTTTGCCAATGTGGCAATACTGGTGAGAACTCCGCTAAATAATGCGATCAGAAAGAGCCCATTTATATGAGCAAACGCCGCAGAAAACCCTTCTTTTTTCCATAGAGTTAATGCAGACGGATTAATTCGGCGAATACTTTCTAGAAGTGTGTCGTAGATACCGGTGATAAATGCGATCGTGCCACCAGAGATGCCCGGAACGACATCGGCGGCACCCATTGCCATACCTTTCAAAAATGTAGTGAAATAGTTCATTGTTACAACGTGTGGTAAATGATGCTCGCAGTATACTAAGTCTTGCTCAAAAGAAGTATGAAAATAAGTGGTGAGTTTAAGATTGCAGGATAAGAAAGTGCCAATACTATGTCTTTTATTAATAAGAAACTGGTGGTATAGCATTTTGCTCATTTATGCAAAATGCATTTGCAAAATGCAAAGGTAAATCTGGATTAGCACTGAAAAGGGGAGACTTATGCGATCTAAATGCTCTATTTTGAGGTTTTAAAAGTTGGCACGATAACTGCTTAATACATTGTGACCCTTCTTAAGCCGAGGGTCACCTAGCCAACTGACGTTGTTAGTGAATTTTTTGTTCACACATTATATCGGCCAATCGCTCTATTGCGATTGGCCATTTTTTTGCCTGAAGATCCGTAACAGTATTCCTCCAATAGTTGTGTTAGACGCAATGCAATCCATCAGTGATTTCTCATAAAATTCGACAATTAGGGGCGAATTGTTTAATAATGCACGCCATATTCTCATTCTGAGAGCATCAACATCGACGAGTTTGATACTCGTATCCGCCAGTCAGACCAGTAAAATGGCGTTGCTCATCATGGCAATCAGTATGAAAAATTCATCTAAAATAGAGAGATGCGTTGATGTGATTCTTTTTACAACGCGGAAACTCCTACTCGTTAAGGATGATGAGTGAAACAACGGAAGAGGTTATATGAATCATCTAATTTCAGTTGGGCCACTAGAGTCTTTCTTAATCGCAATTAGCGTCTTATTTTTAGGCCATTTTGTTAACACCAAGCTACCAATTCTAAAACGCTTTAATATCCCAGAGCCTATTGTCGGCGGTTTGATCATCGCCATCTGTATCACCATTATGCACTTCAAAGGTATTAGCCTTTCTTTTTCTTTGCCGTTGCAAAATACATTCATGTTGATGTTTTTTAGTACCGTTGGCCTTGCGGCCAATTACACCCAATTAATGAAAGGTGGAGCGAAAGTCTTTCTATTTTTAGCGGTCGCATCTGTTTATATCATCATTCAAAACGGCGTCGGTGTGACACTTGCGAGTACCTTTGGGCTCGATCCTCTGATGGGCCTAATCGCAGGGTCGATCACACTGTCTGGTGGGCATGGTACTGGAGCCGCTTGGTCACAAACCTTCTCTGATAGTTTTGGCTTAGCCAATACCCTAGAGATAGCAATGGCATCCGCCACATTTGGTTTGATCATTGGTGGCATTATAGGCAGCCCTGTTGCACAGAAGCTGATATCCAAAAACGACCTTGAATCTGAATATGGCAGCGGCATCAACACCCATGAACGCTTCCCAGAATTAGTCACCTATAACGAATATGAAGAAGATAAAGTAACCGCCAAAAAGGTCATTGAAGTTCTGTTTATCCTCCTGATTTGTGTTACTGGCTCAACGTATTTAGAGCAATGGGTAAGTTCATTTAACATTGGTTGGCTGATGATCCCAGACTTTGTATATGCGTTATTTATCGGTGTGTTTATCACGAATATACTGGAAGTGACAAAAGTACATAAGGTTGATTCTGAAACGGTCGACATTTTGGGTACTGTCTCACTGTCTCTATTCTTAGCCATGGCATTGATGAGTTTGAAATTGTGGAATATCTTCGACTTAGCGATTCCCTTTCTCACTATTTTGGCCGTTCAATCGGTGGTTCTGGGATTATTTTCTTACTTCATTACCTTTAAAGTCATGGGTTCGAATTATGATGCAGCGGTCATTGCTGGAGGGCATTGTGGTTTTGGTCTAGGGGCAACACCGACTGCGGTCATGAACATGGGGTCTTTAGTGAATAAGTTTGGCCCATCGCCACAGGCATTTATGGTGGTGCCTATTGTCGGTGCTTTCTTTATTGATATTGTTAACCTGATTATTTTACAAAGCTATATCAGCTTTATTGGATAAGATGGAGATAATGTGACGCCAGATTATTCTCAATTAGCAGCGATACTGGATCTTACCCTTCCCATTAAAGTGAGCATCATTCAGCCACTTTGGGGTGGGTATGGTGAGCTGGTGAGGCTATCTGCTGACAACAAGAGTGTCATCGTTAAACGCATTGAGCTTCCAAAGCCCAGTTGTCATCCCAAAGGGTGGAATACGGAGTTATCTCATCAAAGAAAGATCCATTCTTATCTCGTTGAAATGCAGTGGTATCGCCAATACGCGGCGAAATGCGATCTGCTCTGCTACGTTCCGTCCCCGATTCATATTGAGCAATACGATCTGAAACATGTGTTAGTGATGGAAGATCTCGCCAGTGTGGGGTTTAACACGGTGAGCGAGGTCGCAACGAAAGCTCAAATATCTGCGAGTTTGAAATGGCTAGCTCACTTTCACGCAAAACACATTGGCCATGAAGGGGAAGGGCTTTGGCCATCGGGAACCTATTGGCACTTGCAAACTCGCCCCGATGAATTAGAGAAATTAGCCGACGAAGAACTTAAGCAAGCGGCTAAAAAAATCGATCGAATCTTAACTCTTGCGCCTTATCAAACGTTAGTACACGGCGATGCTAAGCTGGCGAATTTTTGTTTCACGGCCTGCGGAACCCAAGCAGCGGCCGTTGATTTTCAATATGTCGGAAAAGGGTGTGCGATGAAGGATGTGGCATTGTTTATGAGCAGTGCCATTGACCCTAAAGCGTGTCATGACGCTGAAAAAGACGTACTCAATGAGTACTTTTTCTACTTAAGATCGGCACTGGCACTCTATCAACCCCATTTAGATTCTGAGTCTGTAGAATCCGCTTGGCGACCTTTGTTTCCGATTGCTTGGGCTGACTTTCAACGGTTTGTTAAAGGTTGGAGTCCAGGGCATTGGAAGATCAATAACTACACTGAATCGTTGAAAGAAAGGGCGTTAAAGCAACTCACTGAGTCTAAGTAGGGTTAGCCATCGAGCAAGACGAATACTCGAATAATAACCGACACCCTAAACTCTAGCTTAATCGGCTTTCACTCTTGCCATGTAGTAAGTGTTTACGTAGTGTCCGTCCCTAAAGGCCGAGTTTTCCGCTTCGCCTTCTATTTTGAACCCGAACTTTTTATAACAGGCGATAGCGTTGTGATTATCGACGTTAACCTCGATATGCACCCGTTTTATTTGTAGCCAGTTATCCGCCAAATCTAGTACTGTTTCAATCAGTTTGCTGCCGATGCCTTTTCCTTGGTATTCATCGTGAACCCCTAAACCAAAACTGCCACAGTGCGATCGGCGGGGGTTTTGTGCGTGTTCGAAACCAATATTACCCACCACTTTCCCATCCACTTCGGCCACGAAGGAGTAAACGCCTGTCGGGATGTTCTGTAAACGGTTTTCCCACATATCTGCAGAAGGGTTGGGCAGTTGTAAGGTTTCGCGTTGAGATCGGTATTGGGAATAAACGTGACATACCGCCGCCGCGTCTTCGACTCGAGTGGGTCTGACTATGATGTCCATCTGATATTGCTCCATTGGGTCAGTGGCTATTCCCATATTTAAACCACAAACAGCGTGCATTTTGAATTAAATAATTGAAATATTTACCGTTACGATTCCATGATCGGTACTTATGTGGTCATGGCCGTAGCGTGGGTTGACTAAATGTGAGTCGATGACCTGATAGTCGGTGACGATCGCACGGGCTTGATTTGAGCAATCAGAGAATTCGTTGGACAGCAGAATATAGTCCAGTTCTTTTCCTTGTGCCCCGACATAGTAGGTGGGTGTTGATGGACTTTCTGTTTGTTCAAGGACCAGATCTCGGCTGTTATGAAGGTGGAAAGCCGATAAGGCCGTTTCTGATTCTTTAAGACGAAAGAGGTGTCTTGATGTTAAGCAATGAAATTCGTTACTTTGCAGTGATTGATTAAAATCACCCATGAGTAAGCATGGCCGTCCATTCTGCTTTTTAGTTTCAATCATATGGTGATGAAGAACGTGGACTTCCATACCACGCTGAACCGTTGACAGCCATTTACCTTGATTTTCGAGTAACCAACGTTCGCTAGTCGATTGTTCCTCATGTCGCTCTTCGTCAGGTTGACTGTCGAGTTCAGTCGGACGTTGAGATTTTAAATGCACCACATAAACATCGATGGGACCTAATTGTGGTATGTCGACAACAGCATGAATTGGAGTGCGATTAAATTCAAAACTACTTTGGGAACGAGCAATAGCTGATGATGAGTCAATAGAGAGGGTTTGGCTGATTGGGTGTCGTGATGCAAGTGCCACAACAGGATTTGAGTATATGTAATCTTGCTCAACCTCTGGCGTATCCACGGTGACAAAATGGGGGTAGCCAAGCAAATGCACCATTTTTCTTAGTGAATCAATACTGAATACTTCCTGAAAGCCGATGATATCCGCATCGATTTCGGTGATGGTTTGGCTTAACCAGCGGGTTTTAATTGCCCATTCTTCTTTTGTATAGATGTTCGCAAAATCATAAAACGCATTCGGTGGATCTACGTAGTTAAACAGATTAATCGTACAGACTTTTATATGCCGCTCAGAGCTCGCCAAAGGGTGTTCCTTAAATGTAGGGGTTATAAAGAGTGTGACACGGTTTTTCTTCTTTGTCGTGATACTCTGTGATTTCAGTAAGTACTCACTACGGTTTTCTGGCTTTGTTGAGAAGCATTACTTTGCAAAAGATTCATCGGTGTGAGTAGCACCAGCGCCTGAATTTTGGAAAAATTGCTGTCGGTACACTTTGGGAGAAACACCAACCAACTGTCGAAAGTGATGCCGCATTGTCATTGATGTATCAAAACCAGACGCTTGTGACAGCCGTTCAATGGTCATATTACTGCTTTCAAGAAGCCCCTTCGCACGTTCAATACGTTGACAAATGATCCACTCTTTTGGTGACAAATCAAAGCAACCTCTAAACTTTCTATCAAAGGTACGGCGAGACATGTTTGCTTTGGTGGCCAGTTCATCAATTGAGATCGATTTATCGAGGTTATCTTGCGCCCATGCGAGTGCGTGTGAAAACTGGTTTGGCACCTCGAGCATTGGCGTTTCAACAAATTGAGATTGACCCCCTTGCCTATGTCCGGAAACAACCAACCGCTTCGCCACTTGATTTGCCACTTCATAGCCATAGTCACTTCTAATCACTGCGAGCCCAAGATCTAACCCCGCAGCACTTCCGGCTGAACACCCAACATTTCCGTCAAACAAGTACAAAACATTGGCTGCGTATTGAATATGAGGAAAACGATGGCGAAATAAAGATTCAAATTTCCAGTGGGTCGTGGCTTTTCTGCCGTTAAGAATACCTAGCTCAGCCAATAAAAAAGCCCCAGAGCAGAAAGAAAGAATTCGCTTACCCCTCGCGTGAAACTGGCTCACTTGTGCTCGTATTATCGACGGTACGGTTTTCTCCATCGTCGGCCAGCTAGGAATAATGAGGACGTCATATTTGTCAATGGATGGGACAAACTGAGTTGAGAGGCCAATATGAGCAGTACTTGTGATTGGTTCGTTATCGAGATTAATAACGTCGGCTTGATACCAATCATCAAATTCTGGCCTTGGAAGAGCAAAAAGCTCTACGGCACAAGCCAATTCAAACAGAGAAACATCCGCATGAGACAGTATTGCCACCTTAATCATCGTCATCTTTGGTCATCATTCTTGAATAGTATGGCTTATTATTAACGCATATTGTCTTTTGAGCCAATGTTTTTGTTGGGTAGTGCCGTTGATAATAACCCCAGGACAAACATGAATAGGGAATCGTTATGACAAGTGCAGTTTCAAGAATTCAGGCGGCAGATAGCCAAGCGGCATTAAACCATTTTGAGTTATTACTAAGATTTGAAACCGATTGCTGGGATGTTCACCACGCGACAACGAATGATCGTCAAGACTTTGTACTCGTCGATGTGAGAGGGGAAAATCTATTTGATCAAGGCCATATTGATGGTGCGATTAATATTCCCCACACGAGAATAAATGAAAAGAGACTGAATGAGTTTCCTGCTGAGACATTGTTTGTAGTGTACTGTGCTGGCCCTCACTGTAATGGCACTGAAAAAGCAGCGATTCGATTAGCCAAGTTAGGAAGGCCCGTTAAGAAGATGATCGGCGGTGTCACTGGGTGGTTAGATGAAGGCTTTAAACTTATCGCAACGCCTCACCAGTCAGAGAAGCAAGAGAAGCAAGAGAAAGAATGATTGAGTGATGAGTAGGAACCGATGCTAAATAGCACTTGTGTGTTTTATTTAGAACGGACTTCAAACTCGATTTGAATAGCCTTGGCGTGAAGAGTGAACTCGATAGCATCGAATAAAACAGGTATGCAAATTATGCATGGCCCTTGTACCAAAATGTCATTGGCGTCATTTGGGAATAGTCACTACACTTCGCGCTGATTTTTTAACCCTGATATCACTGGTGAGCGAGATGTCTTTTAAGTCTCTTTGGTTTTCACAATCTATTTTGGCTCAACTTGCAAGGATGGTGTTATTGCTGTCTCTATCGTTAGTGGTGGTTCACAACACCCCACGACTTTTAACGCTGTTAGCTGAGCAAGCAATTAACAGCGGGTGTCATCAACAAACGGGTGACATCAACCATTCTCACCACCATTAATTAACATTGAGTAAGACGAGTCTATGAGCATTTTTCGATTTCCACTTTTAGTATGGCTAGGGATTGGCATCTTAGTTGTTTGCCTAGGGATAAGGCAGTCTTTCGGTATCTTTATGATGCCTATCTCGGATTACTTCGGGACAGGGCGCGAGTTTTTTAGCTTTGCCATTGCCCTTCAAAACCTTTTGTTTGGCGTGT
Organism: Vibrio sp. YMD68; assembly: GCF_029958905.1. Classification (NCBI taxonomy): domain Bacteria; kingdom Pseudomonadati; phylum Pseudomonadota; class Gammaproteobacteria; order Vibrionales; family Vibrionaceae; genus Vibrio; species Vibrio sp. YMD68. Next base: position 90,593 of record NZ_CP124613.1, on the reverse strand, counting down.
TTCAGCCATTTGTAGGCATGGCGGCGGATAAATGGGGACCCAAGCGGATTATCATACTGGGGGCCATCTCTTATTCGGCAGGCTTGTACTTAACATCCATCGCTGTCGATCCGAGCATGCTTTATCTGTCTTTGGGGATTTTAGTAGGTCTAGGTTTAAGTGCGACCAGCTATGTGATAGTGCTAGGTGCGGTTGCTAAAGTAGTACCGGCTCAGCATGCGGCTAAAGCTTTTGGATTAACAACCGCGGCTGGATCGTTTGGTATGTTTGCACTCATCCCTGGTGCTCAAACATTCATTGCGCATTTCGATTGGCAAGGAGCAATGCAGGTATTTGCGTTACTCTGTACGGTCATGATTGCCTTTGCAATGTTCATGAAAACCGCTAAGCCTGCCCCTAATTTGGCATCGAACTCAGAAGAGAATCAAACCCTAAAACAAGCACTGAATGAAGCTTTCTCACATAAAGGTTACTGGCTCATTCATGCAGGTTTCTTTGTTTGTGGCTTTCATGTCATGTTTATCGCGACGCATTTACCAAGCTATTTGGCAGACAAAAATTTGCCAGCCTCAAGCGCAGCCATGGCGTTAGCGTATGTGGGCATATTTAATATTTTTGGATCCTATTTTTGGGGAGTCATGGGGGATCGTTTTAATAAACGTCATGTGATGGCTGCTTTGTATTTTATGCGCACGCTTGTTATTGGCGCGTTTGTGACTCTACCGATTACCGAACATACGGCTGCAATTTTTGGTGCGGCGATCGGATTCTGCTGGCTTGGAACCGTCCCTTTGACTTCTGGACTTGTTAGGCAGATCTTTGGCGCTCGTTACTTGTCGACATTGTATGGGCTTGTCTTTTTTACCCATCAAGTCGGGAGCTTTCTAGGGGCTTGGGTTGGTGGGCTTATCTATGACTACTATGGCTCTTATGACCCTATTTGGTGGTCCACGGTAGCATTGGCTTTTATTATTGCAGCATTGATACACTTGCCTATTAACGATAAGCCAGTGGCAAGATTGGTTGCTCAGAACTAAATATCTGAATTGTTGTTGCTCCTGTTATTGTCGATAAACCCATCAGCTATTACGGTGGGTTTTTATTTCTAGCCGTATTTGTTTCTAGCTTTAATTGTTTGGCCGTTTTGATTTAGCCGTTTTGATTTAGTTATATGATTTTCATATAGATAGATTATGATGAGGCTTGGTATCTAGGTGTAAGGAATTGTGTCGTGTCCGAATGGATAACTACCCCCGCGTTAATTGCAATGTTTCTGATTTTTTTAGGCTCTTTCGTTCAAACGGCGATTGGTTTTGGACTGGCTATTGTTGCAGCGCCTTTGTTATTTTTGATCTCTCCAGATTATGTACCTGCGCCAATATGTTTAGTGGCACTGTTTATCTCTATCCTTAATGCACGAAAACATCGCGCCAGCGTATCTATAGGTGGCCTCAAAATGGCATTGATTGGGCGTGTTCCGGGTTCGATTGCTGGTGGGTTTCTTCTGGTTATGGTTTCGACGGATGTGTTGGCCCTTTGGCTGGGCTTTCTGGTTCTATTTGCGGTTGCTGTGAGTTTACTCCCCTATCGTATTGAACCCACGCCAATGCGCATGGGTATTGCGGGTTTCTTTTCTGGATTCTTTGGTACGAGTTCCTCTATCGGAGGCCCTCCAATGGCACTGTTGCTTCAGCATCAGGAGGCCAATCAGCTTCGCGGCAATTTATCTGCCTTCTTCGTGTTCAGTTCTCTTATTTCACTCATTATTCAGATTCCAGCCGGATTTTTGAATACACATCATTTGTGGATTACGATTCCGTTGATTCCTGCATCTTGGATCGGCTATAGATTGGCTATTGCCACGACACAAACCTTACCCAAAGAAATAATACGTGCTGGTGCCTTGGTATTGTGCTCTGTGAGTGGAGTAACCGCAGTGTGGCAAGCGTTTTAATCATTTAAGTTCATATTGAGTTAAGGAAAGCAACACTATGATAATGGAAGTGGCTGTTTTAGATGTGAAGCCGCTGCTTGTCGAGGAGTTTCAACAAGCATTCAGAAAGGCCCAAGCCATTATTTCAGGAATGGATGGGTATATCGATCATCAATTACAGCGGTGTATTGAAGATCCTAATCGTTTTATTTTAATCGTAAATTGGCAAACATTGCAGGCTCACACTGAAGGTTTTAGAGAATCGGAGCAGTATCAGGAATGGAAAGCGTTACTGCATCATTTCTATGATCCGTTTCCAACTGTCGAGCACTATGAGCCGGTTTTTTCATCGAGGTAGTTATGCGTACATTAGGTAATATCATTTGGTTTCTGTTCGGCGGTGTTTTTATGGGGCTAATGTGGTGGATGTTTGGTTTATTAGCTTTTATTAGTATTGTTGGCATTCCTTGGGGACGAGCTTGTTTCGTGATGGGGAATTTTTCATTTTTTCCATTTGGCCAAGAAGCGATCGCACGGGATGAGCTCACGAATAAAGAAGACATTGGCACCGGTGCATTTGGGTTTGTCGGTAACGTCATTTGGTTTTTACTGGCCGGTGTTTGGTTAGCCATTGGGCATATTCTTTCGGCAGTGGCTTGTTTTATTACTATTATTGGTATTCCGTTTGCGCTACAGCATTTGAAGTTGGCACTGATTTCGCTTGCGCCAATTGGGCAAATGGTGGTGTCTAAAGAAGAAGCCGCTGCGGCGAAATATTCATCATATCGTTCGTAAGATCGTATCAGAAAGTACGGACGAGAAAGTACTTATTAGAACGTCATCGCACAATGATCAGACTATAGAGTTAATAGCCTTTGATCCCATACTCTCTAAGCTTTCTTGGCAGCACTTCATCTAACTGGTCACTGTCGCTTGGGAAAATCTCGATCAAGTTCAGTTGGTGCTGCTCGTAGAGGGTTTTGGTTTGGGCTATGTGCTCTTGTTCTGCAGGGCCTGAATCAGTTCCCCAATATTGCAAATAGACATTGCCTGTTGGAAGATAAAAGTCACTTAGGGCATTGTCTTCAATCGGTAATTGGCGCTGATAGGCGTGAGGTATACCGTTCATATAAAGCCAGTTATCAATTCGCAGCTCTCCGACAGAACAGACATAGTGGCCATCTAAAGTTCGGTGTTTGGCTTCAAATTTTTGTCGGAAATTGAAGAGTGACTTATCGGTAGAGTGTGCCGACGCCTCTTGCCCAAGGAACTCTATAACCGACTGTTTTAAATGCTTGTTGTTTGCAATAGAGTCATGCCAAAGAACAAAGCTTTGCTTTGAAGACGCATTTTCTTTTTGAATTGCACCAACGCAGGCTCCAGATCGGGTTGCACTCCAGCCCCGTTCTGTTCTAGTGATCCAGCCCAGTTCGGCGAGCAACTGATTGATTTTTTTCGCGCTAAGATTGAATGTCATGCCGATGTCGGTAGAGGACATAGCCTCACCGGAATAGCGGTCCATATCAATCAGTAGATGAGCGGGCCAGACAATGTAATCACCAAATTTAGGGTGATGAAAGTACTCACCACCAAATTTAGCACCAATCTGAGTCACCACCCATTTATCTTCAAAACGATTGATATAGCCTGATTTTTTAAGGTCAGCAAAGAGCTGTTTAGAATCTATGTCTCTTATTTTTGCCAGCGCAGAAGTAGACAGTTTATGGTTACTCAATGCAGGACCTCTGAATGACGGTGGGATATTGAAAAGGCGAGAACTCAAAAATGATGATGAGCCTCGCCATTGTCTTTTTATTGTCTCACTAGTGATCTAAGTATAAGTAGTTTTGCCAACTTTTCATGCGAATCAATATTTTACGCATGATGGATACGTGAGTGAAGCTATCAGAATAGACGGCAACTTCAACTGCAGTACCCAGCGGCAAGTGATACTCAGATAGATCATCGTTAATGCGTAAAGTAATCAGAACTCGCCCGTTGGTCCGAAGTGCGTCTGTCCCTAGGAGTGCACCTCGAGCTTGGAACTGAGCCTCGCCAATGGCTGGAAGAGCCTCGATTACCTCTCCTTTAAACACGCGCCCTGGTAAGGCTCTGAACAGGAACTCAGCCTCGTACCCTGGTTTGAGACGTTGTAACGAGTTTTGGCGAAAAGCCGCTGTGTAGATCTTCTCTTCGGAGTGAATGAAGGTCATAACAGGAGCCAGTGGCAGAGGAACTGCCATGACGCCCGGTCTTAGCGCAAGTTGTGTGGCATATCCGTCAGTGGGCGCGGTGACGACCGTTTGCTCTAGATTAAATTCTGCCTTCCTCAGGTCGGCCAGCAAACCTGCTACAGCGGTATTTTCACCATCAATCTCTGATTCTAAGGCAATTTGTGCTTGCTCAACCTGAGCTTCAGCGACTTCTAAAGCGGCTTGGCTTGCTTTAAATGCCTGACGTCTGGTATCAAGTTGTTGCTCTGTAAAGGCACCTTTGTCGAAGCCTCGTTGGTAACGGTCAAACTCACGTTGTGCTTTGTCGCGTTCAGCGATGGCTTTTAAACGTGCAGATTCCGCTTCTCCTACACCAGACTCTAATCCAAGTGCATCCTGGCTGGCTTCCTTGATTTTCGCTTTGAGTTTAGCCACTTCCGCTTGGAACGGAATGGGATCAATTTTAAACAGCACATCGCCTTGGCGTAATGGTTTATTGGGCTCTACAGGTACTTCGATGACGCGACCTCTAACACCAGATACGATCGGGGTCGTTGAGTAGACTTGATTACCAATTTGTGTGAATGGGTGGTTATAGTTCATCAATAAAATCAACGTACCAATCAACACAACGCCACCTAGTACCGCAGTGGGTACCGTCCATTTATTCAGTGGGATTTTAAAGATCTTGAAAATCGCGATACAGAAGGCGGTGTAAGTAAGAATTAATAGTAAATCCATTATTTGTCCTCCTGACTTGGATTGGCTTGATTTGATTCTGACTTTAGGCTCGAAACTTCACTTCTAAGCTGCTCGATTTGATCGACGAGTTGATCCACTCGGTTATGAATGTCATGTTGTTCTGCTTCAAGCTTACTGAATCCCCAACCTCGCTCTTTTCGCCATAACGTTGCCCATATCCATAAGAAAGGCCAGATAGCGTGGAGGGTAAAGAGACTGACCCAGCCTGCGTAATGAATCGCATCTTGATGAGGGTGCTCTCTGTCTTTTGCTATCTCGTACGGAATGTCGTGAATGACAATAATCCCGTAAAAGATAACTAATGCGACAAATATAAGTAGGCCAAGGGCCAAATAATCGAGAAACATAAATACTTCCTTTTATCTAAAATGCTAACGTATGTGAGCTTTCAGTGCTTAATGTAAAAGATATGTAAGTTGAGTTTGAATGTATAGGTAAAAATCGATTATTTGGTCAAGCGTGGTGTTTTTTTTCTGTAAATAGCAATGAGTTACCTAAATGGGTTAGAAAGCGCCCAAACAAAAATAAGAGGATAGGGAATGTTCTACGGTGAAGTCGCTGCATTATGTGCAGCTGTTGTGTGGGCGAGTGCAACATGGATTTACAGTCAGTTTAGTCACCAGTTCACAGCGATGCAGCTTAACATTGTGAAAGGGACAGTCGCTTCTGCGATGATGCTAGTCGTTCTTCCGTTTATCCCAAGCCCAGATTTTACGTTAACAACGGAGTATTTTTTTGTGCTTGCTGTGTCTGGAGTGATAGGTATCGCGATTGGTGATTCTGCGTACTTCGCGGCCTTAAAGCGCATTGGTCCAAATAAAACATTGTTGCTAGAGTCTCTTGCTCCACCGTTATCAGGTGTGCTGGCTTTGGTATTTCTGGGGACCGTGATCTCAATTCAGGCATGGTTGGGCGTTGTCATCACCACGTTTGCCGTCGCGTTGGTTGTGTTTCAGCCTAATGGTGATGCTAACCAGGTTTCACGTTCAGGGGTTGGCTATGGCCTACTCGCGAGCGTGTGTCAGGCAAGTGGCGTTGTTATTTCTCACTACGCATTAGTCGCGGGAAACCTTCCGCCCTTACTTGGTGCACTGATTCGTTTGGCGGTAGGGGTGCTTGCGGTAGTAGCGATTATTTGGTGGGTTGAAGATAAGCCGTTTAGAGCGATAAAAAGGAATCTCGGTTCAATGGGGAGTCGTTCATTTATCGGGTTACTCAGTGCTATTTTTGTCGGGACGTTTTTGGCGTTGTGGTTACAACAAGTGGCGTTGAAACATGCGAACCCTGCTATTGCACAAACACTCATTGCAACCAGCCCGTTGTTCATGCTGGTCATTTACGCCATCAGACGTGAAACCATTAGCAAGCTCAGTCTTTTTGGTACGTTGTTTGCGCTATTGGGAATATCGTTATTTTTTCTTTAGTTGCCAAGCAGTTAGTTGCCAAGCCGTTAGTTACCAACTCGTTAGTTACTAAGCCTCTAGTAAGGTTAAAACCGTCAAGTTTAAAGTAATTAAAGCTAAAGCAATTAAGGCTAAAGTTATTGAGGTTAAAGCAATCAAGCCTAGCCGCTAAAACCGGTAGCTAGGCTTGATTGGAAAGAAGAGTAGAGACCATTTGTTACGCTTGTTATTCGGTACATACTTGGTTTCGACCATTCGCCTTAGCCCGGTAAAGCGCTTTATCGGCGCGATAGAAGGTTCGCTGGGTATTTTCACCTTCTCGATGAAGGGTAACACCGATACTCACGGTTAGCCCTCGTTCACCAAGAATTTCTTTCCACCCAAATTGAAAAATTCTCTCGCGATAGTTTTGAGCATGCATTTCCGCTTGTTCAAGTGTAGATTTCTCTAAAATGACCAAAAACTCTTCGCCACCAAAGCGAACACAAGAGGCACCACGGAAGCGAAAGTAAGCGGATAATTCATGGGAAACACTAACAATGGCTTTATCCCCAACCAGATGGCTGAGCTCATCGTTAATCGATTTGAAGTGGTCGATATCGATAACCATTAATGAAAAAGGGGTTTCATGCAATAGTAAGTCTTTGAGCTTTACATCTAACCAACGTCGATTGTGCAGGTCGGTCAGTGGGTCAGTGAAGACATCTTGTTGAAGTTTTTTCACCGTGTTTTTCTGGTTCTCGGTTGTTTCTTTTAATTCACGGTTTTCTATCTCGGATAGAATGAGCTTAAGCTGTAATTCATAACGCGATAAGCGACGTAATTGGCTGGCTCCCAACTCTGTGATTGGGATGTTCTTCATTAAGTCCGACTCAATACGATAGCCTTTCTTCTGGTACTTCAATGCTTGTTCGAAATCGCCCTGAATTTCACTGACATCACTTAATGTATCAAACAATCGTTTGGATAAAATCGGCGTGGCATTGGCTTTAATTCGTTTGCTCGCGTTGTGCAAGACAAGGTTGGCTAGCTGCGGCCTGTTGGTATCACCTAGACAATACGCCAATTCAAGGCGAATCATATTAGATAGCCAGGCTGACTGAATGTTACCTGAGCTGTACTGAATGTTCGCGATGGAGAGCAAAGCTTCATCGCTTCTCCCTTGCTGTCGGTACAGTTTTGCTTGATAGAGGTGAATTTGCCCGGCAAGGATTTTGTTGCTGACTAAAATACTTAATTCTTCACATTCTCGAATAAGATCGTTCGCGGCGGCTAATCGACCTAGCTCAATAAAACAAGACAACATGTAGAGTTTGTATCGTAAGCGCAGGGAGCGGCTGGAAATCGCATGATCAATGCCGTCGATTTTTTGGTAGTAGCGTAACGCTCGACTGTGATCCCCATAGGCATCACATAAATTGCCCATACCCAGAATAGACAAAGCGTAATGATCGATAAATCCATGTTCTACGGCAATAGAGGAGGCAGAGGAATACTCGGCTAGTGCCGCTGAGTAATCGCCGATATCAACAAGATGTTCACTCAAACTATTTTTGACCGATAAAATCGATTCAGCGTCTTTGGGCAGCTGGAGTTGCTCTAATGCGAGGCGAAGTTCATCAATACACGCTTGAATCTGGTTCAGCTCCGCACGATATTCAGCACTGATAATATAGGTTTGAGCTTTTTCTTCGCTTGTGGTCGCAATGTGTTGTCGGACATGATTCCAAAAAATGATCGCTTCTTCGCCAGTAACGGAGGAGGCATCTAACCCAGAATCAGATATTTTATTGATGAGCATTTCCATGGGATACCTCCTTTTCTTGGCTTTGCACGAGTTGCTCCAAAGTGAATGGGAAGGTCAGAATGTCTTGTAAAATAACCTTAGGCAAACGGCTATTAAGGCCTTTTCGCTGCCAAGGGTAGATCTCAATCATTTTTGCTAGTATTTGAAAAACATCTGTTGCTACGTCGTCTTTGTCACTGAGTAGAAGGGCGATTCGATCGCTACTAAGACGAGAAAGAAGATCTTGTTTGTTACACAGAGAGTGCGCTATTTCGGTACAGACTTCCAAGTAGGCATTGTCTTCATGCTGGATAATGATGATGGCATGATTGGAGCGTTTTAGCTCGGTTTTAAATAAGACTAACTGTTCCCACCAGTAGGTCTCGGAGACCATATTGGTTAAGTGTTTTTCTGGGTCAAACTCATGCTGCCCGCGAATTCTGTTGATCAGTTTACGAGCACGTTGCTCAAGTTGTCTTTTCGAAGTACGAGCTTTATCAAGGCCTATACGAGCGGTTTGTTCCCGCAGCATTTCGAGTGAATGTTTTCGGTACTTTTTAAACGCAATAAACGCTTGTTCGTGATTATTGCTTTGCTCTGCCACTAGGGATTGTTGGAAACAGATTTGAGACAGTAGCTCACCATTATCAAACTTAGTGGCGGATATTTCGGCATCAATGAGTAATTTTGTGGCTTTTTCTGGGTTTTTCCTGAGGAGCTCTAGTCGCGCTCGACTGATGTAAGAGTGGGCTTTCATCCAGACAAGATCATTTTTAATCGCTAAATCGTGCGCAGTATTTGTGGCTATTTCGGCATCTTCTAATCTCTCTAGCCCAAGCAATGCCAGGCCACGAAAGTCCCAGACTTCTGCGGTCCAGGTTTTATCGTAGTGATCTTTCAGTACCTCTTCCGCACCATCGAGCACCGTCAGCATTTCGATGAAATTATTGAGTAGGTAAAGATCCCAAGCAAGTAAGATTCGAGCTTTGCCCTCGAGCCAGTCAATCCTCATGTTGTTGGCGACTTTTACGGCAAGCTCATGAGTTGAACAGGCTAGCTTGTATTCATGTGTAATTCGCCAAACATTACCCAAACCGATAAGACATTCAATTTGAATTTCAACTTCATCAACTAACGAGGCTTGCTCAAGTGCGTTAATCCAATATTGCTGAGCGGAATAGTACTTTGCTTGTCCCCAAAATTGTAGGGCGTGGATATGTAAAATTTCAGGAAGATAGTCGTCGGTATCGAGTGAGTTTTGACACTGGTAGGCTTCTTTGATGGATTTTAGCCCTTTACGGTAATCCATTAAGCACCACGAACATCGAGCCATGATGATCAAGCTTTGTATGGTGCCCTCTTGAAACTGAGTTTGTGTTGCTCGAAGATAACACTGCTCAGCTGCCACCAATACCTTTTCCGGCTCAGATTCTATTCGAGCTTTAAGTTGTTCAATTTCAACTTCTAAAAGGTGCTGAGTTTTATCCAAATCTACGGTATCCCTACTCAATGATAATGAGGTCTAAATCCTTTAGAACAATTATAATAGCCTTGTGTGTTTTAGCACTAACTAACTTACACAAGTATATACTACCTCACTAATATAAAACGAAAACTACGGTGTAGTTCACTTGTTTTTTTAAGGAAAAGCCTCTTTAGGATAGTAGATCTCTTAAAGTCAGTGGCAGTTCGGATAGCCCAAGGTTCTGCGCCGCGGTTTTTCCTTGCTTATCTTGATAGCATAAATTATGCCATGCTCTAAAAATATCGAGCATAGGAAGAATGCCACCAGGGCGCAATTTTCGTCGTGGCTCGTTAATAAAACTTGCAAATAATAGCTGAAAACGTTGCTGGTAAAATGAAGTGTGATGGATAGAAGCGTTTTGTAACCAATGAGTTGGGTCTGGTTTGTTGCCTGCAAGATAACAGATACCTTTGGCGCTATCGGCTTGGTTAGCAATAGCCCAACGATCGCGCCACCATCCCATATGAACAATATCTACTTTTTGGTTCTTATCTGTGCTTTTCCAGTTTGAATCTTCTTCTACATACATTAAGTCAACATTTTGGCGTTTGATGCGAGAGACGCAGACACTGAGTGCTGCGGAGCGAAGCAGTGGGTCTTGAGGCATAAATACGCTCAAACGTTTATTGTCGTCGCAGAGTTCGAGTATGTGTAAATAGTGTGCATATGAAGTATAAGGAGCACGCACTAAAGCGCCTTTCGAAGGGTAATTGAAGTGACTAAGGTTACCCATAGGATCTTCAACATTTCCTCGGGCCAGAATCGTTTGGTATTTTTGGTCAATACGTGCTCTGAGAGGTTGATTGGCATTGATTACAGCTTCACTTGCTTCTGATGAATGATTTTTTGAAACGAATCGAGCGGGCGTGGCATAGGGGTCATGATCAATCGAACCCTCGGCTTGTTCTTGAGCCGAGTAGTTGACGTGCTGACAGAGAATATAACCGGTATTGGCTTCACCGGTTGCAATCCATATCACTCCGTTGTCGCTATTGGGTTGCAGTGCAACATAATCTGACGCGAGTTGATAACTGTCGCTGTGTTTCATCCATCGAGCGTCAATCATCGCCAATTTTCGACGACATCGACTGGCAATATGCTCGACATGGTCATAAAAGGTTTTGGGGTTAATATTGAGTTTCCGGCAGATTTCACGCACTGAATAACTCATGAACAATAGCCCAAGCAAATTTTCTTGGAATGAGAGGTTTTTGTTCCCACCCGACCATTTATCTACAAAAGTAGATTGGCAAGCTTTGCATCGGTATCTTTGCCGATCACCGCTGTAACCAAAAGCATGATAGAGGGTCTTATGAGTATGAACAGAAAGGTCGAAGCTTTCGCAATCTTGGTTGCGACAAGCGGGTAGCCCCTCACTATGGAGATGCTGAAGCCGCTGAAGTTCATTCAGAACTTCTTGGTTATTAAGTAAGGGGGGGAAAGCACCACATTCACGGCATACCATCGCTGGTCGTTTAGGATTCGTATGTTGCAGAACATACCGTTCTGCGTTGCTCAATCCAAAGTTGTCACACGCCAATGTTTTACAAAAGTTGAGTTGTAACCCTACAGCTTCCTTTGGTAGCTTGCCGTCAGACACAATCACCCCCTCGAGAATTGACCGACTACAGAGTCGCTCTGCAGTCGGCTTTATGATGAATTAGATATTGATAGCGGTCTCTAGTGCTACTTTCATCATATCGTTGAATGACTTTTGGCGGTCTTCTGAACTGAGTTTTTCACCGCGAATGATATGGTCTGAAACGGTTAGAATGGTCAATGCTTTTGCACCAAGGTCGGCGGCTACGCCATAGATACCAGCGGCTTCCATATCCACCCCTAAAATGCCTAATTTTTCCATTTTCTCAAAAATATCAGCTTCAGGTGTGTAGAAAAGATCCGCAGAGAATACGTTGCCTACTTTCACCGGTACATCCTGGATTCGAGCTTGTTTTACGGATTCTTCTAGAAGACCAAAATCTGCAATCGCTGCAAAATCGTGGTTGTTGAAACGAATGCGGTTTACTTTAGAATCGGTTGATGCGCCCATACCAATAACAACATCCATCAATTTAACATCATCACGTACTGCGCCACAGCTGCCCACACGAATCACATTTTTCACGCCGAATTCAGCAATCAGTTCGTGAACATAAATACAGCACGATGGAATACCCATACCATGGCCCATAACCGATACTTTTTTGCCTTTATAAGTGCCGGTGTAACCGAACATATTACGCACGTCACATACTTGTTTTACATCATCTAAAAAAGTTTCTGCAATGTACTTAGCACGTAAAGGGTCGCCAGGCATCAAAACTGTTTCTGCGAAATCACCAAGTTGAGCATTAATATGAGGGGTAGCCATTGTTATTCTCCAAAGTTAACGGGTATTTACGGATGCTTGTATCCTAAATTACCAATTTTGTTGAATCGTTCTGATTCTGTTGAGGCAATTCTAGCGAGTAATAACCATGCTCCTTGAGAAGTTCATCACATATTTACCCAAAGCGGCAGGAATCAAGGGTATTGATAACCAAATATGTTGAAACCGGTAAGGCAATCGATTTGATGGGGCAATTGTTCACGTTTTGGTCAGAGAATACGCTTCGTCGTCGGAAAGTAACATCAAGGGAGAAACCATATCGTTAATGAGTTATGATTTTAATAATTAGTATTGAAGGGATCAGTTCATGTGGTATCGGTTAGCGGCATTGTGCCTAGTGAGTGCATCAGCATTTTCTGCAACTTATGATTTACCGCCGGAAGGAAGCAGTATTGTTGGTCGAATTCAATACCATGCGATCAATGAAGGTGAGAGCCTTGCCGATATAGCAAAGCAATACGATGTTGGTTTTTTGTCTCTAATGGCGGCGAATAAGGGGGTCGATCCGTTTCTTCCTCAAGTTGACCATGTACTGACGATTCCTTCTCAGGTGATTCTACCTCAAGTTAGTTATGAAGGGATTGTGATTAATTTGGCTGAACTGCGTCTCTATTATTTCGATCCAAACGCTGACCTTGTTCATATTTTCCCGGTCGGTATTGGCAAGATTGGCAGAGACACGCCAGAAATGGAAACACGCATTAGCCAAATGCGTGCAAACCCAACTTGGACGCCGCCAGAGTCTATTCGTAAAGAGTATTTGGCAAAGGGGATTGAACTACCGCGAGTGGTGCCTGCCGGCCCTGAAAATCCACTAGGGGAGTATGCCCTTCGACTGGCTTACGGCGTGGGAGATTATCTTATCCATGGAACGAATAAGAACTTTGGTATTGGGTTAAGAGTCAGTTCGGGTTGTATTCGTATGGATCCTAAGGATATCGAGTGGTTGTTTAATCAAGTAAGTACTGGCGTACCGGTTAAAATCATTGATGAACCCATTAAAATCGCTTTGGAGCCGGATCGCAGTGTGTTTTTAGAGGCTCATGAGCCGCTAACGCGAAATGATGGTAGCAAGAAGGCTTTGTTGTTACCGCAACAATTAACTTGGTGGTTGGATGAATTTAAGATTTCTGATGGCAAAGCCAGAGCGGCGATTTTGGCACAAAATGGTGTACCGATTGAGGTTGTAGGGGCCAATCTGGATGAAGCCCGACAATAAGAAGTACTAAACTGACTAAGCAATCATTCAAATCAAAGTAACTAAATAATAAAAAAATGAGTAATAATAAAAAGGCCAATCAGAGAGATTGGCCTTTATCTAATAACATATGACGTTGAATGTTTTACTTGGTGTAAGACTGGGCAATGTTATCAATACGTTCGTTTGCACGATCAGCTTCTTCTTTCGCTGCCATCACTGCTTCTTTCGCTTTTTGAGCTTCAGATTTTAGCATCGCATGTTCGCTTTTTAGTGATGAAACATCGTCTTGAAGTTGAGTCAGTTGGCTGTTCATGTCATCCATTTTTGCCATTGTTTCTTGATCAGGTGTAGCACAACCTGCAAGAAGAAGTACTGACGATGCTGCAGCTGCGATTAACATCTTGTTCATATATGAATTCCTTAAATTATCATTGCGTCGAAGATTCGTCCTATAAATTTCTATAACAATATAGTGACGAAGTAAATTGTAGTAACAATTTAACAGAACTCCTAGTTAAAGAACGTCAAAAAAAGCCCAGAATTTAAGTGATTAGCAAAAAAAAATGGATTCATCTCACATTTAAGAGACAAAATTTACCTAATTCATTCACATAATACTGAATCGAGATAGAAGCACTTTGATCTAAATACATGAAATTAGAAGGGCGAATGAACGAGAGATTCGGATTAATTTTGTGTGATCTATATCTATACTAGCCTGTTTCACGGTATTATATCGCGTTTTTGTTTTCCCTAGTGTCAGAGCGTATGCGCATTGACCATCAATGGGAGTATAGAGTTATTAACTGGAGAGTCCTTTGCACTTTAAAGATTTAGGTTTAGACAATCGTTTACTAAAAAACCTCAGCCATTACGATTTTAGAAAAGCGACAGAGATCCAACAGCAAGCCATTCCTGTGGCGATCGCAGGTAAGGATCTTTTAGCGTCGTCGAAAACAGGTTCAGGTAAAACATTAGCGTTTGTGCTCCCTATGCTCCATAAAGCGCTAAAGAGCAAAGCATTTTCAGCGAGAGATCCTCGTGGGTTAATACTGGCTCCAACTCGTGAGCTTGCAAGGCAGGTTTACGGAGAGCTGAAAACAATGCTAGGTGGCCTTTCCTATGAGGCTGCGTTGGTGGTTGGTGGGGAAAACTTCAATGATCAAGTGAAAGCGCTTCGTCGTTATCCGAGGTTTGTTGTAGCAACACCGGGCCGTTTGGCCGATCACCTAGAGCATCGTTCTCTTCATCTCGATGGGCTCGATACATTGGTTCTTGATGAAGCCGACCGTATGTTGGATTTGGGTTTTGCGCCAGAGTTACGCAAAATTCATAGTGCAGCTAAACATCGTCGTCGCCAGACTTTGATGTTTTCGGCCACGCTAGAGCATTCAGACGTCAATGAAATCGCCTCAGAAATGTTGGATGCCCCCAAGCGCATTTCGGTGGGTGTTTCAAATCAAGAGCATAAAGACATTACTCAGAAATTCTATTTATGTGACCACCTAGATCACAAAGAAGCTATTTTAGATAGAGTGATCGAAGAAGCGCAATACAAACAAGTCATCATCTTTACCGCGACTCGTGCTGATACTGAACGCCTCACTGAAAAGTTGAATGAGAAGAAGCTTAAAGCCATTGCACTAAGCGGCAGCTTAACTCAGCCTCAGCGTAACACCATCATGAGTCAGTTCGAGCGTGCGGTATTCAAGATTCTAGTGACAACCGATATCGCTTCCCGCGGGCTGGATATTTCTAATGTGACTCACGTGATTAACTTTGATATGCCAAAACATACCGAAGAATACGTTCACCGTGTCGGTCGCACAGGCCGCGCTGGTAGCAAAGGCGATGCTATATCTTTGGTTGGTCCTAAAGACTGGGACAGTTTTAAGCGCGTAGAAATGTATCTTCAGCAAGATCTTAGTTTCTCAGTGCTCGAAGGCTTGAAGGGTAAGTTCAAAGGCTTAAAGCCTGTGAAAAAAGATTACCGTGGTGGTAAAGCGGATAACAAAAAAGCCAAACCTCAAGCGAAGAGAGCACCAAAGAAACCGGTTAAGCGTGATAAGAGCTTTCACAATAATGTGGCCGTGGGTGACACCGTATTTATCCCTAAAAAGAAAGTTGCTCCTAAAGTGGATGACGAGTAAATATAGGGCTCAGTACCATTTGATGAAATGGATTATCCTTATCCTCAAAAAAACCGCCAATTGGCGGTTTTTTTATCGATGTTCAAAAGACAATATTAGACTTTAAAGTAACCCAACTGCTGTCGCTGTTTCTCTGCTAATTGAGAGAGCTCCTGGCTAGCGGCCGCTGATTGAGTAATACCAATCACGTTTTGGCTCACCAGCTCATAAATGTTGCCTAAATTGACATTAATATCTGAAGTAACTTGCCCTTGTTCTATTGATGCTGTCGTAACTTGAGTGTTGATGCTAGAGAGTTTTGTTATGGAATCACAAATCTCAGTCAATGCGGCGCTGACTTGGCCCGAAAGCGTTTGGTTATTTTGCAACATGGTTAAGCTTGAATTCATGCTCTCGTTCGCTAAGCCCGATTTCGATTGCAGCTCTTCAACAATCGCTTGTATTTCTTTGGTCGATTCTTGTGTGCGTGCAGCCAGCATTCTCACTTCGTCAGCGACCACAGCAAACCCTCTTCCACTCTCACCTGCACGCGCAGCTTCAATGGCCGCATTCAGTGCCAGCAAGTTGGTTTGCTCGGAAATACTCTCAATCACTTCAATGACCTTGCCAATTTGCTCAGACTGGTTTTTCAGCGAGTGAACGACCTCAGCCGCATCATTAAGTTGATCCGCCATTTTGTCGTTAGCACGATTGCTTTCTTCAAACATGGTTAAGCTGTTTATCGCCAATTCATTGGCTTGAGCCGATGCGGTGTCGGCAATGTTGGCGTTGGCTGTGACATCACTTGCGGTATGTTCTAGCTGGCTAATTGCAGAGGCCACTTGCTCCATTTCGATTTTTTCTTGATCGGAATTTGCTGTTGATTGGGTCATCACGGTGGCAAGTTCTGTTGAAGCGGAGGCGACATCAACACTGATTCGAACTAACTCATCGACCGTACCATGAAGCTGTTTTACCGTAGAGTTGACGTCTTTAGCCAAAGCCGTGATCTCATTATCACCGTCTTCATTCGCTTCCACGAGTAGATTACCATTAGCCACTTCTTTCATTGTTGATTGAAGCTCGATGATCGGCTTAACGATAACCCCCGCTAGTAGCCAACAACTTAACGCACCAACAACCACTAGTGCAGCAAAAGCGATCAGTGAATTATTGATAACGGCGGTGTGCTTTTGGCTATTTATTTCAACCCGTTGAAGTGAAAGCAGGTTGATTTTATCTGACAGGTCCGAGATCGCTTTCACCATCATTTTACCTGCATCGCGATATTCGTCTGCAGCACGTTGGTATTTTTCATCAAAACCTATGGGAAGGTTGTTCTGTTGCTTGGCATTAAGAAGTGGAATCATGACGTTAATCGAATGGTCAATATAGTTGTCCATAGCAACATTCATTGCGTTCACTTCTCTTTCCATCCCATTAATCTGAGACAGTGACCTGAGCAGCGTTTGATTCTGCTTTCTTCTTTCATTTAACACGCTCGGTAATACTTTGACTTCATCAGCTCTGAATAGGCTGTATATTGCGCTAATTCGCATGGCATAAGTGTTATCAATGATTTCAGTCAATTCATCTTTATGCACAATCAACTTTTCGGTTGAATCGGACACTTGGCTGAACGCGTGCTTTAAATTCGTCGTACTATAAATAATGCCGGTGAGTAAAAGTAACATCGTAAATATGACGGGGATGACTACTTGTATTTTTATGGATAAGCCGTTGAGTAACTGACGCATTGAGGTCCTCTCTTTATTATACTCAGATGCAAACTGTTCTCATTTGCATGGTGAGGGCTGATTGTAATCTTCCTGATGAATATATCAATAATTTATTGAACTAATCTCTCGGTTTTTACGACACACTACTATGCACTTTAAAACCCCAGTATTCATCACGTTCGTTTTTTGTACTGAGCAAATTATAGGTAGGTATAGGGAGCTCGATAGGTAGGCTTTAAAGAAAATGAAGTTTTTTTGATTTCGGTCAGGTTACTCGTTTTGTCATAGAGGCTTAAATTAACTGAAACACAACTGTCACACTTGGCGCCTAAAGTGAGCACCGTTCGAGTAAAACACAACGGCAATTCGGCCACTTAAGGAAATAGTGATGAAAAAGACAGTTATCGGTGCAATCGCACTTCTAGGCGCAATGGCAGTAACAACCGTTTCTGCAAAAGAAACCATCTCTGCTGTAGGCTCTAGCAGCGTTACTCCACTGATGGAAGTTTTCTCTGAAACTTATATGAAATCAAACGATTCAGTTTTTATTGAAGTTCAAGGACCAGGATCTTCAGCGGGTGTGAAAGCGGCTAAAAATGGCACCGCAGATTTAGGTATGTCTTCTCGTAATTTAAAAGACTCTGAAAAAGAATCAACGCTGGTCGAAGAAGTGGTTGCTCGCGATGGTATCGCGGTGGTTGTAAACCCAAACAACAAACTAAAAGGTTTAACGGCTGAGCAAGTCACAGCGATTTATAAAGGCGAGATTACAAACTGGAAAGATGTCGGTGGCGCAGACAAGCCCATCGTCGCGATCACTCGTGATACAGCTTCAGGCACTCGTGGTGCATTTGAAGACATCATGAGTCTAAAAATGAAAGTGTCTGGTATTAAAGTATCGGCGATTTCTCAGCGTGCTCAAGTTGCTAATGGTAACGGTGCATTGAAAACGATGGTGGCTTCAAACCCATACGCTATCGGTTATATCTCACTTGGCACTGTCGATGAATCGGTCAATGCGCTAGCGGTCGATGGTACTGAAGCGTCTGTTGATAACGTTAAGAACGGTTCTTACAAAGTAGCGCGTCCATTTCTTGTTCTTTACAAAGAAGGCAAGCCATCTGCAGAAACTCAGAAATTCTTAGACTGGATGCTAACGGATGAAGCGCAAGCGTTAGTGGCGAAAAAAGGCTACATCTCAGTTAACTAATTTAATCGTTACCTTTGCCTAGCCCACTTTGGGCTAGGCGTTTATTCACTTCATCAGAGTTATTTAATGCTGTGATTGAAGCATGAGATTTTGATATGACCATCGCAAATAGTGAAGAGCTTATGAATACGCAAGCGACTCAAGTTAATCGGTCTGGCCTGCGCACGAAAAAACGTGTGGATTGGAAAGAGCGAATTTTCCACGGTTTATTCTTAACCAGTGCCATTATTGGTATTGTTTCCCTAGCCGTTATTGCTTATTTCATCGTTAAAGAGAGTATTCCCGCATTCCGAGAAGTTGGTGTGTCTGGAATTGTTTTAGGCCAAAACTGGTTACCGCCAGCGTTGTATGGCGTCGCAACAATGATTGTGGCATCGGTGGTTTCAACGTTAGGTGCGGTTGTTGTTGGGGTGCCGATTGGTGTTCTGACCGCGATATTTATTGCTGAAATAGCCCCTAAGCGCGTTGCCGACATTATTCGTCCAGCGGTAGAGCTTTTAGCAGGTATACCATCGGTGGTTTATGGTTTCTTTGGTTTGGTGATTATTGTTCCCCTGATTCAAAACATCTTTCAAGTACCCGCAGGCAACACCATTTTAGCTGGGATTATTGTGCTTGGTGTGATGATCCTTCCTACTGTCATTACCGTGTCTGAAACGTCCATTAGAGCCGTGCCACGAACCTATAAAGAAGGCTCATTGGCGCTCGGCGCATCGAAGATTTTTACCATTTTTAAGTTACTCGTTCCCGCAGCCAGATCTGGCATCATGACGGGGGTAATTTTAGGCATTGGTCGAGCGCTAGGGGAAACCATGGCGATCATTATGGTGATGGGTAATGCACCAGCGATGCCAGAAGGGATTCTTGATTCAGCCCGAACGTTAACCGCGAATATCGCTATTGAAATGTCGTACGCAAGTGGCGTCCATGCGAATGCATTGTATGCGACAGGAGTCGTTTTATTGGTGTTCATTATGATGCTGAACGCGGCGCTTCTGTATTTAAATCGTGAGAAGGCGAGGTAAAGACAATGAATAGAGTGAAATTAAAACAATCTCGCCAGTTTAAGGACAACGTCCTTACGGCATTTGTATGGGCCGCAGCAGGCTTGACGGTTGGTTTCCTGTTTTGGATTATGTGGTACATCCTTTCTAATGGTCTTCAACACGTAGATTGGGCATTCATCACTGGCGATTACAGCCACACTGGCGATTCTCAGGGGATCTTCCCGATGATCGTGTCTACTATTTACATGGTGATTGCTTCCATTTCGGTAGCGGCGCCTTTGGGCATTATGACCGCTATTTATCTCACTGAGTACGCCAAGGTGGGCAGTAGACTGGTTAAGGTGATTCGATTCTGTACCGAGTCTTTGGCGGGTATTCCGTCGATAATCTTCGGCCTGTTTGGTATGACCTTCTTTGTCGTGATCATGGGCTTCGGGTTCTCGATCTTATCGGGTGCATTAACGCTGAGCATATTGATTCTTCCGGTCATCATTCGAACCACTGAAGAAGCATTAATGGCGGTACCACAAACGTACAGAGAAGGCTCTTATGGGTTGGGTGCGCCAAAAATTTACACCATCTGGCGCTTAATCTTACCAAGCGCAATGCCCGGTATTATCACTTCGGTCATTTTAAGTATTGGTCGAGTTATTGGTGAATCCGCCCCTGTATTTCTCACGGCGGGTATGGTCGCTCGAATTCCGGATTCTTTAATGGATTCTGGCCGTACATTGACTGTCCACTTATACAAATTAACCACTGAGCTTTTTACCATTGAAGAGTGGAATCAAGCGTATGGCACTGCCACGGTTCTTATTGTTGTTGTATTGCTTATCAACACAATAACCAAATTGATTGCAAGTCGTTTTAACACCGCTACTTACTAACTTGAAAAAGCATTAATTTGAAAAAGCACTAACTCGAAAAATCACTCGCGAGAAAGAGTATTCAGAGTAAGGCTCAGGACATATAAGAGCCGATATAAAGCGTGTTGAAATAAGACGATTGACCGAATTTAGAGATAAACAAAATGAACAAATTTAACATTGAAAACCTGAACCTGTTTTATGGCCAGAACCAAGCACTTAAATCGATTAACTTGCCGATTCCCACTCGCCAAGTGACGGCACTCATTGGCCCGTCAGGCTGTGGTAAATCGACGCTTTTGCGTTGCCTTAATCGTATGAATGATCTGATTGAAGGTGTGACGATTAACGGCGGCCTTGAAATGGATGGTCAGGATATTTACGGCGACATTGATGTATCAGACCTTCGTATTCGAGTGGGGATGGTATTTCAAAAGCCCAACCCATTCCCAATGAGCATTTATGAAAATGTCGCGTATGGATTACGTGCTCAAGGCATCAAAGACAAAAAGCATCTTGATGAAGTCGTAGAACGTTCGTTACGTGGTGCTGCATTATGGGATGAAGTGAAAGATCGCTTAAAAGCACACGCATTTGGCCTATCAGGGGGGCAGCAGCAGAGACTCTGTATTGCTCGTACCATTGCGATGGCACCGGATGTGATTTTAATGGATGAACCGACTTCTGCCCTTGACCCAATCGCGACACACAAGATTGAAGAGCTGATGGAAGAGCTCAAGAAAGATTATACCATTGTTATCGTGACGCACTCGATGCAGCAAGCGCGTCGTATCTCAGACAGAACGGCCTTTTTCTTGATGGGTGAGCTCGTTGAGCACAATGATACTCAGGTGATTTTTAGTGATCCAAAAGATGACCGCACGAAAGGCTACGTTAACGGAGATTTCGGCTAGAGACTCAATATCATACTAGGGGCTGCTTGGGAACATTGGAAAACGCTCGGCAGACGAACTGGTGTATAAAAATTAAAATAACTATAAGCGATGGAAACTTTGCCCCTCTTAATGAGGGGCTTTTTTATGTGTTGCCTGATGTTATGTATCGCCTGGTGTAACGCTTAGGTCACGACTAAAAATCAGAATCGACTTGAAAGTGCATCCGCTCTTTGCTGTAAGGGTGTTCAAAAGTCAGTGATTCAGCATGCAAGTGAAGCCGCTGTTCTTTTGTGCCGTAGAGGTCATCACCGACGATCGGCATATTGAGCCCATTTTGGTGTGCGCAATGTACTCGAAGTTGATGAGTTCGACCTGTTTTGGGGTAAAGGTATAGTTTAGTTCGGCCGTTTGTCGTGGCGATTTTTTCCCAATGCGTTTCAGCGGCTTTACCATGTTCAAAGCAGACAAGTTGCCGTGGCCTGTCGTACAAGTCTCCTCGCAGGGGAAGCAATACATCGCCACATGATTGCTCAAGCGTTCCTTCGATGAGTGCGACATAACGCTTTTCAACCGAACGGGTAATAAATTGCTTTTGCAAGCTCTTGTTGGCTCGGCGCGTTAACGCAAAGACCAGTAATCCTGATGTCGACATATCCAATCTGTGGATAACAAAAGGCCCTTCAACATCGGTAAATTGTTCAGTTAAACGAGTGATGACAGAATCACTGATGTGTTTCCCCGGTACCGAGAGAAACTCCGCGGGCTTATTCACTACAACAATGGCATCGTCTTGATAGAGGATATCGATCTCTTTGCCTTCGGCTGGGTTCTCCAGCAGCGGGTTAGGATCCAATTCAATGCCTTCAAGCATATGGGTCAAAATGGGTAAGCATTTGCTCTGGCAAGATGGATAGTATTTTTTATGTTGACGTATTTCAGACTTAGGGGATACCCCCCACCAGAACTCAGCCAAACATACAGGTTTAAGTTGATGCATGAATGCGTATTGCAGTAGCTTAGGCGCTGCGCATTCACCTGATCCTGCTGGTGGTACTGGCGTTGATGTTGTGTTGAAAATAGCGTTGAGTGACTTTTCTACTCCAGCCTGGTTCAAAAACTGGTACTGTTCAAACAACTTATGCTGTAACGCATTCGACATGCTCCTGCGCTGATCAAGCATAGCGCTTATCTCATCCGTTAATTGCGATAATTGGTGTTGGAGTTTAGACAGGATTTCATCTTGATGCGCTTTCAATTGCTTTAAGCCATTTTTTTCCGCTACACTTTCTCGACTCAACTGAATCAATGCTTGCTTGTTCTTTTCACTACCATCATCGAGCACTCGTCGTTGCTCTTTTCTCTGCGCCCTATGCTTTATCATCGCTTGTCGATGTGTTTCGATACGCTCAGCGAAGTCTGTTGATTGTTGCTTGAGTTGTTGCGTCAACTCTGCGATCTTCGGATTAGATTGTCGCTGTTTTATCTCATGGCTAATTTGAGTGATTTCATCCAGCTCTGAGCGAAAAAAACTGTCACTACTTAACATGTCAAACACAGGTGGCACAAAGCCGGGAAGAAGATTTTGATCGGCAATTTTCCCTGAAAAAGCGCTTAAATAACCAAGTTCACCTCGTGCATTTTGTACCACCAATACACCAAACATTTTTCCTGTGCCGCGCTTTGAACCGTTGACTAGCCCAAAATCATGTACCCAGTCTGTTTGAGTGTCGAGCCTATGTTGTAATTCATGAGCCGCTTGCTCACACAGTGGGTGAGGCTGATAGTAGAACGGAAAAGTAAAACGCTCGGGCATGGCGATCCCGTTAGGGGAAGCGATAAATCGAGTAAAACAGGGCTCTGAGATATTCATATCTAGACTAAAACTGGCTTAATGATGAAGTGAATGCTGATTTTACTCGTCTGTTCCTCAATTACTAGTTCTCTGCAAGGTAATCTGTTTTTGAAGCCGTCCTGTGGTCTCACTTAAAGGGGTGAACCAAAACAATCAAGACCCTCGCGATATCAATACAATAGGTGCTATATTTTGAGTATGCCTATGATCAGTAGAAAGGAGGTGAACATTGAGAAGCGCAGTCATCGTGTTAGTTTGTATGTTATTAATGAGTTGCGGGACGAAATTTGCCTATCGCAACGTAGACTGGTTTATCCTGGAGTATCTTGATGATTTTGTTGATCTAACCGGCGATCAAGACGACATCTTGACACTCCAAATTCAGCAATTAAAAGATTGGCATAGACAGGAAGAGCTTCCTCTGTATGAAGCACATATTGATTCGCTGTTACTGATTTCCCCCGACACGCTAACGCAAGATGCCATAGCCCTACATTTAAAACAAATAGAGCAGCACTCCGAGCGATTGTTAACACGAGTCGCTCCGGATCTTTACTCGCTGATTCAAACGTTGACCGATGAGCAGGTAGAGCAACTTCTTGAGAATCTTTCTAAGCGGCACGAGGAATACAGAAATAAGTACCAAGATTTGTCAGAGCAAGAAATCTATGCACGGTATCAAGAGCGTATTAGTGATCGAGTTGAGACTTGGTTAGGCCGTCTGAATAACGAACAGCAGAAAATCGTAGAGCGTTGGTCCCAAGATTTTAGGATTTCAGCCTATGAGTGGATGGCCTATCAAACGAGAATGCGTGAAGAATGGCAGCGCCTCTTGGATAAGCGAGATGACTTGAGTTATTTCCAGCCCAACTTTCATCGACTACTGTTTGAATCTGAACAGTATTTTTCGCCTGAGCTTAAAAAAATAATTGAGTACAACCGCTCAGTGAGTCAACGCTACATTGTTGAGTTGTCTAAAACCGTGAGTGATAAGCAGTTGAAACGATTTCGCAGTGAATTAACCGAATGGAAAGAGATCGTAGCGGATCTACAAACTCCATAATTTGAGGTAACTTATCGCCGCAAGGTTTTTTGCTAACATCATGTGAAGCCTTCTTATTGATTAAAAAAGTAGGCTGATTACTTTTAAATCAATAACGTGTATGTTGGGTTAACGTATCGTTCTAGCTTGAGACAAGGAAAGTCAATGCTATTAGAGTGGATGTTGTTGTTTAGCGCAGGTGTTGCTGGTGGAATATTGAATTCTGTTGCTGGTGGAGGCAGTTTTATAACGTTTCCTGCTCTTCTTGCGTGTGGAGTTCCGCCTATTGCCGCTAACGCGACGAATACGTTTGCAGTCAGTTCTGGATACTTAAGTGGTGCTTATGGTTTTCGGCATGAACTGACAAACGATAAGCAATTACTCAAACTCATCGTCATCAGCCTCTTAGGTGGGGCCCTGGGTGCGTACCTGCTTTTGAGTATTCCTGAGAACACTTTTCTCGTTTCTATTCCATGGTTACTTGGGTTTGCAACCCTTCTGTTCATCTTTGGTCAACCGATGCAACAGATGGTTAAACGTTTCGTTCCCCAGGGTCAATATTCAAAAAGATTGGCAAGCATTACGTTGGCGCTGACCTTGTTGTTTGTTTCTGCGTACGGTGGTTTTTTCAACGCAGGATTAGGTGTTGTCGCCTTAAGTTATCTGGTTTTGGCGGGCTGTCAAAATATTCACCAAATGAACGGGCTTAAGCTTGTTATCTCTTCTTGCGTGTCTCTTTCGGCTATTGTGTTGTTTGTTGTTGAGAATATGATTGATTGGCAGCGCGGCGGCGCGGTATTGGTTGGCTCTTTAGTTGGTGGTTATGCTGCGGCGAGAATATCTTCAAAAATACCTCAAGCGTACATTCGTTACTTTGTGATCGGTTCTAGTGTTGCGATTACACTTTACTTCTTCTACCAAACTTACCATTAGACAGCGTTAGACGACTAACAAGTGAGTAGATAGCGGCTTCTCTTCTCCTGTGGAACGATGCTTGTGCTCGTCTCTAGGTCTAAAGCATGAGAAAGTATGATCTCAAACTAGGGCCAAAATGCTGATATTTTCATTCTTTTTGTCATCACAATGTGTTGTTAAAATAGCCACATATCCAGTGTGGCGGTTAGATTCATTTACTGTCATTTAATTTTAGTAAAATGCGTCACCAGGAGCCAGACATGAATGAAAGCCAGCGTACTAAGGTAACCTTACTATCTGAACTTAGTATGCAATCTAACCTGCTTAAGCAATCGTTAGAATCTAATTTGGATCTTTCTGTAGAGATTGTTCCTCTTACTTCTCTTTCAGACCATAGAAGTCAGCAACCTGTTATTCACCCTATCGTGTTAGCGGACTTTTCAGTATTCAGTGATGAAGACTTTTCAGTTTATGGCCGCCTTCGTGTTCAAGAATCTAACTCGCTAAAAGAAGTGCTTATAAACTGCCCTAAAAATGTAGAGTCTTCAAAGCTATTCAGGTGGAGAGACCTTGTCGGCGTATTTTATATTGATGATAATATAGACAATTTCGTAAAAGGTATGACAAAGATTCTTCAGAACGAAATGTGGTTATCTAGGCGCTTTGCTCAAGATTACATTCAGTATTTTCGTGGCAGTAGACAGCATACGGGAACTAGGGAGTTTGCTAGTTTGACCAAAAGAGAGAAGCAGATCATGCAGCTACTTGGTCATGGGGCTTCAAACATGCAAATTGCAGACAAGTTATTCGTCAGCGAAAATACGGTTAAAACGCATTTACACAATATATTTAAGAAGATAAATGCAAAAAATCGATTACAAGCACTACTGTGGGCAAATAATCATATTTGAATATAGCGTAGAAAGTGCAAACCTAGTTATAAAGACTTTTTTATATCTAACGCGAGTTCATTCAAAAGTTTAGAATAATAGTAAAGTTGATGTTTCACTTTTGAGATTCTAATACTTTCCTAATGTTTCCAAATATTAATGACCTAATTTTTACTATATATTGACCATCTTGTTATTCGAGTCTTTGTGTTTGTAGATTTAGTGTTGTTAGCACTTTGGAAGTATTAGTTAAAGGGAATGTATGAAAGGTCTAAATATGGGTTTATCTGAGCCAGAGGTTCAGATTTTAATGATGACTCAATACAATCTACAGAGTGAAAACTTTTGTCAGATGCTGCAGCAAGCAACTCAGCTTAGTATCAGTAGCGTTGATCCGTCTAAAAAAATGGATGTCGCTACTATTCCTTATAACAGTATTGTTATCGTTGATGTTTCAGCGTCGGAACAGCTTGAAGAGGTAAGTCGAATAATCCAAGAATCAGATAAAGTAATAGGAACCGTTTTATTCAATGCAGATGAAGATATGAGCGTGGAAGAGGTTCTTAGTTGGAAATCTCTACGTGGTACTTTTAGTGCTAAAGATACGCTACCACAGGTTTGCCAAGGTTTGAAATCCATTGCTAGTGGCGATAATTGGCTACCTAGGAAAATAATCAGTAAATTAATCAGTTACTATGAACTAAATATAAATACGACTCAAGATCTGGGGTATTTAGCAACTGAGCTAACACGACGAGAACTAGAAATATTGGAATCTCTTAAAACAGGAGGTTCTAATGTTGAAATAGCAGACTCTTTGTTTGTAAGTGAGCATACAATTAAATCCCATTTGTATAATATTTTTAAGAAGTTAGAAGTAAAGAATAGAACTCAGGCAATGGCTTGGGCTAAAAAACACTTATAGTGATTCGCTGTAATGCAAAAAAAGAGTCTATGAACTAGTTTATAGACTCTTTTTTATTGAAAGATCAACAGGCCCTATAGATCCGAATCTCTAAATGCTCTGTTCAGCGATATTAGTAACGGGTTTAACAAATAATCCAGCACAGTACGTTCATCTAAAAGAATCAGTACTTCGGCGGGCATGCCTGGGTAGAGCTTTATGTGGGTGTTTTTTTCAACTGTCTTCATATCTAGCTCAATATTTATGGTGTAGCTAGATTGATCTTTTCGCTCGTCGATAATGCTGTCAGCAGAAATGTAAACAACCTTACCTGTAATAGGTAATAAGCGGCGATAGTTATATGAAGTTAAACGAACTTCAGCCATTTGACCAAGTTGCAGCGCATCAATATCTTGAGGGGTAACATTGGCTTCGACAATAAGGTTACTATCTACAGGTATGACTTCCATAAGAACTTCGCCACTGGTGACAATACCACCTAAGGTGTGAATGTTGAGCTCAACGATCTTGCCGTTGATTGGGCTAGCGATAGTTGACCTGCCTAGCTCTTCTTCTGCTTGGGATAAATGTTCTTTAAGTTCTATAATATCTCGCTCTGCAAGTTCTAGTTCTTCAGACGCGTCTTTTATAAACTCTAATCTTAAGTTAGCAATGCTCTGTTTTGCTTCGGCAATCAGTAATTCCTCTCTTGCCATAACAGCATCGTAATCATCGATTCGTCGTTGGATATCAAGCCTTTCACGTTGTGAAAATAAAAGCTGTTCACGTGATGCAAACCCCTTTTTTGAAAGCTTGGCTAACATGTTCACTTGTTCATCGAGTAATCCGAGGGCTTGTGCATCCACTTTACTCCGGGCGACATAGGAATTCAGGTTTTGTTTTGCCTGCTCTACTTTCTTATTCGCGATCTGAATGGCGCCATCAAGGGCTTCCATTCTGATTTGCCTCAGCTTTGTTTGAGTTGCGATAGCTTGAGCAATCAATGCATCCGATTTGTCTAAAGAGCGTATGAATGCAATGTCTGGTGTTTCGTTGATTTCTGCTTGAAGGCGATTGTATTTTGCTAACGCATTGTAATAACGGGATTTAATTTGTAAGAAACGCGTTTTTGCTTTCGTGGAGTTGAGCGTAACTAAAGGGTCACCGACTGAAACCAGTTGCCCGTCTTTGACGTAGATCTCTTCAACAATACCCCCATCAAGATGTTGTATTTTTTTTCTATAACCTTCAACAATGACATGGCCTTGAGCAATCGCAGCACTGCTGAGTGGAGCAAAATAAACCCAGTTTCCAATAATCCCTCCACCTAATACCAACAGCGCAATTCCACATTTTATCCAATATTGAGTCGTAGATTTTTGGTGTTCAATCGTTGTTTGTTGTTCAGCCATTATTGGACACCTTTTTCATTGGTACTTTTTGCGCTGCCGCAATGTGTTTGGTTTCGGTATCACTTTTAATAGTGCCGTTCTCTAAGAATATGATGCGATCGCTAAACCCGAGCAATGGTGATTGATTGGTAGTGTAAAGAGTCGTTAGGCCGAGTCGCTTCCGGGCTATCAGAATTTGGTGTAACAATTTTTCTGATGTAGGCCCTAGAAAAGCATCTGGTTGATCCCAAATAAGTACTTTTGGGGTAGAAAAGAGGGTGCGAGCTAAGAGTAACTTATGGTATTCGGAGCTTGAAGGAACCAGATCTTTTTCTATATCGGTTTCGTATCCTTTTGGCCACTTCAAAATTTGTTCGTGCATGCCAACGGCTTTACAGGCGTTGTAGACGGTTTGCACATCGAACTGAGGTTGGAATAAAGATAGGTTGTCGACGATAGAGCCTGGTAAGAATTTGGAGTCAGTGGAGTAGTACCCTAATACATCAGAGAGCCCTTCAGAATACCATTGAAGATAAGTAGCGCCGTCAAGTCGGACTTGCCCTAGATTGGGTCTAATAAGTCCTGCTAGTGCTTTCAAAAGTGTACTTTTCCCACTTCCCGAGTCTCCTACTATCGCGATGCAGCTGCCTGATGGGATATCGATATTAATACGAGATAAAAAAGGCTTATTGCTGTCAGGGTAAAGAATCATGAGGTTTTCTACGATGAGTTTACCTTGTGCTGCTGGCAAGCTCGCTTCTTCAGGTTCTTTTGGGCAGTTTAATGCGATTTGAGAGAGCTCTTTCCAATATCTAATGGCATTAATCCAGGGGTATAAGCTATTTACAAGTGCTTCGTATGGAGAAAATACCCTGGCTGATAGCATTGTTGCCGCTATCATAGCACCAGCGGTTATTTCTCGTTCAATGACTAAAACAGCGCCTATCGCGACAAGGGACACTTGAGCCAGTGCGCGGATAAATTTGGTTATGCTGGTAAGATTTGCTGTCAGGCCTAAGCCATTGACTAGTTTTTGGTAGAGTGTCGTATCCTGAGCATTCGCTAGAGCGGCAATGTTTTGAGTCATCCCCATCGCTCTTACGCTATTTGTATCATCAATCGAGCTCTGAGTGAGAGTTAATTGATGGATATTGGTATTGGTTCTGTGGCGAAAATTCAGTAATGACAAGCCAAAAAGCAAAGCGATTACAACCAGACAAATAGCGCCATATAAAGGATGTAGCCCCGTTAAAAATAGTAATAACAACGGTGTCCAAGGTAAATCGAATAGCGGACCTAGAGAAGAAGAGAGCGTATTGCGAACGCCTTTCATTAAGTCGATTATTTGTGAATTGTTAGCATTGTTACCGTTACTAGCAAAAATAGAGGCGCTATGGAGAGGTGCTCCGACTCCAGTGCTCCAATTTTCACTGATAGACAGCAACATACGCTGTCTTATCCAATCAAGAACAGAATGCAATATGATGAATGCAATGGTAATGATTGAAAGTAGCCATAGAGTATCAAGGCTTTGAGAGGTGAGTACACGGTCAAAAACTTGGAGTGAATAAAAGGGAAGTGCTAAGACAAAAATATTGATGAAAAATGAAAAAAAGAGCACCCAGAGTAGGCTAGTTCTAAGCTGTGCCGCAGCAAGAGAAAATGCGACTTTGGGAGAGTTATCCTGATTGTTGTTACGGTGCAATGTCTCTTCCTCGACAGAAGTCGTTCATTGACGACAAAAGGTGAAAGCCGTAACTTTCACCTTAGATATTTTGGTTAGTTAACTATTGATTAACTATTTAATTTATACAGGCATCATGTCTGACATTTCTGCGAGTGACTCATTACCTACAGTGATGTCATCTGCCGATAGATCAGTAACAATAGTGACGGCATTTTCACCTTCACCGAAGGTATATGCATGCAGATCAAGTACACCGTCAGGTACGTATGATAGACCAAGCATCTCGATATAAGCTTGCTCTTGCTCGCCCGTAATGTCTTCTGATGTGAAGTTCAGTTCGCCGTCTTCTAGGAATCGCCAAATCCCCTCTAGTGATAAACCTTCCAACCCAACAGCGATGAATGTGTTATCTGTATCTGGCGTCTCTTCGTTACCATCATCTTGAGATTGAAACAGAATATTTGAAAGGCTGACATTAGCGAAAACGTCTTCGGTACCGTAGCCTACAATGGCTTCCACTGATCGAGCTTGAGTAACCAAGTCGAAAAAGTTGTCATCACCCTCTTCGGCGCGCATGTAAACAGTGTCAAAGCCATTACCACCGGCAACCATTTTATCATCAACACTTGCAACGAGTTGGTCGTTACCGGCACCACCTCTCAGTGTATCTTCTCCTACACCACCAACAATTATGTCATCGCCTGCATTTCCATCGATAATATCATCGCCAGTATTGCCAGATAGGATGTCATCGCCCGCACCACTAAAGATAACGTCATCACCATGTTTAGCAAAAACGGTTGTGTTTTCTTGTCCTGTTACGATGGTATCGTTTTGGTTTGTGCTTGCAGAAGTGTCAGTAAGAGTTTTAGCTTCTTCTAAAACGTCGTAAATATGTTGAAACATGTGAATTCCTCTTTCAGTGATAAGTTATATTTTGAAAAAAAACATTGCTAGTTAAGCAGCGTCCATTTTTCAAAAGCTGAAACTGAAATGTCGAATGGACACGGTAAATATAATGGAATTCAATGATTCATATGTACGATATAAGCATTAAAGTAATGTACTTATTTTTCAGTGATTTATTTTTTAGTTGTTCTGTGCTTTGGTGATAGCCCTACATTTTAATGAGTGCAAAACACATCAGATTAAAAAAGTATGAATTTATATTATTGATGACAGAATTTTTGGTAGACCCTAACGTAATCGATCTTTAGTTTTTCTGAGGTGAAATCATCATTCAATTCTCCTCCCCACCCCCCAAGGGCTAGGTTAATGATGAGATAGAATGGTTTATGGAAAGGGTTATTTTTGTTGCCTGCGGTGTTGATATCGAATTGGTGAAATGGTTTATCATTGATGAAATATGTAATGTGTTGCTGTGTCCATTCAATTGCGTACCGGTTAAACGAATTCACTGAATCGTGCGCAATATGTGCACTATCACTTCCATTCGCATTCGTCTCATAATCATAATAAATGGCATTGCCATGAATAAAGTTAGGGTTACTGCCAACATGCTCCATGATGTCTATTTCCCCACTCCTTGGCCAATAGACTTGCCTTATGTTCGCACCAAGCATCCATATTGCAGGCCAGGTACCTGAAGCGATAGGTATGCTTGCACGTACTTCTATTTTGCCATACTTCCAAGTCGCCCTGTTTTCGGTGGTTATACTAGCAGAGGTGTAGGGTTTCAGAGTGGATGAATCGCGCCTTGCTTCAATGGTTAGCATGCCATTTTGAACATAGGTATTTTCCAACGACTTAACTTGATAATATTGAAGCTCTTTATTTCGAACATATCCTTCCTCGTAGTTCCATCTACTATCGTCAGGGAGTCCTAAATAGTCAAATTCATCTGCCCACACTAACTCGTAGTCTTGACGATCACATTCACTCGCTTCAGAAATAACAGTATTGAAAAGCAATAGGGATATAATGCTTAAGGTTTTGAACATATTGATAGCTCGATTTAATGGGGAAGTGTTCACCAAGCGCTCCTTTACAACCGTCTTAAAAAGGTCGAAGCTTGTTGCACAAATTTAGGTCGACTTGATGCTAATAAACGCCATGAATAGAGTGGCTTTGCAATAACGCGTGGAGAAAAAGAAATAGAAATCCACCACATGGATAAAATCAATCGATTTATTGTACTTAAGTTCTGACTTTTGATGCTATTCATCGCTTTTGTGACGATCTTGAGACGGGATGTAGAAGCAAAGCTATTGTTGGGCTCGAACAGTGCCAAACACATGATTTGATTCAAATGAACCATGTCGTTGAACCAAAACTCGTTTTTTAGTGGTAGTGATTTATTTTTGCTGGCGTTCATAAGAGCAGAATGTCGCATTTTGTTATGATCTAGAAGCCACTTTGCACGATCAGTTAATTGACATGAAAATGCGGAATGATTGAGTCCGTGTTGTCTATATGCAGATAAACAATATTCACTGCTTGATACCGTTGTAAAAATGGGTGCTAGAGTCACTAAGTAGCCATCCCCACCTTGACGAAAAGATTCTTGTGGAATCGGCATCACTTGATCTAGATATTCGCGTTTAAATAGTAAGCCAGATGTAACTGTAGATTGATATTGTCCACAGTGGAGTAATTTTTCTTTTGCCTTATTCCCTTCATCAAAATGCAGTTCTTTTTTTGGAAATATATCAAACTGAGATCCTTGGTCATCGACAAGGTGCATTCTATACTGGCACATACCACTTTGTGCAGGAAATTGCGCTAAAGCGTCTTCTATGGAGTTAGGTAGTAGGTAGTCATCGGCATCAAGAAACATAACGATATCGCCACTAGAAGTATCATAGCCCGTATTGAATGCACCGCCATGGCCTTTGTTTTCTTCATGAAAAGCAGGAATTAATTGGTCTTGATACTCCATAATTAGCGCACGTGAATTGTCTTTTGAACAATCATCCACCACGATCAGCTCTATATGGGGGTAGTTTTGATTAAGTACGCTTTCAATACTGGTTTGAATAAATTTTTCATAGTTATAACAAGTAATAATGACACTGACCATCGGGCTATTTTTGTCTTTACTAGACTCGGTATTTAATGTCTTAATTTCCATAGAGTTCTACATCCTTTTGTGCAATGAGACGTGAAATAACGCCAATGTGAAGGCTGCCTCTTATTGCCCACTTACGCCACTTAATCTGATCGAATAGATTTGCAACAGCCATTACGAAACATGCGCTTGCTTTACCAAATGCAAGAGCGGCGTGTTTCGCTCGATAAGGTAATGTGTCGTTCGTATTTAACAGTAATCTTGCGTGCGTTTGGCCAAATCTAAATCGGCGAGTTATTAGCCATCGAAAATTTGAGCGAGCACTGGGAACGGGCTCATAAACCCATGCATGCGGTGAAAAATAAAGTGGTATCTTTGCGTCTTTAATAGCTTCAAAAAACATGGTGTCTTCTCCACCAGTACGACCAAACTGCAAATCAAAGCGTAATGCGGATATGACAGGATTTGCCCGATTGATTAAGACGTTGCAAGTATACCCAGAACAAATGGTTTGTTCATGATATGTCGGCTCTGTATCATGGAACTTTCCTCTCGACATCCATGACTGCGCTAAGCTCGTCGGATAATCAGCTTTAACTGGGCCTAACACGACCTCTGCATTGTGATTATTGGCGGTATTAAATAGCTCTATCAGCCAATCTCTACTGACAATTTCGTCATCATCAACAAACGCTACCCATCCATTTCGACTATGTTCAAGGCACGCATTTCGCGCAATCGCAATATTCTGTTTTGGCGCGTGCAGATAGTTAATGTTCAGTGATGAATTATCTGAAAAATCAGAGACGAGTGACTTTGCACTTGGGATGGTGTCATTATCAGCGATAATAACGCGCAAACGCCATTCTGGGTTCAGCTTCAATTCCTGTATCGATAACAAGGTTTTTTTTAAAGATTCTCTGCGGTAAGTACAGATACAGATATCAATGTTCATGGCTAACTTCGCGCTTATTTTTAGGTTGAAGAACATGTTTGCTAAGTTGCATGCAAAAGCCATACGACCAAGCCAAATGCATGATCATGGCAGGAAGCCAAACGGCATACTTTAGTGTGGTAAGCGTTGTCGAGCTTTTTGCTGCAATGATGGCTCCAGCAAGTAACGTGGCAAAAAACCAAGTCAGAGCAGGTATTGCAAAAACCCAATGAAAAACGCTAAGAATGGCAAGAAGTAAGCATGGAAATACAAAAACAGGAACCCATTGACGAAGACGAGGTTTTTCTTGATGCTTTAATAGATTTTGGCAACGGCCTTTCCCATAACCTGCGTATTGTTTGGCAAGCGGTATCAATTGGCTACGAGGATAATAAATGAGGTTAGTCGCATTGGTCAGCCATATCTTAAAGCCAGCTTTAGTCAGACGAGCATCTAACTCGGCATCTTCATTGTGAGAAAATGACTCGTCGTAACCGCCAACAGACAAAAATGCGTCTGTACTCATCAGGGCGTGATGACCATGCTCGACCCATTTCCCCGAATTTTGTGTATTTCGGTGGCTTGAACCGCCGTTGCCAAGGGGAGAATTTTGAGCTAGTGCGATTAATGACTGAACTGGGTTTTTCCCTTGTGTATCCATAGAAACGACGACTGAATCGGCGTTATGTGTTTTAGCTTCATCTAAAAGCGTCGATATATACTGGCTTGGGTAGCTAGCGTGCACATCAATGCGAACGAAATAGTCAAAGTCATGCCCAAACCGCTCAACAGCGAGGTTAACCCCGACACTTTGTATTTTTTTATGGTTCTCAAGAATGGTTAGGTTAGGCATTTTCATAGAAAGTTGCTTTAAAATAAGTAACGTATTATCGCTACTACCGCCATCAGCCACCACAATATGAGAAGAAGAACCGAGAGTTTCTTGGTGACAAAATGCTACAATTTCTTGAATGTAGTCTTCTTCGTTTAGGCACGGGATGACGACCAGGATACCATGTTGGTCAGAATTCATTATTTGTCCTTATGATATGTAAAGTGGCACCTAAAGTGCCCATTGATCTATTACATCAGGCCATATTTCCATTAAAACGGCCTTAATATCTGATTGTTGCTGGGCTGTAAGCTTGGTTTGCCAAGAGTTAAGTCGAGTAGACATGTCAATGTTAGTGCGGTCAGATTCGGAGACAACCGTTGCTTTATCCGATTTAATGTCAGCAATAATAGGTTGATTAATCGTGTTGGCGATTTCAGTAAACCCCGATATTGGATTTTGTAATAAAGATTCGTATTTAAATCCCTTTACATGTTCCTGCTCATAAGCAAAACGTTCACTTAATGCCCATAGAGCGGCAATTTTTCGCTCTGGTGTCTCATTGCGAAATGATAACAAGGTACCGAATATTTCTCGCTGGGTATGAGGCAGTTCGAGCTGAGATTCTTTAGCGTAAATTTGCCCAAAATCGACATCTTTGATATGCCATTTCCAGTTTGTTCTTAGCATGCTGTAAGCCACAGCCATTGGGTGGCGGCTAATGTGAAGGACTGTGGATAAAGCATAACGATCTGCTAAAAAAGGAATGAGAAACTGGCCTCTTACTAGCTTAATCACCACTTTTTTTCGCAAAGACTCACTAAGAGATCTGCGGCAAAGATAGTTGAACCCAGATCGTTTTGGGCTAATGCCGGAAAAGGACAGATCCAGTAACCTTAAATCTTCAGTATTAAATACATCTTGAAATAGGGGGATATGCGCCGAGGATTCGACAGGGCATCCGTCATGTAAAGGCAAAAACGAGCTAGGATCCAATGGTTCAAATAAAGTTTTTGCTCCAATGGATTGCGCCAATACCTCTTGTACCCAAGTTGTCCCGCTGCGCCAAAAACCACTAATCAATATGGGAGTAGTATCATTAGTGCGTGCAATTAAGTGATCGAGCACGTAGCTTGTTTTGCACATGAGTTCTCTAGAAGTAAGTTGCATTTATCGTCCTAGCTTGTGAGTTAATTGATATTGAACTGTTTTAGAAAGATTTATGGTGTCTTCTCTAGAAAAAATTAAACTAAATAAGCCATAAAAGGTAAGGAATATAAATCCACCATAGATAATCGAAATGAAGTCATGCATAGGGAATCGCTGGTGTATAAATTGATACGCTATATCAGTCAAAAGTGTGCTTGAAATTAACACGATAATTGAGCGTCCAATGCTGTTTATTAACGCTCTGAATTCAAATTTTAGTATCGTGAGCATAACGATGAAATAAGCAACGGTGAGTATAATGTTGGCAAAGGCAAATCCGATCGCAATGGCTTCAACGGTGGATTGGGTAAACCACATCAACGCAGTGGACAGGACGATTAACCCTGTGCGGAGAATGCTTAGTACTGTCATTAGGCCTATTTTCCCAGTCCCTTTGAGAAAGCCAATAAAGCCGCCCGTTGAGCTAGTAAATAGCATGCCAATACAAAGCCATTGAAACACTTCCCAGTGTGGGGCGAATTTTTTGCCCAGTAGCAAACCTGTAATTGGTTCGGCTAACACTGTGGCGAGTGCGTAAATACTGCCTAGAATAATTAAGTTTAACTTGATTGCCCAAAACAAGCTGTTTTGTTGACTAGATTGACTTTCTTTCTCAGCATTACTGTCAGACAAACCAGAAAAAAACGACATCATAAACCCTTGACCAAATACTTCTCTTGGTAATGAAGATGTTCGGCTCATCATGTTATATATGCCGGTATTTGCTGCGCCAGATACTTTGGATGTTAGTAACAGCGGAGCTTGATCGCCCGCCCACATGACAGTGTTATAGGCTGATGTTTTATAATAAAAAGGTAAAAAAGCTCTTAGAGTCGGAAGATCAAATATTCGTGTCGGTTTGATATCTGATGCACTAATAAAGGAAATGGTTTGAATCAGGTGCATTAATATATGCTGGATCACCAAGCTCCATGCGCCAAAACCGGAAAAGGCTAAGATAACGGCAAGTGTTGTAGCACTTGTGGAAGCGATGGCACTGATCTTTGCGATATACCCAAATTTCATTTTCGCAATTAGACGGCCTTGGTAAACCGACTGAATCATTAGTAATGGAAAAAGAACACATAATGCTTCTATATAGGGCAGAGCATCGGGAGCATTTAGCCAAACAGTGAGAGCCGGCGATGCGACGTAAACAATGCAGCCAAGCAACAGACCTACAGCCAAGTTAAACCAGAATAAGGTCGAAAAGATGTGTGGTCGTTTTTTAGTAAAATAGACAATGGTATCGACTGCGCCACCGTTTCCCAGAACGGTACTAATAAACATTAAAACAGCCATAGCTAAGGCGACGTTCCCAAAATCTTCAGGGCTGAGAATTCTAACCAATATTGGGATGGTCAGAAATCGAATGCCAGTGGAAAATAAACTTGCGGCGGAGTGCCAAAGTGCATTGATGGTAACTGCTCTCTTATTTAGTGACACGGACAAGTCCTTGTAAGTCATTATTATTTTTTAATGCTTGTTGAGATAACAGCTGAATCAGTGACAGGCACTGAACGTTGTCATAACACCATCGAGACGATGGAACAGCCTCCATTTTTTTGTGTAGTGACTGATAGCTAGCTTCGTTTACCGAAGCCAAAAAACCGCTCAATGATTGGCTAAAATCATCATCAATAGAGATCCCTAAGTCGAGATCGTTAAGAACTTCGGCCATAAAGGTATTTGCTCGGTAGATAGGAGGCACATTAAACAGGCCACCTTCATAAATTCGGTTCGGTAACAACCATTCTGAATTCCCACCTTCTTCGAAAAAATCCAAAGTCCAGTTAAAATCTGCCTGTTGGTAGATCTTTGCTAGGTCATCAGGGAAGCTATAGGGTCCCTTAAACTTAATATAGGGTTCATTGTTTACTAACGCCTCAAAGTCCGAAAACTCCGTATAAGCGGGTTTCCCCCAAATAGTGACAGTGACTTTCCCTTCTAGCTTTCGTGTGACTTGAGACAATATCTGCAGCGAGCGGTGACAGCGAATGGCTCCATTCCAGGTAATGGTAATATGATCTTTATCAAATGGCTTTTGGTAAAGAGGTGGCAGCGGCTTCGTGCTGAATACTTTATTTTCTAAGATAAAGTAGGGTAATTTTGTGTTTGAAATAGGTTGAAAGTAATTATCTATAAAACCTTGAGAGCTGGTTATGAGTAGAGAAACAGAATGGCAGAGTCGTTTCTCTATGCTTCGAAAAATATGACCGGCCCAGTTGTTGGCAATGAGAAATCGGTGGATATCAAGACACTCATAAATTAGAGGAACATTCAGCAGTGATTTTGCTTTGTTTCCTATTGCTAGCATATCGAGATTTCGAGCCATAATGACGTCAAAATCGTTGGTGTTTTTTAATGTCTTTTTTAGCTTTGCAATGGCTTGTACAACTTTAACGATACGCTGTATGAATGACGCATCAAAAGTTTCGCCTAGCGATAATGCGGGGCAACCACACAGTGTGGCTCCGGGCTTTTTGCCACGATAGAAGCCGATTAGTGTCACTTTCGCACCGCCATGCTTTAGCATCGATACTCTGCGTTTTACTGCAGCATCGTTAAGATCATGAACGATGTACAATATTTTCATGCTTTTCCCTCAAATACGATGATTGTTTTTTTTCCACAATCAAAAAAAGTTTTTCTGTTTAGAGTCATCCAAATAAGGCAAAGACTAAAATGGCTAAAATGGAACTGAGCAAAACCAGTTGTTTCCACGAAACTCTTTGCAAAGAAAAACAGGAGTAGTATGAAAATAAACACATCGAACAACTCCATTCCATGAGTTGCTCTGAGATAGGCTTGTTTTAAGCAACTTCCAACTATTAAGGCGATCGACAGAAAGCCGAATACTCCTAGCTCAACGTAATAATGAATGTATAGATTGTGAAAACCAAACAGTGCACCGACTTCTTTGTGCATTAATTCCCATATCTCGATCGCACCTGGATTATTGATATTCCAGTATGCACCATACCCTACACCCAAAAGAGGATTATCCTGAATAGAGTTAAAGCCAACTTGCCAAATCATTGTCCTGCCAGTTATGGTCGGATCCTTACCAAGTGAGTACATAAAGTTTTCGTAGTAACTAAAGTTGAAAAAATATATAACACTGAGAATGAATACAATTAAATACCCCACAATGAGTGGATTTATAATGCGTCGATTTATGATTGATATATTTTTAGTGGAATAAAAAAATATGGCCAAAGCGATGAATAAAACAGTGAAGAAAGCCAGGTTGGTTCCCAATGATTTAGCATAGTAAAAAACCACGATTGACAGTAATGTACAAAAGGATCCGAGTACTTTCATATAGGGACGCACAGCGGGTAAACATAACGTACCTATGCCTACCATGGCTGAGAAAGCAGCAAAACTTGACATGTTATTTTTACTGCCAAAATGTCCAATACGGACGACCTCCCCTGTATACGAGATAATGACGGTGTTATTCGAACTCAATCCGTAAAGCATTAAAGTGATTAAGCTAACCGTAAGCGCAGTAATAATGACTTCTTTTTTTACGGTGTAGATTAATGAAACACAAATTAGCGTTGTACAAAATATTTGAAGCGCTGATTTCAAAGATGACGCCGGTGTCTCTGACCAAAATGTTGACATAATAGCAACAACTGAAAAAGAGAATAGAGGCCAGCATTCTTTGCAGGCCGCAAGTGAATACTGATAGCGTTTCACGCAATGGAATAATCCAGACAATAGAAAAATGAAAGCAGCGGCTGAACTAATTAATGAAGCCGATATTAATGAAAATATAATGATATTCGTGATGAGTACATCATATTTTATAATTCCTTTTTCTAATGAAAGGCTTCGGTCTATGGGGCCATTAATGTTTACTTTCATAGATCCAGTCATTAATTGTATTTATCATATTTTTCACAACCAGATTTGAACCGTGCTCAGAAAGGTGTCCATAATCGCTGTAGAGCAATACATTCTGTTTTTTATATGGGCAAGTACCATCGATACAGAGGTTATTCATGGGGTCAATGAAGTTATTATGGTTAAGGATGTTGCTTAATTCCTGGTTTATATCTGGCCCAAAAATGATAGGCCATGAATGATTTTTTTCGTTCTTACCTTTTAGATCATTAATAATTGATACGTCAGTAATGAATTGAGGAGATTGGCCAATAACCAAATAGCGTACCCCCAGACTATCCAGTTCTGATAACGTAGATTCAAGTTTCTCTAATCCATTTTTTGCATGATCTGTCCATTTGGCGGAAATAATAACTAAGTCATATTTATTCTCTTTGATGACTTCGATAGCGTTTTGATTAAATGCATTGCAATAAGGTAATGCATAGGATTCAAAACTAAGAATTGGCGGGCAACCTGCAGAAGAATACTTTACAAATTGAGCATTTAATTCTTGACTGTTTAACTTTATTCCTGGCGCGTAGTGATTAAGAAACGAGTCACCCCAGAGCAATATTTTTGTTTTCTCTTCTTGAGTATTGTTAATGATGCACTCTGACTCACTCCACTGTGAATAATTTTTCGCATTCATTAAAAAGCACGGAGATGAGGAGGTTTTATTAACAGAGTCTACGAGATGTGGTTGGTCTGCTGGTTGTGAATTTAAATGCAATAGTACTACTGCTGTAAATCCAAAACCGGCCATTCCGACACCAGAGAATGTGAATACAGATGAACGCTTGGCGTTTTTACTGTAGCGGTAAGGTTTTTCAACAAAATGATAAGAAAATGCGGCCAGAGCAAAACTGATTATAATTATCCAAACAGTGTGATTGGTATTGAGTGGAGCGAGTAATTGATATCGAAAGAAGACAGTTACTGGCCAATGCAACAGGTATAAGGAATAGGAAATAGTACCAATATAAAGGAGTGGTCGCGTTGCTAAAAAATATCCAATAGGATTAGCCATTGTATTGTTTTCATATTGTTTGCTTCCTGCAAGGATGATAAATGCTGCACCCAAGCAAGGAATAACAGCACTATAGCCTGGGAAGGGCGTGTACTTATTATAGTAAACAGCCGAAAGAATAATCATTCCCAACCCCAGAAAACCTAAAATCCAAGATTGCCAACGAGATGATACCTTAAACGGAGGGACGGCTGCGATGATAGCACCAAGTAACAATTCCCAACCGCGAGTAGGAAGCATAAAATAATTTGCTGACGCAGCTTTGTCGATCAAATAACAGCTTAATATTAGGCTGATAAAAAAGGGAGGGTATAGAGCAAGTTTCCAGTTTTGGCCAAAATATCGATAGACCAAAAAAACATATATCGGCATGAAAATATAATATTGCTCTTCAACAGACAAAGACCATGTATGCAGTAGTGGTTTTAGCTCAGCTGAAGCTCCGAAATAATGAGTAGTCGACCAAAAATAGAAATTTGATACAAATCCTAAGGACGATAATAAGCTTTTTAAATAGTCATCAAACAGAGTTGGCAAGAACCAAACATAGCTAAAAACAGTAGTGATTAGTAACATGAAAAATAAAGCAGGCATGATGCGCCTAGCTCTTCGGAAGTAGAACTCGGTAATAGAAAATGTACCGTCATTGAGCATTTTGAGCAGGCTTAACATAATGACATAGCCTGAAATAACAAAAAAGACATCAACGCCAACAAAACCGCCACTGATGTTCTCAATACCCGCGTGATAGAGAACAACGATTAATACAGCGATAGCTCTTAAGCCATCGATGTCTGGTCGGTAAGTATGCTTATTTTCCATCATGGTTTACAGATACCTTCCAGAAGTGCTTTCAGCCCAATCAGCCAAAGAAGATTTCAATGTGTATCGATAGGTGTAACCATTCTCTGACAAGTAGTCAGCGTTGATGTTGGTTGAGCGAACAAGCTTTGTAATTCTTTCTGGGTTAATCCCTAGCCCAAACCCCTTAAAGTAAGAAATTAACTTGGCGGCACCAAATATGAGCTGCTTTGGAATACAGACCTTTTTTACGTTAGGGAAAGAGACTTCAGTAAAGGTATCAACGATCTGTTCGATGTTGTACTTGGTCGGGAAGGCACCGTTAAATGTCGCTATGTTTGAGTTTGACTCAGTACCAAGATTAGATGAATGAACAAACTCAATCGCTTCGAGCAGTTCTTTTACATAAATGCAGGCTTTGATGGTGTCTTTTCTACCAGGGAAAGGGAAATACCCTTTTCTAAGTACTTTGGCGAGTCGAGTAAAGTTGCCTCCCTCACCTTCACCAAACACAACAGCAGGCCGAACTATAGTCAGTGTTCTAGCTTGGTTGTCTTGTGCCCATGATTTATGAATAACTTCTGCTTGAGCTTTAGAAAATCCGTACGCCGAATTGGGTGTCAATGGCGACGTTTCACTACGACTTTCTTCATTTGGACCATAAACGGAAATCGAACTTGTGAAAATAATCTCTTTCACATCATGTTGTTTCGCAAACTTGGTGATTTCAAGTGCACCAAAAATATTGGTATCAAAATATTCAATATCCTCATGTCCAGGTGTCGTATGGACCGCTGCAAAGTTATAGATTCGATCAATTTTAGAATTAAGGTCAAGCGCTGAAAGATCACGTACATCGGCAGTAATATAGTCGACGTGATCGTGTTGTTCGCGAGGGGGAAGAATATCAAGTGCAAAAATATGGTGCCCTTGAGTTGTCAGTTCACGAATGAGATGCGTACCGATGAAGCCACTAGCTCCTGTTATCAAGATGTTCATATTGGTCTGTTATTCCTTTTAACTGGACTTAGTGCTTGCTTTGTACGCGTAGCTTGCGTAGTAGGCATTCGATTTTCGAGAGCTCGGCTCTTTGCTCTGATTCAGAATCACACCATCGATTTTGATGTCGTGGTTTAATATGTCGGACAATGTTTTGCGCACATGCTTTGTTTTGGTTGAGCCTGCTTTTACAACGAGCATTAGAGCTTTAGTAAGGTTACCAATGATTAATGCATCACTTACCACCATAGCTGGTGGGCAATCAATGATGATTTTGTCGAATTGCCCCTCTAGGGTTGCCAAGAGTTTTTCGAACTTTTTGCTTCCTAACAGTTCTTGAGGGTTGGGGGGAATAAACCCAGCGGGTAGTACTGTTAGACCTGAAGCATTGTCGTGATATAGGCATGCCTCTAGTTCTTCATCGAGAAGTAGATAATTGCTTAATCCACTCTGACTCATCGATAACCCAAATAACTTGCCCAGTGATGGACGCCTTAAGTCAGCATCAATAATAATGACACGTTCCATCTTAGTTAAAGAGAGCGCTAAGTTCGTTGCCATTGTGCTTTTTCCTTCAGCGGGTAAAGGAGAGGTCACAGCGAACAGTTTTCGACCTGTATTAGCAGAATTAAGTAAAAGTCGAGTTCGCAGTGATCGAACCGCTTCTGAAAATGGACTGTTCTCAACGCTTAGAAATCGATCTACTTCACGTCTAGGCTTAGATATCCAAGAACGCTTGAGTTTTGGAATCGAGCCAATAGGAGACAGGCCGATTTTCTCTTCAATATCTCCAGCCAGCTCTAAGTCATTTCGAACTGACTCTCTGAGAATAACGATTGAACAGAGTATGATCATTGTGAGCCCGGTGATGATGATAACAATCTTCAACTTGCTTGGTTTCGTTGGTTTCAGTGGCATTAACGCATGGTCTGTAATGCGAGCAACTGCGGCTTGGTAGTCGCTCGTTACGGATGTCTCTTTTTGTCGAGTTAAGAATAAGTCGTAGAGTTTCCGGTCGTTAATAACTTCACGTTCAAGCTTTTGGAACTCGGTACGCTTTAGAGACAGGTCTTGGAAATCCAGCTTCTTGCTATCAAGTTCTCGAAGTAGCGCTTGCTCTTGCTGCTTGGCGGCCGAGTATTCTTTCTCTATACCCTTTGCCAGTTGTGAAAGTACAAGAAGGGATCGTTCGCGTATCGATTTTAACTCGGCTTTCGCTTGAATCATTTTATCGTGCTTAGGACCATATCGCTTGGCTAACTGGGAGACCTGCTTCTCTTGATCGGCTTCGTTGAGCCTAAGATCGCGAATTTGCGGGTGATTAGATATTTCAGAAATTGCATAAAGGTTTGCGATATCTTGGTTCTTATTTTGTCGTAGCACGGTGTAAAGTGATTCGGCTGCGAGTCGTCGGTCACGTGCGTTGCCAATTTGAGTCGTTAGATATGTTAGCTCATTCGTTTGCAGTGAATCGATCCCAGCAGCATCGACTAAACCTTGCTCTTTTTGAAATAAAGTTAGCTTTGCCTCAGAGGTTCTTAGGCTATACGCTAATTCTTCTAGCTTCCCAGATATCCATCTGGTTGCTTCTTGGTTTATTAACAACTTTGCTTCGATATTACTGTCGATGTAAGCCTGGCCAACAGCATTGGCGAGCGTAGCTGAGGTGACAGGGCTGTACGACTCAAACGAGATGTTAACAAGTTGGGT
Organism: Vibrio sp. YMD68; assembly: GCF_029958905.1. Classification (NCBI taxonomy): domain Bacteria; kingdom Pseudomonadati; phylum Pseudomonadota; class Gammaproteobacteria; order Vibrionales; family Vibrionaceae; genus Vibrio; species Vibrio sp. YMD68. The sequence goes on along the minus strand of NZ_CP124613.1, from coordinate 46,416 downwards.
TTTTCTAATAGGTGATATCGTTAATTTATTTTTAAAATTTTCAAGTACTAAGCGTTTTTTTTGGATTACTTGAGAATAACTATCAGAGGAAGATAGGTTGTTATCCGGCGAAATAATGATATTACGCAGGGCGTAGATGTAGTGGAAAATGAAGCCTCTAATACTAAAATAGCTATTTTCCCCATTAAACTCAGGGTTGTTTTCTAATTGGAATTGCTTAATCACTTTCTCAGCAATATGGTTGGATCTCATGATTTCATATTGCGTTTGATAGTATTCTTGCTGACTTGAATCAATCCCAACAATTTCCTCAATAGAAACTGCTTTACTTGCTTTTGCTTCGATTAATATGGTGGCATTTGCAGTGTAAATAGGCGGCATCTGCTTTGTGACTAAATACGTAGCGGAAGCCATTAATAACGAAATTAACATTATAACAATGGCGCGTTTCTTTAACGCAGAAATATATCGACTCACGTCAATGATACTTTCTTCAATTTTAAAGGTTTCTATATTTTTATTCATGTTGTGTTAGCTTAAAAAAAGCTTTCCTCAATCGTAATAATGTCACCAGGACGTACACTTTTGGTCAACTTGGTTTTTTTTGATTGGATACCAGATGCGTTGTTAGTAATGGTGATGCTGCTTTTCGCTGCTCTGTCGGTAAAACCACCAGCAAGTGCGATGGCTTTATCGATGGTGAGGCCTGGCTGATATTCATAACCACCAGGATTTTTTACTTCGCCATTTATATAGATTTTTCTAAATGAAAGTACACTGACCATTACTTTCGGCTCAATAAGATAATCTCCTTTTAAACCTAAGGTTATTTCTTCTTTGAGTTGTTGTGTGGTTTTATTAAGTGATTGAATTTGACCAAGGTACGGGTAATCAAAAATACCATTCGAGCTGATGAATAGCTCTTCAAAAGAGAGTTCAGGTTCCCCATAGACATGTATTTGTATCTTATCACCGGCTCCTAGAGTGTAGTGCTCTTCGGCAGAAATGACTGACGTTGATAAAAACAGGTTGAGAGTAAAAATAAATAGGCAGTTTATTAACTTCATTGTTATAACTCGATTCTTGTATACAGTCCGACTAATTGTTGGTCGTAGCGATAGGCACTCCAAGTAGAGTTTTTATCCTCTGAGGATAAGTACAACCCAAAATGGAGTATTCGGCTAAATTGATAATTGAAATCTAATTGATAAAGATACGTGTCATCTTCGCGATTTCCGATGTCTGAGCTAGCGGTATAGTCATCGTTTTCCCAACTGACTAGCGCTGTTGTTGAGAACCGTTCGAACCAGTCTTGTTTCCAACTCAACTTAACCAACGTTTCATTGATGTAGTCACCTAGCTGATCGGGATCTTCAGCGGATAGGGACGCGAACAATGACAGTTTGCTATGACGCTGAGGTAGCCAGTCGGTTTTTACTCTCCAACTCAAACCTGAAAAGTCGCTTCTTTCGTTTGAACTGAACTCTTTATCTTGCAAACCCACTGAGATCTCACCCAGGGTTTTATCTGTAATGTCCCACATCGCCCCTAGCGAGTAATAATCAGTGATATTATCTCTGTTTGCCGTATTTTCAGCGGTGTATTGATACTGCTTGTCGTCACGTTCCGCGGAAACTGAGAGCTTAGTTGAGGCTCTTAGGCGATAGAAAAAAGCGGCTGAAAACTGTTTGGAGGTAAAGTCACTGAATTGACTTCCGTACTGAATATTATTGCGAGTGAAGCTTTTGTAGTTCGTATAGGTTTTATCTTGGTAGCCTAGTCCAAATTTTAGTTGTCCCGTTGCGCTAGGTGCTCCGTATAAATAATGAGTCTGAATATTTTGGTTTGTATACTCTACGGGTTCAGCGATAGCAAGGCTTTCTAGGGTCCCTTCACTGAGGCCTGTGCCTCTTTCTTCATGCGTAGCATAATAAGAATACGTCAGTGAAAGATTATTACGTGGGTTAAAGCTGATGAGATTGTTTGACTCAAAATATTGGTCAGTGTAGTTGTCATCTTTACTGTTAAAGAAATAACCAGAGTCGATGACATACAGCAAGCTGTAGCGGCTCGCTGAGGGTTTATAGGTATACGCTAGCCCAGGAAATACTTTGATGAATGAAGATGAAATAGCATCAGTTTCATTAGCTTCGCGAGTCAGGTTATCGTTATAACCGGTATCTATATCGATAAGCGCAGTAATAGGTGAATCTTTAACTTCATCAAAGTTGAAATTTACCGGATTAGCGAAAGACACCCCTGAGCCAAAGATACACATCACCACTAGAGCAAGGTTACTTAGTCTTGTTCCATTCATGAGTTCACCCTTGTGTTTAGTAGGCATTTTTACCTGTAAACCCTTTAAAGATGGTTAAGAAGACAATCTTAATATCCATCCAAACTGACCAGTGATGAATGTAATCGAGATCGAATTCAACACGCTTTTCCATTTTATCTAATGTATCCGTTTCACCGCGATAACCGTTAACTTGAGCCCAGCCAGTAATTCCTGGCTTGACTTTGTGTCGCAACATATAGCGATCGACGATTTGTCGGTATTCTTCATTGTGGGTAACGGCGTGAGGTCTAGGTCCCACTATAGACATCGAACCGCCTAGAACATTAAAAAACTGCGGTAACTCATCAAGAGAAGTACGACGGAGAAAACCACCAAGAGGCGTTATTCTGGGATCGTTTTTTGTGGCTTGCTTTACGTCCTTTCCCTGCTCCATTGTGCTCATGGAGCGGAATTTCCATACTTTTATTTTTCGCCCATCTAGGCCGTACCTGTCTTGTTTAAAGATAACGGGGCCTGTTGATGTTGCCTTTACTGCAACGGCGATGACTAATAAGACCGGAGATATTAAGGTGAGAATAATGAAAGATAGAACGAGATCTTCTAATCGCTTAACCCAAGAGGCGATGCCTATAAATGGCGTATCATAGACACTCAATGTTTGAACGTGTCCAACTTGGTCCCAGCGAGAGTGGAGAAGGTTATAAGTGAAAAAGTCCGGTACAAGGTAGGTGTTGGCTGTAGTATCCGAAAATTGGTTTAAAAATTTAGCAATTCGTTCATTTGCATGCATTGGCATAGCAATGTAGACATAATCGACCGCCCCTTTCTTAGCTTGCTCAAGAGCCTCTTCGACGTTGCCAAGAATAGGGTAATCATTTTCAGCGTCTGAGCGAAACTTGTTGCGTTCGTCATAGAATCCTTCGAATTTGACACCATGGTATGGGCGGTTGACAAGCTCTCTTGCGAGGCTCATTCCCTGAGGCGTGCGCCCGACAATTATCGCTCGTCTTGCGTTGTAGCCGACGTGACGAAGTACGTTCAAGCTAATTCGAATAATACTACGCCATACAATGAGTGATAACGGCGCTGCGATGAACCAAATTCCAAGAACGACACGCGAGAACTGTTCACTCACTTTCGTAAAATAAACAACGGTAATAATAGTGATACAACAAATCAGCCAACAACTGAACGTGGTAATAATGTGATCACTTAGAGAGGTCGTACGCCATGAGCGGTAGAGATTAATGGTTTCACCGAAAAGCAAAAAGAGCAGAGAACCCAAAGCGCCAATAAGTAAATAGTCTTTTGTGAAGGTCGGAAGATAGAAATGCCCGATAATAAGCAGAACAGAAAAGATGATGCATAAATCGGTAATGCGATAGAGAAAGGCAAAACCTGTTTCATGTGAACGTATTAACCCTGTTTGACTCATAGTCTTAATTCCATTTGCTTTTCTGCACGCTACCGCCCATGAGTTATGGTTCTCAGTTACCGTGAAGGTCTTCCTTGGCTAGTCTTGTTTGCAACACAAACGTGAGACTAGAAATGTTCTGCTAGTGTAGTTATTTGCAGATTTCAAGACAGTGGAATAAAGAATGAAATTTAGACTTTAGGATAATACATTTTGTTAGTTACAAATTCGTACTTCACCTATAAGTACTGGTAAAAGCATGAGATGCATACCAAGGAAACCAAAACTAAAGGTCTAGCCGTAAATCAACGATTTACTAGAGAATATGATCATCGGCATACGTATATGGTTTAGGCATATACCTACGAGTAATGGGCTAATATAAAGATCAGAAGTGGATGAGTGCTCAGAGGCATTGAGGTGTTATATTCTCTGGCTATAAGGTGTTTGAAACCGTGTTCAATAATTGCAGCCAATGGCTTTAGTTTAAATATTTGGGTGATGTTTTAATGAGAATTTAAAAGTACTAAACAGAGAGAACGGGATCCCTCCCCCTAACACTATTAGAGCTATCTAGTTGTTAGGGGAGTATCGAACAAGGGAGCCACAAAATGTTGTTGCCAATGCTCTTGGTGCTACGACAATTATGGTATCAGGGTCGGCTCGATGTCTAAAGTGGACTCCCGTTTAATTTTTTTCGTTTGTAATTGCTTGGTATTCAAGAAGGTATCGGTGGCCAGCAATTTTGAGAGAGAGTGTTGATTGAGCGTATTCTCTTGGCTTAAATGCGCTCATCTGTCCTATGAATTGATCACAGACTGATTCAAAGTTCTCTATTTTAAATGTCATTCCACAGCGACTGTCAAAATATGGGACTGAAGAGACCTGTAAATCGGACGTGTTGTATTTAGCGAGCTCTGGATCAATGATCTTTTGTTCATTCCAAGCCAAGACAGGAATATTAGACGCAAGTGCTTCTTGATAAGCCAACCCCTGAGTCTCGTGTTCACTAATATAAAGAAGTGCTCGTGATGACTTTAGCCCCTCAACAAATTGCGAAAAATGATGGTGTCCATACCTCACACTGGTATAAGTCAGCCCACGTTTATCCAGATACGCTTTTATTCGTTCGGTAACTGACACATTTTTCTGTTCTCTATCCCAGTGGATTTTGTCATAAAGGAGAAAATCAAACTGCTTTGGATAATGAGAGAGATCAGTCAGTTTTTCACAATCAATACCAGCAAACCACGGTAGCATCTTGTCCCCACAAAATGGCTGATATATTTTTGTGAACCATTCACAAGGTTGAATAAGTTTTTTAAAACTGGGGTCATGGGTCACTCGCTGAGACTGATCGGGTAGCCCAAAATCGCCAGGGCCAAATATCTTTGGGTTGGGTAAATCCACAATATCAAGAACTGAAGGAAACCCAGCAACGCCAATTGGGTAATCGGGGTGCTTACGAGCAAGCTTGAAATCATTCACCCGTACATCACACCCAACCGCTTCTAAGCTTTTGACCAAACCTAAGAAAGCAGAATAAAACCCAGTAAATGACTGCTGTTTACAAAAAGATCGTTTACCGTTTCTTATTTGGTGATGCATCAGGGAGTGGATTTGTCCAATGAACCCTTCACGAGCTTTCAGATCATAACCATCAAAAAAGAGCAAAATTAACGGGCCTTTGGAAGTGTGAATCAACCCCTTTTGATTATTGAATTGTTGGTCTTTTAGGATACTACCCATCCAATGGATCCTCGCTCCGTTAAATACTGAGATAAATAAAACTAAGTTGGTAGCTTACTGACAATGGTCGAGGGATTAAATCGGCCAAAGTTAGATTTATAACAAAGGTGAGTATGGTTTTAGCATTAAAAACTAATACCTTAGTTCTAGATAGAAAGAAGCGGTAAGAGTAGAAACGGAAGGTACGGTTTGAAAACTGAAAATACAACGCGAGAAACGATAGCTGCAGCATGCACAGCTATCATTCTTCAGTGTCGATAGGAGAGGGATAACTCAATCGTAAATAGTCGGTATAGGTAGACGCTTATGTTGTGTCACTGTGTAGATATGAACCAAACGATCAGACGCTTCTTTACTCACCTCTTTGCCTTCTAAGAAATCGTCAATTTGGTCATAGGTTAGCCCGAGTGCGGCCTCGTCGGCTTTTTGTGGATCCAGTTCTTCAAGATCAGCCGTTGGGACCTTCTTAACTAATAGCTCTGGAGCACCTAAGGTGTTTGCTAACTCACGAACTTGGCGTTTATTCAAACCAAACAGTGGTGCCAAATCACACGCGCCATCACCAAACTTAGTGTAAAAACCCGTGATGTTTTCTGCAGAGTGATCGGTGCCTAATACTAAGCCGCCAACATACCCAGCAATTTCGTATTGAGCGACCATGCGAGCACGAGCTTTGACGTTGCCTTTTACAAAATCAACTTTGGCTTGATCTGTGGGCAGCAACCCTGTGCCATCAAGAGCGGTATGCGTGGCGCTGTGAATACCGTCCACCCCTTGTTTAATGTTAACAGAAACCGATTGTGTCGGTTTTATAAAAGACAACGCAAGCTGCGCTTCGTCTTCGTCTTTTTGCTCTCCATAGGGCAATCTAACGGCGATGAATTGGTAGTCATTACTTGATGATTGTTCGTTAAGATCATTGATGGCGAGTTGAGCTAAGCGACCGCAGGTTGTGGAATCCACGCCGCCGCTGATGCCAAGTACCAGTGACTTACAGCCAGATTGCTGCAATTTCGTCTTTATAAACTCAACGCGACGCGAGATCTCAAAGTGTGGGTCAATAGATGGGAGTACGCGCATTTCATCACGAATTATCTGTTCCATTAGTAGTCCTTTCCTGCAAGCAATAGTGTTCAAATCATCATTTAGTATTATCATACCTTAAACATTGAGTTAGAAAACTGAGAAAAGAGTTTTCATTTACGAACAGGAAAGAAAATGAGCAAAATTGCAGTATTTGGTAGTGCGTTCAATCCGCCAAGCCTAGGGCATAAAAGTGTCATTGAATCACTTGCTCATTTTGATCGGGTCTTGCTGCTGCCGAGTATTTCTCACGCTTGGGGGAAAGATATGCTGAAGTATGATATCCGTTGCCAACTCGTTGATGCCTTCATACAAGACTTATCCGTGGAGAATGCGCAGCGAAGTACCATAGAAGAGGAACTCTTTCAGCCAGGTTGTGCGGTGACGACCTTTGCTGTGCTTGATGCGTTACAAAAAAAACACCCAGATAGCGAGCTTACCTTCGTACTTGGACCAGATAATCTGTTCAATTTTTCAAAATTCTATAAGGCAGAGGAAATACTGCAACGTTGGAGTTTATTGGCTTGTCCAGAAAGAGTGAAAGTGCGCAGTACTGATATCCGAGAGAAACTTACCCATGGTTCCAGCATTGAAGGCTTAACCACACAAAAAGTCGCGTTTTTATTGAAAGAACTGTCAGTATATTAGATAATCCTGAACATAATGATGTATCTGGAAAGAGCGAATGAGACTCAAGGCAGTAATTTTATTATTGCTCGTCATTGCTCCTTTTGGAGTGAGTGCGTGTGATCTTTTTGAATCCTCTACGAATTACCGTGTTGATTCAGTTGTATTAAGTAACAGTTCTAGTGGTATTAATAACGGTGTTTGTTTTTCTGTCGATGACACACTCAATTATGCTCAAAAGCAGTGGATAGCATTAAGCGATACGTTTGACGATGAACCAACTGTCATTGGCTCATATTGGGATGATTGGGTCATGAATTCTGCATCTGATCCCTTTGTAACCCAGAATGTGTCGTCCAATTATTTTGGCCTTGGCGTATGGATGCCTAGCGTACTGGAAGATCAGTTAAGCTCAATGAGCACGGAAGAGTGGCTAATGAGTCACGGCTTGCAGTTGAGTGTCGGCTTTGGTGATAAGAAATCAGGTGAACCTAGAATGCGTTTTGACTATCGCTGGCACGAGAAATACAGCGGCGATGTGATGATGCAGTTTGAAGTGCCGTTTTAGGACACTCCAGAAGTTGGGGTTGAGATAGAAAAGTGAAAAAGGGAAATGATGACCATCATTTCCCTTTTTTTGTTCCTAAACTTCCTTATAACGGTATTGCTAGCCGATCATGAATTTAAACGGAGTGACATTTTATTTAGTTGTGAGAGAAATACAGTGATGTATGAAGACATTGTAGAGTCACGACAAATCGGAGACAAAAAAAAGCCAACTGCAAAGTTGCAATTGGCCGATATATCTAGTGTGAACAAAAAGGTTCACTAACAACGTCAGTTGGCTAGGTGACCCTCGGCTTAAGAAGGGTCATTTAAAGTGTTGCAGTATATGTGCCAAGTTTTAGAGTGCTTAATTGACTGCAATTACGTCAGTTTTGCTTTGTTTTTTGAACTGACTATACAAGGTTTATGCAAAGTGGATTGCAATTTGCGATAATTTTTAATTTTGCAATTAATATATGAATCAGTATGCGCTTTTAAATGTTAGGGATAGAGGCGGTATAGGGTTAAGTGGAGTCCGTTGAGCCGAGCTAAGTGAATGACCATGGCTCGAATGGCTAGGTTGGTATCGAAACAGCAATAATAGGTTGAATTGCAATAACGTTATATAGTTTAGTGCATATCGATAATGATATGATTTCTTGTCGATGTTCAGAAGTTACAAGAAGGCCATTCAGAAAATGGAAATAAAGCGGTTTAACAGGCGTTCGGTGCAAATGGTTAAGTGTACGTTAGTATTTTTTTGGGCTGTTATCGGGCTCAATTTGATGCCCGTTGCCTATGCAAAAGAGAATATTACCGTTTTTGCTGCTTCGTCTTTGACCAACGTATTGTCGGAAATCGCTCGTGACTATCAACAAGACCACAAAGTGAATATCCGTTTATCTTTTGCTTCCTCGTCGGCTCTAGCTCGACAGATCGTTTACGGTGCGCCTGCGGATATTTATTTCCCCGCCAATCAAAAGTGGCTAGATTACGTTATCGAACAAAAAGCCGTGGATGCAAATAGTCGCGTCACTTTGTTGAACAACTCGTTGGTTCTTATTGCCTCTGAATCCAGCGATCTATTAGCAGAAAACTATGCAGTAAAGAATGATGCAGTAAAAAAGCACGTGTTAGAGTTTGAATCATTAAGTTTAGTCGAATCATTGCAAGGTGGGCGATTAGCAATAGGCGATCCTGATCATGTGCCAGTCGGCGAGTACGCAAGAGAAGCTTTGATGTATTACCAACAATGGGACACGATAAAATCACATGTGGCTCGGGCGAATAATGTTCGAGGTGCATTGGTCTTGGTTGAAAGAGGGGAAGCGCCTCTAGGGATTGTCTATCAAACCGATGCCATTATATCTTCGAAGGTTCGCTCTATCGCGACATTTTCCCCACAGAGCCATGATGCAATTGAATACCCAATGGTTATGGTCAGTGATGAGCCGTCAATAGCGAGTCAAGCTTTCTTTGAATACTTGCAAAGTGAAGACGCGAAAGCTGTTTATATTCGACATGGTTTCGGAGTCATATAGCTGTGCTAACCGAATATGAAGCATCAGCGCTGCTGCTGAGCATCCAAGTGTCTACCGTTGCGGTTTTGGTCAGCTTACCCTTCGGTATTCTTGCTGCATGGGTGTTAGCTCGTAAGGAGTTTCGTGGCAAAGCACTGCTTGATGGGATGATTCATTTGCCTCTGGTGCTTCCTCCGGTTGTGATTGGGTATTTACTGCTGATTGCAATGGGTCGACAAGGCATCATTGGGCAGTGGCTGTACCATGTTTTTGGTGTCAGTTTTTCCTTTAGCTGGCAAGGTGCGGCTTTGGCTTCCGCGGTCGTTTCATTTCCTTTAATGGTGAGAGCGATTAGGCAGTCCTTAGAAGCGGTTGATACACGCTTGGAGCAAGCAGCCCGCACATTAGGAAGTAGCCCATGGCGAGTCTTTATGACCATAACCTTACCGCTAACCTTACCTGGTATCATTTCAGGTGTGATCATTGCTTTTGCTCGAAGTCTGGGTGAGTTTGGTGCCACGATTACCTTTGTCTCCAACATTCCTGATGAGACGAGAACGATTCCACTGGCAATGTATTCCTTTATCCAAACACCGGGTGCGGAGTTTCAGGCTATGCGCTTATGCATCATTTCTATTGTCATTGCCTTTGCTGCCCTTATCGCGTCGGGTTGGCTCACGAAAAAAGCGCAACAGAAAGGGGCATCGACATGCTAACCATTCGAGTCCAAAAGCAGTTGGGGGATCTAGTACTCGATGTACACGCCGACATTCCTCTGCAGGGCGTGTGCGCTATTTTTGGTCGTTCAGGGGCAGGGAAAACCTCATTGGTTAACCTATTAGGCGGCCTATCTACTCCTGATCATGGCGACATTCGATTAGGTGATGTGACACTGTTCTCCCGCAGTGAAACCGCCGTTAAGCAGAAAAGTATTAATCTCCCTCCAGAGAAGAGAAATATTGGTTATGTATTTCAAGAGTCGAGACTATTTCCCCATTATACGGTGAAGGGAAACCTTAATTACAGCGTTAGCTCACCGGATGAAAATCACTTTCAAAAAATCATCAGTCTACTTGGAATAGAGACGCTTTTAGACCGTTATCCCAGATCTTTGTCTGGGGGGGAAAAGCAGCGAGTAGCGATTGGCCGAGCATTATTGACGTCACCTTCCATGTTACTTATGGATGAGCCGCTTGCTTCATTAGACCTTCCTCGTAAGCGTGAATTGATCCCGTATTTGCAATCATTAGCTAAGCAGTTGAATATTCCGATCGTGTATGTAAGCCATAGTCTCAGTGAAATATTGCAGCTAGCCGATCACATGCTGGTGCTCAACGGTGGAAAAGTGATGGTTCAAGGCCCGCTGGCAAAGGTTTGGAACAGCGATGAAATGCGCCCTTGGCTTCCGGCTCAAGAACTCAGTTCACTGCTGCACGCCAAAGTTACCTCTCGCCACGCCCAATACCCAATGACACGCTTAGAGCTAAACGACGGTAATCACTTATGGGTCAACGGGTTACTCGATGAAGCACTGAACAATACGGTATTAAAAGTGAGAGTTGAAGCGAATCACGTTTCGCTGTGTACGTCCATTCCCAAAGACACTAGTATTCGGAATGTATTAAAGGGGATCGTCCGCGAGCTCTATTTCAATGAAAATGGTGAACAAGTACAGGTGAAAATTGCATTTGGTGAGGATGAACTTTGGGCCAATGTGACCACTTGGGCATGTGATGATCTTAGGTTAGAAAAAGGAATGAGTGTGTACGCGCAGATAAAAGGGGTGTCAATGGGGCCGACCGATATAGCGCACTCGCATTAGGTTTTATTTAAACTCTATAACGCAAGAAAATACAGTTAACGAAAAATAAAAAAACTCTATTTCAATATTTGGGTAGTGTTTAGCAATCTATGTTATCTCAGTGCTCGAACGCCATTTTATCTTGAGTGTTGAGGACAGATCGTTTTTCACTCCCGCATCTCATCTCTCATCTCTCATCTCTCATTGTTCAACAAAGAGTAGCAATCCATGACTCGCTTTGCCCTATGCATGATTTAAAAAACTTCAAATAAATTGTCACACCCTTCCACGCGCAACCGTCTAACTATATGTACCTGAATTAAATCACGTACTTTTACCTAGATACGAGGAAAAATATGCGAAACAGTGTGCCAAAAAGTTTTTTTAAAGCATCGTTATTTTGTCTACTAACGGCGAGTTTAACGAATATTTCATGGGCTGTAATGAACAAGGAAAACACAATGAATTCTGAACAAAACAAAGTACTAAATACTGTTGCAACAATGACATCGTCATTTCATAAAAAGGACATAACGGGTGTGTTAAACAGTTATGAAGACGGTGGCGCAGTGGTATTTGAACCAGGGACACCAATATCTGATCCTAAATTATTAAAAGAGATGTTCGAAGGTGCTTTTCTAATTAATCCTCAATTTGACTATCCAAATGGCCATGAGGTATACATTGTCAATGATATCGCCCTGCATATCGCACCGTGGGTAATGTATGGGACTGCGCCAGACGACACTCAAATTAAAGAAACAGGTTTGTCAGTGGCAGTGCTTCGAAAGCAAGCTAACGGTCAATGGTTAATTGTGTTAGACAACCCAAACGGCCAAGCGTTAATGGATTAGTAGTTTACGGGGACTTCATCATTCATGTGCGTCCTAACTGGCGCACATTTTAAGGAAATAGAATGGAAATTGAGAAATTGGTGACAGAGGCGGTTAATGGGAGCAAAACAGCGTTGGAAAGTATTGCTGCGGCTATACAGGACAATATCTACCATTTATCATTGAGAATGTTGGCCGACCCAGATGACGCGAAAGACGCAACGCAAGATATACTAATTAAAGTGATTACCAAGCTCAGTTCTTTTAGGTTCGATAGTAAATTCAATACTTGGGTATATCGAATTGCTGCCAACCATTTGATCTCAGAAAAGAAGATTACGAATAAAGATCCAGGTTTAACCTTCGATCTTTATAAGATGGATTTGGAACAGGATCTGCAACACCCTACGGGGTTACAAGACAACCCTGATTACCAAGTTCTCCTTAACGAATTGCGTATTTCATGCACTATGGGGATGTTACTGTGTTTAAATCCCGCTCATAGAATGGCCTACATACTTGGCGATATTTTGGAGTTAGATCATGAGGAAGCGAGCAGCGCTTTAGCGATTTCTAAAGAGAATTTTCGCAAACAATTATCTCGCGCAAGAATCAAAGTTGTACAGTTTACTCACCAAAGTTGTGGTTTAGTGAGCAGTCAATCCAAATGTCATTGTGATAAAAAATTGACGGGGGCGATTGAACGCAAACGAGTCACACCGAACCAATGCCATTTGGCGGCCAAGAGTAAAAGCAGCTACATTGAAGTGAAAAACATACTAGAACAGACTCAGCATGAACTGAAAACCTTAACGTTACAAAAATCGGTTACCGCTTATCATTGTCCTGATGAACTCGGTCAGATAATTGAATCATTAGTCGAGCAAAAATTTAAACTCCCAAGTAGCATAGAAATACGCCACATATAATTGGCGATATGTGCTATGAATAAGACAAAAAACGTGCGACTACTTTGATTAAAAAGAGGTTTGGGTCATATTAAGTCGTACTTTTTAGAGCGAGTAATTGTCTGGCAAATTCTGCAAACCCGTACCCACCGGGTCTATCGATCACAACAGAGGGTTTGGCAGAGAGCTTGTCCCAGTAGTGGCTGATATTCTGAACCCCTGCACTTTTAGGAAGAGTGGCAAACATCTGTTGATCATTGAGCGAATCACCGACGTAGCAACAACGACTAAAAATCTCTTTTTCCGATAAGCCCTTATCTTTAAGAAATGCCATCGACGTCTGCATTTTTGAATGTTGCCCATACCAGGCGTTGATATGAATAGAACTCGCGGTAGCATGCGCGCCTAACGCATGAATTTTGGCGATAATATCGTCGGTAATATCACTGCCCAGCTTCGGTCGATTTTGACCGATATCGATAGACACTTCACAAAGGCGGTAGGATTGATCGTGCGTCAGACTCAGATCAGGGTAGTTTTTTAATATCTCAAGGACCTGGCTTTTTAATCGAGCCTGACTCTCCTTAAGTGTTTCAAGCCCATCATCTGATCGCAAAGTGAGATAGCTTGATTGTTTTTCCATAATAAACGCGCCATTTTCACCTAACACGGCATCCACTGGCCAAAGCTGAGCAATATGATCACACCATCCTGCACAAGCACCGGTCACCGCAATCACTTTAATGCCCGCTTGCTGTAAATCGTTGAGTGCTACCAGTGTTTCTGGCGGCAGTTTCCCTTGCCAGGTTAGGGTGTCGTCCACATCGGTTAGCACCCAGTCAACGCCGGCCCAGTTAGAGTGTAATTGGTTTGGTACTGATTTCATAAATGGGTCCTTAATACTTTGATAGTAAGTTCGGCAAGAACATGACTAACCCTTCCGAATAGGTCAGGATCATCAATACCGCTAACAAGGCAAGCAGCAGGGGTGCTACCTCGCGTACAAAGTCGATGATTTTCACTTTTAATATGGAACATACGGTGAACATCATCGAACCGAATGGTGGCGTTACCCCGCCTATCATGATGTTCACGATGACGATAACGCCGAAGTGTACTGGGTTCACACCTAAATTAAGCACAGCTGGAAGTAGGAGAGGGGTAAGTATGATCATTGCTGCCCCACCTTCGATAAACATACCCACCACCAAGAGCAGTAAGTTGATGAGGAGAAGCAGAATCAGTTTGCTGTCGGTCAGCTGAATGAGTGCAGATGCCACGTTTTGTGGAATTTGTTCAAGCGTCATGTAATAGCCAAATACCATGGCACCGATAATGATAAACATAACCGCGCTGGTGCCTTGAATCGTTTCTCTCAGGATCAATTTGAAGTGATGAAGCTTAAGCTCACGATAGATAAGCGCACCGATGAGAGTACAAAGCAAGACGGCGATGGCGCCCGCCTCGGTTGGGGTAAACAGGCCAAAACGCATGCCGAGAATAATGCCAAATGGAATAAGCAATGCGGGTATGGCTTTCGCGAAATAGTGGAACCTTTCTTTCGCTGAAGCTGGAACAGAACGCGATGGCTTGTAGCCACGTTTTTTAGAAATAAAGGCTATGGTCGTCATCAGAGCCAGTGCCATAAGCAGGGCCGGAACGTAGCCGGCAATGAACATAGAATGCACAGACACATTTGCCAGTAAGGCAAAAATAATCAGGTTAATGCCTGGTGGAATGACTGGGCTGATACTGGAAGACGCCGCTGTGACCGCTGCCGTAAAGGGTAAGTCATAACCCCGTTTGGTCATTTCGGGTGCCAGGATTTTAGATTGCATTGCTGCGTCGGCATTAGCAGAGCCTGAAATCCCGCCCATTAAGGTACTAAGCAAAACGTTAACGTGTGCTAGCCCTCCTGTTTTATGCCCAATCATAGAGTCAGCAAAGGAAAGCAGACTTCGACTGATGCCTGCGTAATTCATGATGGAGCCCACCATGATAAAAAAGGGTATCGCCAGCAAAGGGAATGAGGATGCAGAGGAAATAAACCGTTGCATCACAAGACTGACCGGAATAGAGGTATTGATAAATAGAAAGTACCCCAATGCTGACGCGATCAATGAGAAGGCAATGGGTACATTAAGCAGAAAAAGGATAAACAGAAGAATAATTGGTAGATAAATGTCCACTTTGATCACCTAATGAGTATTGGCTGACGAATCGTTAGTTGAATGTGTTAAATCGTCTTTGATAAATCTCAGGGTATGTATCGCCATAAGAGAAAAGCAGAGGATCAGCACGCCATTAATAGGGAAATAAGAGATGCCCATGACAGGGGTGACTTTCGTGGAAAGCATGGTGTAGTCAAAACTGAGATAGGCCATGATGACGTTGAGTATGAGCAAAAACACAGAGATGACTAAACGAAAAGGGCGTTTCATTTTAGCGGGCAATAAAGTCATGATGACATCAACACCCATATGAAGTTTATGTTTATAACATGAGCTGATACCGAAGTAGACGGCCCAGATAAAGCAAATCACCGAGAGCTCTTCACTCCAAGGAACAACAAAACCGAAACCATAACGCAGAAACACGTTAATGATGACCATTAAGACGGTCACGGAAATGGCCGCAGAGGCTAAGATTTCTTCAAAGTTTGCTAAAAAACGCATGTTGACTCCAAAAAGCAAGCGCAGAACCGAAGAGGTACGCCCCTGCTATAAATGCGCAGAGGCGTTGACGGGCTCCAAAAGGAACTGTTTTATCGAAAGTAACTAATTTATCGAAAGTAACGGTTTCATCCCAAAGGGACGAGTTCATCTAAAAGTGGCTATTTCATCGCGCGGATTTTTTCCAGCTCAGCATTGATCGTGGCGTGTATGCCTTCACTCCATGCTGGGAACTGGTTGTAAACATCAGCCGTTAGCTTGCCAAACTCAGCGGTATCGACCTCGTTAAACGTCACACCTAAATCTTCTAGCTTTTGCATGTATTCCGCATCAAGCTTCACTAACTCGCTGGTGTTAGAAACCGCACCGGCTTCTAGCTCTTCCATCACAATAGTCTGTTGCTCAGGTGTTAGCTTGTCCCACACTTTTGGAGAGATGTACAAACCAACAGTGCCGAGGAAGTGCTTAGTAAAAGACATGTTTTTCGCCACTTCGTACATCTTGGTTGAATACATGGTTAAGATAGAGCCTTCCAGCCCGTCAACGACGCCTTGCTGGACACCTGCATAGGTTTCAGGAAATGGTAGAGAAGCCGGTGACGCACCCATCGAAGATAAGGTGCTGATAAATAACTGACTTCCAGGTACACGAATACGCATGCCTTTCATGTCAGCAGAGTTCTTAATTTCTTTGTTGGTGATCATGTGGCGGAAGCCAAACATGTAGTCGGCATTTAGAATCTTGATGCCTTTATCTTCTGCTTGTTGTGTGAGGTCGGCAACGAAATCGGTTTTCATCATTGCGAGATATTCGTCATAAGAGTTGTATAGCATTGGGCCAGCCAGTGCTGCGAAATCTGGCACATAGTCGCCAAGGTAGCTTAAATCTTCGACTGCAATCCAATCTGCGCCATTAACAACCTGCTCTAGATTATCTTTATAGACGGGCAGCTGTCCGCCTGGGAACACTTTGATGTTCACACCGCCATCAGTACGGGTGCGGATTTTTTCCGTGACTTTAATCAGCTCTTTGGTCAGCAACTCATTTTGAGTAAAAACCAAGCTCATATTGATATTGACAGGATCTTGTGACGCGGCCATTGCCGATCCACTTCCTGTGACGCCGTATCCAAATAGCGTTGCAGCCGTCAATACCGTTCCCAGTAGTAGCTTTTTCATTATCTTAACCCTCTATTTTACGAAGTAAGGTGTCCATTTTATGGTCACACTCGGTTAGGAGTGCCTGTGTATATTTTGAGCATCTATGTCATTGGAGAGCGTACAATATAATATCCACTGTTACGTTCATATGAACAAATTAATATTCACATGAATGTTGTGATCTTGTTAACGAATTGAACTCGGCGAAGATTAATGCGTTCTATTGTCTTGAAATTGAAAAAGGTAGGCGTAAGATGACCCGGTTTGTTTTCATATGAATATTGAGGTTGAAAATGATAGTAGGTCATCGAGGAGCGGCGGCGCTCGCACCAGAAAATACACTGTCTGGAATCAACGTCGCTGCCGACGTCGGAATACAATGGGTAGAATTGGATACGCAACTTACCGCAGACGGTGTGCCTGTTATATTTCATGATGAAGGGCTTGATCGCTGTACAAACGGTGTAGGGAATGTTGAAGAACACACACTTGAGCAGCTAAAAAAATTGGATGCCGGAAGTTGGTTCAGTAGCTCGTTTGTTAATGAACGTATTCCTACACTGGAAGAAGCGTTGAAAACCTGCATTGAACGTAATGTGAGTATGAATCTGGAGATAAAAATACACCATGAGAGACAAGTAGAACCTTTGGTCAAGAGAGTGGTTGATGTTATCCATTCGGTGAATTTTCCATTTCATAATCTGCTTATCTCCAGCTTTTCCAAATCCGCATTGAAAGAGTGCCAACGACGTATTCCTGACGTCAGACGCGGCTACATTACCGAAGAAACCTCAACGGATTACCTTCAAGAGATCCAAGCGCTGGACTTGTATAGTGTGCATGTCGATCAAAATGTTCTTACCCAGGCGATGGCCCAGTCGATATTGACACTGAATTATGAGCTGAACATTTGGACATTGAATGATCCCACTAAAGCGCAAACATTTACCAATATGGGTGTGACCAATATCATTACCGACCACCCAGATGCCTTATAATCAGGGACAAAAATCATGGAACTGACGGATCGCCAGCAACACATACTGAGCTATTTGAAACAACACAGCGATGTGCAAATAGGCGCTCTTGCGTCGATGTTTGCCGTCACCACACAAACCATCAGAAGAGATGTCAATCTATTGTGTGAACAAGGGCTGGCGAGACGTGTACATGGTGGGCTGAGCTTGCCCGCGATTTTAACCAATACGACTTACCAGTTTCGTCGTGAGGTCGAATCGGACATTAAACGATCGATTGCCAAAGAAGTGGCGCGCCAGATCCCGGAAGGGTCGACCATTATTATGGGTATTGGTACGTCGGTCACTTACGTCGCGGAATTTCTGATTGGTTTTCAGGCATTGAGGGTCGTGACCAACAATCTGCAAGTAGCAAGAATATTAGAGGCGAACCCAAATATCGAGGTTTACCTCACCGGCGGGCGGGTACGTTGTGATCATCAAGATCTCATCGGCCATAGTGTGTTGGCATTTTTTGATGACTTTGAAGCAGATATTGGAATTGTCGGGTGCGGCTCAATTACCCCGAACCTTTCGGCGATGGAACATGAGCTGCCAGAAGCCGAAATCTCTAAAGCGATACTGTCCAATTGCCGACAGAACTGGTTATTGGCCGATGCAAGCAAGTGGGGGCGTTTTGCCTCGGTGAAAGTGGCGGGGTTGTCTTCATTTTCTCGAATTTACACCAACAAAGCGGGCTTACCTTCCGAGCTGCCTATCTACTCCGTTGAATAGGCTAACCGTTTTCCTTTAATCTATGATTGCAGTGGCTTGCGATTAAACGATAGTATAAGGGCTCTTTTATTGGTACAGATTTCACTATATTGGTACAAATTTCACTATGTCAGATGAAAGAATGTCAGATGAAAAACTAGCGCTAGAGTGGATGCGTCAACAAGCTCGTAAAATTGACCCATACACGGAAGATCCGTCATTTGATGATTGTGTTGAACTGATTGATCCTGTTTTTAAAAAGGGCAAGAGTGTTGCGCAATTGAGATTTTTACTAGGGGAAGCGGATCGTCGAGCTGGCGCAGCAGAGCGCAAACATGCAGCCTTAAAATACGCGAAAGAAAAAAGCCCAAATGCGGGTCAAATTCTCCGTCTTCAAAGCAAACTTCAACAAGTTGAGTTAGCGTTGAAATTGGCGACGGGCGACAACAACATGACGATATCGCAGTTCTGCTCTGAGTATGAAGTCCGTAAGCGCGATGGCAGTGCAGCGTGGAATGAAATATTGGTCCAACAGGGTAAAAAGGTTCAGAAGGGTAAAAAATAAAGAACCACTTCAATGCCTCAGTTGCTTTGTTTACCTTTGACCATTCAATCGTGGTTATGACCTCGCTTAATAGTCAAAAGATCCGGGCTGAAATAAACCACTAAGCTAAACACGTTTCAGCTCTAATAAATCGATGGCTTCAATAATCTTGCCTTTAGACCCTTTCATTAACCTACCGCGGTAAGTGATATACCAATCGTTATCGCCACCATGGTCATTTTTCAGTTTGAATTCTTTATAATCGAAGGTGAGTTGATCGGAAAGTTGTGGTTTGTTTTTTTCAAAATACTCTGGAGCCACAATGACTTTATGATTGCACCATTGGTCTACAGACATCTTTAAGTATTCCAGTTTACCAACCAGAGATTTGTCAGTAATCGTGGCGCTCCAGTAGTCAGGGTGCGCAGGGTTCCGTTTAAGCAGATGGCCTCGATAAAATTCGGTTCTCATCATATTTTGTTTTTTAGGTGAAGAATTTTTTATCCCAAACAACGTGCGCATTGCGGTTGCCATTCTGCTCATAATTTCCCCTTATCGGCACCAAAAAAGTGACATTGGTTCAATATATCAGTCTTAGAGTACTCCATGTTCTTTAAGCTCATTTTTTGAGAATGACCACATACTAAAAGTACAGAACAAGGGCAGTTCAAGAGAAATGTTCGAGGCAGATCTAAATCCGACCAAAGCCACTCAAGAGAGTGGCTTTGGTGAACAGAGAATAGAAGAATATAGACTAGAAAACAGCAGGCTAAATGGTTTGCTGCCTGTCACGCTTGAACCAACGGCTCCAAGGCAATGACAACAATGTAAAAACAGTCACGGCGTACAGCATCGACCAACCAAGGCAAATGAAGACCAGTGTACATAAAATTAATGACACGAGAGCCAACCCTTTCTTAACACCGTTCAGTAATTTATAGGCAGCAAGCATCGCCAGCAGGTATACCAGGACAAAAATACCGTTGGCTAGTTTCAGAAAGAACTCCAGATTAAGCCCTGAAATTTCTCCTCCGATACAAGAGATGAGCAATATCGCGCCAACCACCAACGTCGCATTGGCCGGAACGCCTCTCAGTGAGACTCTTGCCATCGCCCCTTTAGGCTGATATTCGCGAGCTTGAGCCCAAACCATTCTCGACAAGCTTTGAGTATATAAATTCACACTGGCAAAGCAGGCGGAAAAACCAAGCACACTGATTAAGAGTGAAAACTTTGCGCCAAATAATAAGTCACTAAGAAAAGGAATCGATGCGTGGTCAAATTCAGCACTGCCATACGCAGAGTACTTTAAAATGACCACAGAACATGCCCAATAGGTTGCGCCAGCAATAAAACAGCCGACGAGAATCGCGATAGGAAAATCTCTTTGCGGGTTTTTGAATTCCTCTCCCATATGGGCAAAGGCTTCAATGCCCACAAAGCACCAAAACATGACCCCAAGCGCTGCCGATACCGGCCACAACGACTCCACAGTGAGAGGCGGCATCGTCATGTCTGCACTGGTGATATCTCCTTTCCACAGGAAAGCAGCAATGAGCGTAAAAATACTCAAAGCAATGATCGTTTGTAAGCGACCTGAGGATTTTGTGCCAAGCAAGTTAACCCATATTAGTAAGCATACAGTGATGATCTGCGTTAACCATGCCGTGTTGAAAGGCGAGGGCAGGATCTGCTCTAGAAAGCCTGCTGCCAATGCGACAGCGGCAGGGACACCAACAGGAATCACGCTGACAAATAACCATGCGACACTGCGCTCCAGTTTTTTGCCAAATGCTTTACGTACGAAGAAAGCAGTACCACCGGCACTTGGGTATTTTTTCCCAAGCTCCGCAAAGGTCAAGGCTATCGGGCAAATTGCCACGAACAATAGCAACCATGCCCATAAAGACAGGTCTCCTGCGATGCCTGCTGCTATGGCAGGTATCATAAATAAGCCTGTGCCCATCAAGGTGGTAGACAGTTGGCCGATGCCTGATATTAAGGTGATGTCTTTCTTCAATTGGCCCATCAATTCGCTCCATGAATGATTCTGACGCCTAGCTTACTTGTTCTTGTTGTGAAACACAGCTAGCAATTTGTCTTAGTTTGCCGACAAAGTGACGGTTTACCCAAGGAATAGCCGTCATTTTGTCCGGTGACTGTTTTGTCAGTAGGTGATTAGTTTTGTTAAGTGACTGTTTTGTTGAGCGACCCGTTTATTAGGTGGCCAGTTTGTTAGTTAGATAACTAGATAACTAGATAACTAGATAGCCAAATAGCTAAATAGCTAAATTGCTGTATCGATGGTGCGGTGCCCCCACACTTCTTACTATCTATCGTGCCACCGTTCTCCGTAGGCTTCAGAGTAGTCTGGCTCTGTGAGTGACGGATCTAAATCTTCACAAGGCTCTAGTGGGCCAACAACAGTTCGATATGGCAGCACGCCAGCCCAAGCGGGAAAATCCAAATCTGCCAGATCATCATTCACCCCAGAGTGACTTATCTTAACCGAGGCTTCAGCCAGAGGAATAACCAAAAGATCAGTGGCGTCTAGCTCTTTCTGATTCCCTAAGCGAACTTCATTACAGCGGCCTGGTGCTATTTGCTCGATAAAGATATTCAGCAATCGGTCTTTCTCCGAAGTGCTTTCAATCGATGAGAACTGGCCCAAAACCACGGCTGATCGATAATGAGCGCTATGATGAAATGCCGACCTCGCGAGCACCCAACCATCAAACAGAGTAAACGTAAGGCATGTCTGCTTGGCTTTCTTGAGTTGCCTAATTAAACGGCTATTTTTTGCACCGTGGATATAGACGTTGTTTTCGACGCGCCATGCCAACATAGGGATGACAATAGGGCCAGTTTCATCCTCAATAGCAATATGAGCGATCAGACTTTCATCAATGATCTGGTGAAGGTTCTTAGGATCAAAGTTGGCTTTTTTCGCCGCTTTCTTAATGTGTGTTCTTTTGCTTTCAGACAGCATATTGATTCCTTTCTCGTTACTGATGTTTGCAATATTAGCGATAACTGGTAGCTTAAATAGAGCCAGTTTTTAAATAATTATGGATCCAGTTATGCAGCCTATTGATGTTGGTGATTTAGCCTTTGACCGCCATTCTTCCTCACTTCAAAAGCAACTATTTTCAGCGATACGCGGTAAAGTCTCAGAAAATCTATGGGCTAAGGGAGGGAAACTGCCGTCGACACGAAAATTATCATTAGAGCTGGGTATCAGCAGAAATACCGTGATAGCGGTTTATGAGCAGTTAGTCGCCGAAGGGTATTTAGAATCTCGGGCTGGGTCGGGGTTTTATGTGGCGATTGAGTTGCCTGACTACGTGTTTCCTATCAGTAAAGACTTATCAACTCAAAAGAGAGAGGTCTCTTCACAAGAGCTAAATCGTAGTTTCGCGCCCGGCGTTCCTGACTTAGCGCAATTTCCGTTGATTAAGTGGAATAGACTGCTGCAAAGACACGCAACGAGAGTGAGTTTACTTGGAAGCCAAGATATTCAGGGTGATCGTCGATTAAGAGAGGCATTGTGTGATTACCTTTCAAGTAGTCGCTCAGTAAGTTGCAGTGCCGATCAAATTGTTATTACAGCAGGTGCGCAGCAAGCGTTAACCATCGCTTTGATGGCGACACTCAAACCAAATGATCAGGTTTTGATGGAAAACCCAGGTTATGTTCAAATGCGAAAATCCATTGATTTACTGGGATTACAGTTAGATCCCGTTGAAGTGGTGCCAAAGGTGGGCATAGATTTAGACCATATCAAGGCGAGTACGGCTAAGTGCCTGTATGTCACACCCAGTAATCAATACCCAATGGGTACAACCGTTCATTTAGAGCAAAGGATAGAGTTAGTGCGTTGGGCGAGAGAGCAAAGCGGTTGGATAATCGAAGATGATTACGACAGTGAATTTCAATTTGCTCATCGGCCCTCCCCAAGCCTTCAAGGGCTATCAGCAGAAATCGGGGCAAAAGAGCGTATCTTTTATATCGGGTCCTTAAGTAAAGTGATGTTCAATGGCTTACGACTCGGGTATTTAATCGTCCCTCAAGCATTGCTTTCCCGGTGCTTAGAAATAAAAGACGCGTTAAGTGGAGATTCACCGTCGCATGTCCAAGCGGCACTGGCAGACTTTATTGTGGAAGGGGATTTCCTGCGGCATATTAGAAAAATGCGGCGGCTGTATAAGCACAAATACGAAGTGATGATGGAAGCCATAAGCACGCATTTTCCAGGGCGCGTTGAGGTCATCAGTCAAGCGGCTGGGCTTCATATTACCTTTCGTTGGAAAGAAGGGTGTAGTGAGCTTGAGTTGTGCCAACGGGCCAAAGAGAATGGCATCACGATCCGCCCATTATCCATGTATGAGCATCAGCCCCACACAAAGCGAGACTGGCAAGCTGTGGTGTTGGGTTTTGGTAATATTGGACTGGATGATATTGACCCCAAGATAGCAACGCTTGCACAGCTGCTTTAAACATGGTTAATTGGCTGTTTACGTAGGAATGGAACGAATTGAATTGGCAATAGCGCAAACGAATCAATAAGGTACGTTCAGAGAAGGGAAATCATGGACAAGTTTGATCAGATTATTGTTGATATCTTGAAATGTGACGCACGCCGTTCGGTCAGTGACATTGCAAGAGCTGCGAACCTATCGCGTTCGGCGGTGACCGCGAGAATAAAAAAGCTCGAAAGCGAACGTGTTATTTTGGGCTACCACGCGCAGCTTGCACCAGAAAATAAACAAGAAACCATCTCTGCTTATTTGGCGCTCAAATTTGATATGACAAGCGCCACCCAGCATTGCGAGAGCTACGCGCAGAAGATCTATCATATTGATGGCGTGAAATGGTGCCATGCCATCAGTGGAGAAACCGATATGATGCTGTTTGTGCAGGTTGAAAGCATGGCCAGGCTGACCGAGATCCGCGATGAGTTACAATCTTACCCTGAACTTCGGCACTTGATTACGCACACAGTATTGACTGAATTTTTTAATACCACTCACTCGCATTCAGCGATCATCAACAAATAGGGCTCCCATGACATTTACCATTTGGTTATCACTTCTTACGATCTGTTTATTAGGGGCTATGTCACCGGGTCCTAGCCTTGCGATGGTTGCAAAACACAGCTTAGCGGGTGGGCGAGCTAATGGCTTTGCAGCAGCATGGGCACACGCTTTTGGTATTGGTATTTATGCTTTCATTACGTTGATTGGTTTAGCGGTTGTGTTGCAGCAGTCTCCGTTGTTATTTAAAACGATCAGCTATGCAGGGGCGGCTTACCTGGTGTACTTAGGGGTCAATGCATTGCGTTCAAAAGGAGGAGTCGCAGAGAAGTTAGAATCAGGAGAGGCGGTGAGCTTGTGGCAGTCGGCAAAAGAGGGCTTTCTTATTTCTCTGCTGAGCCCTAAAATTGCGCTGTTTTTTATCGCGCTCTTTAGTCAATTTATAGCGATAGGCAGTGATGTTCTGAGTAAGAGTTTGATCATATTAACCCCACTGGTTGTCGATGGTTTGTGGTATACGCTCATCACCTTCATGCTGTCTAGCCCGCTACTGCTTGAACGGATCAGAACCAAAGCGGTGCTTATTGACCGACTGTCTGGGATCGTATTAATTTTACTGGCCCTGCGAGTGATCGTGACGGTTTAACGCACCACTCATGAAAGTGATGGGGGCAACTATGCCCCCAAATGTTTTTAAACACGATAGTGTTCTATTTCGTTACGCAGTACTTCTGCCAACTGAGCTAACTCTTGGGTCGCGGCGCTGCTTTGTTCCGTGCCAATCACATTCTGGTTGGAAATCTCACTGATGCTATTGATGTTGGCGTTGATCTCTTCGGTAACTAAGCTCTGCTCTTCAGCTGCGGTCGCAATTTGGGCGTTCATCGCGGTGATTTGATCGACACTGGCTTTGATTTGAGTCAGTGCATCACCAGCCTCACGCGCTTTGTCGACGGTTGAAAGGGCATTATTGGCACCTGTTTCCAAACGCTGCGTTGAATCGCGGCTTCCTTGTTGAAGGAGTTGAATCGTTTGTTGAATCTCCTCAGTTGATTCTTGAGTTCGGCTTGCTAGGGTGCGCACTTCATCTGCAACGACTGCAAAACCTCGCCCTTGTTCGCCTGCTCGCGCAGCTTCAATGGCTGCATTGAGCGCTAAGAGATTGGTTTGTTCTGAAATACCTTGGATGACATCGACGACACTGCCTATTTCTTCAGAATGCTTAGCCAGTTGGTGCATAGACTCCACCGATTCTTGCATCTCCTGTGATAAGCTTTCGATCATGGTTACGCTATCCATGACTACTTGCTGGCCATTGGCCGCTGCTGCATCGGCTTGCTCAGACGCATCGGCGGCAGAAGTCGCACTTTGCGCCACTTCGTGAACGGTGGCCGTAAATTGATTAATCGCGGTTGCCACCTGCTCGGTTCGTGATTGCTGTGTCATGATGTTTTGTTTAGTTTGCATCGCAACCGCTGAATTTTCTTCAGCAGACCGAGCCAACTGACCAATCGAGTCCCTATTGGTTTGCACAACGTGTCGGAAGCTGGTCACTATGCGATTAACCGACTCAGCAATGTGCGAAAACTCGTCGTCTCCAGACGCATCTAAACGTTGAGTTAGATCACCGGCGGCGATTTTATCCGAACGTTCTTCAAGTTCCGTTACCGCATGGTTGACTCTTCTTATAACAATCAGTGACATCGAAATAATGACCAGCAGCGATATAATGGTGATTGCACCCACGACCCAGATAAAACGCTCACTATTTGCTTCTGCCTGTTCAAAACTCTCACGCCCCTCTTCTACTTGCATGGAAAAGAACTGCTCCGCATGCTGGTATGCTTGTTGGAACTTGGGGTTAATTTGCTGCAGCAATATAATGTTTGCAGCGTAATACTCGCCACTTTTGAGTTTCGCAACTGCTGGAGCGAAGCCTTGTTCAGTAATATCATCTAAAACTTGTGCGAGGCTAATAACGACTTGTTTTTCATGACTTGCCAGTTCAGATTGGAGTAGCTCGTTGTCAATGATGTAGTGTAATGTCTCAAGCGAATTCTCAATCTGCGTGATATGAAACTCAATAGGATGATCGTGCATCGATGCTGTGTTGGATGAAGGGTCATGCTGGAACGCGAGTAATAAGGCACTTCTTGCATTCCCGAGTTCATCAATAACCTTACTGGTGCGTATGGTATGTTGCATCCCCTGAGTATAAAGATCTTCAATGTAACTGGCCGATGTTTGCATTCCAGAGATACCTTGATAACCCAAGACAACGAAAGCAATTAGAATCAGTAATACATTGAGTTTGAGTTTGGTTCCGACGTTTGCGAAAAAGCTCAATAACTTCGTTTGCTGTTGGCCATGAGCGTTGGTGGATTCTATCTTGGCTGAAGCCATATGCGATCCTTATTATTAAATTACATTTTACTAATATAGACAGCATGACAAACACTCTCCGTTTATTAATTGACATAGGTCATGAATAGGAGATATCAAGCCAATTCGTATGGCGTATTGCTGACGCCGTCAAATAATGCGTTCCTTAGGAGGTTGATCATACCAACCCCACTGGTTGTCTATGGGGGAGACGCAAAGGAAAACTAGTTAAATGGGTTGTCACAAGTCACGAGATGGTCAGTAACATCGCCAGCCTGGATCGGGCAAGCTGACTTGGTTGATTTTTCTTTTTGCAGCAGCAAGCGTTGACACGTAGTGAGTTCGGGAGAAAAGTGCAGTGACAGCGTGTTCATGCTTACTGTGCTAGACAGGGAGTAAGTCTTCTTGCTGTGATCGGCAAGGTTCGTCCAAATCGTGTAGGAGGCTTTCTCTGCGTGATACGGGTTAAAGTGAACGGGCACAGAACAAGCGGCCACCAAGGATTTAGCTTGATACACCGCTTCGCGTCGTTTTTTTGCGGGTTGAGCAAAGGTAAAGTAATAGCTGGCGCGCTCAAAACGTTGTGTAGCGCTATTACCGCCAGGTGCAGAGAACACTGGGTGTTCAACTGGAGTGTTTGGCCTTTGGCCCCAAATATACTGCCAATAGGCCGTCAACATTCGTTGAGTCTCGTAGTTCGGCTGGTTGGTGACAACGGTATCATGACGGCTCTCATACAGTTCAAATCGGCCGTCGCGCACTTCGATTACGCCTGAATTGCCATCTGCATCGGAAAGAGCAAGGTGAAGATACGATTGTGTATTAGAGGTGTCAGGCAAAAGCTCCGAGACAATCGTAATGTTTTGAGTGGCAAAATACTGAATAGCCTGCTGAACGTTAGCAAATTGGTCGAGCACAAACTGGACCCAGCGATTGGCGCTGAGGAACTGACCTTCACCGTCAGTGGGGCCATAGCTGACATGAGAATCATATAAGCCATTTACTGCCAGCCCTGCTTCATTTAATCCATCGACGGCAGCAAAGCCCCTTTTGTCGCTACCCATGACGGTGGTCAAACTGGCGTATTCAGATGTCCATTGCAGTGCCTGCTGCGGTGCGATATGGCGTTTGGCAGCTGACTCGGTGCTCAGGCCACGGTTTACGGTGCCCTTGGGGAAGGCGTAGAAGTAAGTATTGACGGGCCAATACCAGTCCATGTTGCGCGCTGTTACTGGAAATCTATCGTTTAAGTTATTGAATATGCGTGTGCACATATGTGTTGATATCCTGTTATCATTAAGTTAATCAGGTTATCATACGTGATATCTTATAGCATTTAGCTCATGGACGGAAATATGGATATAAACGAGCTTGATGGCAGCTTAGCGCTACGCCTCAAAGTGCTCAAAGGCATGAGCCTCGGGATCGGAATCTTGGCTGCTTTGATGGCTATCGGTAACTTTGTTATTAGCCAGAGCTATATCTACGGTACGTTGGAAGGCTTATACGCGCTTTACTCTTGGCACGTTTATCGTCAAATCGATAGAGGTAATGTATATAAGGGCCATAAGTACATTATGTCACTGTGTCTGACGTTGCTCGTCATTATTGGCACCTTCCTCAAGCCAACAGTCACTGGTGTGTTTTTTTGGTCGCTGGTCTTACCTATCATTTACTATCTATTGCTGGGCTACAAAGTGGGCTTTGTAGCGACCGCATGTTTGTTTTTCATTCAGATCGTCAACATCACTTATCAATTTTACCTAGAGCAGTACTTTGACATGTTGACGATGATGATTAACTTCGCCTTTTGTTATTTCAGTATTATGGCGATTGCACACGTGTATGAGTTCAACCGCGAGTCAACGGAAAACAAGTTAAGTAAGTTGGCCACGCTTGATCCACTTACAGGAACCAATAACCGCCTAGCATTGAAGCATCGTTACCAAGCGCTAAAAATTCAAGGAACCGCATTCTTCTTATTGGTATTAGACATCGACCACTTTAAAGCCATCAATGATGAATACGGTCACGAAGGAGGAGACTACGTGCTTCAGTTTGTGGTGAAAACGATGGCTCATGTGGTGGGAGAGGAAAATGTGTTTCGCCAAGGGGGGGAGGAGTTCTGTATTCTGTTAGCGGGTGTCTCTCAACCGCATGCACTCAAAAATGCGGAGGCCATCCGTCAAGCCATTGAATGTACGCCTATTCGCTATCGAGATACGGCGATCTCTGTGACGGTCAGTATTGGCTTGGCTGAGGCGCATGCGTCGAGCTGCATCGATGAAATCAATCGTCAAGCAGATGCCAACCTATATGATGCAAAATCACAAGGGCGAAATAGGGTCGTTGCGTAACGCACTTGAAAATCGACCTCCTGTTCTTTGATTGGGTAGCGTGCATAATGAGCTCGCTACCTACTGTAATTACAAATAAAACCTTCATCTTCCATTTTGTTGGCGGTCGGTAGGAGCCTTACCTATTTCCGCTCATTCCCAAACTATGAATTCCCTACATATTCAATGCGAAGAAATACCAATATCTTTGACCGCAAAACCAATGATCTAATTGAAGACATTGTTGGCAACACCTTCTCTTCCTATGTGCGTAACTACTACTTCAACGTGCTCTTGTTGGAGAACAACAAAAATCAGCCTCAGTTCAGCATACCGGCGAACTGCATGGCAAGCTGTTTAAGGCGTTTGTCAGCTCGGCTGAGTATCAACAGTATTTCAAAAAATTGCCCGTGATCTGCCTATTGAAAGCCAGACTGGATCTGACCTACTCTAGTATGGCTGGAGACTTCACCAAGCGTTTGTTCAATACTAAACGTTCTTCGTTTCAAACCTAATTAGTAGAAGACCTAATACAGAAATGTTCATTTTATTGTCAGTTTGACCTCGAACATCTGGCACGTTTATGCCCCATTGTAAGCTAGACCTTTTACTCATTCATATCCTGTTCATGGGGTTTTACCCTACTAGAAGTTATCCATTCTTCTAATGCAGTTCGCCGTGAATCCCCGTGTTGTATCACGGGGTAAATTCGACCACACTTTCAGGCTTACTCGTTATCCTTGTTTACCTCTCGCTTCTCACGGAGGTTGAGAGCTCGGAATAGTCCATCATGAACTTTGTAAAGTGAAGAATCGATAAACCCTTGAGCCGGATAGAAGCACTTGTACTTCCAGATATTCGAGTTGCCTACCTTAAAACCAATAACCGAGTTGTCAAACAGGAATCTCAAGTGTTCAGAAACAATGGAATCACTTATCGAATCACCAAAAATCTTGATCAATTCGCGTTTGAAATCTTCTCGCGTAAAGTTGGTGTTACCATTATTTTGAAGAGCGTTGAATAACTCATTAATTACTGGTTTTTGAACTGACCATTCATCGACGAGTTCTTTACGCAACCAGTCTGAATAAGATGGTTCAGCGTTGTAGATTAGATCTGATTCGAGCTTATCAAACACAACCTCATCTTCTGAGAATGGGTCATCCACCTTTTCTTTTAATACTTCGATGATTCGAGTCATAATGCAAATATAATCACGTGGGCGCATCATTGTGCGCTTCATGATGTAATCAAATGGTTTTTGACGCTGTCGCATTTCTTTGTTTTCAAAGATAGCATCAATACTTTCGTATGTAGGTAAGCCTGCTTCTTTGGCGTAATAATTGACTCGAAGTAACAGCAAGTTTGATAGGCTACTTTTTTTCCAGTGAAGTAAAGCACCACAGTCTTCTCGTAGCTTATTGGCATCATTGATGCTTAGTACATCAAAGATATCCTCACGTAAAAAGACTATCGGGCGAACCTTACCGTTGTATTCGACTGTAATTGAATCCGCTGCCGAAACTAGCCCAGCAATTACACGACGTGACGCGTCGAATGAAACATCATCCCAAGCCTCATCAACACGGTCAAAACAAATGAATATTCGAGGACATCCTTCTAAGTCAGAGCAGGATTTTAAACCCTCTTCAAGCATGTCGATAACACGCTCAATATTTTGTGATAGGTGTTCACGCAGCGTTGCATTTGAGTTCACGTCCTCAAATGAGACTTCACCCATTTCTAGGCCAAGCCCTTCATCTTCTCCAAACCCACCTTTAGGTAGAGAGATTGAGGATAAGTTGAGAAGCTTTCGACCAATGAGCTTGCCGACTGAAGGAACTGGTGCCTCAAAGATTTTCTCAAGAACCTTAATTACTTGAGTCAATTTCTTAGGTGACTTCTTACCGCTACTTTCAATCCAAGTCTTGTAAGCCTTGGCAGCTTCGACCAACATCACGAAGCGCCATGATTGTTTGTAAGCTAAAGATTCAGCTTTTTGGTTATCAACCAATAAGCCGTGAATGTTCCATGAATAGTCTTCAAATGATAGAGGAATCAAGATATCTTCATTTTCGACAAACTCGTCTTTGTTTTTTTCTAGGTACTTAAATACAGCTGTCTTGCCAGCCCCTTTACGACCTAAAACCAGAAATGACGTTGGACTGGCTATGATAGATTTGAGAACACCATTGTCAAAAAAGTATTCAGACAGATTGTCGTCTCGTTCAGCTGAAATCTTGCCGAAGTTAATCCATTCATGCATGGTTAACACCTTATCGTTATAGAATTGAGTTTAGTTTATGTAAAAACACAGTTGGATCAAGCCCTTATGAACAATAAGGTGAACCAATTTGACCAATATCATCTCATTTGATTTTTTTATGGCTTAATTTTGGCTATCGACCTCGCTAATCTCAATAGATAAGTGGACGTTTTTATTTCTAGTTCAGATTGAATCCCTAACAGCGCAACCTCTGCTAGGATCTGCTATGGCCTCACGATTTGGCCTGTAGGCAACTCCATCCGGTCGTACAACATTTTAAACTGGTTCAAATCTTCACTAATGCTTAGTTCCCGACCTTTGGCCACTTCTTTTTTGGTCATTTGGCACTCTAACTCTCGAAAAATGTAATTCTTACTCATTTCGCGATACTTCAATGATAAGACCTATAAATACAAGTGGCCGTGCTGATTTGAGAGAGTGAATGGGGTCAGGTCATGCCTTTTGCCTATCGGAGTTTTCCATATCTGAGGTAATTAATGAAATATTAATATACGATTCCATGAAACTCACTTTTGTCCAAAAATGAGTTTCAAAACGATCAATCTTTTTGTGATCAACTTTTAGAATGTCAAAACATGATATCGAGAAACATTCCGGCAGTTTGAGATCAATATATTGCCTTCCGACGATTCAGTTAGTAAGCGTTCATTCAATGAACGCTTTTCATCATTTTAGTGGGGGTTATGCTTCGTGGAACTCTTCATATCCATTGAACATGGCATAGCTGGCAAAATCGGTACAAGGTTTTATTGGTGGCTGGTCGGGATAGGTTTTGAAAGGGCTACTCAATAACGCCTTTTTGGCTTGACTAAAAATCAGTCTTTCATGATCCATTAACTCGCCTAAATATTGACCCTCTGGGCCATAAATTTCGCCTTCAACAAGCTTAGCAATATGCTGGCCTTGGTTTGTCCAAAGATCTTCCCCATCGATATAGCCAAAAGACTTACCGCCCCACGTCCAAACTGATTTCACAGACATACCTTTTTACATGTAATGCATTTTCGTAATGCATTGTTAAGCCGCAACAAAGTGACCATGATTTACGTTAAATGAACACTTTAATGATGAGCGCTGACCATACCAAAAAGAAGGAGCAGATTGGAATGGATGGGAATACTTTGTTACATGTTTCTTAGCGGAATAAGCGTGTCGATAAATGGACGCTTCTAGATTTAAATCGGCTATCAGTAGATTTGCTTGGGAGTCGGTATCAAGGTTGTTTAACAGCTTGGGTAAGATTGATCGAGTAACAATGGGTAGACCCGCTTGCTACTCTGATTTAGATTAGAGCTTAAGCTATAATTTTATGTTTTCAAATGGTTTACATCACGCGACAAGGAAAATACAGATGATCAGACTCGCTGTCATTGGAACGAACTGGATCACCGATCAATTTATTGAGGCGGCGCTATCGACGGGGCTCTATGAGCTATCAGGCGTTTACTCTCGAAGTATTGAGAGTGCACAGCAATTTTCAGAGAAATACGCCTCACCAAAACTGTTTACCGATTTTGAAGCCTTGGCTCACTCGACGTTGATCGATGCCGTGTATATTGCCAGTCCAAACTCTTTTCATGCCCCACAAGCAAAGCGTCTTCTTGAGGCGAAAAAACACGTTATTTGTGAAAAACCACTGGCTTCTCATTATGCGCTAGCAGAGCAACTTTACCAAACCGCAAAAGACAATGAAGTGGTGCTGTTTGAAGCTTTCATGACGCCACATTTGCCCAATTTTAAGGTGTTAGAACAACAGCTGGCCACTATTGGCTCGTTAAGAAAAGCAACCATCAGCTACTGCCAGTATTCTTCTCGTTATCCGAAGTATCTTAATGGGGAAAATCCCAATACCTTTAATCCGGCATTTTCCAATGGCTCGGTTATGGACATTGGCTATTACTGCGTTGGTGCTGCGATCGCGCTGTTCGGAGAGCCGACATCAATCAGTGCTCAAGCTCATTTACTTGAGTCTGGTGTTGATGGCAATGGCAGTATTATTTTCCAATACTCCGGTTTTGATGTGGTGATTAACCATTCCAAAACCAGTGATTCATATCTACCCAGTGAATTTCAAGGTGAAGAAGCGGCATTGCACGTTGATATGATTTCCATTTGCAACTCAGTCACAAAAATCACCCGAGGTGGTCAAAAGCAAGATCTGAGTGTGGAACAAACAGCAAACCCTATGGTTTACGAAGCAAAATCGTTCGCCCAGCAGGTTTTGGAAAAGGCGATGGACGAACAGCATATTGCGCGTTCTTTGCTGGTGGCTAAAGTGCTCACAGAAATACGCCGTCAAACAGGGGTGGTTTTTCCTACCGATCCGGTTTGATGTGTACGACAGGCTTGTGACACCGTAAGGTTCCCTGCTATCTTTCGCGTTAAGATTTATCCTTGGTCAAGAGAAGAGAATATGCAAGCTGAAGTAAAATGGGTCGAAGAGTTTAAATTCTTGGGTCAATCCCAATCCGGTCATTCCATCGTTATGGATGGAAATGGTGGAGCAACAGCGCCTAGCCCGATGGAGATGCTACTCATGGCCGCTGGCGGCTGTAGCTCTGTGGATGTTGTTGATGGCTTAAAAGAAGCCGGTCAGCAGGTGAGTGAATGTGTGGCCAAACTGACGACTGAGCGTCGAGAAGTCGCACCGCGTATTTTTATCCAAGTTAATATTCACTTTGTGGTGTCTGGCGCATCACTTGACGCCGACATTGTTGAGAAAGTGGCGGCCGATTCGTTAGAAAAATATTGCTCGGTTTGCCTAATGTTAGGCCAAGGCGTAGAAATGACACACAGCTGGGAAATTGTGTAGTCTGCCGATATGTTTGTATAAAAAAGGCTTTACCT
This sequence comes from Vibrio sp. YMD68, assembly GCF_029958905.1. NCBI lineage: Bacteria > Pseudomonadati > Pseudomonadota > Gammaproteobacteria > Vibrionales > Vibrionaceae > Vibrio > Vibrio sp. YMD68. Next base: position 12,645 of record NZ_CP124613.1, on the reverse strand, counting down.
GATGAGGGTAAAGCCTTTTTTATCGGCTTAACGAGCGATCAGTTCTGCTCTCGTTTATGTTTTGGTACATAGTTGAGAATCGAAATTGGCACGTCTTTGGTTGGCGTGAACCCGTCAATTTCTCTTCGCTCGATCAAGTGACCCAAACGGCTTTCAATCATACATAGGTTCTTGAAGTTATCTCGAGAAACAAATGAAATCGCCTCGCCTTTTGCACCCGCACGACCAGTACGGCCGATTCGGTGCACGTACTCATCTGCTGGGAATGGAAGATCGTAGTTCAATACCCGAGTGAGGCTTTCAATATCGATACCACGTGCTGCCACGCCTGTTGCCACTAGGAACTTGATGTTGCCATCTTTAAAGTCAGCAAGCAGTTGTGAACGAACGTCTTGGCTTCGGCCACTGTGAAAAGACTCGGCAGCAATACCACGCTTTTCAAGTTGTGAGACGAGCTTCGCTGCCCCTTTTTTAGTCTCAATGAAAATAAGAGCCTGATTCCAATTATTCTCTTGGATCATATGGCTGAGCAGTGCCGATTTCTTGTCTTTATCGACCGTGACTAACCACTGTTCAATGCTGTCTTTTGACGCGCTGTGTTTAGCAATGGAGATCTCAGCAGGGTCATCAATGGCTGACTTAGCAAGATCACGGACAGGGTTTGATAACGTCGCAGAGAAAAGCAGGTTTTGAATGTTTTGCGGTAATCGCGCGATGATCTTATTGATGTCTTCAATAAAGCCCATGTCGAGCATTCTATCCGCTTCATCCAGTACAAACGTTTCAACTTCTTCAAAATGGACGGCATGTTGACCGTACAAATCCAAAAGTCGCCCTGGAGTGGCGACCAAAATATCGATACCGTCAATCAGCAGTTGTTTTTGAGGCTTTTCGCTGACGCCACCAAATATCGCCGTTGATGTTAAGTTAAGGTGCTTACCATATTCTGTCACACTCTTGTTGACTTGAATGGCAAGCTCACGAGTTGGCGTTAAGATTAACGCTCGAATGCGCTTTTTACGTTGGGTTTCCCCTTTGCTGAGCATCTCAAGAATGGGTAACACAAAACTCGCTGTTTTACCGGTACCCGTTTGAGCCGCGGCAATCAGGTTTTGGCCAGACAATACAAGCGGAATCGCCTTTTGCTGAATTTCGGTCGGTTTGTCGTAACCTAATTCATTGATTGCTTGCAGTAGTGGATCGCTTAATCCTAGTTTAGAAAATGGCATTGATTGTCTCGGTAAGGGTCAATAAAGGTATGATAGCGCGAAATGTGCAACACGAAATGTGCGATACATAGTGGCATCAGTAAAGTGGCGCATTTTAACACGCGCACAATGCATGCCAAGCGGTTTGAATCAATATCACGATTGTTTTGTTGCACGCAGTAGTGTGCTGATCGCGCTTTTTTTGGTCTGACTAATGGTCTTCATCAGAGAGAAAGTAGCATCGGTATCGGTTTGTCGCTCAACGTCTTCCACCATAGACAACCACAGCTTAGCAGTGACCTCTGCATCGGCTAGGGCTCGGTGAAAAACACCGTCATTGTCGATGTTTCGATGCTTGACGAGTTCGCCCAATTTATGGCTTGGGGCGTCTTGGATCAGTCTCCTAGCGACAAGTAAAGAACAGACAAATTGTCCTTTGTATGACTGATTGATGAGGTCCAATTCTGCGTCGAGGAAGCGTTGATCAAATGAAGCATTATGAGCGACTAAATGGCTGTCTTGAATAAAGTCACTAAACTCACTCATCACCTGTTGGTTACTGGCTGCTTGTTGCAGCATGTTGTTGGTTATCCCTGTATACCCTTCAATAAAACGGCTGACACGAAAACCAGGGTTCATGAGCTGCTGAAAGCTATCAATGACTTGCCCGTCTTGCAGTTTAACTGCACCAATTTCTATTGCTCGATCGCCTTGATTAGGGGAAAGCCCCGTTGTTTCAAAGTCGAGTACGATAATGGATTTGGCAGAGGTTGGAATCATGGAAAACCTAGACATAAGAAAAAATACAAGCGCAATGATAACAAGGATCCCTCCCGGTAAACTAGCGATTTACTTTCATCGGCAGTAAGAAGAATAGTATCTATTCAGCCATTGAGTACAAAACAACCAATTACACTCTTATCTCAAGCTTGTACCTTCCAGACCTAAGTGAGCCTCTTCACTGAGTGATATCACGGTGTATTTGTCTTCTAACATTGACTTCACTCGTTCCGTGTCCGTTAATTATGGTATGCGGTTGGTCGATATTGGGGAAAATAATGAGAGGAGCTTTTCGTTTTATCCTGTTTTTTCTATTTTCTTCAACTGCTTATGCCCAGATAGAGGTGGTGGTGTATGGCGACGATTCCTACCCCCCTTACTCGTATACTGAAGACGGGAAAATGACAGGCATCTATACAGAGATACTGAGCCGAGCTTTTTCTCGTATGCCCGATTATAAGGTGACCCTTCAAGGTCGCCCATGGAAGCGCGGTTTACTTGAAATAAGTCATGGCAAAATATTTGCTCTGTACCCACCTTACAAGCGCGAAATACAGCGACCGTTCATGGAATACGACTTTCCTATCCTTAATGAAACACTGATCGTTATGTGTGGTGAAAAAGTGTTGTCTTCACCTAAACCCACCTGGCCAGATGACTATTTGGGGCTAACGATCGGCAGCAATATTGGTTTCTCATCAGGAGGCGCTGAATACAGAAAACTTGTTGAAGCGGAAATGATTCAATCGGATGCCGTCTCAGGAACGTCTAGCAATCTGTTAAAGCTTATTGCGGGTAGAATTGACTGTTACATGAACGATGAATTGTCCATTCAGTGGGAGCTCAAACAACTTCAAAAAGTCGGTAAATATCGTGGGAAAGGGCTTAAAGTTGGCACAACGATTAGTTCAGAGCATGGATACCTTGGGTTTTCTGCAAATGGAGAGAATTTTCCTTTTAAAGCGCATTTCAAGAATGAATATCAACAGGTTTTATCAGAGATGAAAAAGAGCGGAGAGATTCAAAGGATAGTCGATGACTTCGTGCAGTGACTCCGTATTGTAGTCGGGCATTAAAGCGAGTTAATGCCTGATTATTAGAAAGGTCGACCATTTAGTCGCTGAACTACTGATGTCTGCTTTTTTCGTTCCAGCAGCACACTCGATTACGTCCTGAGTTTTTTGCGTCATAGAGGGCTGCATCTGCGCGTGATAGGACATCACGAAAGTTCTGATCAGACAGTTTTGGGGAAGAGATACCAATGCTCACTGTACAGGTAAGAGGTTTTTCCTTGTAGTAAGTGACCATTCCTTCAATGGACAAACGGTATTTCTCCGCGAGTGTGGCGGCATCAGCTTCCGTCACCTCACTCAGTAATAAGACGAACTCTTCTCCACCTAACCGAGCGAACACGTCACTTTTACGTTTTATGTCTTGGATCTTTTTTGTCATTGCGATGAGGAATTCATCCCCACCTAAATGTCCATGTTGGTCATTGAGCTGTTTGAAATGGTCAATATCGATAACAAGCAAAGCATGGTTTTTATCAAACGCTCTTGGCTTATCATTAATTAACTGGGTGGCTTCGAAGAAAGCTCGTCGATTCATGATTCCTGTCAATGTATCGATGTTTGCTAGAATTTCCATTTCTAGTATGTGCTGCTGTACTCGCACTTGAGAGGCTATCCAACTCACCAAGCTCGAAATAACGCGGGCATCTTGGTCATGAAAGTGGTTTTTATCATGGTGTCCGATATTAATAGTGCCATAACATTTACCGTTGCTAACCAGTGGGGCATCCATACAAGACAGCAAACCGCCTTCCGCTAACCATTGACAATCTAACCATGCTTCGCGGCTGGTATCGTTACAAATGGCCAACTTTTCGCGCGTAAAAACATGTCCAACCATAGTGTTAGCGATCGGAATCGGGTGCTCAAGAGGTATAGCTTCATTCCCGCTTAGTGCGAACAAAGACAAAAAATCCGGTTCTTGTTGTAAAGCGATACTGACCCGATCCGATTGAAAGATCTGTTTAATCCAAAATGAAGTACTACGGAGTATGTCCCCTAAGGTTTTGGCTTGAGACAGTTCATCAAAGAATTCCAAAGGGAAATAGGTATGTTTTTCGCTTTGGAGTTCTTTGGATCTTGTATTGGTAGGGTCATGGTTCAATTCAAACATCCTTTTCTTCATCGTATAGGTTTCGATGTTTTTAATATATAAGTTTAGGAAACGTGTTGGTGAATTGCCATTCTCATTAATGATTAATCGGTCAATAATTTGAAGTATGAAGACCATTTAGCCCCCGTTATTACTTTTTGGTGTATTTCTCATGGCATGGCTAATTACATGGATGCACAAAACGATTACACTTCACGCCGATACATTGATAGTTGATTTTCCCATAAACTGTTTTTCCTAATAATAAAGAGAGCCCCCATGAAGTACGATTGGATTTTATTTGATGCTGACGAGACCTTGTTCCATTTCGATTCTTTCAAAGGGATGCAGTTGATGTTTTCGCGCAAAGGTGTGGATTTCACTCAGAATGATTTTGATGCTTATCAGCAAGTGAACAAGCCGCTTTGGGTTGATTATCAAAATGGTGACATTACCGCATACGAGTTGAAGCATGTACGGTTCGATGGGTGGGCAAATAAACTGAATACGACAACGGCAGAGCTTAATTCTGCCTTTTTAGAAGCCATGGCAGACATATGTACATTGCTACCTGGCGCAAAAGAACTCATGGAAGGGCTAGCCGGAAAAGCAAAACTGGGCATTATTACCAATGGATTTACTGAGCTTCAAGCTATTCGCCTAGAAAGAACAGGAATGACCGACTATTTTGAGCATGTGGTGATTTCTGAAGAAGTGGGTGTGGCGAAACCGGATGGAGACATTTTTGCACATGCGATGGAAAAAATGGGTAACCCATGTAAATCGAAAGTGCTGATGGTCGGGGATAACCTTCATTCTGATATTGTTGGTGGCCTGAACTTCGGAATTGAAACATGCTGGCTTAATTCCAACAATGTTTGCTCGGTGGAAGGGATAGAGCCTCACCACACGGTTGATTCATTGCATCACCTTAAAACGATTCTGCTGGGTTAATTCTTTAGATTCTTGGTCACTTTTTTCGTATTCAAGACAAAAGGGAGCTTATTCGCTCCCTTAGAACAGAAGAAACGGCCTAGTGCATCAAATGGTAAACGCGTAATGATTCTGCCATTGCGTCTAGGTCATCACCAAAGAACTCTAGTGTCACTGGTTGGTTTGCAAGTAAGGTCAAACTCGAATCATTGAAGCGTCCATCGGTATCACACTCCAAATGAACAAAAAAAGCGGGTTTATCGGCCATCAGGGTAATTTGGTTTCCTTTGACGTTTACGCCGATGTTTGCCCTCTTCATCGGTAATGTTTTTAACTCGTGGGTAGGGAGCCATGTGTTGCTGATTCTCTTTTCTCCGGCTTGAGCTTCAACATGGAAGAAGCCAGATTTCTGTTCGTTAGCATCCAGAATGCCGTCTAACTGCCATACTATGGTATTACTATCTGCTGACACCGTTTGATTTAGTTGCCAGCTATGTTTCACGTTACCTTGCCACTCAATCCATTGAAGCTGTGCTTTCACGCTAACGGGAGCTTTCGCGTCGTTTAATAAATGCAGGCTTAGCTCGCCCGTATGTTCAGAAAAGACTAAATATTGTGGGGCAAAGAAGCGTTTTGTATGGTACTGCAATTGTTTCCAGCGACCACTGTATTCCAGGCTAGACCAAGAGCTCACAGGCCAGTTGTCATTCAATTGCCAGAACAATATGCCGCGGCACACAGGAGCAATGGCCCGCCAATGATCGCATGCGGTTTTGATGGCCATCGCTTGTTGGACCTGGCTTAGGTATAGCATGTGTTCAAAACTCGATGGAAAACGGAAGTAACGAGTGAACATCTCGGTGATGATGCTGTTACCCCTAGGGTTCTTTTGGTGCTGTTCAAAAGAGGGGGATGTGATGTTCCAATCTTGCTGAGGAACAAATTGTTTTGCCTCGGCAAACGACGGCCAAGATTGAAAACCAAACTCCGAGCAGAATCTTGGGTTAACATCTAAATATGCGCTGAATGATTTACCGGAATGCCAAACGTCCCAGAAGTGCATGTCGCCTTTGCTGTCATCATGCCATGCATCACCAAAATCCAATTCACCATTGCATGGGGAGCTTGGCCAAAAACGTCGAGAGTCATCTTGTTGAGCGATTACCTGTTCTATCATTCGATTGAGGCGATCGTAGTTTACGGTGTATTTAACCTTATTGTTTTTAGATTCGTCATACCATCCTATTGCACCAATCACTTCATTATCACCGCACCACAGTGCAATGGATGGGTGTTCTTTCAAGCGTGGTATTTGGAATTTTAGCTCTTGTTCCACGTCTTTCAAAAACGCATCATCGGATGGATATAGGGAACATGCGAACATCATGTCTTGCCATACCAAAAGGCCCAGTTCATCACATAAGTTGTAGAAGGCTTCACTTTCGTATTGACCGCCGCCCCAAACTCGAATCATGTTCATATTGGCGTCAACCGCACTTTGCAGTAGAAGGCGATAACGGTTTTCACTCTCTAGTCCGGGCATTGCATCCACCGGAATCCAGTTTGCGCCTTTGGCGTTAATGGGGATGCCATTGATCACAAATTCCATGGCTGAACCGTGTTCGTCTGTTTGATTATTCAGGTGTAGCTGGCGCAAACCAATCTTACGTGACAGGCTTTGCTCGTCGCACGATACGTTAATTGGGTAAAGGTGCGCATCGCCGTAACCTGAAGGCCACCAAAGTTGTGGTTCGTGTTCGTGGAACTGACAGTGGTAATGGCCACTTCCTTCGGTTTGAATCGATTGAGTTACTCCATTGAATTCAACGATAACGTGATGACTATGACGGTCGGTTTCTACCTCCACCCAGACATCAACCAGCACACTACCATCTGATTGCCATTGTTGATCTGTAGAGAAGCTTTTTAACCAAAGCTTGTTGACGATCTCAATTTGAATAGGGTCATAAATACCAGATACCATCAAACAGATCCCCCAGTCCCACCCTGAATGACACTGTGCTTTCCGAATTAGATTCATATGCGGTATTTGGTTATTACCCATAGCGGAAGGGATCGGGAACGGTAACTTCTTGGCCCGTTCTAACCCCTCTAAATCGACTCGAGCAAATTCAACCTGAATTGAATTTTCTCCTTGTTTTAAATAAGGCCTAATATCTACGCGTTGCTGGGCAAACATGTTGCCACAAGTCAGTACTTTCTGGCCGTTAATATAGAAGGTGGCTAAAGTGTCAACCCGCATTAATGTCATCCAAACTTGTTTTGCTGATAGCACCTGCTGAACAACGTCAAATTGACGTGAAATATGCCATTCACATTCCTCTATCCAACGTGCTTTTTTCTCGTTATCAGCGAAGTAGGGATTGGGGATCACTCCGGCATGAAGGAGTGCGGAGACGTTGTCGCCAGGCAAAGTCATCGGAATATTGATATCTGGACGTTGTGGGGAGGTAAGTTGCCAAGTACCATTGAGTTCGAAATGAGCCATAAAGTAAGACCTATGATTATTGTTGGACCAGGTTTGATCATTATTACCTTTAGGTACGATACAAGATTCATGGGAGTGTTATTTGTGTGTAAAGTGCGGTGTACTTCGCGTTAGAGCTTTTACTTCTTAATCAAATCATGGCCTCAGACTGTTACATCCATTGAAGGTGTATAGGGTTACCATAAAAAAGTGATCTCAACCTTGCCTATTGTTGTATATGCAACCTAAGCTAAATGTAGTTCGATCCTTAATGACCCATTAAGAATCACCTAAGAGTGATCGGCAAAGGTATCGAATACGTCACTGGTTTAGGAAAGGGCAAGTGTTCAAGATTAGGCACTTGAAAGGTACCATTATGTCAATTATAGGTCGCATTTCAGAGTGGGACGATAACAAAGGTTATGGTTTTATCTCGGTGGATAAACAAGCTCCTCGTATTATTTTTCATCTTTCAGATTTATCTGGCCACAGCCAAAGACCACGCTTAAACGAACGGGTCGAATTTACATTGACGAAGGATGATCATGGCTCTTTTGTTGCTAAGGAAATCGAGCGACCCATCGTATTTGGTTTTTCACTCGCCATTACAGTTTGGTTCATTACCGTTGTTTGCTCGGCGGTGTGGTTGATCTATTATCCTCCTATTGTGTTACTGCATTATGTTTTTTTGAGTTCTGCCACGTACCTTGTCTACCTGTATGATCGAGGCGCAGAAGTTGAAAACAGAACTCGGATTCCCGAATTAGTACTGCATACACTTAGCTTTATAGGTGGATGGCCAGGCGCTGTTCTTGCTCAGACTTTGCTACGTTACCAAAGCAGCGAAGAGAGTTACCGATACCGTTTTTGGTGTGCAATTTCGGCCAATATTATGCTCTTTGCCTATACCTTTTCGGCGCCAGGAGAACAGACGCTGTATAACGTTATTCAGGTTATTCAAAGCGTTTTCTAATGATTCATTGATACTCGCGTTATTAATACTAAATAAAGTTATTGATATTCGAGGTATTGATATTCGAGATATTGATAGCAGCGTTGTTAGATAAAGGCGTGAATGGCAATGGGATCAAGATGAGCAAATACAATCCATTAAAAAAGCCCTAAGTCTGTAGATTAGGGCTTTTTTCTTAATGGAACCGCGTGTTTATTGAAACAGGATTTTAGCTCTTTGCTTCTACCAGTTCCGGTTGTTCCGCTGCTTTGGCTGCTGCAAGCATCTTACGAATAATAACCGATGAGATAAATGCAATACCCACCATGACCACAGCGAGAACGGTCAATAGTTGGAAGTAATCGCCATAAACTGTTTGTACGATTTCTTGTGTCAATTCTTGACCTTTTTCCAACGCGATAGAGGTTGAGAACACCGCTCCTACAATACCACTTAGTGCAATCGCAACAGAGAACAGGCTTACTGAGAAATTCTCAATGTGTTTAGGTGCGACAGAAAGGATAAAGGCAACCACTAAGCTTCCGACAATGACTTCTGCAAACGCTTGGAAGAAGTGGATCACTAAGAACACCTCAGGTCGAATAACCACATCTTCTCCTACCCCCATTACTGCCATGGTCAAAATGCCAAATGCGATCGCCGTACAGATAAATGAGAAACCAATCTTGGTGGCCGTCGAGAAGCTTACACCGCGCTTTTCAAGTGATGAGAACGTAACCGCAATCACTGGGCCTGCCACAATACACCAGAGAGGGTTCATTGCCATTGAGGCCTCTGGTGCGATGGGAATTAGGCCGAATAGGTCACCACGCATGGTGTTGATGGTGACCATGGTCATGGAAGTCATCATTTGACCATAGTAAACAAAGAAGCATGTGGTTAAGACCACCATGATCAGGATTGTTCCCATTTTCAAGGCGTCAGACTTATTTGCTTTAAGCATTAATGAGATGAAGTATAAAATCGCGGCAGCGCCAATGGCATAAACGATATTTTGACCGATATCCATGTTCGAGAACATAAAGAACACCAGGCCTACCATTGCAGCAGAAAGAGCAAAGAAAGCGACCCAGTTTTTCGTAGTAACTGGTGCTTGGTCAATATCGGCGGCGATGCTAACGAGCTGCTTGTTAAAAATAATCAGTGTGATAAACGCAAAGCCCGCCATGACGGCAGATAACATAAAGCTACCGTGAAAACCAATAACCAGCACGAACATCGGGAACAAGTATTGCCCCAATAGCGCCCCCACATTGTTTACAGAATAGTTAACCGGGTAACCATTCTCGAAGTCTTCTTCGCTAGAAAAAGTGCGTTTGTATAAACTTGGGTAAGAAGGAGACATCAATCCGCGAGCGTAACTTGCCAATGCGATACCCACTAAACTCATTGGAACATTAGTGGTGGATGCGCCCAGGATCAGCAAAATATATCCGATGGAAAAGGTGCCGTAGGAAATAGTGAGGGATCGATAGGATCCTAAAAATTTGTCGGCAATGAATCCGCCAGCGATCGCAAACAATGGACCAATGGATGAAAAGGCACCGACAACCATCATGGTATCCGCTTCACTGTAGCCCAAATCTTCTAAGAAAAATCGAGTCAAGATGACCATGACCCCATAGAACGATAGGCCAAACATCATTTGGCAGAACATCATTGATTTATTGAGTTTATTCCACATAAATATCTCATTATTGGTTGATGTATTAGAGTTAACATCTGCCAATTTTATCATTGGTAGTGCGTAATATTTTGAAACAATTATCGCAGAATGAGTTTGATAGTCACGACTTTTTCTAATGTTCGCATTCGTTTTACTAATGTGAATGCCATTATTTCCTCAATATCTATTGAGTAAACGATTGCTTCTAGAATTAGGGCTGCTAATGAAAACTATGATTTCATTAATGAGTGTTTATGGAGAGGCTGTAATACGAAAAAACGCCCACAGAAGTGGACGTAGATTGAAGAATTAGGGTGGAATCACTTATTCACAAGGCGGCGCTTGATAAATGGTTGCCAAACCGCCTAGTGATGTTTCTCGGTACTTTCTGTTCATGTCCTTTCCTGTTTCGTACATCGTCTCAATCACTTTGTCGAGAGAGATTAAACACTTGCTGGTTCGTTTTAGGGCCATACGAGAGGCATTGATCGCTTTCATAGCCCCCATTGCATTACGTTCAATACACGGCACTTGAACAAGCCCACCGATAGGGTCGCAGGTCATGCCTAAAGAGTGTTCCATCGCAATCTCGGCGGCAATACACATTTGCTCGTTACTTCCCCCTCTTAACGCGGTAAGCCCAGCCGCAGCCATGGAAGAAGACACACCGACTTCACCCTGACAACCGACTTCGGCACCAGAGATGGAGGCATTCGTTTTGTACAAAATTCCAATAGCCCCAGAAACCGCAAGAAAATCTTTAAGCTGCTTAGTGTCGATCTCTTTAATAAATCGATGGTAATACATTAGGACGGCAGGAATAACGCCAGCGGCACCATTGGTCGGTGAAGTGACTACTTGCCCGCCGGCCGCGTTGTCTTCGCTCACCGCAAAGGCAAAAAGGTTCACCCAATCCAAAATTTCCATTGGGTCATGTTCTATTGATGAGTTTGCTTCCAGTTTTTTTAATAGGTTAGGGGCACGTCGTGTTACGTTTAAGCCACCTTCCAAAATTCCTTCGGTCTCAAACCCTCGTTGCATACACAAAGACATGACTTTCCAAATTTGATCTGTTTTGGCGTCAATCTCGTCAGCATCGAAAAACTTCAGTTCATTTTTCAAAATCATACTGCCAAGGCTTAACCCCAGTTTTTCGGCGGTTTCTAACATTTCTTGTGCAGAGCTAAAAGGGTGATCGACTTCTGTGGGTACAATGCTGCCTTTGTTTTCCAGTTCAGAAGCGGTTGCGATGAAACCCCCACCAATGGAATAGTAAGTTTCAAAAGCCAGCGTCTCTCCGTTTGCATCAAAAGCCGTGATGGTCATGCCGTTTTCGTGAAGCGGTAAATTGGTCGTGTGGAATAAGATATCTTCGTCGTAACTGAATGTGATGTTGTGATCACCGGCGATGAGGAGTTGACCTTCATCGATAGCCGCTTGCATTGACACATTCGCACTGGCCACTTTAATGGTGTCGGGCTTGTTCCCAAGTAAACCTAAGATAGTTGCTCGGTCAGTATGGTGCCCACGACCTGTCAGCGATAACGATCCGTACAAGTCTACCTGGACACGATCTACCTTTGAAATATCTTGAGCGATAAGACGAGTAAAGTTATAACCGGCAATCATTGGGCCGTTAGTGTGAGAGCTTGAAGGGCCAACACCGATTTTATAAATTTCAAAGATCGATAGCATAAGTACGTCCTACCTAAGTTGAGGTCTGTTAAACTGTGGTTACGAAAACAGTGTAGTTGTTAAGTAAATGATTGTGCGCCTTGTTTGTAATGCAATCTAGCTTGAATGTACATTTTTTTTACTAAGCCAATAGATAGAATTGAGACATGCGTGATGAGTATTGATAAAATTATTATTTTGCTAGGTAAGAGACTCCAAGATAGCCAATTGACGCTAGAAGGAAAAAGTCGAGTTGATGGCTTGATTCAGTATTTGGCGATGGAAAAGCCCACTCAAACTGCGTTGTTATTTTGTGGTGGTGTGACCAAAGGGCAAGCCATCTCTGAATCTCAAGCAATGTATGACTATTTTCTATTGAATGGACAAGAATTAGATTTTCCTGCCGAGTCTATTTTGCTAGAGCAAGATTCCACTAGTACTGTTGAGAATATTCAGCATGGTGCTCAAGCACTGCTCGATAGTGGATTAATACACCAAGGAACCGCACTCAAGGTCGTGTTTGCTTCTAATGATTATCACTTATACCGTATCTTTGAAATCCAGAAGTTAATGGATGAGCAAGGGCTGTTAGGTGTGCTGTATAAAAAATGTCTGGCACAGGGCGTTGCGCTGAGTATTTCTTATCAGCTCAACGATCATATTGTGGTTCCGTATCCCTACACTCATTTGAACGCTGATCTTTTTATGCAAGTGGAAGCGTTAACCACTTATCGAGTCTATTTAGAAGGGGTTGTCGCTA